>DASXQR010000233.1:0-44131 GCA_036507075.1 Acidobacteriota bacterium | reverse complement strand
AGTGGGGGAGTGGGGGAGTGGGGGAGTGGGGGAGTGGGGGAGTGGGAGAGCGGGAGAGTAGGAGAGTGGGGGATTTCGGCCACGTCCGAACCGCGCGCGTAAGCAAGCGGACCCTCGATTGAGCACTTCTGCACCGCTATTGAAACTCTAACCTATTTTTATCTGCGTAGTGCTGTGTACGCAGAGTTGGCCGCATCGAGGGTCCGCTTGCTTACGCGCGCGGTTCGGACACCGGCGAAGCCCCACTCTCTCGCTCTCCCACTCCCCCACTCTCCCACTCCCCCGCTCTCCCACTCATTTACCGACCGGCTGAAGCCGCTGTTTGTAGACAACGCCGTCCTTCATCACAAACACCGTCCGGCTGAGCGCAGTAATGTCCTGCAGGGGATCTCCCTCGACCGCGATCACATCGGCGCGCTTGCCGGCGCGAATGCTGCCGATCTCCGTTTCCATCCGAAGCAACTCGGCTGCTCGCGTCGTAGCGGAACGGATCGCTTCCACAGGAGACATGCCGTAATCGACCATCTGCTTGAATTCACGCGTCGAGGTTCCATGCTCGAATGCTCCCACATCGGTGCCAAAAACAATCTTTACACCCGCTTTGAGAGCCTTCTGAAAAACTTCGCGGTGGCGCCCAATGATGCGACGCCTGACCTCCGTCATCTCGTCTTCCGAGCCGGCCAGATAAACAGAGAGCGTGGGACACCAGTAGGTTCCGTTGTCATGCATCATCTTCAGCGCCTCGTCATCGAGCAACATCCCATGTTCGATGGATCGGACGCCTCCCGCAATTGCATTTTTGGCTCCCGTGCCGCCATAGGCGTGCGCCGCTACGTCACGACGCCATCGTTTCGCTTCGGCCACGATTGCCCGCACGTCTTCGACCGACATCTGACTGAGCGGTTCCAGGGTATCCCGGTCGATATGTCGCAGCGTGCCGGTGGCGTATATTTTGATCCAGTCAGCTCCGTACTTAATTTCCCGCCGCACCTCTGCAATCATGGCATCGCGTGAATCGGTCAGCGCGGCGGGATCGGGAATCTGTATATCAGGATTCAAGCCGGCGTTGTTCATATGCCCTCCGGTAATGGTAAGGGCATTGGTGGACACCAGCATGCGCGGTCCGGGTATGATCCCCTGATTGATACCGTCGCGAATGGCCACATCGGCAAACCCGGCGCCTTCGCTGTCCAGATCGCGCATGGTGGTAAATCCGGCCTCCAGGTCCTTCTTTGCCGCCGCCACTCCCTGAACGGTGCGGAAGGCCTGCGATTTTGTGATCACCGGGGGAACGCCGCGCTCGTCTTCCGGCTGCAGCAGAATATGAGTATGGCAATCAATCAAGCCGGGAAGAACAGTGTAATTGGTAAGGTCGATGCTGCGCGCGCCATCAGGAATCTGAACGTTATCGCCCGCAGCTTCAATCCTGTTCCCGCGAATCAATATCACGACATGCGACGAAAGTGTCCCCTCTACCGGATTGAAGAGTCGCCCGCACCGCAGCGCGCTGACCGACCCGGACTGTGCTAAAGCCGAAATCATGAACAACAGGATGGACACGGCAGAAATTTTTGACGCCGAACGAATATTCATAGATTGCTCCCGTCAGTCTCTCAGTCTCTCAGTCTCTCAGTCTCTCAGTCAGTCTCGCCGAGTAGCAATAACTGACGGACTAAGAGACTGACAGACTAATTTAACCCGAGCCATTCCATCAGCGCATCTACATGGGCCGTCAGATCAAAGCTCTGGCCCAGCAAGGCAGCCGAGCGGCGCATTTGCATCGCTCTTTCCCGGACCAGCAATGTTTCAAATGTCCTGACCAGAGCGAAGGTGTTCCGCGGATGATCCACGACAAAACCTTCACGACCGTTCTGAATCAACTCAGATGCCCCATTGCGCTGCGTTGTGATAACGGGACATCCGCATGCCAGCGCCTCGAGGGCCACCGATGAACAGGGGTCATAAAACGTAGGGTGGACGAGCGCATCACTGCCGCGGTAAAACTCCACAAGCGCATTTCGGTCGGTACCTCCTTGAAAGGAGACTTGAGATGAAATTCCAAGATCAGCCGCTATTTTGTAGAAAGCCCGAACATCGCCGTTGCCCACAATCTGAAGCGTGGTCTCAACACCGCCCCTGAGCGCCTCTCTCATCGCTGCAAAAACACAGTGCAAGCCTTTGAGCAGAAAATTGTGCGCAACGAAAAGTAATTTCAAGGCCCTTGAATTCTTTCCGCTCCCCACCGGCTCAACCGCAGTGGAAGGCGCAACGGGACTGAAGCAGCGGAGACAGATTCCGTGTCGCACCATTGAAATAGTTTCGGCCGATATGCCGAACCGCTCGGCAAGGCGCTGCCGAATCATCTCAGAATTAACCCACAGGCGCGGGACACGGGGGCCGCTCAGGGTTTTTTGTTCAAGCGCGAGCAACATTCTCCGTTTGGGGTTCAGCAGGTTTGCGGCCGGGAAAATGATTTTCCGCAGCGAAGGTTCCATGGCTTCCCGCTCGGCTTCGAACGCATCCCCGTAAAGCCCGCCAAGAAGCTGGCAGTGTGTAACGCCAGGCATAGCGCGGGTGGCAAGTACCGCCGCCGCTGCCTGCGGGGATGCCAGCCGGACTGACTTGCGGCAGAAATTCCGTTCGCGCAAAGACTTCGCAAACCACAACGATCGGATCGTGCTCAGCCGGAATCCTTCCGGCGCCGCTGAGGAAGCGCGGCAGTAAACGCGGACCGAACACTCACGACGGACGATTTCCTGGACCAGATCAGCCAGGTAAGCTTCGCTGCCGCCGGCCCGCGGATTCCACTGATCAGTGATGACCGCCAGCTGATTTGAAGGCTTCACGTGAGGCATCGATTATCCGTGAAAAAATCACTACAAAGGCTCAGCGCAACTGTAGTCCGCGGCCAAACAAAAAGCCGGGGACGGCAACGTGCACGTGCACGTCAACGATAGGCGTTAACGACCACGTCAACGCCCACGAAAAAAAGGTCATAAGTCTGTCTTCTGTTGACCAAGATCTTCAAGCTCTGAATTCTTCGAGCATTTGGAGGTACCTGGTAGACGTTGACATGCACGTGGCCGTAGACCTCAAACGTGGGCGTCAACGTGACCGGCTTGTGCGGATCTGCGCACCTCAAAAATAGAAATCCAGATGGAAGTCATCAACAGGTATCCCAAAGTTTGCGCCAGTGTAGACCACGGGGCAAGCAGGTAAGGCCGGTTGAAAATACTGCTTGCAACCACTATCACCTCCAGTAAGGCAAATGTGACTGCGACGTTGATTAACATTCCCGCTGCCTCTGAAAAGCCCCGCCATATCAATTCCACCTTGAGAAGCACCCAAATGGAAGCAATAAGCAAAGGAACAAACAGAACGATCCAACGCAACAAGAGGGGCAATTCGGTAAGCATTCCCTGGGAAATGCGCGCCGGCCAGGCAAGAAAGAAATTCAGACCAAAGGCGGCCACGCCGAAGGCAAACAGGATCAGCCATGCCCTTTGGCTGATTTTCCACGAACCTTTCAGAGCTAGCTGCGTCACCATCAACGCAGCCGCCAGCCCTTTCAGGCCTGTGTAGTTGCTGGGGATACTTCCCGAGCCCGACAGGTCCGTCCAGCGAGAATGTGGCAAGAGCCATCCTGCCAGCAGAATGAAAGTGTCAATCACCAGCAGTAAGCCAATCACAGGCACACGGCGAATCGAATTTCTCAAGAGTGTGCCGACAGGGGGAAGACAACACCCGAAGATCACCGCGCCGATGACCAGTGACTGGATGAACGGCAGCAGGACGATCTTAATCCAAACCTCGTAACGCAAATCCCAAGCTTGAAATCCAATCCCCCCTATGACTGCCCAGGCAAAAACATACGAAACGAGCAGAACGAACCACAATCCCAGGAATCTTCGCATCCGAAAAACGGATTTCACCACAAAGACACAAAGGGCACAAAGAGTCTTTTGGCGTTGGTGGTCGGCGCGCTACGGCCGACGTCTGGATGAGCTGTCGCTGGTAGTGGGACCGGAGCTGCGAGACGATCCCCAGGGCCCGCTGCCAGAAGAAGGTGACCGGCCCCAAAGCGGACCGGATTGGCCCCCGGAACCGGAGCTCCGCGGGGGAGAGGACCACGTTGGACGATCATTGGAAGATGGAAGCTCGCGGCGCGGAATGACAACGCGACTTGCGCCTTCCTGGGGAATAACGATCCTGGAACCACCCTGTTGCGGTATCACCGCCCCGCCGCCTGCAGGCGGACCGAAGGACTGGTTCCCAGTACGCCGGAGGCCTGAATTACCCCCGCCGTTGATTCCACTGGATGGGGAATGTCCCCAAAGCGTGCCGGTTTGCTGCCTTGAAATCGCCGGTGCGCCGCTGGAATTATTTGTCCACAAACTCGCCTGCGGTCGTACATCGGACACATCCGCCGTGATCTGGCCGTCGCCCAGGTTCCAGCCCGCAGCCACCACGCCAGGCTGTGGACCTTCGCCCCTGGCGAACCGCTGAGCCGGAAGAAACATCAACGCGCCGGGAACCCCCCAATTGGCGCAGGTAGGTGTGTTTCCCCAGGTCCTGCCCGAAGACGCCAAGCTTGCAGAAACACGATCTCCCGGACCGAGCGGGAACCAGCCGATGAAATGATTGCTTCTGAGAAAATAAACGAGCGCAGGAGACCAGGTGCTGAAATAGGACGCGTTGCCGGGAACCCAGCACCACCCGCGAGAAGTCAGAGTCCACCTGCCATAGTGATAGGGAAGCCAGCCCCATGGCTCAGCACTGATCCAGGTCCATCCAAAGTTTGGCGAGCAGTACCAGTGACCCGCGCCGTAGGGAGACCACCCCAAATTGACATACGGGTACCATACGTTTCCGTGAACCGAGGAATATGACCAGGTTCCATAACTGTCCAGTTCGGAAACGCCCGCGATCTCATTGGAAGGAACGTATTCTGCTGATCTGTCAAATGCGTAGTTGGAATCGCGCCGTTCGCTCCAGAGCTGAAACAGATCGGCCTTAAGAACGGTGGCGCCCGGAGCCATGAGGTTGCCGCCCTGCACCAAAACGGACGAGCCGGAATAGAATTGCCTGCCATTGATCTCTGCCCTGCCTCTGAATACTGTGGTCTGGGCGGACAATTCGTTCACATCGATTCGAAAGCGGCCGTTTGCCTGCAGGCGAATCTCCGATGAAGCGGTTGTCAACCGCGCCTCTTGCCCGCCCGTGCGGATAATGGCGCTGCCTCTGTAAAGCGCCAGCCGCAAAGGCTGCGCAGACTCCAACAAGAGGTCTGCGCCGGAGTCCAGTCGTACGACCGAACGCATCCCGACCTCCAACTCCAGTCGAGATCCCGGCTGCACCACGATGCGATCTCCCTCCGTCAGAGGAAAGTTAGGCTCCAGGGGCACCCAGTCGTCGGAAGTGTCATGTTTTACGGCGGCTTCCCCTTCCAGCGCGCTCAAACGGAGGGGCGACACGCCCGCCACGGAATAGGAAATCAGGCAGGAGAACAAAACCGACACAAGCCAGCACTTTCGCATGTGTTCATTGTAAACCTTTCTGGTTGAAGTTGCCAACGCGCTGCGGGTTTTCGGGTTTTCGGGTTTTCGGGTTTTCGGGTTGCGGGTTTGCGGGTTGCGGGTTTGCGGGTTGCGGGGTTCCGGGTTGCGGGTTACGGGTTACGGGTTACGGGTTACGGGTTCCGGGTTACGGGTTACGGGGTTCCGGGTTACGGGTCCCGAGTTGTAAATTGAAATTGTAATGATCGCAATTGTGAATTTCCCAAATCGCCAACTCGCAACCCGTAACTCGAAAACCCGGAACCCGGAAACCCGGAACCCGGAAACCCGGAACCCGAAAACCCGGAACCCTAAAACCCGGAACCCGAAAACCCGGAACCCGAAAACCCGGAACTCGAAGCCTACGGCTCCTGCGTATGAATATCCCGATGAATGAGGTTAATCTTTAGGCCGCTTGCGCCGAGCTGATCGCGCAGCGCCGAGGCCATCATTACCGAGCGATGGCGTCCCCCCGTGCAACCAATGGCAATCGTCAGATATGACTTTCGCTCTTCGATGTATTTGGGAATCAAGTACTGCAGCATGTCGGTAATCTTTCCGAGCATGATTTCAGTATCTTGAAACTGCTTCATGTAGGCAATCACCTCCGGATCCGCTCCGGTTTTGCTTTTCAAATGCGGCTCAAAGTTCGGATTGGGCAGAAAGCGCACATCGAACACCAGGTCTGCGCTGAAAGGAATTCCGTGCTTATAGCCAAAGCTCATGATTGTCACCACCAGGCTTTCGGCCTGCTCAATATCGCGGAAATTGTCTTCCACCAGCCTGCGGAGCTCGTGCACCGTGGAGTCGCTGGTATCCAGGACCAGGTCCGCCAGACTGCGGATTTCGCGCAGCTTTTCGCGCTCCTCGCGTATGCCTTCAATGACGTTGCGATCATGTGCCAGCGGATGGACCCTCCTGGTTTCACTGTAGCGGCGCGCCAGCGCGGCTTCCGATGCCTCGACAAACACCAGCACCGTCCTGAAGGGATACTGCTGCAGTTCTTCGACCTGCTTTTTGAGATCCTGAATCGCTTCTCCCAGCCGCGCGTCGATAACCACGGCGAGTTTGTCCACGCGGCCGGCAGTCGCCTCGGTCAGTTGGATCAGTGTGGGAATCAGCGGAATCGGGATGTTATCAACGCAGAAATAGCCAAGGTCCTCAAACGCCTTGAAGACGGTGTGCTTGCCCGATCCACTCAGGCCGGTAATGATGACAAGAGTCTTAAGCTCCATCGTTCAGTTTCATCACCAGTATTTTTAACACGCCAGGCTGATTTCAGGAGGAGAAATAGAGGTGGAGAGACGGCCTGAGGGCCGTCTCAGGGAATTTTACGCGACGTGGAGAGAGGGCGCATGCAAAGCAGCGCCTGCGCAAGGGAGCCCACGCCCCGCAGTTTGGATATTTACCAACGTACCGCCGCGGCATGCCGCGTCTCTACACCAGAAAATGGCCAAACTCCAGAGACGGCCCTCAGGCCGTCTCTCCGATCCCAAAATGATGCAGCCTCCCCTCACGCCTATCGGACTGCGGGAAGGTGGTTCTTGATTTCAGCTTCCAGCTTCTCAAGCGGCTGATAATTCAACCACTGGCGCCGGATGATGCCGTCCGGTCCCACCAGAAACAGCGTTGGGAAGATGGATACATCGCCATACGCCTTCAGTGTTTCAGGATCCAGGTGCAGGTTGGTGAAGTTCATGCCCCGCTCGCGCACATATTCGGCGCGCTCGGCGTCATCATTGGGAATCTCAAGTACTCGATCCGCATTCAAACCGAGGACCTGGAACTTCCTGTTCCCATACCTGCCCTGCAACGCACCCAGATGAGGGCTGATTTGCCCGCAGGGAGGGCAGCCGGTGAACCAGAAGTAAACCAAAACTGTCCTGCCGCGATAACTCGACAGATCTACCGTTTTGCCTTCGAACGTCTTCAGACTAAAGTCGGGAGCAGGCTTATTCTCCAATCCGCCGAGGCTTCGATCCAGACGTGCGGAAAAGTTACTGTTGGAGCGCAGCGCCTGCGGTTCGACTGCGACGATTTCTTTTGTCACCGCGTCGCGGCGGAAGAATTTCGGCACCCGCGGGTCTGCCTCCATCACCGTCAGCAGCACATCGGCCTCGCCCGGCACGGTCAGGCGGAACTGCGCGGAGAGCTCGCTCAGCGTAGGCGGCCGCTTCTGCGACTCGTACCGCTCGACAATGTAAATCGGGATCTTAAAGAAAAGATTGAACAGCCGCTCCAGCACTCTGCGTTCCGCCGGATCGACGAACACTTCGTTGTAAAGCCGGCTTACCGAAACCGGCTGGCCCGGTTTGATGCTGGCGCGAAGTTTTAGAGTGACACTCTCTTCAACGCTTCCCTGCTGCAACCACAGCAGCAGGGACAGCAGAATGACAGGACTCTTCATGCCCGGATCAGCCCGATATTCCCGTCACGACGCCGATACACAACGCTCACGGTGCGGGATTCAGAATCGCGATAAACCACAAACCCGTTCCGGGACTCGTTGAGGTTCAGGAGGGCCTCTTCGATCGCCATGGGCTTTTTGGAAATACTCTCCTCGATTACCGCCGGTCCCTGCGGTGGAGCTTCCTCAATCCGTGGCCGCCGGGGCGTGGCCTTCCGTCGCTTGACTTCCACCTTCTTCTTTTTGGTTTTCAGCACCTGCTTCTCCATCTTGTGGCTGGCGCGTGTGATGGAGGTGTACATGTCGGAAGTTTCCTCGAGCGTTGTCAGTTGTCCGGTCTTGGATTTAAGGATGATCTCGCAGATGTGCCTTTTCTTTTCGACCGTGAGAATCACATGGACTCCCAGAGTATTCCCCAAAACGCGCGGAATTTTCTCCAGATGTTCTTCGATGAAGGCACGCAAGGCGGGAGTAATTTCGGTGTGTCTGCCTGTGATTTCAAGCTTCATGGGCATTCTCGTTCAAACCAGGGCGGATTTGCGCTCACGCGATCCGGGGACACTCATCTGGTCACGGTATTTGGCGACCGTTCGCCTGGTGATTTGAATGCCCTCACGATTCAGCATGTTGGCAATCTTCTGATCACTCAACGGCTTTTTGCCGTTTTCGTTCTCAATAATCTGCTTGATCTTGTGCTTCACGTGCACGATGCTCAGGTTGTCGCCCTCACTGCTCTCCACGCCCACGGTGAAAAAGCTGCGCAGCTCCATCACTCCCTGCGGTGTGTGCACGTACTTATTGGTCACGGTGCGGCTGATAGTGGAGGAATGAACACCCAATTCGTCTGCCAGCTCTTTGATCAGCATCGGCTTGAGTTGAGTAACGCCCTGCTCCAGAAACTCCCGCTGTCTGCGGACAATGGAGGCACACACGCGATAGATGGTGTGCTTGCGCTGGCTTACGCTCTTGAGCAGTTCCTGCGCGCTGCGCCATTTTTCCTTGATGTAGTTCCTGCTCTCCTTGGGAAGGTTATTGGTCTTCAGCAATTCCCGGTACGAGGCGCTCAGACGAAGCTTTGGCAGACCGTCTTCGTTCATCTCAATCTCGTAATCCACCAGTTCCCGGCCGCACAGCGTGTTCATCAGCGTACCGTCCCTGTCTTTCAGTTTCACGGGACAGAAGCCGGGCAATGAGATTCGATATTCCGGATGCTCCAGGCAACTGTAAACACCTTCGGTCTTGAAAATGTAAATATCAGGTTCGATGTAACGCGGTTTCTGTGAGCTATATTTTTGGCCGGGCTTGGGAGAAAGCGTCCTGAGCACCTGTACCGCATCGGTAACTTCTTCCGCAGTACATCCCAGCTCTTTGGCTATCTCCTTCAATTTGTGTTGCTGTATCAGAGGCAGATGATTCAGGATCAGCTGCTCGGCGATCGTATCTGGCCCCGATAGCTGGCGTATCTGTACCAGCAGGCATTCCTGAAAATTTCGCCCTCCCACACCCACCGGGTCGAGTTGCATCACCAGTTGATGCGCTTTCTCCACCGCTTCCAGCGAAGCCTGCATCGACTGCGCTGCCTCTTCGAGGGTGACGGTCAGATAACCGTCGTCCGTAATGTTGCCGATCAAATAGCGGGCGATCTCGCACAGGTCCGCGGGAGCGTCGGACAAATTCAACTGCCATTCCAGATGATCTAAAAGTGAGAGCGGGCTGACAAGAAAAGTCTCGAATGAAGGACGATCCTCATCGGGATACTCCCGAGTGTTGAAACTGCCCATACCGGAATATTGATCGAAGTAGTAGTCGATCTCGCGGATGGTTTCATCGGCGTCGTCGGAATATTCCTCCTGATTGGGCGGCTGCTCCTTTTCTTTTTCCTTGCGCGCCGCCAGCGCTTCCAACTCAATCTCGACTTCGGCACTATCTGAGACTTCCTGATCCACCGCTTCCTGGATTTCTTCCAGGACGGGATTTTCCATCAGCTCTTCCGTGAGCATTTCGGAGAGTTCCATGCGCGAAAGAGTCAGCAGTTCGATTTTTTGAAGTAAAGAGGGCGTCATCGCCAGCCGCTGACTGAGCTGGACATTCAAGGAGGGTCGTAGGCCACCGCGTCGCAAAACCATTGATCAAATCAATCGGAAGTTCTCGCCCAAATAGACTTTTCGCACTTCAATGTCTGATGATAGCACGGAGGGAGTACCCGTTTTGAAAATATTACCCTCTTTGATGATATACGCGCGGTCTGTGATTTTAAGCGTCTCGCGGACATTGTGATCTGTAATCAACACGCCGATGCCGCGCTGCTTCAAGTGCGTGACAATGCGCTGAATATCCAGCACTGCGAGCGGATCAATACCGGCGAACGGCTCGTCCAGCAGGATGAACGACGGCCGGATCACGAGCGAGCGCGCAATTTCCAGCCTGCGGCGCTCTCCTCCCGACAAGGTATAGGCGCGGTGGCTTCGCAGGTGCGCAATTCCAAATTCTTCAAGTAAGTCATTTACGCGTTGATCCTGCTCGCCCGGAGAAAGGTCAAGAGTCTCCGTGATGGCATAAAGATTCTCTTCGACGGTCAACTTGCGAAACACGGAAGGCTCCTGCGGCAGGTAGCTGACGCCCTTGCGTGCCCTCAGGAACATCGGCATGTCGGTAATGTCTTCTCCGTCGAGGATCACACGGCCTGATTCCGGCCGCGCCAGGCCGACGATCATGTAAAACGTCGTGGTCTTCCCGGCGCCATTTGGGCCGAGCAGTCCGACGACTTCGCCCTCCTGGATTTCGATGTTGATGTCTCGAACCACTGTCCGGCCCCGATAGCTCTTGGACAGTCCCTCACTGGCGAGTGTTTTCATCTAGGTCTTCGTCCGTGTCCATGGTCGGTTGTTCGTGCTCCGTCCAGACTGGTCTGCGACGCATAACAATCGACAACTGGCTACGGACGACTGACAACGGACAACGGACAACTGACTACAGACAACCTACGAGATAAACCCTTTGTTATTATTAGGTTAGCCTTCGACGAGAATCCTATCATCGCCAATAAAAAAGGTCAATCGCCGTCCTGAGGTCTTCCCTTTCGCCGGGTCGACAATGCGGGCCTGCGATCCGGTCAGGCTGATCCGGTTGGCGGAAAAGTTGTAGTCGGCCTCGTTTCCGGTTCCCGTCCTGGATCCCTGCTGAATCACCACATTCTGACGCGCCACGGCGTTTTCAATCTGATCGTCCTTGTTGAAATAAAGATCGAGCAGTTTTGAAGTGACAACGCCGTCATCCGTGACCATTCGAACGCCCCCCGAATATCGCGCAGTGCGGTTTTCGCGGTCGTAAACAAGCTGTGGCGCTTCGGTCGTCACTTTCTTCAACTGACCTTTTGAGTCCCGGTAGAAAACGGTCTTCACGCGGCCGGTGGCCGTCATGCCGCTTTCAGATCGAATTGCCATTTTGTCGGCCGATAGGAAATCGTTCTTCTGGTGCGCCTTGACCTCTCCTGAATAAACGGCTTCCTTATCCGCGAGCAGCAGCTCACGGGATTCTATAAAGACGGGCTCATCGTCTTTGAACGTCGGGAAGTTCGAATTCGCGGCCGCGTTTCTTTTGACCTCGGACCTCACATCTCCCTGGGCCAGCAGCTTGTTCTCATTTTCGTAAACAACAAATAGCTGAGCCGTGGTCTTTGAATCGCTGCGTGTGAGAACCGGGTACTTCTTTTGCCGCGGTATGTTGATTATGCCCTTCTGGTAGGTGGCGGTCTCACCGCTCAGCCTTGTCTCCTCATCCTCGAACCGGAAGTTAGGCCACTGTCTGGCTGTTTCCAGCTTTCCTGAAGCAAGGCTGGATTCCAGAAAATCGCTGTAGGTATTTCGCTTGTTCTTTCCATCATCCAATGTCAGGTGCACCTGTTGCTCGGCCGACAGAGCGTTCAGATTGCCCGCCCCGTCAAAACTTCCAACAACCTTTCCGGCGGCGATGGTCTTCAGCTTATTGTCTTCAATCGTCTTCATCTTGAGCAGCGCGTTGCCAAAGGCGCTGGCCTTTTCGAAGGTGCCCCCTGGCGCGAGCTTTCCTTCCATTCGATCAGCCGACAGATTTATCTCCGATTTATGATCGCGAGCAACGCTGTTCAATACCGCCGGGCCTGCCGCCTGGACCGTATCGGCGCTGCCCGCTGCGTCGAACCCCAGCGTCAACCTTGTGCCGTCGAGGGTGAGTCCATGTGCCTCATCCTGAAACTTCACGCGCTCGGAAAAGACGGCAGTCTTTATTTTGCCGCCGCCGAACGACGCGCTGGCCGTGTCGGACTGGATCTTTGACCCTGCCGGAAGTTCAGCGAAATGTACGTTCTGTCGAGAATCCAGTGAGGCGAGCTTTCCTTCCTTGTCGAACTTGCCGGTGATCGTGGCGGCGTCCAGCCTGCGGCCTTTGTCGGCTTCGTGAACTTCCAGGCGGGCCGGCTGCGCATCCCCCAGGGCGGTAAAGGATGTCGCCCGTCCCTCGGAAACGGGTACGGTAATGCTGCCAGCGGCGAGCATCCGGTTCCCCTTTGAGTGCATGGAATTAACCACGGCCTGATCAAAAGCCCGGACTTCGTTCAGTTGTTTCTTCTCGAAGTCATAAACCAGATCGGTGGAACCGGCATTCAATGTGTCGTCGCCCTTTTTACCGAAAACATGCCCGCGCAGAAAGATCTGGTTTTTGAGCAGCAGCATCAGGGCGTTGTCGGAGCGGGCGAAGCCCTGGACCTGCTCGCCCTGCTTCTGCATGATCTCAACACCGCCGGTCATTTCCAATTCGCGCTCCTGAATCTTGTAAGCCAGCCGCGAGCCCCGGCCCGTATAATCTCCGGATTCAAAGAAATATCCGTTTTCGACCTGGGCATACTGTTTGTTCAAGTCGGCTTTCAGTTGTTCAGTGCGGAGAACCAATCCGCTGGACAGTCTCAACTCCACTTTCTGGTTGAATTCCACCTGCTTGGTATTGGGCTGGTAGCTGGCCCGGCCGCTGCGGATCGAGTCCGACGGCTTCCCGTTCTCGTCGTATTTCTCCAGCAGCACGCCTTCCAGCATGTTTGTTCCTTCAGAGGACTGGACGCTCCGCAAGGCCACTACGCGGAAAATCGGCTTACCGCTTCGACTTTCGATGTATTCGAACTGTTTTGCGATCTGTTTAATGTTAAGCGGGAGCTTTTCGGCGTCGGAGACAAGCCGCAGGATCTGAAACGTGTGCTGCAGGTAACTGGCCGCCACCAGCAGCACGATAACGGCAAAAATCGCGATCAGGCTGAATTTCAGCTTGCGATTGTAACGCATATATAAAAGGTAGAACCTGGAGGCGGGCAGGTCAACTTATTAAAAGTTGGCGGGTTGGCGGGCTCGCGGGTTGGCGCGTTTCCGAATGCGGGTTGCGGGTTGCGGGTTGGCGGGTTGCGGGTTAATGCCAAGCGGATAGAGCTGGCTTGGTGCCTTGGTGGTTCAATTTTTCTTACCACCAAGCTCTCAAACTTACGACGGCAACCCTAAGTCGCGGATGCGAGCTACCAGTGAGCGTTCTCCCCTGAACTCGTTCATTTCTACTTCGTAGACCGCGCGGAAGCTTCGCAGTTGTTTTAGCGACTCAAACTTCTCAGCCTGGTTCCACCAGAGGGCCTCAGAACAGGTGGGGCTGAATAATTTCCATTTCAGATGCTTCTCTTTCAAAGTAAACGGACCGGCTCTGATGCAAACCTCGTTGTCCAGAAAAACCGGTACCGGGTTTCCGAATCCGAACGGCTCCAGCCGGACCAAGTCCTCCCAGATGCGGTAATTGAGATCCTTCACTGAAAGCAGGGAGTCCACCGCGATCGCGGGCTTCGGCCTTTCCGGAAATTTCTCGGCGGCATAGCGGTTCAGCCGGCTTCTCAATTCCGGCAGCAGCGCGGCATCCATAGTAAAACCGGCCGCATTCTGGTGTCCTCCATAACGTTGAAACAAATCACCGCAGGATTCAAGCGACTGCAAGAGATGAAAATCGCCAAAGCTGCGACCTGACCCGGTGGCCAAGCTATCCTCCACTGAAGCAATCAACACCGGCCGCCCGTAGGTATCCATAATTCGCGAGGCCACAATGCCGATTACGCCTCGATGCCAGCATTGATCCCACAGGATGATCACGTCTTTTTCAAAGGCGTCCGGCTCGGCCTGAAACTTTACCTGGATGGACTTTAGAATCTCCTCCTGCTCGCGCTGGCGCCACAGATTCTTATCGTTCAATTTCTCGGCAATGCGCCGCGCTTCTTCCTCCTGAAGAGAATCAAACAGCCGCACGGCGTCCGCGGTTTCTCCCATTCTTCCCACCGCGTTTATGCGGGGCGCGATTCGGAATCCAACGGTCGAATAGTCAATCTGTCTTCCCAGCACGCCCGCCGAATCCAGCAGGGCTTTCAAGCCTGGATTGCGCGGCGACTTCAGTCCATCCAGTCCGATTTTCACAAAGACCCGATTTTCACCGAGCAAGGGAACAATATCCGCAATCGTTCCGATGGCGACAATTTTCAGGAAACTGGGAATCAGGTGTTCCTTTCCTCGTCGCTGCAGCATCGCCTGAACAACCTTAAAGGCCACGCCCACTCCCGCCAGGTGCTTATTGGGGTAGCCGCAATCGGGGCGGTTTGGGTTCAGGATTTCGTACGCGGCGGGAAGCTCGCGCTCGGGCAAATGATGGTCCGTGATGATCAGGTCTACTCCGCAGTCCCTGGCAACCTGGGCGGCCTCTTTGCCGCGGATACCGCTGTCGACGCTGATGATCAGAGCAACTCCGTCGTCGGCCGCCTTTCGGATGCGATCGGGACGCAGCCCGTACCCTTCCGCGAGCCGTTCAGGAACATGGTACTGCACCGCTGCTCCCGCCATTTCGAGGCATTTTTTCAGGATCACAACCGAAGTAATCCCGTCGACGTCGTAATCCCCGTAAACCAGAATCCGCTCGCCGCGGGAAATCGACTGCTCCAGCCGTTCCACGACCCGGTCCATCCCGCGCAGCAGCAGGGGGTCATGCAACTGGTTCAGAGAGGGAGAAAGAAAGCGGGCGGCGGCGTCCGGCTCGCGCAGGCCGCGAGCTTCCAGCAGTGAAGCAAGGAGAGGCGAGATCCCCAAGTCGCGGGCCAACTGCGCCTCGGTTTCCGAGACTCGCGGGCGCAGGTTCCACTGGTACTTCTGCATCCTATTTTACGGTCACAAAAATCGGGTTGGACAAGATCTGGTAGCTTTCGTAATCGAACCGTAATCGATAATAATGCCTTCCCGGCGCCAGTGTCTCTTTTTTTTCCAGCCGCGCGGGCAGGCTCGTCCCGATTTCCGCAATCAACTTCCCGTCTCGGATCAGGAGCAATCTGCCGGAGCCGCCATCGTCGAAATTCGCCGCAGTCTTCCAGTCGATCGACGCGGTAAGCGTGACATCCCGGCCTGCTTCAAGAACCTCTCCTGCCAGTGCGGTCCGGTCGCCCGAGCTGACCGTGAAGGTTTGAAGCTGCAGATCTCCAGCCGGGCGGGCCTGGAACGCCGCATAGCCGCGCCCCGCGCGCAGCGCGTCGAGCACGGCGCGCTCTGTTTTTTCGTCGGCCCAGAGGATCGTCTGGCCGCGATCAAGCTCGTACCATCCGCCGCCGCGAAAAGAATGAAAGTCAATTCCGGTGATCACCGAGGGCCATGACCGGCGCTCGCCGCGCAGGAATTCCATCAAGAGCTGATCCCAGACATTACCCGGTTGCGTGATGCTGATTCGGTCGCCATAAATCCCCTCAAAACCGCGGTAACCGTCTGTAGAAGCCAAATCTTCCGGGTGGCTGTCGCTGATCATGCGCGCGCCGCTCATCTTCACATCCGAGTAACGGGCTTCGGGATAGCTCCAAAACACTATTCCCCGATGACGGGCCGCATAATCAATCACCCTCTGATAGGGGACAGACTGGTGCCTCCCGGAATATGGATCAGCCACACTGCCGAACGGATATTCTCGATAAGCCCACACGCCCGCAACCGCCAGGCACAGAACGCCCGTCCACGGGAACCGGCGGCGCCTTCGGAGTGTGAAGAATTGCAGTTTGACAACTCGCTCTCTTCTTGCCAGAAGCAGCAGGACGCCGCACAGCGCCGTCAGAACCGGGCCTGCCAGTCGTTCCCAGTCCAGCGAGATATTCCCGGTTGTGTCGTTTTCGATTACCGGCAGATTACGAACCACTTCAGGGTCGTGCAGGCCGAAGAGGACCAGGTGCCTGTCAAAATCGAACAGGCGCAGCCCACCTGTCAGGCTGCCACGCCAGTAGTAATAGGGCGCGACCTCAAGACCGGGCAGCAGCACCACGCCGCTGAACCTTTGCTGTGCGACCCTGACGTCGGAGAAGTACTTTTCAATTCCATGACTGGAAATCGAATCCCTCGAAATAACGAGAGAAAGGAATTTCCTCGCTGGAGGCAGGCCGTATCGAATTCGCGTCAGAAAGGAATCGGTCAGACCTAGAACGTCGAGATTTCTCTGGTGGGCATAAGCTGCCAGCTCAAAGACATCGTATTGGCCGTTGCTGAAGCGAGAGTGAACGTGAAGAGCCGCCACCAGCGGCCTGTAACCTTGACGCGATTCAAACGAGACGGAAGAAACGCCTTGCTCACCTTTACCGGGAATTCCGATGTCGCGGCCCTGAATAACCGTCTCTGTTGGACGATTGATGAGGGCGGCAGAAGCGCGCAGAGACTGCAGCCCACCGACGGAAGCGCAGTAGATTCCGCAGAGAAGGACGGCGGAGAATCTGACAGATGGAAAGTCCGGCTTGGTGCCTTGGTGGTTCAATTTTTTTTTACCACCAAGACACCAAGCTTCCGCCGTAAAATCCTCCTCCTGTTCCCCGGGTAACGCGATCACCGTTTCTGAAGGGCCGCTCTCTTGGAAACCTCGGTCACGTTCTCGTGCGATTCTTCCTCCGTCCCCGCTGTCAGGCCCTTTTCTCTTTCCATTTGCCTTCTCTGCCTTCCGAAAAGGTCCAGCTCCTTGGCGGTAAACCCGGCGATCCACCCGATAATGATCACAATTACAGCCGCGTACTCGTCGAGCAAAACGGTAAAGCAGAACCCGATGATCCCAAGAAAAATAGTGATTGCATATAACAGAAACACTACCTGTTTTTGGTTCAGGCCGGCGCGCAGCAGGCGATGGTGGATGTGGTGCGAATCGGCATGGTGCACCTTCTGCTTGCCGAGATATCGCCGCACCAGGGAAGTTATGGAATCAAAAATCGGGATGCCGAAGACAATCAGTGGAATAAAGACGGCCGTCAACGTGTAGCTTTTCTGAGCGCCTTTGATGGAAAGACAGGCGAGCAGGAAGCCGAGAAAGGTTGAGCCGCTGTCGCCCAAAAAAACCCGGGCCGGATGGTGGTTATATTTGAGAAATGCCAGCGTGGCTCCCGCGATCGCCGCATAAAAGTATGTCACGACGCCGGCACCCTGCTTAATTGATATCAGGAACAGCGCAATCGACGTAAACATCGCAATACCGGTCGCCAGACCATCCAGCCCGTCGATCAGATTCATGGCGTTGGTCAGCGCGATGATCCACAAAATCGACAAGGGAATCCCCAGGATTCCGAGATCGAATGAGTCCCGCATGGCATTGGCCAGCGGATTGGAAGCGAGCTCAAAGCGAATTCCCATAGCAACCGCAATTCCCGCCGCCACGATCTGTACGGCCAGTTTCGCCAGTGGTTTTGCATTGTGAATGTCATCGACAATACCGAGACCCACGATCACCAGTGAACCGATCACGATACCCAGAATGGACCGCATTCCTTCGCGCAGATAAGAATTGAAGCCGCTTCCTGCCAGGATGGCAAGCCAGACGCCCGCAAAGACCGCCAGGCCGCCCAGCCGGGGCACCGGGGTGCCGTGGACTTTCCGCTCGGCGGGATAATCCAGCGCTCGCAGCCGGCCGGCCAGTTGGATGCTCATAGGCACTGAAGCGAGTGTGACGAAAAACGAGAAGATGAAAAGAAAGCCGTAGATGGCGATTTCCGGATGGGCTTGCACGAACCTAATATAAACCCAAAGTCTTGATCAGGCTGTGATTTATGCCTCATTCCTGACTGAAATCACGCATATTCTCCGTGTCCTCTGTGTCTCAGCGCAGCCGTAGGCCGCAACCAAACAAAAAGCCGAGGACGGCCAGGTGCACGTCAACGATAGACGTCAACGACCACCTCCACCCGCACGAAAAAAGTCGCAAATCTCACTCTTGTCAACCAAGATGTTCAAGCACTGAATTCCTTCAAGCAGCATTTGGACGTCTTGTGGACATTGACGTGCACGTGGACGTAGACGCTAAACGTGGACGTTGACGTGATCGGCTTTTGTCTTTTCTGAAATCTCGTCAAAAAAAACAAGAAGTTGCCAACGTGCTACACAGAGGACACAGACTTGGCCTGGGCCACCTCTCTATAGAAGCGATGAATCTGTTCGACCATGTATCGGGAAGAATGCTCGGGTCGCAGGCTGTTTCTGGCGCCGGAGGCAAGACGTTCGCGTACGGCGGAATTCGCCAGGATTTCACGCAGTGCGGTGACAAGAGAAGCCCGATTCCCGGGTTCAACCAGAAAGCCGTTTTCCCCGTGTTTCAGGAGGTCAGGAATCCCGCCCACCTTGCTGGCTACCATCGGCTTGCCGGCAGCAAAAGCCTCCAGCACCACACGGCCCATGCCTTCAAACAGGCTTGGCAACACCGAGACGTCGAGAGCGGCGGTGGCCGACGGCACATCCTCCTGGAAGCCCGTAAAGATCACGGAATGGCCCAAACCCAGACGTTCGGCCAAACCCTTCAAAGAGGGTTCCAGGTTTCCCTCTCCTACCACCAGCAGCAGGGGGCTGTGATTACGAACCGTGTTCAGAACTTCCCGCCACGCGTGCAGCAGGATGTCGTGTCCCTTTCCCTCCCACAATTTGGACACGATTCCCGCAACCAACTGCTGATCGGAAATGCCGAAAGCTTTGCGAAAGGCAGAACCGTTGGCTGCCTGAAATGCA
The DNA here is from genome assembly GCA_036507075.1 of Acidobacteriota bacterium. Taxonomy (GTDB): domain Bacteria; phylum Acidobacteriota; class UBA6911; order JACQSX01; family JACQSX01; genus DASXQR01. The sequence continues at coordinate 25,127 of DASXQR010000233.1, read as the reverse complement.
TTCACATCGATCCCGCTGTAAATGACCGCTTGGGGCAAGTTTCGACCAATCCCTTCCTTTTGCGCCCACTGCTTCAGCGGCCTGGAAATAAAGATCATTCCGTCGCACCAGCGATCCGCCATCCTCTCGAGCGTTCTAAACAGAAAACGCCTCATTTTCGATTCCGCGTCATGGAAAGCGAAACCATGCACGGTGTGAATCACCACTGGGACGCCTGAGCGCCTGGCTGCCAGCCTTCCGATGAATCCGGCCTTGGAATTGTGAGTGTGCACCAGATGGTATTTGCCTCGCTTCATCAGCCGGGAAAGCGACCGGACGGCTGCCAGGTCTCGCACCGGATTGATCTCATTGCCAAGTTCTGCGATCGGCTCCACCCGAACGCCGGCCTGCCGCGCCTTTTCGACCAGGCGCCCGCCCGGCGCGCAGGCCAGGGTGACGTCATGACCGCGCTCGAGCGAGCCAATCATGGTCAGCAGCGTGTTGATGCCCGATCCGCTGATAATGGGAAGCGTGTGCACGTGCAGGATGTTGAGGCGCTCGGGCAAATTCATAACAGGCCGTCAAATAATCGCTGGTATTGCGCCGCTATGATCTTCCAGCCGAATTCAGCTTCAATGCGCCGGTGCAATTCCTCGCGTTCCGGCCCGGGTTGATCGAGTGCGGAACGGATCGTTCCGGCGATGGCGTCGGGCGTCGATCTTTCAATCAGCCAGGCGGAATTGAATCGCTGCAGCAGCTCCGGAATCGCGCCCACACGCGTACCAAGCACGGGAGTTCCGCAGGCAAGACTTTCCAGAATCACCAGACCAAATCCTTCCAGCGCCGCTGTCGGCAGTACGAACCAGTGTCCCGACGAATAAAATCCCGGCAGTTCCGAATCCGGAATGTGGCCACGCAGGCGCACGCGTGTATCTAATTTGAGACTTTGAATCAAAGCCCGGAGCTCACCCCGCAGCGGACCTTCCCCGCCGATATCAAGATGCACCTCAGCCGGCAACAGCGGCATCGCTCTTACCAGTTGCCGCAACCCCATGCGTGGAACCAGATTGCGCAGCGTGATCAATTTTATGGATCCAGCCGGCGGCACGCCGGAAGGCCGGAAATGACCGGTGTCGACCCCGCCGGGAATAACTTCTGCCTCACGTCTATAAAGTCTTTTCACTTCACGGCTGGAGAATTCACTGAGAACGGTTACCGCCGCCGCGCGATGGATCACAGAAGCCTCAATATTCGCAAGGACGACGCTGCAAAGCCTGCGAACTGCCGCCGGCCATGGCGAGGCTTTGACCTTGAGCTCTTCCGGCCAGGAGGAATGAAAGGTGTAGACGATGGGACAGGACGACTCAGGCGGGATGGACAGCCAGGCAGGCAACGGTTGGTGGACATGAATGATGTCCGGTTTGAAATCAGCCGCGGTGCGTCGAAACGCACGGCGAAACTGAGACGGAAAACTGGTCCCCGGTTTGGGCAGATAAGTTGTGGGGATTCCCTCATCGGCGGCTTTATCCGGCACACGGCGGGTGAGGAACCGAACCTCTGTGCCACGATCGCGAATTGCCAGAGCCAGTTCTCGAGCAACACGACCGGCGCCGCCCGTAGTCTGTGGAAACAAAACATCGCAAAGTATTAGAATCTTCATTCAACGGAGAGCGGAGCGCGCGCGTTGTAAATTCGTTTCCGGATTATAGTCGAGTTTGGATTTTTCCGGCGCGACAAGCGCCACTATCGTCGGAGCCAGCGCACGCAAGTGCGTGTTGCCTAAAACCGAAGCGGGCCCGAGACGGATACGCCGCATTCACCGCAAAGCCGCAAAGAACGCTGAGTTTCCGCAGAGATTCCAGCGCTAATCTCTGCGAGACTTGGCGTCCTTGGCGGCTCTGCGGTGAATGCGATGTTCAGAATCAGCAGCCGGATTCCCCAGTGGATAAGACTCCCAGCCCACGCAATGCACCTCCCGCCGATGGATCTCTTACGCGAGCCGCTCTGTACGGCGGCTTCTGGTCGCTGCTGAATAATTTCGGCACCAAGGTGCTGGGCGGACTAAAGACCTTCATCCTGGCAAAGCTTCTCGCTCCGCTCGACTTCGGATTGATGGGATTGGCTCTGGCAGTGGCCAGCACGATAAATCTTTTTTCCAACCCGGGCGCCTATACCGCGCTGATTCAAAAGAAAGATCTCGAAGCGGAGGACATGAATGCCGCCTGGTGGCTGCACGCGGTCAGAGGACTGGCACTTTCTCTGTTGTTCCTCCCCTTGGCATCCCTGTTGGCGCGTTTCTTCAATGAACCGAGGTTGGTGATTGTGCTTCGCCTGGTAGCGCTCGGTTTTCTGTTCGACGGCCTGCAAAGCATCGGGCTAGTCCGGCTCAACAGAACCCTGGATTTCCGCAGACTGGCAATGGTGCATCAGGTCTCCAACCTGGTTGGGTTTGCAGTCGCCGTTACCCTGGCCTGGTACCTCCGCTCTGTCTGGGCACTTGTATTTGCCCATCTTGGCCAGGGGGCTGCCATGCTGATCACTTCTTACCTGATTGCTCCGTTCCGGCCGTCTCCACGGGTTTCGTTGGAAAGGCTGAAATTTTTCCTCAGGTTCGGCAGAGCCATTTTTTTTGCCGTGGCCGCCTATTTTCTCCTGATTCGCGGGAATGAATTCATCTTGGGAAAGGTCGTGGGGGTGGCACGTTATGGTTACTATGCTCTGGCGGTGAGCCTGGTGGGAATGCTGTCGGGTCCAATAGATCAGCTCCTCACGACAGTGGCATTCCCTGCGCTGTCGCAGATACACCAGGATTCAGAGCGTCTGGAGAGCGCGTACCTTCGTCTGCTGCGAACGGCCATGCTGGTCAGCGTTCCGCTGTTAATCGGGCTTGCGATTTTCGGGGAAGGTCTGGTGGCTCTTTTTCTCGGCGAAAAATGGATGCCGATCGTGGGACCGCTTCGCTGGCTCTGCCTGGCCGAATGGCTGCAACTGCTCACCCTCACCTGGCAGGCGCTTCATTACTCAATGGGAATGCCTCAGCTTCAGGCGAAATTCCGCTCACTCCAGTTCCTCTTCTACGCTGCGGGCGTATTCCCGATGATTTTCAAATTCGGAATCTCGGGAGCCGCCGCCTGGCTCTTTGTGGTCGGATTGTTCTCGTTCTTCCTGCATTTGTTTGGAACGGGATCCCAGTTGCCGGGTGTTCCACGCAGGGCACTGAGATTGTTCGCCCGCTACTGGCCTCTCTACGCGTTGCAGGGGCTTTTAGGAGTGGCGGCCCACAAATTCGCACGAAGCCTCCCGCAGTTCATCGTTCTGCTGGTCTCTTACGGAGTCGCGGCGGCGCTGTTCATCGGTTGGAAAGAGAAGAATCTTTTTATGGAACTGCTGCAGACGGTAATGAGGCGGCCCGCTGCGCCGGCTGAGAACGCGAGAAAAAATTGAACCGCCAAGAACGCGAAGAACGTTAAGAATTTCTTTTTCACTCCGGCAGTCCAAGTGTTATTGCACGTAGCGCGTGACACTTCTTCAGAACTTTTAAGTCCTTGCAGTCAGCCGGTTGTTCGGACCGATGATGAGCTTAGCGTTCTTAGCGTTCTTCGCGGTTCAAGCTTTTTAGTCAACGTTTCCCAACCCCCGGCCGCCGGAGCTGTAAATTCCACGGGTGGGTCTGAATAGCTTGTAAAGGCGGTAGAAAAACTCTGCCGCTCTCCAGCGGCCCCGCATATTTGGAATTCTGGTGGAAATCGGAATGTCATTCTTCAGAATGCGGCCCAAAAGCGTGACTTGTTCTTTGGAGAGCAGATCTTTGCTGCCTTCGAGCAACTCCAGCGCGTAGTCGATGTAACCGTAAAACGCGCACAGCGAGAGAGCGCGCAACAGCTTCTGCCTGGAATTTGCCCGGCCTCCGGCTTGCAGCATCGACAAGAAGCTCTCTGAGGTTCTGAGAAACAGGGCATCGGCACAGACAAGCTGGCCTTTGGGATTCCCGCAGTCTTTTCCCGCCTTTCTTTTCCAGTAGCGGGAGTTGAGATCGAAGAGCTGGAATCCGAATCTCTTCAGGAATGCTTCTACATCGCTGAACAAAGGCTGATCCTCATATAACGGCACGAATTCCACCTCAACTTCCACCGTGAACACTCTGGACAAAGTCTGCTGCGCTCCTTCCAGGATGAACAACTCGCTTCCCTGCGTATCCAGTTTGAGCACATCAACATCCTGTATATCCGCCTGTGTGAGTTGCTGGTCCAGTGGGGACACCTCAATTTCCCCCACCTGTTCGATATCGTGGCCTTCGCTGTGCGGAAATTTGTCCAGCACCCTGTGATTAGGTTTCAATATCGATGACCACTGCCGGTCCCGTGTCCGATAGAACGGCAACATACCTTGCCTTTTGTACAGGGCAGTGTTTAAAACCCGCCGCATGTTTCCAGCGCCGGTTGCAACGAGGCGCTGAAACTCGTCCTTGTCGGGCTCAAATTCGACAACACGCAAGAACCGCGCTGCGCGGGACCATTTAGGCTGCAAGCCTCCCGAGGCGCCCACGTCGACCAGAACGAGCGGGCTTTGCTCGAAATCAGAGTAGAAGTTTCGTTCGAAAAAGATGTCTTTCATTCCACCGCTCAATTTACCGACGGCCGGCTGCTGCTTATCAATTCGTCAACCAGCCGTTGAAATTCGACTGTAAAGACAGCCTTATCGAATTTCTGAACGTGTTTTTGAAGGTCGGCGCGGTAATCCCCCGCCCTCGCGGGATTGCCTTCGATGTTGCGAATGATGCTTACAATTTCCTGGTCCTGCTTGAATCTCAATTCGGGTTTCACCACGATCTCCCGGTTTCCCCAACTATCCGGCACCACCGGAATGCAACCGGCAGCAATGGCTTCGGCAGTGGCCATCCCGAAGGGCTCGGACCGAAACATGTGCACGTAAAACATGGCCCGTGCCAGAGTGGACCTTAATTCCGTCAAGGGCGCCAACCCCTTAAGCTCCACATTGGCCAATCCCTGCTCTTTGACGTAATCGCGGCAACGCTGGAAGTATCGGCTTCCCTGTCCAGGTCCCATGAAGATGAACTGATAGTCGGGAAGGTGTTTTGCCTGGGCAAGAAGATCGAGCTGGCGCTTTTGCGTCGCGTAACGACCCAGATTGACGATAATGTTTTCTTTCTGCACTCGGTTCTCAAACACCGCTGCATCGACAGGCGGGTATAACACAGCCGTTTCGATACCTGGATGCACGCTCTGCAGAAGATCCCGCGTATGTTCGCATAGAGAAACGACAATAAACCCGGCCTTCACAATGTCAAACCTGCGCACCAACGCCCGGTGCAGGCGGTCACGCCATCGGCTCCAAAATCCAGCCTCCCTGCCGGCACGCTGGCTGAGCACGATGAACCGCTCGGGAACGGTAACATAGAAAATAGTCGGGACTCTGGAGGAACAGAATGCCATGGAGCTGTTCAAGTTGATTACCCCGTCGTGTTTTCGAGTCCACAGGTTTGCCAGCAGGTTTGTGTAAGGTGCTTCAGCCCCACTCAGGACCGAGGGAAGAAGATCAGGGAGCTTCAGGACGTTATAATCGATCCGGCTGCCGAACAGTTGACTCACCTCCCGGGAGGTAATTGTGCTCTGCAGCGTGATGACATCGGGGGTGATTCCCATCGAGTTCAAGACCTCGATCATTGCAGCGACGACCTTTTCGCGTCCGCCGGCGCCGAATCTTTCCTGCACGATGGCGATCCGGCCTTTGCCGCGCTGCATCAGTGAGCTTTCCCCGGGAGCGCTGCCTTCCTGCACTCCAGACGAAACACAGGTTCTTCGAGCGATTGATGGCTTTGGGGCTTCGTTTGTTCAAAATCACGAAAGCCTATCCTGCTCAGTAGACTTTCCAGACGGGATGGATTGTATCCGTAAAAGTGCGTGTCTCCTGTTCGCCGCTGCCTGCCAAAAATGCTTAAGAGCCTCTCTTCGTCGCCCGCAAGGTACCGGCGGACCGCCTCATCAAAATGAGGCGTCTCCAGTATCAGCAGACCACCGGGAACGAGTACGCGATGCCACTCTCGGAAAGTCTCCTCAATGGCACGGTGAGAGATATGCTCGATCATGTGATGAGATTCAATGACGCTGGCCGCACTGTCCGGCCAGGGAAGCTTCTGAATATTACAAACGACGTCGGTCGCGTCGGTGATCCACAGATCCACATTGACGTAGCCTTCGAAGTGTTTCGGGCCGCATCCCAGGTGCAGTTTTACCGGTGCGGGCTTGCCAAGCAGGTAACGAAGCTTGATTCTCAGAGGATCCAATCTTCTGCGAACCCGCGACCAGCCGCTTCGCAATCGCCGGTAACAATTGCCGAGCAGCGGCTTGACCCCGGTGCCACAACTCTCATCAAAGCGGGAAGTGATGTCACGAATCCATTGCGCGACTGCATTCATATCAAATCAGGTTTCGCTGCGCGCGACGGATGTAAAAGGCCAGATAGGCGAAAGCCTGGAGCACAAAGTACGCCGCGTAGCCGAGCAGGAACACATCCACGCGCCGTGCCACCGAGCAAATCAGAAGAACAAGCAACTGAATGTCAAAGGAGCTGGCGTTGAGATGCAGCAGATACCATGGTGATCGGCTGAATGTGGATGTTTCGATCTCCTGCCGCAGAGCATCCTTCTTCTGCCCGGGAGCGGCGATTCTCTGCATTGTTTCATAATGACCGTAGTAGGCGTCCCTTACCAGACTGCTGTACATTGTGGTCCAAGTGATGGTCGCTCCGGCGACCAGCACCACTAAAGCATATCCCGCAGGTCCCGGCCAGCCAATCCATGCCTGATGTTGATACAGCCTGTACATTCCCACGCCCATCCATAGCGCGTAGGTGCCTTCGATGAGATTACCGATCGCGCCATCCAGGAATTTTCCGTAATAGCTTACATTTCCTGTCACGCGGGCGACGTTGCCGTCGGTAGCATCCAGCAGATCGTAAAGGAGCAGCAATATCAGGGCGGGCCAGACCGTCCACTCGGGGATTTGAGTCAGGGAAAAACATCCCGCTATTCCGATCACCAGGCCTGCGAACGCAATCCGGCTGGGAGATTCGGTGAGTTGAAGCAGCATCCATGCAGAATAAAATGACAGGGGCCGGACCACCCGGGCGCTGAAAGGAAACTGGCTGTCGAACTGCTTCTTCTGGGTATGGCTTTGTCTGATTTCCTGGAGAGAGTATTTCGCCATCAGGAGTACTTAATCTCGCAAACTTACTTATGAATTCTCACCACAGAAGCACAGCCCGGCCGCAGGCTGGAGCCAAAAAAGCGTCCATCTTCACGAGCTTGCAGTGGCAGAGCCACAACCAAAGAGAGCACGTTCCAGTGCGAACCAGTCTAAAGGATTGAATTGTCGGTCTGGACGCTGAAAGCGTCAAACAGAATAGCCGGGGGCAAGCGCGTTTTTTTGCGCGCCGCCCCCGGTGAGCTTCCCCAAACCAGCGCACCCTGAAAGGGTGCCAGAATCGTTTTCAAGATCGCCGTCACCACGTCGCTCTTCGACCCTTTCAGGGTCGCTCCTGATGGGGGCTCGACCGGGGGCGGCGCGCAGAAAACGCGCTTACCCCCGGCTCTTCTCTTTGACCGCTTCGCGGTCTGCTGCTTGCTCGCCCCTGCGCTGTGCCTCTGTCGTGAAAAAGTTCTTGCCTGGAATTAGTAATAATACGCGGGATTATATTCCAGGCGCTGACGCGGTTAAATGAGTTTCGGCCAGGCGGGCACGATATAAGTCAGCCACTCGAAGAGCCATTTTTTCGGCTGTGAAGTCTTGTGCGACTCTTTCTCTTCCGGCTTCGGCCAGACGTCTGCGCAGCGATAGATTGGTCAGGAGTTCCCGGATCGCCTGCGACAAGCTGCCCGGATCAGCCGGAGGAACCAGCAGTCCGTCGACCTGGTGGCGGACGACTTCGGTCACTCCGTTTACCGCTGAAGCAACAACCGCACGCCCGAGCGCCATTGCCTCCAGCAGTCCAATCGGCATGCCTTCAGAGATTGAGCAAAGTACATACAGGTCGGCGGCAGCCAGCAAGTCGGGGACATCCGAACGAAACCCTGCAAAATGCACCCGCTCGCTGATACCAAGGCTTCGCGCTTCGTTTTCCAGCGTTCCACGAAGCGGACCATCTCCGGCAAGCACGCAGTGGAGAGTGGGAAAGTCAGAGTAGATCTGCGCGATGGCCGCCAGCAGGTAGCGATGCCCTTTCTGTTCGGTCATACGGCCCGCAGCAATGATCAGGACGACTTCGGGCGGCAGGCTGAGCGCTCGGAGCATGTCGGAACGTTGGGTCGCAGGCTGAAGGTCTCGTAAATCCACGCCGTTGGGAATGACTTCAATCCTTCCGGACGGAAGGCCATAGTACTCGACAAGGTCGGACTTGATACTCTGAGAGACTGCAATCCACTGTGATACAAGAAATGCGGTCCGCTTCTCCAACATCACGTAGAATCTTCGCCGCCAACCGGGGTACGGATAATCTTTCAGGGAGTTGTGTACGGTAGAGAACACCGTGTGCACGCCGGCCTGGCGGGCGGCTCTCCTGCCAAACCAGTTGGCCCTGGCTCCGTGACAGTGCACCAGGTCGGGAGAGCTTCTTTCCAGAAGTTGACGCAGACGGCGCCGCGCATTCGGTTGAAATTTACTGGTCATCGGCACGACCTGATGGGACAACCCTGCCGCATGCAGGCGATCACAGAAGATCCCGTCTTCCGGCAGCACGAAGTCAAGATGAAATCCGTTGCCATGCAGGTATCGGGCCAACAGCAGGAGATGTGTCTCGCCTCCGCCGATCCCTGCCGATGAGTTGATGTGAGTGATCTTGTACATTCCAAAAGGATGGAAGGCCGCCCGATATCCTGACTCAGCGGCGACGGCAATGAAATTATCGCAACAAAGTGGGAATATTGGCTATGATTCGATATTAGTGATTTTTTCACTACAGAGGGCTATAGGCCGCAACCAAACAAAAAGCCGAGAACGGCCACGTGCACGTGCACGTCAACGATAGGCGTCAACGACTACGTCCACGCTCACGAAGAAAAAATCGCAAGTTTGCCAGCTTGGACGTGTTCCGTGGACATTGACGTGCACGTGGTCGTAGACGACAAAACGTCGACGTTGACGTAATCGGATGTCTTGTCTTCTGAAATCTCGTCGAAAAAACAAGAAGCTTCCATTTTGTTACACCCAACCAAGCACTGGCACCTCAGGAGTGAATGAATGAAAGTCTTTGCCGTTTCCAGCCTTACCGCCCAGCATGGCGTATCAGGCGGTATGGAACGGTATTTCGAGCTGATTCTGCAAGGGCTGGCAGAACTGGGACATTCGATCAAGGTGCTTACCACTCAATTGCCGTTTGTCGAATCGAGAGATGGAATTTGCTTTCACCCGCTCCCCGTGCCCCGGGGGGCGCGTGGGAGAGACTGGGACTTCGCGCTTTTTGATTTTGTGCGCAGTCATTCGGAAAGACCGGACGTGGTTCTCAGCAATTCGTTTGTCTCCCACTCGTTGACCCGTCTTTCCTACCCGATTGTCACTATAGTGCAGGGCAGCGGTCTGGTCGATTTGATCAGTTCCCTTCGCATGCTGGCGGCAGGCCGAGGTTCGGTCCTGTTGTGCCTGAAAGAGGTCGGATATGCGCTGCGCGAGTCGCATCGGGATCAAAGAAGACTGATGCAGGGCTCAGCCCGGGTGATCTCGGTGTCCGAGCAGACCCGAAATTCTTTGCATCGGCTCTACGGGATTTCCTCGAGCAAAATCGACGTCCTTCCAGCCCCGGTGGATACCGCGCTGTTCCATCCATCATCCCTGGCTGCGCCGCATATTGCTCGTTCCGGCAACAATCCTTTCAGAATCATCTCAGCCGGCACCTTGTCCCGTCAGAAAGGTTTTGATGTGTTGCTGGATGCTGTCGCTATACTTGCCAAAAGGAAGCCTGATCTATTTCGATTGACTGTCGCAGGACGCGGTCCCGAAATGGAGCGACTGCAGCGGCGGAGCCGTCACTTGGGAATAGACCCTCTCGTCGATTTCCGCGGAGGCCTGGGCCCGACTGACGTGGCTGAAATATTTCGACAAAGTGACGCCTTTGTGCTTTCCACTTTTCGGGAAGAGGGTTTTCCACTGGTTATCGCCGAAGCCCTGGCCTCAGGTTTGCCGGTGATTGCCACTCGTGTGGGAGGCAACCCTACAGCCGTGCGTGATGGAATCGACGGCTATCTGGTAAAGGCCGGCTCCAGCGCCGAGTTGGCAGCGCGGATCGAGACTCTGGCAGAGCAGCCGGAGCTCCGCCTCCAGATGGCGGCGGCCGGAAGAGCGCGCGCTGTTGCGGAATTGGATAAGAAGGTTGTGAGCCGGCGAGCCGAAGAGATACTCAAGTCGGCTGTGGCCAGTGCGTGAGAAGCAGTACTTGTATCCTTTGTCCAACAAGTTGGCAACTTCTTGTTTTTTTGACAAGATTTCAGAAGACATCCGTTCACCTCAACGTCGACGTTTATCGTCTACGACCACGTGCACGTCAATGTCCACGGAACATGTCCAGGCTGCTTGACAGATTTAGAGCTTAATCATTTTGGTCAACATCGACACGATACGTTCCAAGAGTTGCCTTGTGGCATACCTAAACAGCCAGCAGGCAAACTTGCGATGTTTCTTCGTGAGCGTAGATGTGGTCGTTGACGTCTATTGTTGACGTCTATCGTTGACGTGCACGTGCACGTGGCCGTCCTCGGCTTTTTCTTTGGTTGCGGCCGACGGCGGCGCTGTGCCTTGGTGGTGATCTTTTTGACCGCTAAAGCGCGAAAGACGCGAAGGGAAAATGCTGTATGTCCCAATGCCTGATCTGCGGGAATTCGTTTGAACCGTTCATGTCTTTCGGCAAAATGCCGATTGCCAACGGATTTCTTTCGCCGGAAGAGTTTGCAAGAGAATATTTTTTTGAGTTGAGGGTTGGCTTCTGCGAGCGTTGCACCATGGTGCAACTGGCGGAACTGGTTGATCGGGAGAAAATGTTCCATGCCAATTACGCATTTTTTTCCTCCACATCGTCCCTCATGGCGGCCCATTTTCGCGAATTCGCGGAACTGGTGATGTCCCGCTATCTTCCTTCCTCCGATCCTTTCGTGGTGGAAATCGGGAGCAACGACGGAATCATGCTCCAGCATTTCGCGCTGCGAAAAATCCGTCACCTCGGCATCGAGCCTTCCGCAAATGTTGCCCAGGTCGCTATCGGCAAGGGAATCACCACCATTTGCAGCTTTTTTGATGAGCAACTGGCGCGACGCATTGTCGAAGAGCATGGCCAGGCTGACGCCTTCCTCGGCGCCAACGTCTTTTGCCACATCCCTTATCTGCACTCGGTCGCGGCAGGCATCAAGATCCTGCTCAAGCCGCAGGGCGTTCTACTGTTCGAGGATCCATACCTGGGCGATATCGTCGAAAAGACCGCTTACGACCAGATCTACGATGAGCATGCCTTTTATTTTTCGGAGTCTTCCATCAGCTATTTCATGAAGCAGCACGGCCTGGAAGTGTTCGATGTGTCGCCACAGCCGGTGCACGGCGGCTCAATGCGGTACGCCATCGGGCACGCAGGACGGCACGCAGCCAGTCCCGCGGTGGAAAATCTTCGGAAACGGGAAAGGGCCTTGGGGCTCCAAACTGCCGACACCTTTGAAAGGTTGCGCGCCGGCATCGAAAACTCACGCGATGAACTGGCTGGATTACTGAGGGATCTCAAGGAGAAAGGCAAGCGCGTTGCCGGCTACGCTGCCACTTCCAAGAGCACTACTGTCACCAATTATTGCGGCATCACCCCGGAACTGGTGGAATTTATCAGCGACACGACACCGATCAAGCAGGGAAAATTCAGCCCGGGAGTGCACATTCCCGTCAAGCCGCGGGAAGTATTCGCCGCCCGCTATCCGGATTATGCGTTGCTGTTCGGATGGAATCACGCGCAGGAAATCATGGCAAAAGAACAGGAATTTCGAAACCGGGGCGGCAAATGGATTGTTTATGTGCCCAAGGTGCAGGTGATTGAATGATTCTGTGCGGCAATCCCCAGGCCCAGTACCGCGCCTACCAGGAACAGATCGACCAGGCCCTGAAACGGACCTTGGAAAAAGGGTGGTTCATCCTCGGCGAAGAAGTGCGGGCGTTCGAACGGGAATTTGCCGCCTACATCGGGGTGGACCATGCTGTTGGAGTCGGCAGCGGCACCGAAGCGCTGCACCTGGCTTTGGCCGCGTGTGGAATCAAGCAGGGTGATGAAGTCATCACCGTCTCTCATACGGCGGTCGCCACGGTTGCAGCGGTGGAGTTGACCGGCGCCTCGCCGGTTCTGGTCGACATCGAACCGCAGTTTTATGCGCTGGATCCAGCCCGGTTGGAACAGGCAATCACCTCGCGGACCAGAGCGGTCGTGCCGGTCCATCTCTATGGACAGCCGGCGGACCTGGAAGCCATTCTGAAGATCGCGCGCCGGCACCGCTTGCGAGTGGTGGAGGATTGCGCTCAAGCCCATGGAGCTGTGTATGACGGCAGGCGGGCCGGTTCCTGGGGAGATATCGCCTGCTTCAGCTTTTATCCCACCAAGAACCTCGGCGCGCTTGGTGATGGCGGCATGGTTGTGACAAACGATTCGGAGCTGGCGGAAAAAGTGCGACTGCTGCGCGAATATGGCTGGGCAGAGCGATATATCAGCTCCGTTCCAGGATGGAATTCCCGGCTGGACGAGGTGCAGGCCGCAGTGCTGCGTGTGAAGCTGGGGCATCTGGACAGTGACAACGAAACACGTGCCCGACACGCTGCGCGTTATAACGAAGCGCTGCGTACGCCGGTAGCGGCCACTCCTTTGGTACGGCCACTTGCCCGTCACGTGTATCATCTTTATGTAATTCGCTGCTCGAGACGTGATGAGCTGCAGGCATTCTTGAAGCAAAAAGGCATCGGCGCTCTTGTTCATTACCCGGTGGCCGTGCACCTGCAGCCCGCCTATCGAGGGCGTCTCAGGGGGAGCGATTCACTTCCCGAGAGCGAGCGGGCGGCGCGAGAAGTTCTCTCGCTGCCGATGTATCCGGAACTGAGCGCGGCAGAACTGCAGGCAGTGATCGACGCTGTGCTGGCCTTCAGATGAAATCATCATTGACAGGAGCAGGGATCGTGATTGACGGAATAGTGTTGAAGACACTGGAAACTCACGCCGACGACCGTGGTTTCTTCCGCGAAATCATTCGCGTTACCGATGACTTCTTCGCTGAAGGTTTTGGTCAGTGGAGTCATTCGCTGATGTATCAGGACACGGCAAAGGCATGGCACATACACAAACAGCAGATCGACTGGTGGTATGTCGGAAGCGGAGTTCTGCGGGTAGCTCTGCATGATACGCGCGAAGATTCGCCGACCTTTCGCAAGACTATGGAGATCCTGATGGGAGACAATCAGCCTTCGCAGGTGCTGAAAATTCCGCCCGGGGTGGCGCACGGCTGCAAATGCCTGAGCGGCCCTGTACACCTGTTCTACGTTACATCCGGGGTCTATGACCCGAACGATGAGGGCCGCATCCCCTACGACGATCCGGTGATCGGCTACGATTGGCTGAAGGGGCCGGTAATAAAATAATCAAGTTGCGGGTTTTTCGGGTTGCGGGTTACAGGTTGCGGGTTTTTGGGTTGCGGGTTGGTTTGCAAAATGGCTTCCGGTTTGCGAATTCAAGATTGAAAATTCAAAATTCGTTTCAGGAATTCAGGGATGAAGGGCGGGTAAAACATACGTCAGCCTTAGGTTCCAAGTCGAAGCTCGCACTGGATTCTTCAATTTTTGAATTTTGAATTCGGAAACTCGTAACCCGGAAACTCGTAACCCGAAACCCGTAACTCGAAAATCCGGAACCCCGATGAAACGTGTTTTGATTACTGGCGCCGCCGGGTACCTGGCATCTGCGCTGCTTCGCGTGCTCGGTGCGCGGGATGCGCAAATAGTCCGCTTTGCCCGCCCGGGCAGCCGGTTGGCGCCGGTCCAAAGCCGGTTTCCTGTTGTAGACACGTTGGGGGATATCGCGGATTCCTCAATCTGGAACACGATCTTAAAGGACGCAGGCACAATTTTCCATTTTGCCGGCCAGACAAGCGCTTCCGTCTCGAACCGCGATCCACAGGCGGACCTTGAAATCAATGTATTGCCGATTCTCCGGTTGCTGGAAACGTGCCGCCGTCGTGACTTGCACCCGGCGCTGCTGTTCGCCAGTACAGTCACGATTGCAGGCATTCCCAGGCAATTGCCGGTGTCGGAATCACATCCGGACGATCCTTTGACCGTGTATGATCTGCACAAGCTGATGGCAGAGCATTACCTTAAGTATTACACCCGGCAGCGAGTCGTTAGCGGCGCCATCTTAAGGCTCGCCAATATTTACGGACCAGGACCGCGAAGCAGCAGTGCCGATCGCGGGATTCTGAACCAGATGATCAAGAAGGCGCTGGACGGAGACGAGCTGACCGTATACGGAGCCGGCGAACAGGTAAGGGACTATGTTTATGTGGACGACGTCGCAAACGCCTTCGTGGCGGCTTCCGACCACATCGCGCAGACGTCAGGCAGGCATTTTGTGATCGGCAGCGGCAAAGGATGCACGATCTCCGAGGCCATTCATCTGGTGGCGGCGCGCGTCAAACATCGAACCGGCCGGCAACCGGCGGTAAAAAGCATCCAACCTCCCACACCTCAGCTCGAGATCGAAACTCGCAACTTTGTGGCTGATACTTCCGCGTTCTGCCGGGCAACCGGGTGGAAACCAGAGACGGACCTGGTCGAAGGAATCGACAGAACCATCGACTACTGGCTGGCCCGTTAGGTGTGCTTCTATGGCTTCGCTTGATCAACCGCCGGCGCGCGCTGCAGAATCCGATTCCGCGGAAAACCCGATTGATCCAGATTCCTCGCTGGTCCACAGGGCCTGTCCCTTATGCGCCAGTGTCGAAAGTCAGGTCGTAATCTCAAGCCGAGACCGCCTGCTTCAAGTACCTGGCTGGTTTCATGTGAGCCGCTGCAGCCGCTGTGGGGCTCTTTTTCAAAACCCCTGCATCGCTCCGGAGCTTCTGGAGCGGTACTATCCGGACCACTACGAATCCTATTCCCTCCCGGAAAAACAGATCAGTGATACTGCGCGCTGGCTCCTAAGGAAGAGAAAGGGTTATTTCCACCTGGACGCCGGGCCTGCCCCCGGGCCGATGCGGCGGCTGTTTGCCGCATGGAGTGCCGGAGCTCAAATGCTGCCGGACTATGTTCCCGACGGCAAACTGCTGGAAATCGGCTGTGCCTCAGGGGAGCGGCTTTCGCTGCTGCGGGAATTGGGATGGAGTGAATGTGCGGGAATTGAATACAATCTGCAGGCCGCCCGTCGCGCCTGCGAGCGCGGCTTCCAGGTATATCCAGGTCCCGTTGAACACAACATCGACCGATTTACTCCCGGCAGCCTCGATGTGATAATCGCCGGATCAGTTCTGGAGCACCTGCCGGATCCGCAACTCTTTATCCGATCAGTGGCCGCAAAATTGAAACCCGGCGGGCAACTGATCCTGTCAACTATCACTGTCGACTCTCTTGATTTTCGAATTTACCGCGAGTGCTGGTACAACCTCGACCTGCCGCGCCATTTCACCCTTTTCCGGAAGATCGATCTTAGACGTCTGATTTCAAAACATTTTGTCCTGACCGGACGGTATCATCAGTACAGCCTGAATGACTTTCAGAAGAGCGCGCTTTGCCGCTCCCGCCGGAAAAAAATGTTGCTGGACGGCATCGTGCTCAAAGCCGGCGGCTATTTGACGCCTGTTTGCCAGGCGCTGGCATTGCTGGGCCGAACCAGCCGAATCTGCTTATATGCGCGCAGGAAACAACTCCAGTAAGATTCTGGTTATCGGAGGCGCCGGTTTTCTCGGCTCCAATCTGGTTCGCCATTGCCTCAACCAGGCCGGAAATCAGGTGACCGTCCTTGATTCTCTGGAAGCGCGCCTTCACGCTTCGACCGAGAACCTGCGCGATGTGTGGAATCAAATACGCTTTATCCGCGGCAGCATGAACGACGAGCCCGTAATTGGAGAAGCCGTTCAGGGACAGGACATTATCTTCAACTGCGCAGCCCAGACTTCGCATCCCCTCTCTTTGCAGCAGCCGCTGCTCGATGCCGAAATCAATTGTCTCGGCAACCTGAAGCTGCTGGACGCGATCCGGCTGCTTAACCGGACTGCGGTTGTGGTGTATACATCCAGCAGCACGGTGATCGGCAAGGCAACAGACGATCTGGTCGATGAAAGTCACGGCGAAAAGCCTCTGGACATCTATTCGGCAAACAAGGGGGTGGCTGAGAAGTATTACCGCATCTACAATCGCGTCCACGATCTGAAAACCGTAGTGCTGCGTTTCGCCAACCTTTACGGTCCCTATGGAAAGGGATATCCCGAATTCGGATTTGTGAACTACTTCATTCATCTGGCGTGGACCAATCAGGAGATCAAGTTGTTCGGATCGGGCGACCAGACGCGCAACGTAATGTTCGTAGATGACGCCACAAGCATTCTCCATCAGGCCGCGCAGGATCCGCGTCTTTATGGAGAGACCTACTTCGCCGTTCACGATGAGCATTTGACGGTCGGCGAAATTGCACGGAGAATAGTGGCCGTGTTTGGAAGGGGAAAAGTCACTCACGTCGATTGGCCGGAAGAGCGCCGCCGGATTGAAATCGAGCGGGTGCAAATTTCCTCCGAACGGCTTCGCGGCATCACCGGCTGGAGGCCGCGATTCAGCTTCGAACAGGGGCTGCTGAAAACTAAAGCCATATTGGAGAGCACGCCTTCAAAATGAAAATCGGAGTCACCGGCGCGCTGGGCCACATCGGATCCCGTTTTATTCACAGTATTAAGCCGGGCGTTTTTGACAAGGTGTTGCTCTTGGACAACCTTTCCACACGACGCTACTGCTCGCTGTTTGACCTGCCTGAAAAGGTGCCCTTCTGGTTTGTCGAGGGTGATATCTGCACCGCAGATCTGCGCAAGCACTTCGAAGAGCTGGATGTGGTCCTGCACCTGGCGGCCATTACCGATGCGCCCAGCAGCTTTGAGCGCCGCGAGGAAGTAGAGCGGGTCAATCTGGAAGGCACCCAACACGTGGCACAGGCCTGCTCAGACTGCGGCAGCGCCATGATTTTCGTCTCCACCACGAGCGTCTATGGAACGCAAAACGACGTCGTCGATGAAGGCTGTTCGATCGATGAATTGAAACCGCAGAGCCCGTACGCCGAAGCCAAGCTGAGAGCGGAACAACACCTGCAAGGTCTGGGAAAGAGCGGCGCACTGAACTTCATCATCTGCCGCTTCGGCACCATATTCGGCACCTCGCCGGGAATGCGTTTCCATACTGCCATCAATAAATTCGTATGGCAGGCCTGCACAGGTCAGCCCATCACCGTGTGGCCCACGGCAATGCACCAGAAACGGCCCTATCTCGACTTGGGCGACGCGGTGCGCGCAATTGATTTCATCCTGGATTCCCGTCTTTTCGATCAGGAGGTTTATAACATCCTTACGGTGAACGCAACGGTCCATCAGATCATTGACCTGATTCGCAAGGAGGTTCCCGAGATTGGCGTCGAGTTTGTCGATTCCCCCATCATGAACCAGCTTTCCTATACCGTTTCCTGCGAAAAATTTCAGTCGCGCGGCTTTCGGTTCAGTGGCGACCTGGCCGAAGGCATTCGAGAGACCGTATCTCTGATAAGAAACACGCGCCAGACACGCGGCGTTTTATGCCGCGGTTGACGCCCCCTTGCCGGAAGTTCAAGCGATTTCTGGCACCACCCGGAACGCGGCACGGCCGCTCTGTCAAATGAGCACCGCCCCGCAGAGCAGGCGTCGCATACTAATTGTGACTGAGGCTGGAGACGCCTGGCCGAGCGGGCGCATTCGGGCCCTTTCCTATCGGAAGTACTTTGCCGCGGATGGGTTTGACGTCCAATACCGGACCCGTCTTAATCCAGCGCTGACCAAAGCAATCCTTCATCCGGGACGCCTCAGCAGGCGCATTTTGGATCTGGGAGTCGGCCGCCTGCTGGCGGCTGCCAATCGTTGTTGGGCGCGGCTGGGAGAAGCGAGAATTGCGAGCAGAGCGCGCTCCTGCGATGCCGTCTATCTGCAGAAAGTGCTTTCGCCGCGGTTGATTTCAAGGCTGCGGCGCTCGACCCGCGCCCGGCTCGTTTTCGACCTCAATGATGGGCTGTGGCTTCCCTGGATGGGCCGGTTCGCGGGTGGAAATGTCGGCGAGATGTTGAAGATGGTAGACGCTGTTACCTGTGACAATCCCGACGGGCTGGAGTTCGCGCGCGGCTACAACACGGATGGTTTTGTGGTTCCTGATCCGCCTCAGATCGAGTTGTTCGATCAGTGGCGTCCTCGAGTGCGCGGATCCGATTCCTGCGTTGTACTCGGATGGATTGGGAGCGCCTCAACCGCGTTCAACCTTTTTCTTATATGGGAGGCGCTGGAGAGATTATTCCGGCGCTTCGAAAATATCCAACTTCGACTGATCGGAGCGGGTTACGACTGGCGGCTGCTGCCACGGTTTGAAAAAGTGAAGCTCACCACGGTTCCTTTCTATTCTCAGGAACAGATGGTCAGGGAAGTTTTGGCGATGGACATCGGGCTTTTTCCGCTTTTTGACGTTGAGGATTCGCTGGCGCGCGGAGTACTGAAGGCGACCGTCTATATGGCAGGCGAGGCGTGTGTGGTGGCGTCGCCGGTCGGCCAAACCCGCAGCCTGATCCGGGACGGCGAGAACGGCCTGTTGGCGGAAAGCAACGAGTGGCTGCAGAAGCTAACCGCATTGGTGGAAGACACGTCATTAAGAAGCAGACTCGCGACCGCCGGTCTGCAGACAGTACGTGAGAATTTCACAACCCGCCAATGTTACGAAAAGTTGAAGGCTGCACTGGATGCATGATTTCAACAGCAACAAAAGAAAAACGCGCCCGCTCAGAGTATTCATGGTGTCCTACCTCTACGATCCCGCCGTCCGGGCCGGCATGGGGGGATTTCAAAAAGTGCTGGAGCTGGCGGCGCAATTCGGCCGCCGTCACAAAGTTACGGTTTTTGCGCCCTCATATTCCCGCCGTCACACGGAAATCGATTGTGTCTGGGTGCCTGTAATTGACAAGCCGCTGCTGCGGCTCATCTCATTCAACCTGCTGCTGATTCCCGCCATGCTTTACAGATGCGCGCGCGGGCGCCCTCACATCATCTATGAACGCATTTTCAATGCCCTCGCTCCTCCCTTGCTCGCCTGGCTGTTGGGAGCCAGGCTGGTAATTGAATTCAATGGCAACCCTCTTCAGTTTTACAGGACTGACCGGAAGCCGCGGGGAAAATGGGTGAAGCGCGTGGTATCCTGGAACCTGCGGCGTGCCGACAGGATTGTGGCGCTCACCGAAGGACTCAAATCCGAGATCCGCAGCGACTTCAACGCCGACACCGGACAGACTTTTGTAGCTCCCAGCGGCAGCAACTCGAGCATTTTTTATCCTCACG
Organism: Acidobacteriota bacterium; assembly: GCA_036507075.1. GTDB lineage: Bacteria > Acidobacteriota > UBA6911 > JACQSX01 > JACQSX01 > DASXQR01. The sequence continues at coordinate 5,539 of DASXQR010000233.1, read as the reverse complement.
CGCGGGCAGAATGCAGACGCGAGCTCGGCATTTCTGAGAATGTCCGGCTGGCGGTTTTCACGGGCACTTTTTTCGCTTATCAGGGGATCGATACTCTGCTGGAAGCATTGGCAGATCCAAGGCTGTACTCGCTTGAGACATGGCTGGCAGGCGAGGGCCGGATGCGCGCCGCATGGGAGGCCCGCGCAGCCGCGCTGGGCTTGACGAAGGTCCGCTTCACAGGACAGATTGAATACCATCAGGTGCCGGTGATGCTTGGGGCAGCCGATTTCTGTCTTGCGCCATTTGATCCGGACAGAGGCGAGGTTTCCCCGCTGAAGGTGATCGATTATCTCTTCTGCGCCCGGCCCACGGTGATTTCAGATATTCCACCGGTGCAGAATCTCATCAGGCAGTTCCCTTCACTGCTGTCGTTTCAGGCGGGAAATCCCCAGGCACTGGCAAACACAATCCACCTGATGCTTGAAAGAATCGGCCATTACACCCAACTGGCAGCATTGGATTCACAAAAGGCCCGCGCCGAATTTTCCTGGGAACAGATCGCGTTGAAGATCGAGGAGCATTCTTTTACCTAGAACCTGAATGTATTTTCACCACAAAACCCTGATGCGGTCTTAGGCCGCAGCCGAAGAAAAAGCCGAGGACGGCCACGTGCACGTGCAGGTCACGCCTGTCCGAATTAGCTTCAGGATTACAAGAAGAAGGGCGTGTTGCCCACATCGGAACAGAATGGAGACGGCTACCTTATGTTCACCGCAGAGCCGCCGAGAACGCCGAGAGGCGCGATACATCGCGTCTAGCGAAGCCTTGGTTCGCCTGAGACGGCCCTCAGGCCGTCTCTCCACTCCCAAAAATGTAGAAACTCCGGAGACGCGACATGTCGCGCCTCTAGGTAGCGTCGTCCGAACCGGGGGTATTACTGAAGCGCCTCGCCGATGCTTGAACAGATTTTCTCAACTTGCGCGTCGATTAGTTCAGGGTATATCGGCAGCGAGAGAATTTCACTGGCGATTTTTTCCGAGACCGGAAACGCTCCGGGGCCGTACCCCAAGGCGGCGTATGCCTTTTGCAAATGCACCGGGATCGGGTAATGAATCGCCGTTTCTACTCCAGCCTCCTCCAGGCCGTTGCGAATCGCTTCACGCCGATCTGAACAGATGGTGTAGAGGGAATAAATATGGCGACAGTGAGGCGCCTCCCAAGGACGCTGCACGTCGAATCCATCAAGCAGTTTATGGTAGAGTGCAGCACGGCTGCGACGGCCCTCTATCCATTTATGAAGATGGCGCAGTTTAACACCCAACGCTGCACCCTGGATTCCATCCATGCGATAGTTGAACCCCTGCAGCACGTGATCGTACTTCCCTTCCTGGCCCCAGTTGCGCAGCATGCGAATCTTGCGCGCCAGCTCTGCGTTTGACGTCGTCACCAAACCCCCTTCGCCGCATGCGCCAAGAATCTTTGAGGGGTAGAAACTGAAACAACCGAGTTCCGCCAGACTTCCGACCCGGCGGCCTTTGTATTCCGCGCCGTGAGCCTGCGCCGCGTCTTCAATCACGTGCAGATTGCGAGCCCTCGCAATCTCCAAAATCGGATCCATCTCGGCCGGATGCCCAAACAAGTGCACCGGAATGATGGCCCGCGTTTTTTTCGTAATCGCCTTTTCAATCTGCCCGGGGTCTATGGTGTACGACCTCGGGTCGATATCCACCAGGACGGGGCGCGCTCCCGTATAGCAAATCGTCGCCACAGTCGCCACAAAAGTAAAAGGCACTGTGATCACCTCGTCGCCGGGGCCTATTCCAATCGCTGCCAGCGACAGATGCAAGGCACTGGTACCGGAATTCACGGCTACGGCATGCCCGGTTCCGCAAAAGCGCGCAAATTCCTGCTCAAAGTCGGCAACCGCTTCGCCCAGGACATAGTGAGTCCCCCGCAACACTTCCAGCACCGCTGCCTCGATTTCGTCCTTGATTCCCCGGTATTGGGCTTTCAGATCCAGCAGCGGTATCACGTCACACCCTGGCTTCCGGCCTCGACTGTGTGCTCCACAGGATTCAACTCGAGCCAGCGGGTCAGCACAATCAAAGCCCACAGAAGGTGCGTATGGTTTCTGCGCGCACAAACATGCTCCTGGACGATTCTGGACACGACAGCCGGAGCCAGAAACGAAGGTAATTTTTCGGCACGAAGGGCTGAGTCTAGATAACTCTTCAATTCGCATCGGAACCACTTCCCGATGGGAACCATGAAGCCCTGCTTCTTGCGATAAATCAAATCCCTGGGCAGGTGCGATTCGGCTATCGATTTCAGTACCGGCTTCAAAGTCCAGCCCGGAAAACGAACGCGCGCAGGGGTCCTGGCGACATGCTCCACCAGGTCGACATCGCAGAAGGGAACTCGAAGTTCCAGAGAGTTCGCCATTGTCATGTTGTCTCCAAACTTCAAAAGGTCGGAGGGCAGATATCGATTCAGGTCCACGCGCAAAATGGCGTCAATATAAGCATCCCGGGACTGCTCAAACAGCCCGGAGAGCTCAGTCTGGAAATAAAGCGGCTCGGGCGGCGGCGCCGACACGACGTCACGATTCTCCTGCTCCAGAAAGGAAGTCCAGAGGGCATAGCGTCGCTGCGGATCAAGGAGCAGGCCTTTGCCGAATCTATTTATCCAGCCGCTCAGATCGCGTCCGGTCGGTTCGCTTCGAAAGGCAGCGGCGGCACGCGCCACCGGCGCGGCTAATACGCGCGGAATGCGCTCGCTCAGCTTGGCTCCCAGATAGCGCGGATAGCCGGAGAAAAGCTCGTCTCCACCCACTCCGGACATTACGGCCTTGACGTGACGCGCCGTCTCGCGCGCCACCAGAAAGGTGGGAATGGCAGACGAGTCGGCGATCGGTTCGTCCATGGCCGCGATTACCTGTTCGATCAGCGATTCTATGTCAGGCTTCAGAATCAGCTCGTGGTGCTCGGTCCTGAAGATGCGACTCACCTGCCGGGCAAAACGCAGCTCGTCAAAATCCGCTTCCCCGTATCCGATTGAAAATGTTTTCAGTCCTTCGGCCTGCTCCGCGGCAAGCGCCACGATAAGACTGGAATCCAAACCACCGCTCAGGAACGCTCCCACCGGCACGTCTGCAATCAGACGCCGGGCTACGGCATTTCGGAGCAGCTCGGCCGATCCTGCACGAAATTCCGCGGCGGAGGTATCACCCGTTCTGTGCGGCACGTGCCAATACTGCCAGGTTCGGAGCGTCCCCTCCTTCCAGAGCAGCGACTCGCCGGCGCGAAGCTTGTAGATACCTCTGCAAAGTGTTCTGGGGGCGGAAATGTAAAGGTAAGAAAAGTACTCAAGCACGGCCTCCAGGTCCAATTCACAGCGCAACCGCGGATGGCCCAACAGCGCCTTCATCTCCGAACTGAATACCAGTTCTCTTTCCGGGGTAAGCGCATAATAGAGAGGCTTGACGCCGATATGGTCGCGGCTCAAAAAGCACGATCGCGAGCGCGAATCCCAGATACAAAAGGCAAAGTCTCCCCGCAGGCGTCGCGGAGCATCCGTACCCTCCTCTTCATAGAGGTGCAGTATCACTTCGGTGTCGCTGTGGCTGGAGAATTGATGGCGCGCCTCCAAATCCTTCCGCAGCTCGCGATAGTTGTAGATCTCTCCATTGAATACAATGGCGCAACTGCGGTCTTCGTTGAAAATGGGCTGCCGGCCGGTCGCCAGGTCGATGATAGCCAGGCGGTTGCTGGACAAGGCGATTTGATCGCTGCACAGAACGCCGGACTCGTCCGGTCCGCGGTGATGCAGCGCCCGCTGCAGATTCGTCAGGAGCTGCGCGTCGCAGCGGCCGGTGAATCCGGCAATGCCGCACATTCAGGAACTCACCGTCTCGATTCGGCCGGGTGGGGCTCTGAAGTTCCCGCCAGCCGTGGAAGGATGTAGATAATTCCGCACAGGAGCCAGAACGGCTCCATTACGCGCACGATAATAAAAGTGTTTGCGCCGATGGCGTGAACCAACAGCCCTACCAGGCCGCCTACGAAGCCGCAGGAAAGTCCGTAACAAAAATCATCTTTGTCCCGAAAAAATGCCCAGGTATGGAGACCCTCCCGCCATATCCGGTAGATCAGGAACAGAAACATGCTGAAGCCAAACAATCCGGTTTCCACCAGGGTTCTGAAGTACTGCGAATCGATAAATCTCCAGCCGGTCACTCCCCATCCAAAAACCGGCTTCTGCTGGAACGCGCCGACCGCATAAGTGAAGCTCGCGATTCTCGCCGAAGTCGATGTATCGACCCGCCGGCCCAGCAATATAACGCCTTCCTTGCTTTCCTGCTTCACGGTGAATTCAATCCGATTCATCACCGCCTGGGGCAGGAAGCGTGATGGAGCCAGCAGCACCAGCAGAAGAAGAATCAGAACCGCCGCTATATACCAGGGTTTCCTGGCCATCAGAAAGACGGTAAGAACAGCCGGAGCAACCGCCAGGTAAGAGGAACGCGAGAGCGTGTAGACCAGGGGAACCGAAAGAAGACCGATCGAAACCAGTAGAATGAAACGATGCCGGGCCGAAGTAACAACCAATCCGAGCATAAGAGCGATGATAAAAACCAGGTATCCTCCCAGGGTGTTGGGCTCTCCGTGCTCGCCCTGGAAAGGCGCGCTCACTCGGTGGTTGTTCGGTATCTGCGAAATGGCAATGGCCGCCACTATCACCGCAACCGCAAAAAGCACCATCACATAACGTCTGACCTGGTTTCTGTCGTGCGTGCCGTTGACAACCATCCAGAAGAGTACAAAATACTCGATGTACTTGATGACGAACAGCCCTCCTCCAGCCAGCTCAACTCTGCCGGCCTGCATACCGAGCAGCGTGGAGAGCACACAGGCGAACGCATACAGAAAGACAGGCATGTTCAAACGGGTGTGCGCCACAAGGTTGAGTTCTTTGTTCACGGCGCTTTTTATGAACCAGGCCAATCCCACAATCACCAGCAGCACGTCGTCCATTCGCAGCGTGACGCCTTTTCCTGCACGCGCGGATACTTCATGCCCGAGAGCCATCTCCGGGGACAGGAGCATGGCCACAATCAGCATGTAAATGGCAATCTCCGATCTAATGAATGCGACAGAGGAGGCTAACAAAACAAACGCCAGCAAAAGAGCCGTGGGCAATGAGGCTCGCGAAATGGCGAAAGCCCCTCCGACGCAGAGGAAGCTCAGCAGTGCAAATATGAAAATCTGCTGATTGATGGTGGAAACGGCGCGCATGGTCCGAGTTATGAGTTACGAGTTTTCGGGTTGCGAGTTACGGGTTCAAGTGAACTGCAATATGTGAATCGCCGGCGCCCGACGCCACCGGGCTTGGAACGTGAGAAAGAATCAGTACCGCGCCCATAAGAACGTGTGAAAAAATTGACGCCACCGGGCTTGTCCCGGTGGTGAACGCGATTCTTCACTGCGACACAAACCCTACCGGGGTACCGCACACACTGGCTTCGTCGCTCCGAAACCAGCGCCACGGCGCTGGTTTC
>DASXQR010000232.1:0-43584 GCA_036507075.1 Acidobacteriota bacterium | reverse complement strand
GGCCCTCCTGCCTGGATCTGATCACTCTCTTACGCAAGGAGATCGTAGAACACCCAGAACTGCTAAACAATCTGACTGTACGGCATAGCTACAAAGGCCTGACTTCCGCTGCTGCCGCGTGATAAATGTAGAAACTCCAGGAGACGGCCTGAGGGCCGTCTCAGGGAGTTTGTGCCTCAAGAGAGACGGCCCTCAGGCCGTCTCTCCGAAATGCCAAAGTTTCAAAATTTGACCGAATTGTGAACTCTACGCGCACCAAGGAAATCTAGGTATAGCCGCCCGCCAATGTGCGGCAGTGCGAGGAAGTGATGCTGGAATTGCTGGCAAAAAAGCTGGAAACCATCGATGGTGCGCGGCTGCCGCTGATGGAAGGCGATTCCACTGTGGTGTGGCGACTGACGTCGGGCAACATGCTTTCCGCGCTGGCATTTCTTGGCATTTTCTCGGTTACCTTTTCCATCGCAGTTTCCCAGATCTTCCTGGGGCTGGCAGTTCTGTGCTGGCTTTATATTCTGTGGCGGCATCCGAGCATGGTCGGCCGCCCCATCGCGCCCCTCTACCTGCTGGCGGGGTTTGCCGTGGCTGCCATCCTTTCGGCGCTGATGTCGCCAAATCCGCAGTACAGCCTGGGATATTTTCGGAAATTCTGGCTTTATTCACTCCTTGTCATCGTGCCGGCGGCGTTTCGCACAACAGGGCGGCTGGAGCGCCTGTATTGCTGGGTAGCTGTGGGAAGCGCGGCAAGCGCGCTGGTGGCAATATTCCAGTACTTCTTTGACCCTCACATTACCCTGGTCAACCGCATTACCGGGCTTACCGGACACTGGATGACGTTTTCCGGGCTGCAGATGCTGTCTCTGATTTCTACCATGTCCTTGCTGCTCAGCTACCGGGGTCGGGAATACCGCTGGGTCCTTCCCGCTGTTCCTCTTCAGATATTCAGCCTGGTTTTATGCCAGACAAGGAGTGCCTGGCTTGGCCTGGTGGTGGGGCTGCTGGTGCTTGCCTTCATGATCAGCTGGCGCTGGGTTATTGGGGTGGGCACTGCCTCTGCTCTCAGCTTCTTCCTTCTGCCCGTGCATTTTCAGAGCCGCCTGAAGGCGGCTTTCGATCTGAATGATGAGACTACTCGAATTCGCCTGGAGCTGCTCCAGACGGGCTTGAATATGATCGAGGCACATCCTTTCTTCGGCGTGGGCCTCAAGATGGTGCCCCAGGAATATGTGCATTACAACACCACCAACGAGTTCCCGTTTTGGATCTACCAGCATCTTCACAACGATTTTATTCAAATTGGGGCCGAAGTGGGCCTGGTAGGACTGGCCTTCTGGATCGCGTTCTTGGCGGTGTTTGTGGTGCACTGCATTCGTATCGTAGCGCGCTCGGATCTCTCCGACCCCGAAAAGGGCGCCGCGAGAGCCGCCGTTTCGTGCGTTGCCGCTCTGCTGGTTGCCGGCCTGTTTGAATACAACTTTGGCGACTCGGAAGTCCTGACCCTGTTCCTATTTCTACTGGCGGCCCCGTACGCTGGAAAAGAATTCACCGCGAAGGCGCGAAGGTTGAAAAACGAAGGATGGGTCTAGTTTACCAGGCTGTCACAGGCTAGCTTGGTGTCTTGGTGGTTCATTATTTTTTTTGACCACCAAGGCACCAAGCCCGTGAACTTTCAAGCATATGCGCCTTGCGTTGATGGGGACGCGTGGAATTCCGGCGCGTTATGGCGGCTTTGAGACTTTCGCCGAGGAGCTTTCCGCCCGTCTCGCCCGGCGCGGGCATGAAGTGACCGTTTATTGCCGGCGGCATTATTCGCCGCACCCGCAGCCCGATTATCGTGGTGTTCGGCGGGTTATTCTTCCGGCGTTCCCGCACAAATATCTCGACACAGTGTCGCACAGCGCATTATCCGCACTGCACGGGCTGTTTGCAGGGTATGATGCCGTGCTGATGTGCAACGCCATTAATGCCCTTTTCACACTGCTGCCGCGTCTGGCCGCGCAGAAAGTGGCCATTAATGTCGATGGAATTGAACGGCAGCGACGAAAATGGAATTGGCTGGGACGCGCGGCATACCTTATCTCCGAACGTCTGGCGGCGCGCCTGCCTCATGTCCTGGTGGCCGACGCCCGCGTGATCCAGCACTATTATCGACAGCGGTACGGCGTCGAGAGCGTCCTGATCCCCTATGGCGCAGCTCTGATCTCCGAACCCGCGGGAGAAATGCTGAAGAAGTTAAACCTGATATCACGCTCTTATTTTCTTTATGTCAGCCGGCTGGAACCGGAGAATCACGCCCACACCGTAATTCAGGCTTATCAGAAGCTGATTGATGCCCCGCCCCTGGTGGTCGTGGGTGACGCGCCATACAGCCAAAACTACATCGCGGGCTTAAAGAAGCTGGCGGAGAGTAGTGCCAGGGGAAAGCGCGTGATCCTGACCGGGTCCATCTACGGCAAAGGCGTGGAAGAGCTGTTAAGCCACGCCCTGGCTTATGTTCAGGCGACGGAAGTAGGAGGGACACATCCGGCGCTGCTTCAGGCGATGGGCGCCGGCAACATCATCATCGCCAACGACACTCCCGAGCATCGCGAGGTTCTCGAAGACACGGGGATCTATTACCAGCGCAACCACGCCGCGGATTTGACGGCCAGGCTGGCCGAGATACTGCGGTGCCCGGACAAATTTGAGCGGCTCCGGGTCGCGGCTCGACAGAGAGTGGCTGCGCATTATTCCTGGGAAACTACCACTGATCTTTACGAGCGCCTGTTTCAAAACCTGAGAGAGAGGTGAGAGAGCTGGCATTCTGGACAATCCTGCGCAACTTCCTGTCCAAGCTTCTGCGACAGCGTTATCTGATCTGGAATTTTGCGGTACGAGAGCTCAGGCAGCGGTACGTGGGTTCGTTTATGGGTTTGTTTTGGGCGGTGGTGCATCCGCTGATCCTCCTGGTCAGCTATACGTTTGTTTTTTCCGTGATATTAAAGGTTGGAGTGCGTCAGGGAATCGAGAATTATCCCTTGTTTCTGTTCTGCGGAATCCTGCCATGGCTTTTTTTCCAGGACACTCTGATGCGCTCTACCGGTTCGATTCTGGAGAACACACATCTGATCAAGAAAACTGTGTTTCCATCCGAGATCCTGCCCCTTTCGATCCTGGCGGCGAATCTGATCAATCACGCCGTGGGGCTGGCGATTCTGACAGTGGTCCTGCTCTGGTACAAATCGATCGGCTGGGCGATTCTTCTGCTCCCCGTCTTCCTGTTCGGGCTGATCCTATTCACCGTCGGCACCAGTTGGATCAGCGCGGCGCTGAATGTGTTCCTGCGTGATACCGCGCAGGTCTTGGGGGTGCTTCTCACGTTCTGGTTCTGGTTTACGCCGATCTTCTACCTTCCCGAGAAAGCGCCTGCGTGGGTACAGCCGTTTCTAATCCTCAATCCTCTGACGCACGTAGTGGAAGCCTATCGCCGCGCCCTGTTCTTTGATCAACTGCCCACATGGCAGTCCGCTGTCATGCTTTACGCCAGCGGCATCGTGATGTTCATAGTCGGCGGAATTTTTTTTCGGGTCTCGAAGAGAGAATTTGTGGATGTCATCTAACACGTAACGTCCCCTCACTGCTGTCCAAATCAGCCGGCATTCCTATATTCATCTTTTCACCGCAGAGCCGCCGAGAACGCCAAGTTTCGGTGAGGGTGTGATGAAACTCTGCGGAAACTCGGCGTTCTTTGCGGCTCTGTGGTGAACAAAGACCAGCGTGAATGTCTTGGGAGTCTGGGTGATGACGCCGAGCGCCGTGCCAACGGCCACAACAACAAATAACCCAATGCCGAAGGCCACGGCGGAAGCCGGGTGGCTAACCACCACTCGCGCGAGCGGGGTGATGAGAAATACCATGGCGACCAACGTGCTTGCGAGCAGCTTCCACCATACGAACCCCGTTTTCAGCAGCGGCACCGAATGAATCAGCCCTAGCAATCCGGCGCGGTGCTCCCGGCAGGGCATGTCGGCAATGGCTATGCAGGCCATCCCGAATGCCATCGGCACCACTCCGCGCATGAAGTCGTTCGCCGGCGTGGCAACCACGGCGACGGCCAGACCAAGCGCCAGGGGAAGCATGATCGGATAGGCTGTGAGGGTCATTCGAGCGTCGGTCGTCGCCGAGGTCAGAAGCGACGGCGGCAAAAACAGCAATCTGCCGAAAGGGGGAAGGATACGTGCAATCGGCTTGAGCGCGGCATTGACACGCACCATCCAGCCTGTTCGCCCCGTGGCCACACTGCTGCGCAGCCGGGCCGGATCGAAGCGGTGTCTTTCCCGCACCGTTTGGCCCGAGGAGGCCGAGCACGCCTCCGTCAACCGATAGCCAGAGATCGCGAACACCGTAGTTCCCGGAATGGAAACGCTTCGAGACTGCTTCGATGGTCAGCATAAATAATGCGGTTTACCGCAGTCCAGCGCCGCGGTTACTCTGCCTACATTCTAACTTTATCCCTATTATTCTCATCAGATTTCGACACACAGCCAGCAGGATACTGCGCAATTTCACCGCGAAGGCGCCAAGGCGCGAAAGCAAAAATAGCGCTGGTTCTTCGGAGTGGGCAGAACCGCAGACATTTCAGTGGTTGGTCCCAAGCGGTCAATCAAGGGACGTCATTTTTTTCGCGCTTTCGCGCCTTCGCGGTTCCGGCTTTTTGATTTTTTCACAGCTTTTTCCGGCCGCGGCTCTGTGGTTACAGCTTCCCTTCACGCCCCCCTTCATAACCCTTCATCACCCTTCATCACCCTTCCGTCCCCTTTTTTCCCCTACTCTGTTCGGTCACCGACAACCGGCCTTGGTCTATGTCCTGCCTTCAGTTCATAATTGTGCGGCTGGAATTGGTGAATACAGAACAAGCGGATGCCAGATGTTCTCATAATGCAGTGATGTCAAAATCCAGACCGCTGCCGCAAAGAAACGAAATGCCCGTTATTTCGCTCAAACACGTTTCCAAAAAATACCCGATCTATCGCAGGTCTTCAGACAAACTGCTCGAGATACTCACGCTCAAGCGGCGCCGGTTTCACGACGAGTTTTGGGCCCTGCGCGATATCAACCTGGAAGTGGAGCCCGGCACGACAGTCGGAATTATTGGAGCCAACGGCAGCGGCAAGAGCACTCTGCTGCAACTGGTGGCCGGTATCATGGCGCCCACTCTCGGTGTTTTGGAAGTCAAAGGCAAAGTTGCCGCCCTCCTGGAACTGGGGGCGGGATTCAATCCGAATTTCACGGGGCGCGAAAACGTGTACATGAACGCGTCAATCCTGGGGCTGCAAAAAGGTGAGGTCGACCGGCGTTTTTCGGAGATCGAAGACTTCGCGTCTATTGGAAACTTTATAGATCAGCCTGTTAAGACCTACTCCAGCGGGATGTTCATGCGTCTCGCCTTTGCTGTGGCCATCAATGTCGACCCGGAGGTTCTGCTGGTCGACGAAGCTCTCGCTGTGGGAGATATCGTGTTTCAGCATCGCTGCATGCACCGTATCGATCAGTTGCGCCGCTCCGGGAAAACCATTCTCTTTGTGAGTCACGATCTGCAGGCAGTGACGCGCTTCTGCGATCGAACTGTCCTGCTGGACGCCGGATCGCTTGTTACGCAAGGAGAGCCCTACACGGTGGTACAAAAATATCTGGAGATATTTTTCGAACGGGAGAGACGACAAAAACACCTGCCGGGAGACGCCTTGCCGGTTGTGGGCCGGATCGACCCTTCGATCACGGTGGTGAGCACAATTCCGCATATGGACCACCGCTTCGGAAACGGAAAAGCCGCGATTCAGGGCATTCTGGTCCTTGACACCCAGCATCAGGTGCTCAACCAGGCGCGGGCCGAGGATGTGGTGATTGTAAGGATCAGCGCCAGGTTCGAGGAGGGAGTGGAGCATCCAATCATCGGTTTCACGCTTCGCGACCATCTGAACGTGGAAATCAGCTCGACCAACACGTCCTACGAAAGGGTGAAGTTGCCCCCTGCGCAGGCGGGCGATTACATCACGGTGGATTTTAGCGTGCGGGTTCCCAGGATGCGTCCGGGAAGCTATTCCATTTCACCGGCTGTCGCCAGTGGCAACATCTGGGAGCATGATATTTGCGACTGGATTGATAATGCTTACATTCTCACGCTGCTGGATACAGAGCTCGTCTACGGAATGTGGAAGCTGGAGGTAGAGGCGAGTTATCGGGTAACGCGTTAGTCGGTCTTTGCCACGAAGCCACGAAGACACGAAGTTCGTATTTAACTTGAAGGCGCACTGCTCGGAATCCTTGATAATGCTCTTAAAAGTGACACTTTTAGGTAGGTTTAGATCTTTGTGCCTTCGTGTCTTCGTGGCAATCTTGAATTGGAAAACTTATGGCCGAATCGCACCCAGAATATTTTCCAGCAGCGTCCGCCCCTGCCGGAAGTCGTGAATCGAGTACAGGCGCAGCACAAAATAGAAGGTGCGGCGACGCTCAGCCGGAATGGACAGCCGGCGAAGATAATTTCGGAGAAATCGTGTTTTTTGACTGCGCGTGATGATCTGGCCGCACGAGGCGGAGAGCTGAATCAAATCCCGCACCCGGAACACGTCTACCAGTCTCTCGGGCAGGTATCGGAGGCGGCGCGCTTTTTCCAGATCCACCAGAAAGAAGCGCGGCATCCCGGCGCCCTGCTGGAGCAGAATGTGGCGGCTCTTGAGATCCCCATGGATGATACGCTTCAGATGGAAGCCGGAAATGAATTGCGCCAGCGAGACGCTCAACTTATCGGGAAGGTCGGGCGCCTCCGGAACTACTTCGTAACGGTGTCCCAGGCCTGCCGGCAGGCTCACCGCATTGTCGATCTTCCGCGCGATAAAGAACTCGCGGTGTCCGCTGTGCCCGGTTTCGCGTCCCACGGCGCACACATCAAAGGTGCCTATCTGCATCCGTCGCAGCAGAGTCTGCATGCGCACGATGCGGTCGAGGATTTCGCGCCGCTGATGACGAAAAAGATGAACAAAAAAGGTGTCTCCTCCAATGGAAATTTCCCAGATGGTTCGGAACGGGCCCGACAGGACGCGCCGCGAGCCTGATATGCCATCCGCCGCCTCCGGATCGTCCAGCAGGAAGGTGAGTCGCGCCGCCAGACGGGCGGTCACCGCGCCCCGGAAAATCTTGCCCCGGAAAGGAACTGTTTTACTCTCTGAACCCATAACCTGCGTGCTGTGCAGCATTCGAACATGGGTTGCCACTGTAACAGCCCCGTGTTAGTCTCCGGCTGCAACGCTGACGTGAAAAGATGTGGTGACGAGAACCCAACCTCAACAAATCCAGTACCATCATAACAGAAGCATCAAGTGATAACCGAACGCGACAATGCGTCGGATTCCCGGAATGCATGTACTGTTGTGATCGTTAACTGGAATTCCGGCGCGCATCTCAAACAGTGCCTGCAAAGTATTTCCAGCGGTTATCAAGTGGTGGTCGTTGACAACGCCTCCACTGATAACAGCGTGACACAGGCGCTCGAAAGTTGCGACGGGGCGCGGCGGGAATGCGGTCTGGCGACGGGCGGCGCGAAAACAGGCGACAATTGCGGGCTTGGGAATTCAACTGAGTCCGCCGGGTGGCGATTGCTGAGGAACGGGTCAAATCGCGGCTTTGCGGGCGCAGCCAATGACGGTGCGTCTGTCGCGACGCGCGATTTCCTTCTTTTTCTCAACCCTGACATTCGGTTCGCAGATCCTCAAAGCCCTGACGCCATGCTGGCCGCTTTGCAACGAGATCCGCAGGCCGGCGCCGCCGCAGGAAAGCTCAAGCCGCTGGAAGAGACGACGCCTGCAGTAAATCGGGAACCAGCGAACCTCATCCGCCCATTGCCGACGCTTGCATCGGCAATATCCGATGTTCTATTTGTGGACGAGATACTGCGCCGGCGAAAACCATCTTCACCCACGCGGGGCGAAATCGAACAGGCCCCAGGCGCTTGTCTCATGGTCCGCCGCTCTGTGTTTAAAGCGCTGGGCGGTTTTGACGAAGCGTTTTACCCGGCATGGTTTGAAGACGTCGATTTGTGCAAGAGGATGCGGGACCGCGGTCTGAGAATTCTCTACGAACCCGGCTCTGTCTTTTATCATCTGGGAGGATACAGTCTCCAAATGATGTCGCCCAGGCGGTTTCATCGCATCTATTACGGCAATATGGTCCGCTATTTCAAAAAGCATCACGGCTCGGCGGCGGCCGCAATCCTGAAAACAGCGACGCTGGTGGGAAACCTGGTGCGTGGAGTTTTGAATTGAGGCCCGAAACACCGGCAGTGCTGGTGAGCATTGTCACTTATCAGAGCGGCCGCACGATTGCCGGATGCCTGCAGAGCCTTGCGGCCCAGACTTTCCGGGATTTCAAGGTGATTGTCACAGACAATGCTTCCACAGATGAGACGCTGCAGAATGCGCGTTCCTTCGATGTAGAGCTGGTGGAGCATCGCGATAATCTCGGTTTCTGTGCCGCCCACAACGAGGTGATCGACCGCTGCAACTCGCGTTATGTTCTGGTGCTTAACCCGGACATGGAACTGTCCTCACGATTCCTGGAAGGGTTGCTCGAAGGGGCGCATCTTGACAGTCGCATCGGCGGCGTCTGCGGAAAACTGCTGCGTCTGAGCAGCGGCCTCCGTTCTGCAATTATTGATTCTGCCGGAATGATTCTGCGGTCCGGACAACGCCATTTCGACCGCGGCGCGGGAGAAGCGGATCGCGGGCAGTACGATCAACCGGGTTATGTTTTTGGCGCGACCGGAGCGGGCGTGCTTTATCGCCGGGAGTTTATCAATGACGTGCGCCAGGGCGGCGATTTCTTTGACAAGGCTTTCTTTGCTTATCGCGAAGATGCCGATGTGAGCTGGCGGGGACAGAGGCTCGGATGGAATTTTCTCTATTGGCCGAAAGCGATCGCCTGGCACGAGCGGCGAGTCACGCAGGAGCGAAGAAGAGCTCTACCTCCCGAGATTAACTATCACTCGGTAAAAAATCGCTTTCTGATGCGCATCAAGAATCTGGACGGGCCCACTTACCTTCGCCACCTTGTTCCCATCACGGTCAGGGATGCCGGAATTCTCGCTTACATGCTGCTTTTGGAAAGATCCAGCTTGCCTGCCTTATCTTACGTGTGGCGTCACCGTCGCAGATATTTCGCTCTCAGGCGCGAGCTAAAGCAACGCCGGCGCCGCGATTCACGGGCAGTGGCCGAATGGTTCGCCAAGGACATCGAGTATTTGTAGGAATGCGAAGAAAGCCGCGGGGGGAGTTCGCCATCTCAAAGCGCGAACGAAGTGCGCGACCCTCCAGGGCGAGTCTGGAATACGGCCGGAACCAAAGGAAAAGCCGAGGACGGGCACGTGCACGTCAACGGTAGACGTCAACGACTAGGTCGACGGCCACGAAAAAAAGTCGTAAATCTGCCTCTTTTGACCAAGGCATTCAAGCTCTGAATGCTTCAACCGGCATTAGGACGTGCGAGGTGGACATTGACGTGCACGTGGACGTAAACCTTAAACGTCGACGTTGACGTGATCGGCTTTAGTCTTTTCTGAAACTTGTCGAAAAAACAAGAAGTTGCCAGGTTGTTATCCAGCGCACAGAAGTGTCAGTCAGGGCGGGTCCGCTGCGCTCGGGCTCTGAACAGGGACGGGGGGCTCACGCCCCTGGGAGTCATTTTTTGTCCAGCTTCTCCCTTAGCCCGTCCAGCAGAAACCGACTGAGCCGGACGCGATCATGATCGCCTGCAAAATGGGTCCCCACATTTCTGAGGCCGGCATCCCCCATCAGTTCAATCCCGGTGTGGCGCCGGAGGAAGCGCCGGCAGGCGGAAATTAAGGCCTCCGGCGGTCGCTCCCCTTCGAGCATCGGGAAAACCGCGTCCAGATATTCGCGATAAAACTCAATCTTCTGCGCGCGATTCCAGTTGAAGATTTGCATCGGCCGTAAGTGAAAGATCAGACTGCCGGCGCTGCTCCAGTTTCGGAAATGCGGCCACACCGATCATGGCGGCATTGTCGGTGGTGTAGGCCGGGGCAGGGTAGTAGACGGAAATTCCGCGGGGCTCAAAGGTCTCTGTGAATGTCTTTCGGAGCAGGGAATTGCAGGCCACCCCGCCGGTGAGTAGAATGCTGCGCGCCTCAAACCTGCGCGACGCCTGCTCGGTCCTGCGCGCCAGCGTGCGCACGATCGCGGCCTGATAACTGGCGATCAGATCCAGCACGGCAGGGCTGACATTGTCCGGTTGGTTCGATCGCGGAAGGCTACGTTGCTGGATGTAGCGCAGAGCGGCCGTCTTGAATCCGCTGAAACTAAAATCCAAAGTGCCATTACTGATTTTGGGAAAAGAGAACGGGAACGCGCCGGGATTGCCGTCTGGCGCAAGGCGGTCGATTAGCGGGCCCCCGGGATAACCCAGGCCCAGGGCTTTGGACAGCTTATCGAGAGCTTCACCCGCCGCGTCGTCTCGAGTCTGGGCGATGAGTTTGTACCGCTCCATCTGCGCCATCCAGTAGAGACTGGTGTGTCCGCCCGAAACAATCAGGCCCAGGGCGGGGAATTCCACGTGGGGATGCTCTATCAGCGGCGAGAAGAGATGGCCCTCGAGGTGGTTGATGCCCACTACAGGCCTGTTCAACGAGTAGGCTAGAGTCTTAGCAAAGGAAACACCGACCAGCAACGATCCGATCAACCCGGGGCCCTGTGTTACGGCAAGCCCGTCAATGGATCTTAAATCAACGCCGGCCTGAGCGAGCGCCTCGCGCACAATCGGGGAGATTTGCCGGATGTGCTCGCGCGACGCCAATTCCGGAACCACTCCTCCGTAAGGCGCATGCAGCTTGATCTGGCTGCTGATTACATTGGAAAGGACCTGATTACGATCCTCCACAACAGCGGCTGCTGTTTCATCACAACTGGTTTCAATTGCCAGGACTCTCATTTAGGCAAATTCGTCAATCGTCAATTGCCAATCGCCAATCCGAAACTGCCCTCAGCGCCTGCAGGGATTCACGATAGGGTGCCCGCGCCACGCCGTTTTCCGTGATGATGGCCGAGACGTATTCTGCGGGAGTGACGTCGAAGGCCGGATTGAATGCCTGCGCATCTTCTGGAGCGATCGATGTTCCGCCCAATTGAAGCACCTCGGTCGGGTTGCGCTGCTCTATCGGAATGGCGGCCCCGTCAGGCGTGTCAAAGTCAATGGTGGACATCGGCGCCGCTACGTAGAATGGAAGTCCGTGGGCGCGAGCCAGGATGGCGACAGAATAGGTGCCGATTTTGTTTGCTACATCGCCATTGGCGGCAATCCGGTCGGCCCCCACGATGGCGGCCTGGACTTTTCCGGACTGCATGAAGTAGCCGGCCATATTGTCGGTTATCAGAGTCACCGGGATGTCGTCTTTCATCAGTTCCCAGGCGGTCAGCCTGGCTCCCTGGAGGAAGGGTCGCGTCTCGTCGGCAAGTACGCGGATCGATTTTCCCGAGTTGACCGCCGCTCGAATCACGCCCAGAGCGGTGCCAAAACCCGCGGTCGCCAGGGCGCCGGCATTGCAGTGCGTCAGGACGGTGCCGCCGTCAGGCAGCAACACCTGCCCGTGTTCACCCATGCGCCGGTTAATCTCGATATCTTCGCGGCAGATTTCGAGCGCTTCCCGGGTCAGCCGGTCCTTGATTTCAGCCAGCGGGCGATTTTTGAAGCGGCCGAAAACCCGGCGCATTCGTTCGATGCCCCAAAACAGGTTCACCGCCGTAGGACGAGTGCGGCGCAGCACTTCGCAAATCTCATCAAACTTTTGTTCCAATTCGATCCCGGAAACATTGTGCAGATTCTTCATTCCGAGGGCGATCCCCATGGCGGCGGCTACTCCGATCGCGGGAGCGCCTCGAATCACCATCGTCTGGATGGCTTCGGCCACCTGCTCGGGAGTCTGGTAAACGTTGTAGACCTCCTCATTCGGCAGCCGCCGCTGGTCGATCATCGTGACACCTTCATCTGTCCACTCGATCGTGCGAATCATTGGTTCTCCCCTTGGTAGTACTCAATTCCAAAAATTCGAGCAAGAATTTTCACCACAAAGGCACAAAGGGCACAAAGTCAGACCAGGGGCAGGCAGAGTCCGGTCAGCTCCAAAAGTCAAAATATGGCAGCGTGTTATGGGAGCTGACGGACTCTGCCTGCCCTCGTCTCGCTTTGTGTCCTTTGTGCCTTTGTGGTCCAAACTCATACGCGAATGTATGCAATCAGGTACTGGCCCGGACAACTCATCAGTTCAATCCGGGTTAAGAATAACGCAGCCAGCGAATGATTTCGGGCAGTGTGGGCGGTTTTCCATACATCAGGATACCGACACGGTAAATCTTCGAGCTAATCCAAAGCGCTATCCAGATTCCTAACAGCATGAAAAGGACGGCAAGCGCAATTTGCCAGGCGGGCGGAGTCTGGATCACGATCCGCATGAACATCAGAATAGGGCTGAACATGGGAAAGAGCGACAGCGCCACAGAAATGTGGCTGTTGGGGTTCTTGATAATAAAGTTCACGAACACCATGGCCAAAATGATGCTTATCAACACGGGCATCTGGTAGTGCTGCGCCTCCTGGTCGCTGTTGACCAGAGATCCGACCGCCGCGTACAGCGTCGAGTACAGGAAGAATCCGAGCACAAAAAACAGAATGAAGTAGCCGAGAATCGGGAGTGGAAAGCTGAGCTGCGGCTTTGCGCCCGGTCCGGCCAGAGAAGAATATGCGCCCGCGCCGTAAAGGGAAACCAGAGCCGAAGCGGATACCCAGATGGCCACCTGCGTGAGCGCCACGGCGCCCACTCCCAGCAGTTTTCCGGTCATGAGCTGCATCGGACGAAGAGACGACAAAATCACCTCCACAATACGAGAGGACTTCTCCTCGATCACGCTGCGCATGATGGAAATCCCATAGATGAGGATCACCATGTAGAGGATGAACACAAAACTGAATCCGACTATGAACGCCTGCTTCTCGTCGCGCTCCGTCCCGGTCTTTGTCACGCGCACCGTTTTCATGCGCGTGGGCCGGAGCACCGACTGAACTTTTTCCGATGCCACGCCCTCGCGATTCAGCCGGATTTCAATCACGGATTTATTGAGCGCGTTTTCGAGGATTTGATTTTGGACCACGTTGCTGGTTGTGGTGGAGTAGTACTCAGGCATTCCCTCGGTAATAACATCGGCAGGGATGTAGAGACAACCTTGCAGCTTTTCCTTGCGCAACTGATCGAAGAGTTGTTTCTTTGACTGCTCGGAAGCCAGCGGATTTGCATCCAGTTTTTGGACCTTGACACTGCCTCGACTGTATCGGTTGAGGCTGCGGCTGAATGTATCCGCCATTGCAGGATCGGCATGCCAGATGGCGATGCTTCGTGTTTCAGCCGATTCCATTCGCGCCAGGCCGATCACCAGCGTCAGATATCCGATCATGATCAGCGGCCCCAGCGCCGTCATGATGACAAACGTGCGGGAGCGCACCCGTTGCAGGTATTCCCGCTTGATCACACACCAGATTTTCTTCATGCGTCCCCCTGGACGCTGCGAATAAAGATCTCATCCAGCGAGGCTTGCGGCGTTTCAAAATGCCCTACGTCAAAATGCTGAACGCAGTCTTTGAGGAACAGGGACGGGGGCACAGACGAATCAAGCAGGATCTCCCAGTCTCCGTCGCGCCGGCTCAGTTTTTGAACCCCCGGGTGCGAGCGCAGGTAGAGTTCCGCTTGTTCGCCTACGCCCAGCAGAACGGAGTTCTGCGCGTAGCGGCGGCGAATCCCCTGCAGCGTTCCTTCCAGCACCTTGCGGGATTTGTTTATCAGGCACAGGCTGTCGCACAGCACCTCGGCCTGGTCCATACGGTGCGTTGACAGGATGATCGTCTTCCCTTGTTTTTTCAGATCCAGCAGGATGTCCTTCAAATCAGCAACATTGATCGGGTCGAGTCCTGCGAACGGTTCATCCAGAATGAGCAGATCCGGCTCGTGGACGACACAAACGATGAACTGAATTTTCTGCTGCATTCCTTTGGAAAGCTGGTCGACCTTGTGATTCTTCCACGAGGCCAGGTCCATGCGCTCGAGCCATTGCAGAATGTTTGGCATGGCTTTCTTTGCCTGCATGCCCTTGATTTCCGCCAGAAACAGCAGCAGCTCGGTGATCTTCATTTTCTTGTACAACCCACGCTCTTCAGGAAGATAGCCGGTGCGGTCCAGAAGCGAGTCGTCCCAGGGACGCCCGTGAAACAGAATTGTGCCGCTATCCGGCGCAATGATGTTCATGATCATCCGGATGGTGGTGCTTTTGCCGGCCCCGTTGGGGCCAAGCAGCCCAAAAATAGAACCTCGCGGGACAGTAACGGAAAGGTCATCGACAGCGACAAAACTCCCGTACGCCTTGCAAACGTGCTGCAGTTCAAGGATCGGTGAATTCATAGCTTTTTCAAGGATACAAGAGTCACAGCCCAGCGGTAGGCCGCAACCAAAAAGCCGTCCAGGTCCACGTGCACGAGCACGTCAACGACCACGTCTCAGGTCTACGATCACGACAACATTAGACAGCCTTTAATTCTCTGCAGTCTACGAATCCCCGACGATCTGAACGAGAACGTAGCCGTAGACGTTGACGTGCTCGTGCACGTGGACCTGGACGGCTTTGAAAAACTTTGCCAAAAAAACCCACCCATCGATCTCCGAAGAATGTTCGTTGATCTTGGCTGCCTCTGATATTCTAGTCTTTTTGAAAATGTTCAAGGTACTTTGTATCAACGGCAGCCTCTCGGGTCATGGCAAAACCGCCGAGTTGCTCAGAATAGCCGCCGAGGGGGCGCGCGAGGCCGGGGCGGAAGCGGAAACCATGGATCTGCGGGATCTCGATCTACCGGTTTTTGGCACCATTGCAGTCCGTCCGGAGGACAAAATCTCAAAACTGCGCCGGAAGGTGCACACTGCAGGGGCTTACCTGATAGCCTCACCTGAGTACCACGGGAGTATGTCCGGGGCGCTCAAGAATTTCTTCGATTTCCATTACGAAGAATTTGCGGGAAAAGTAGTAGGTCTGATCGCTTCCACAGGTGGATCACTTGGAACTTCGGCGCTCAACCACATGCGCGATTGCTGTCTCTATATGCATTGCTGGACGCTTCCCTATAACGCTGCTGCCCAGCCGATCGATTTCGATACGACAGGAAAATTGACCAATGCCAAGGTTCGTGACAGGCTGCAGAAACTGGGACGGGACGCCGCCATTTACGGACAAATGCTTCGGGATCAGTTTTCCAGGGACGTGGCGCGGCCGGCCGGAACCGCAGGATTCGCCCAGTGGCACCGAATTCATCATGAGGATGACGATGAAGGTTAGCGGTCCCGTTCGCACTCCCGGATTGTTCAAACATTTTCACCGCAAAGACCGCTAAGAGCGCTATCTTGGCGGTCTTGGCGTTCTTCGCGGTAAATTTTTTGAATTAATCCGGGAGTGCGAACGGGAACGCCGCGCTCATACCTTCAGGCTTTCCTTGGATTCTGATTTTTCCAGGACCAGTTCGTTGATTCGGAACCCCTGGACCCGCGTGACGCGCAGGATGTAGGAATCCACTTCAACTGTGTCGCCAACCTTAGCCGGACGTCCCAGCCGAGCCATTACATATCCGGCCACCGTGTCATTCTCTTCATCTTCGATTTCGATCTTAAGTTTGTCTTCCAGCTCTTCCAGCAGCAGATTTCCCGCGACACGGAAGGTGCGATCGCTCAAGCGCTGGAATTTAGGCGACTCCAGATCGAATTCGTCCTGTATCTCGCCGATCAACTCTTCGAGAATGTCTTCCAGGGTCACCAGACCCGCCGTGCTGCCATATTCGTCGACCACAATGGCCATGTGCAGGTGGGTCTTCTGAAATTCGCGCAACAGGTCCTTTAGTGATTTCATTTCAGGCACGAACAAAATATCCCGGCGGATGCTGCGGATATCCTTTAAGTCGGCGTTGAACAGCAGGTCCTTCACATTCACCATGCCGATAATCTGATCGGTGTTTTTCTCGCACAGGGGATAGCGCGTGTGCTCGTGTTCGCGGGCAAGTCTGACGTTCTCCTCATACGACATTTCCGTACTGAGAGAAATGATATCGGTGCGGGGAACCATCACCTGCCGGGCGGTGCGATCGGCGAAATCAAAGATGCTCTCCATGAGCTGGTGCTCATCGGAAGTAATGACACCGGATCGCTGCGATTGCGCCAGAATCATGCGCAGCTCCTCTTCCGAGTGCCCTCGTTCGGCGTCGCCTGTCTTTGAAATCCCCATCATTTTCAAAGTGGTCACCGAGGCGGTGTTAAGCAGCCAGATCAGGGGGTAAGCCGCGCGATAGAACCAATCGAGTGGCCGCGCCACCCAAAGCATCGTTTTTTCCGCATGACGGATACCGATCGTCTTCGGCGCCTGCTCGCCAAATACAATGTGAAGGGCTGTGATCAGCAGGAAAGCCAGAGTGATGCTGAAGGTGTGAGCCAGGGCGACAGACCAGGGCCCCAGCCCTATCAGATGTTCAATCCAGCGGGCAAACGCCGGTTCGCCGATCCAACCCAGCGCCAGGCTTGCCAGAGTGATCCCCAGTTGGCTGGCGGAAAGGGCGGCGTCCAGTTTTCCGTGAAGTTTTCTGGCGACGCGGGCTGAAGAGCGACCTTGCGAGATCAGTTCCTCGATTCGCGTGGCGCGGACTTTCACCAGCGCAAACTCGGCAGCCACGAAAAAGCCGTTCAAGGAAACCAGCAACAGCGCAGCCAGTATCAAGATTACAGAATCCATGGAAGTAGAAAAAGTGTAGCATTCGGGAAGGTTGGATACAAATCGGCACCGTGACGTTTTTGACCGTAATTTATGAGTAGACTGCACTTGGCCCCGCTTAACTCCGGGTAAAGTTACGGGTTGCGAGTTGCCGGGTTGCCGGTTGTCAGTTTCAGGTTGCCGGTTAGAATGGGGTGGTACAAAGTTGGCGAAAAGTTATGGGTTGTAAATTGAAAATTAAGAATTGCCAAAGTCGCTGCATTTTCAATTTTCAATTTTGAAAACCGACAACTCGTAACCCGCCGCCAACTCGTAACTTTTTCTGTCGAGGAATCCATGAGACCACGAACTGTATGTCTGTTGTTGCCATTGCTGCTGGCCGGATTTGTGGAATCCGCGCAGCGGGGTGCGGGCTATGACCTGATTTTTTCCGGAGGTCGAGTGGTGGACGGCACAGGGGCTCCCTGGTTTCGAGCCGATGTGGGCATCACCGGCGACCGCATTAAGGCAGTTGGCAATCTGGGCGGCGCTTCGGCTCGACGGCGCATTGATGCCCGGGACCTTGTGGTAGCGCCCGGTTTCATCGACATGCTGGGGCAGTCCGAATACAACGTGCTGGTTGACAACAGGGCGGCAAGCAAAATCACGCAGGGCATCACAACGGAAATTACCGGCGAGGGAAGCTCCATCGCTCCCGTGACGGCCCGCATGATTCAGGATGATCGCGATGTGTGGCAGAAATACGGCGTATTTCCCGACTGGACAACTCTGGAGGGCTATTTCAGATCACTGCGGCGCTCCCGCCCCGCCATCAACCTGGGGACGTTTGTGGGAGCGGGAGGCGTGCGCAACTACGTAATTGGTTTGGAAGAAAGGCCTGCAAGCGCTGCCGAGCTGAAGAGCATGGAGCATTTAGTGGCCCAGGCGATGCAGCAGGGGGCCTTCGGTCTTTCCACTTCGCTGCAATATGTTCCCGATCGATTCGCTTCTACCGAAGAAATCATCGCGCTGGCCCGGGTGGCCGCGCGATATGGAGGATCTTACATTACACATCAACGCTCGGAGTCCTTCAAAATTGAAGAAAGCATGGACGAGGTGTTCCGGATTGCGCGCGAGGCTGAAATACCGGCTCAGGTGTATCACCTGAAAACAGCTTACCGAAAAAACTGGGGACGAATGCCGGCCGTGTTGCGGCGCCTCGAAAACGCGCGCGTGCAAGGCCTGGACGTTTCGGCCGATCAGTATCCGTACACGGCGGCCTCCAATGGCCTGGATGCGAATCTCCCGCTGTGGGTGCGGGAAGGAGGCAAAGAAAAGCTGGTGGCGCGCCTGAAGGACCCTGAAGTTCGAGCCCGCATAAAAAAGGAGCTGCTGCGGGAAGACCCGAACTGGGAAAACCAGTATTTGGGCGCCGGAGGTCCATCGGGTGTGATGATTTCAAGCGTGTTAAATGACGCGTTGAAAAAGCACGAAGGTAAAACGCTCGAGGAGATTGCTGCAAGCGAGAAGAAAGATCCCATCGACGTGCTGATGGACGTTGTGATCGCGGACCGGGGCAACAGCAATTGCATCATTTCAATCATGAGCGAGGATGATGTGCGTGCGGCGCTGCGGCATCCTCTGGTTTCCATGTGCACTGATTCGGGCGCGGCGGCCACAGACGGCATCTTTTCCAGGCAGAAATCGCATCCCAGAGCCTGGGGCTCGGCGGCGCGGATTCTGGGAAAATATGTCCGGGAAGAGAAATTGCTGCCCCTGGAAGAAGCGATCCGCAAAATGACCTCGCTGCCGGCATCGCGCATGGGTCTAATCGATCGCGGGATGGTGCGCGTGGGAATGGCTGCCGATCTGGTTGTGTTCAATCCGTTGACAGTGCGCGACCGATCCACCTATGCCGACCCCTTGCGGTACAGCGAGGGGATTCCTTACGTGACGGTGAACGGCCAGTTGGTGGTTGACAAGGGCGAGATCACGCCGGCAAGACCCGGACGGGCTTTGATGGGCCCTGACTACCGGCCGCGAAAAATGCCACAAAGGCGATGATATCCCAAAGGCGGAATGCGGAATAAAGAACAATGAATCGTTGATCTAAGGCTTTCCGTAGATCGTAGCTCAGATCGCAAAGTCAAAGCGCTGATGAAGCGCACGTAGGCCTCGCTATTCCGCATTCTTTATTCCGCATTCCGCATTCCGCCTTCCGCATTCGGCTTTCTTTATTCCGCATTCCGCGTTCCGCATTCCGGAGTTAGCCTTCTTCCAATTCCGTGCCGAACGACTCATTGAAGCGATTTGTCAAGTTCGCCAGACCGACGGTTGCGTTCAGTTCGACAAGTTCCTGCGGGCTGAGATGTTCTTTTAAGGCTTCCAAGACCTTCCTTTCGGTTTTTACATCCCGGGTCAAATCTTCGGCATATTGAAGGACCAGTTTCTCAAGATCATTGAACAAATCACTGTTTTCGAAATCATCCAGGGCCTCCAGTTTTTCATCCGTCAGCCCGGCCCGTCGTCCCAGGGCCTTGTGATGGTGCGCGCAGTACTCGCAATCGTTCACAAGCGAGCTCTTTATGTAGGCAAGCTCGCGGAGCTGGGCGTCCAATTTGGTCGATGCCAGGACTCGACTGAATTCCAAAACCTGCTGCAGCACTTTGGGCGCGTGGGCCATCATTTTAAAAATGTTCGGAACTCTCTTTAGCTTACTCTCCATACCGGAGTAGATCTCAGCGAGCTCTTCTGGTTCCTGACCTTTTTCCACATATTCCAGTTCTGGCAT
The DNA here is from genome assembly GCA_036507075.1 of Acidobacteriota bacterium. GTDB lineage: Bacteria > Acidobacteriota > UBA6911 > JACQSX01 > JACQSX01 > DASXQR01. Next base: position 23,988 of record DASXQR010000232.1, on the reverse strand, counting down.
GTCTCCTCCGATTGAAAACATTGCCGCCTGTCGTTATGTTAAATGGGGATTTCTCATTGTCAATCAAGTAAGTTGATGGAGTGCAATTCGTGTAATTTGTGTAATTCGTGCTCAACTCTTCTAGATTAAATTCGTGAAAATCGTGAAATTCGTGAAAATCGTGAAAATTCGTGCTCAACTCTTCTAGATTAAATTCGTGAAATTCGTGAAATTCGTGAAAATTCGTGCTCAACTATACATTTCACAGAAAGGACGATGGAACCAAAACACCTGCCACTGAATTGCCTGAGCGATGAGGAGCGAATGTTCAGTGACAGCGTCGCTGACTTCGCCTCTGGTCGCGTGAAGCCGCTGGTTGAAAAGATGGACCGCGAGGGCCTGCTGGAGCCCGGCCTGCTGCCGCAGCTCTTCGAGCTCGGTCTGATGGGTATCGAAATTCCCGAGGATCTGGGAGGATCGGGAGGCACATTTTTTATGTCCGTGCTGGCCGTAGAAGAGCTTTCACGTGTCGACGCCTCTGTCGGAGTGGTGGTGGACGTCCAGAACACACTGGTCAATAACGCCCTTCTGCGTTGGGGGACAAGCGAGCAGAGGGGCAGGTTTTTGCCGAGACTCGCTTCCGCCAGCGTGGGCGCCTATGCGCTTTCGGAGCCCTCCAGCGGCAGCGACGCCTTTGCTCTTCAGACGCGTGCCGTGGATTGTGGAGACTGCTTTGAGTTGAGCGGCAGAAAGCTCTGGATCACCAATGCAAAGGAAGCTGATCTGTTCATTCTTTTCGCGACCGTGGATCCACAGCTCGGCTACAAAGGAATCACAGCGTTTCTGGTAGAGAGAGACGCACCCGGTTTTACGGTGGGAAAGAAGGAAGACAAACTTGGTATCCGAGCCAGCAGCACCTGCGAGCTCCTCCTGGAGCACTGCCGGATACCGAAGGAAAATCTGTTGGGCGAGGTCGGAAAGGGATACAAGGTATCGATTGAGACCCTCAACGAAGGCCGCATCGGCATTGGAGCGCAGATGATCGGCCTCTCGCGCGGCGCGCTGGAAGCGGCAGTCGCCTATGCCACAGAGCGGGAGCAATTCGGCCAGTCGATTGCCAAATTCCAGGCAATCCGGTTCCAGTTGGCTAAGATGGCCACCGAACTCGAAGCCGCGCGGCTGATGGTGTATAACGCCGCGCGGCTGCGCGACGCGGGAAATTCTTTTGCGAAAGAAGCGGCGATGGCAAAGTATTTCAGCTCATCTGTGGCGGAGCGAATCACTTCAGCCGCGGTGGAAATCTTCGGAGGTTACGGCTATACGCGCGACTATCCGGTGGAGAAATTCTATCGAGACGCAAAAATCGGGAAAATCTACGAGGGAACATCCAACATGCAGTTACAGACCATTGCGAAGCTGTTGATTCAGGACTGAGACCTGACCACAAAGGCACAAAGAACACAAAGAACGATTTGTGTCCTTTGTGCCTTTGTGGTGAACAACTATCGGAGGAGCTATGAACGGCAACCTGAAGCCTGCGATTGCGGAACTCGTAGGTACATTTACGCTGGTTTTTATCGGCGCCGGCGCCGGGGCGCTGGCCGGATCAAACGGAGGCGGCATTGTTGCCGTGGCACTGGCGCATGGAATTGCTCTGATGGTGATTATTTATACATGGGGCGCCGCGTCCGGAGCGCACGTTAACCCCGCGGTCACCCTGGGAATAGCATTGGCTGGGAAAATTTCGTGGGCCAGGGGAGCGATTTACTGTGTCGCCCAGTTTGTGGGCGCATCGCTGGCCGCCTATATTTTGAAGTATCTGATAAGAAACACCGGTGGCCTCGGCGCGACCACCGGGAGCTTTACCGGAGATCCGCCGCGAGCCATCGTGATTGAGGCTGCGCTGACGTTTTTTCTGATGGCTTCCGTTTTCAGCAGCGGAGTTGCGGGAAGGAATGGAAATGCCGCCGGACTGGCAATCGGCCTTGTCCTGACCATGGATATCCTGATGGGAGGTTCTCTTACCGGCGCGTCCATGAATCCGGCGCGAACATTCGGACCTGCTTTGGCTCTGGGGGATCTCTCGTATTTTTGGATCTATGTGGTGGGACCTTGTGTCGGCGCCGCCGCCGCCGCGCTTCTTTATGGAAAGGTGTTCATGCGCGGGTAGGCAGGCGCCGCTGGGGCGCCTCCAGCTTGAAATGAAAACGGCTCAGTGGTTCGCAACATTCCTTTCAACGCAGAGGCGCAAAGATCGCCAAGTTACGCAGAGGCTCCTGCGAAACTTGGCGTGCTCGGCGACTCTGCGGTGAAGCCTTTGAAGCCCCGAACAGAAAAGGAAATTTCATCACCATCTCAAACCGCCGGCTCACACGGACCAATTTTCTTGAACAGCAAAAGAAACTCATCTGAATCCGACTCTGCCACGCCGGCAGAGCATTCCCAGACCGCGTTACGCGCCATTTTTCTCACCGTCTTCATCGATTTGCTCGGCTTCGGGCTGGTTCTGCCGCAGCTTGCCCTGTACGCAAAGCAGTTTGGCGCCGCCAACTGGACGATTGGAATACTGGCGGGAACTTTTTCTCTGATGCAGTTTCTGTTTGCGCCACTGCTGGGCAGCTTCAGTGACCGGTACGGAAGGCGACCTCTGCTGCTCGTGTCCGTGGCAACTTCGTTTGCAGGCTATCTTCTGTTTGCGCTGGCGCGATCCCTCCCGCTGTTGTTTCTGGCGCGCATCATCGACGGCATCGGCGGCGCCAACATTGCGACTGCTCAAGCATACATCGCCGACGTGACTACGCCCGAAACGCGGGCGCGCTCCATGGGCATGCTGGGGGCGGCCTTCGGCATGGGATTTATTCTGGGCCCCTTTCTTGGGGGACTTCTGGGAGCCTGGGGCACCACTCACCTGCATCATATTTCCGGGGGGCACGGTGGCAATTTTGCCATCGGGTCATTGGCTGCAGCGCTTTGTCTTTTCAATCTTCTCTGGATTGCGCTCAAAGTGCCCGAGTCGCTGCGGGGCCGCAGCGCCGGCAGGCACCGGCGGTCGCCTCTTTCCATCATTGCGAATGCGGCGCGCATTCCGGGACTGCGCGTCGTGATGGCGATCTTTTTCATTGCCAGTTTCGGATTTGCCTGCCTGGAGGGAGCATTCTCCAACTACATTGCCGAGCTGCGCCTGCGGACCCGCCCGGGACCTTACGTTTCTTTGAACCGGTTGCCGGTGGAGGAACAACACGCGATTTTGAAGGACGTGCAAAAGACAACAGGGTCGCTGCTGGGATTCGTAGGGGTCTTGATTGTTCTGATGCAGGGGGGTCTGACCCGCATATTGGTCAAGAGGTTCGGTGAGAGGCGGCTGGTGATTGCCGGTCTGGCCATTCTGGCGGCTGGTCTTGCCATTCTGCCATATCTGGGAAGCCATTATGGAACCGCCGGACTGTTCCTGGCACAAATTCCATTGGCGGTAGGGACGGGACTTCATGGACCTTCCCTGCAGTCGATACTTTCGCAGCTTTCACCGGAAGGGCAATTGGGGCAGACGTTCGGGCTTTCCCAGGGATTGGGATCGCTGGCCAGAATACTGGGGCCGGCGTGGGGGAATCTGTCGCTGACGTTTGCGATCGGCCTTCCGTTCTGGTCGGGCGCAGCGCTGCTGCTGGTATCTTTCCTGCTGTCGTTCCGGCTCTTCAGCCCGGCCGTGGAAGAACGACTATTAACCGCCAAGAACGCCAAGCACGCCAAGACTTGAATGGCTCGAATTTACTTACTTGACGGAAACCCCAGACGCCAATCTTCAATCTTACTGGATGACTGAAAATTCTTGGCGTTCTTTGCGCTCTTGGCGGTTCAATTCGCGTCGTCGCGCTTCAGGGGGTTAAACCATTTCCTGCACGAGCTCCTGGAAGATTTCCTTCTTCAAAGCGAGAGACTGCTTGACCAGAGGCGCCTCTTTAAGCGAAGGTTCACTGTCTTCGTAGGTGGGTTGTTGGTCGCGATAAAACAATCCCAGCGGAATCTTGTCGCCCCATTCGAAACATTTCTGCATGGCCCTTTCCGTGTTACCCGGATCGTAGCCTGCCTCATCTTCCAGCTTGTACACGCGCTGCTTGAAATAAGGATATGTGTTTACCTTGTTGTAAGTGACGCAAGGGCTGAAAGTGTCGATCAGCGCGAATCCCCTGTGACGTATCCCTCCGGCGATCATGTCGGCCATGTGGTCCGGTTCGCCCGAGAACGCGCGCGCCACGTAGGTGGCGCCGGAAACGATGGCAAGCGCCAGCGGATTGATCGGCAGCTCAACGTTTCCGCGGGGCGTCGACTTGGTCCGCACCTCTTTCATCGTGGTGGGCGAGGCCTGCCCGGTGGTGAGTCCGTAAATCTGGTTATTCATCACCACGTAAGTGATGTCGATATTTCTCCTCATGGCATGGATGAAATGTCCGATGCCGATTCCGTATCCATCCCCGTCACCGCCGGTGATCACTACATTGAGGTCGTGATTGGCCAGTTTGATTCCTTCCGCCACGGCCACAGCGCGTCCATGCAGGCTGTGAACTCCATAAGCGTGAATGAAACCGGGCAGGTTTGAGGAACACCCGATTCCACTGACCACCATCAGTTCATGCGGCTGGATTCCGAGCTTGCCCGCCGCCATTTTCAACGACTTGAGAACTCCGAAATCTCCGCAGCCCGGACACCAGTCGGGTTCAACCACACTTTCATAATTCGTGATGGGAAGCGGAAGTACTGTCGCCATTCTGTTTTTCTCCTTAGAAGTTTTTCACCACAAAGGCACAAAGAACACGAAGTGAGACGCGGGGCAGGCAGAGGCCGGTCAGGTCCAATAACTGTTGCGTCAATTTACTTTTCATAGCTGACCGGCCTCTGCCTGCCCCGCGTCTTACTTTGTGCCTTTGTGTCTTTGTGGTGAAAAAGCTCTTACCCAAGCCTTGCACTTCAGCTACCTAGGCGGTGAAACCGGCGCCCAGGAATAAAGCGATCCGGTCTGCACTCCAATGTGCATATCCCCGCGTTTCTGGCCCGTGTCGCGGCTCACCACCTCAACCTGCCAAATGTCTTCGTCGTAACCGTTTCCTGTGGTGCGCGCGATCAAAGCCGGCCGCGCAGCGTCATTCAAGTGAGTGCGAATGTAGTGATAAGCCATTTCGCGGGCCTCGTCCAGCGTCACTTCCAGGCTGGCGGGCCTGCCTTCCAGAATGCGCTTCACTTCGTCGAAAATGTGATGTGGCTCGAACGGTTCTCCGTCATATTTCAAAATGCGATCGTGGACGCTGTATCCCGTCTCGGCGCGCAGATGGCGCGCAAACTGCCCCGTGTAATTGACTTCCACGCAGATAGTTCGTTTGCAGCGGGACAGAATTGCCATTGCTTCCTTGGAATGGAACGGAAGCAGCCATTTAAAGTGCAACTGGCTGGTACTGATTTCGGAAGCATTCAGCAGATCGGCCGCTTCCTTGATCACGCCCTTGCAGGATCCCCACCCGATCAGGGTTACTTCCGCATCGGCAGGACCTTCCAGCCGCGGCGGCTCCAGCTCGGCGGCCAGCAGAGACATTTTTTTCATCCGCTTTTCCTGTATCTTGCGCCGCACCGGGGGAGAGGTGAACATGTCGCTGATCAAAATCCCGTGCTCGTCGTGATCGTCGGTGGCGGCCGTATAGACGGCATTTTCTGTTCCGGGCAGGGCACGAGGAGAAACTCCCGACGACGTAAACCGGTAGCGCTTGTACCCGTTGCCGGAAGGAACCTGCGTGACAAATTCGCCGCGCTCGATGGGCAGGTCGTGGCGCAAATCGCTGATTTCCACTGTCTCCGGATGCTCCGAGAGCAGCAAGTCGGAAATGATGATGACGGGCAGCTGATACTTCTCGGCAAGATTGAATGCCTGCGAAGTAGTGCGGTATGCGTCGGCGATGTCTCCCGGGGCGACGATCACGCGCGGAAAATCTCCCTGGGAGGCCCCGAAGACCTGATTCAGATCGGCTTGCTCGGTTTTTGTCGGAATGCCGGTTGAGGGACCACCCCGCTGGACTTCGATGAACACCACTGGCGCTTCGATCATTCCTGCCATTCCCACCGCTTCGGTCATGAGGGCAAAACCGCCCCCCGACGTGGCGCACATGGCCCGAACTCCGGCGTGACCCGCGCCAATGGCCATGTTGGCCACGGCGATTTCATCTTCACACTGCTTGACCACGATGCCGCACTTGTCGGCATGGGCGACCATCCAATGCAGTACAGTGGATGCAGGGGTCATCGGATAGGCGGAATAGAATTTGCATCCCGAGGCTGCGGCCGAGAGCGCCATCGCTTCGTTGCCGGTGATGAAGGGGCGGCGCACGTTCTTAAAGTCCCACTGATACCCGAGCGGGACGAAATGTTCTTTTGCGTAATCATAACCGGCGCGCAGGATGCTGAGGTTCTGGTCGATGACGGCCTGTCCCTTGTGCTGGAATGTCTCCGTGATGACTTCCACGGCCGTATCAAAGTCAAGGCTGGCCAAATAGATCAAGGCGCCCAACGCGACGGTGTTCTGCATCACCGGAAGAACGCGGCCGAACGGCTTGGTCAGGGTGGCAACCGGAAGGGGAACGGGGAGCACGTTGTCTTTAACGAGTACGGCGTCTAACTTGAATTTCTCGGAATTGTAAATGATGGCTCCCCCGGGATTGACTTCCGGAGCATGTCGCTCAATGGTGTCTTGATTAAGCGCAATCAGTACGCTGAGATGATCTCCGTGAGACTGGATTTTCTCTTCGGCAACACGCACCCGCAGCCAGATATGACCGCCGCGGATGATGGACTGATAGCTGTTGTAGGCGTAGGCATAAAGGCCACGGCGGGCAACTGTCTTGGCAAGAGTATCCCCGCTTTTGTCGAGGCCATCTCCTGCCGCTCCACCGATTCCTACGGTGATTTCACGCATTTAGCACCTCCAGGCGATGCGGAAGCTTCGCTCAGAATGGAAAAAACCAGCGTACCAAATAAGTCACAAGTCTTAAAGCCGAAAGTCGAAAGTCCCTTTAAAGGCGAAGGTCTGGGGCACTGTAACATCTGAATTGATACCGTAGAGACGCGACATGTCGCGTCTGAGCTCTGACGCGGCATGCCGCGTCTCTACGCCTGAAAACGGCAGACTTTCGACTTATTTTTTTAAGAAGGAACTGAACCCTTCGTCTTCGTCAGTCGAATGTCCGATCAGGCTCGCCTTGGCGATGCTGTCGGGGCCATATCTGGCAACAATTGCGTCAACCCCCGTATTCAAGCGGCTCTTTTTGGCCTGATCCCTGTCAAACAAGCCGAGCTGAAGGGCACCATGATCCTGAAAATGACTGATTCCCACTCCCAGCAGCCGTATCTTCTGCGGGGCGGGGAAGAACTGCTCGAGCAGAGATTCCACTACCTGGTAGATCTGCAGCGCGTCGTCTGCATGATGCGGCAGAGTCTTCTGTCGCGTCATCGTTGTGAAATCTTCAAACCGCAGCTTCAATGCGACCGTGCGCGCCAGCGCGTTGTGCTGCCTGGCGCGCCGGGCGAGTTCTTCGCACAAGGCCAGCAGAGTCTCTTTCATCAGCGCGACATTGTCGGTATCTTCTCCGAAAGTGTGTTCCTGGCTCATGGATTTGAAACCAGAATCGGGCTGCACGGGCCGCGAGTCGATCCCCTGGGACAACTCCCACAAATGTTCGCCGCTCTGTCCGAGGCGCTGCCGCCAGAAATCCCGGGATCGTTCGGCCACTTCACCGATGGTTGAGATGCCCAGAAACCGCAATCGCTCCTCCGTCTTTGGTCCTACTCCCCAAATGCGACCGATGGGCAGGTTCTTCAAAAACTCCTTTTCCGTCCCCGGCTGTACCTCAAAAAGGCCGTCGGGCTTGTGAAGGTCGCTTGCTACCTTGGCCAGAAATTTATTGGGAGCGATGCCGATAGAGCAGGTCAGTCTCTGCTCGGAACGGATGTCGTGTTTGATTCGCGCCGCAAGATCAGGCGGCTTTCCGAAAAGCTGCTGTGAGCCGGCCACGTCCAGGAAGGCTTCATCAATGCTGACCGGCTCGACAAGATCCGTGTAGCGCCCCAGGATTTCCATGATGGAGCGCGAGACATGTGAGTAGAGACTCCCGTGAGGCCGCACAAACACCGCATGCGGGCACAGGCGGAAGGCGCGCCCGATGGGCAGCGCGGAGTGAACGCCGAATTTTCGCGCCTCGTAGGAGCAGGCGGCAACCACTCCGCGCCCTCGTCCGCCCTTGGGGTCCGCGCCTACAATCAGCGGTTTGCCGCGAAACTCAGGATTCTCCCGCTGCTCCACCGAGGCGAAAAACGCGTCCATGTCGACATGAAGAATAACGCGGCTCATGGAATCAATTATGAAATTAAACGTTCAAGATTTCAAAATTCAAGTACGGCCTCCTTGACTCGGCACTGTTTTCACCGCCGAGGCGCCAAGATCGCCGAGGCCACGCAGAGTTTGAAAACAAGCCTCTGCGAAATCTCGGCGTGCTCAGCGTCTCTGCGGTGAATGAGACGTGACCACCCCCACCCAACTGTGTAGGGCAATCCAGGCTTGCGGTCGCGGTTCTGATGGCTGACCGCGCCGCGTGCGTCGCTAATTGTGAATTTCTAATTTTGAAATCGCAAATTTCAAAGTTGCTATAAACTTTGCATTCATGAAATTTCAGAATGAAATCGTCTTCATCACGGGGGCTAGCAGTGGAATTGGCCTCAGCACGGCTCTTCATTTCGCCCGGCAGGGAGCAGACGTTGGCGTTCTGGCCCGTTCAGGAGCCAAACTCGAGCATGTCAAAGCGGAAATTGAGGGCCTGGGCCGGCGCTGCGAAGCTTACGTGGGGGATGTGCGGGACCGCGAGTTTGTGTTTGAAACCGCACGACAGATCTGCTCCGAGCTCGGCCCTGTTTCCATTCTGGTTAACAACGCCGGGATGGGCGTCGGGGGCGCGGTTTTCGAAGTGCCACTCGAGGAAATTCAAGAGTTGATGGATGTGAATTTTTTCGGCGTAATTCACACCGCCCAGGCCTTCCTGCCCGGAATGATGGAGCGGCGGCGCGGTTGCATCGTCAACATATCCTCCATCCTGGGAAAAGCATCTTTTCCCTTCACAGGCTACTACTGTGCCAGCAAGTTCGCCATTACGGCTCTGTCGGATGCCTGGCGGATTGAGCTCAGACCTTTCAACGTTCATGTGCTCAACGTTTGTCCCGGTTCAACCTCGGGGACCGAGTTTCACAATCACGCAAAGGGGCCAAAAGACCGGCTTCCGCGCCGCTACGAGATGACTGCCGATGAAGTGGGACGGCGAATCGTGCGGGCCACCGCCGCAAAAAAGCGAGAAATCATCCTGACAGCCGGTGGCCGGTTTTTCGTCACGGCAAATCGACTTGTGCCGGGCCTGACTTATCAAGTGCTGAGGCGCGTTGTGCCTTATTTGAGGAAGCGAAGCGAAGGGTTGTAGGGTTATGAAGGGTTAAATGAAGCAGCCATGAAAATCATTGTCTGCCTGAAACAGGTACCGGAAAAGGACTCGCGCTTTCAGATCAACCCCGAAGGGACCTGGATCAAAGAGCAGGACCTGGGATACGAGATCAATGAATGCGATGAGTATGGATTGGAGGAAGCACTGCGCCTGAGAGATAAACATGGCGGCGAAGTCGTGGTGCTCAGCATGGGAGACGCTTCAGTGGAGAAGTCGATGCGCCGCGGGCTGGCTTTGGGAGCGGACCGGGGAATTTTGATCCAGGCGTCCCGCGACGACACAACCGACCCCCTGTCGGTAGCTCGAGCTCTCAAAACTCAGATAGACGCTGAAAGCCCGGATCTGGTGCTGGCGGGAGTTCGCTCCGACGACCATGCCTTTTCGCAAACCGGGACCATGATCGGGGAAATGATGGGCTGGTCGCACGCGACCATTGTCATGAAAATTGAAACCGAACCGGACGCCAGGAATGTGAAAATCCAGCGCGAACTGGAGGCCGGCCTGCTCGAAGAGGTATTGCTTCCGCTTCCCTCCGTGCTCACCATCCAACAGGGAATCAATCAGATCCGCTATGCCTCGCTGAAGGGAATCATGGCGGCAAAAAAAAAGGAGTTAAAGCGGGTAGATCTGGCTTCGCTGAATCTGCCTGGGGATCGCAGAATCCGGATCGACAAAATCACATTGCCGCAGAGCGAAAAGAAATCGGAAATTCTCTCGGGCACCCCCAGTGAGGCAGCAGCTCAACTGGTGGAGAAAATGAAGCGAGAGATGCGCGTGTTGTAACAGATTGCGGATTTGAAAACTCAGAATTGAAAAATCATGGATTTCTAAGTTTTTCAATCTTTCAATTTTCTAAACTTAAAGATGATCCTGGTCCTTGCCGAACATGGAAATGGGAAAGTCCGGCCTTTAACCTGGGAATGCCTCGGTTTTGCACAGGAATTCGCCGGCGCCCTGGGAAAGCAGGTCGTCAGCGTCGTTCTGGGCAAGAATATCGATGCAGTTTGCTCGGAAATCGCGGGCGTACGGCAACAAGCCGTCTGGAAGGTTGCCCATCCCGAATTGGAGGCTTACAATCCCGATTACTTTTGCGCGGCGCTGGCAGAGCTGGCGCGTTCGCATCCCTACGCCTTTGTCTTTTCGCACACTTACCGCACGCTTGATTTCGCTCCCAAATTGGCGGTGATGCTCAACGGCGGATGGATCGGAGATGTCACTCGTTATCGGATCGATGCCGGAAGGCCGGTGTTTTCAAAATCGGTGTTTCACGACAAGCTTACAGCCGAGGTTTCCTTCGCAGGCGATTTTCAGTACTTGATCTCTCTGCAGAACGGCTCCTTTTCCGCCGACAGCGTGCGGCGAGAAGGAAGCGCGGCCGTTGAAGAAAAGAGCGTCGACCTGAGCAATGTGCCATCACGGCGCAAAATGCTGCAAGTGATTCAGGCGATGAAGAATCAAGTGGACCTCAGCAAGGCTGAAATCATCGTCGCGGTGGGGCGGGGAATCGGCAAGGCCGAAAATATGAAAATCGTCGAGGAACTGGCCGCCGCCCTGGGCGCCGAGATCGGGGCCTCCAGGCCTATCGTAGACATGGAGTGGCTCCCCCGCGACAGGCAGATTGGAAGCTCCGGTCAGACGGTCGCTCCACGCGTTTATTTTGCCATTGGGATTTCCGGTGCGATCCAGCACGTGGTGGGCATGAAGAATGCTGCCTACGTAGTGGCCATCAACAAAGATGCCAATGCCCCCATTTTCAAGGTCGCCAATTACGGCATCGTTGGGGATTTGTTTGAAATAGTTCCCGCGCTGACAGAAGCAATCAAGAAGGAAAAGGGGGCCTGAAACTGAACCGCCAAAAACTGAACCGCTAAGAGCGCTAAGAACGCCAAGATCTTAAGGGAATTCCTAGGTCAGAACCTGCTGGGGACCGGCTGAATAGCCGAGATTCTGCAACCTTACTTTTGAAATCTTCGCGTTCTTAGCGCTCTTGGCGGTTCAGTTTCCGGTTCAGTTTTTGGCGGTTCAGTCTTCTTAGTCCAGACTACTTCTTGCCGAACACCTGCTTGGAGGTCCGGTCTCCGTTGGGCGTGGTCCGCGTCGTGGTGATGGTGAGAACCCTACCGTCATCGGAAAGGCTGTAAACCTCAGTACTTGAGATTTCACGAGTGTCGCCATTCGGGGTCTCGATCTTCTGGGTAGCCCGGATTACAACCTGATTGTTATCCAGCTTGGCCTTGGACTTCGCGGTTCCCGAACCCGGCCGGCCGAACGCGGACGGATTGGTGTTTTCCTGCTCGTCGAGCGTGTACTTCAGATCCAGGTTCCGGTCCTGCCCACCCATGGAAATCTTGCGCGCTACGGCGAAATCGTTGCCCGTATGGTTGATAGTTAGCGTGATGTCGATATCCATCGGCTGAGCGTCGGGCCGGCCCATACGAATCGGGTCACTCTTGGACTTGTCCAATGCCCAGGTCCCGGTGAAATTGACCGCATCGGCAGCCAGCGCTGCCAGACCCAGACACAGAATCAGAGAGGCAAAAACTAAGACGTTTCGTTTCATTTTGATGTTGCTCCTTAGAATTTATGGTGTTTCTTGTAAGTACGAAGATTATCTCTCTTTGTTTCGTCTTAACACTGCAGGGATGGCATTGGTTTACAAATTTCACCGCAGAGTCGCAAAGAGCGCCGAATTTCCGCAGAGATTCCGTTGTTAACCTCTGCGAGGCTTGGCGTTCTCGGCGACTCTGCGGTGAATGCGATGTTCCGGATCAGTAGCCGGAGTATCTGGGCAACCCGCCCGGAAGGGAGCGGCACGCCAGATTAAGTCGTCGCGATCAGGCCCGGGTCAAGCCTGGCGGCGGAATGCTTTATCTGACGTTCAAGCTGTTTGATCTTAACGAGATGCTTTGGGTTAAAGGCAAGGGAAGGGTAATAGCAGTTGCTTTCGTGGGTGCAATAGCAGCCGGAAGCGATCCGTTTGCGCCTGGCCTGCATTTCCGGCGAGTACCACAGGGCGGAAAAATCCCAGTCATAATCCCTGAGATTGGCCACTTTCTGCAGAATTTCACAACTGGAAACCGTTCCCTCGTCGTAAATTACGGCTCCCGCGCTCCCCGCCCAGCACCGCAGTTGCTGGCGTTCCTCATTCACCGTACGATCGATCAATTGGTGCATGTAGATATCGATGGCGGCCTTAAAAAACCCTTGACTCCCGCCATAGTAGTTCTTCACGGCCGCCGCGCGTGAATCCGAGTCGATCATGGCGATCAGACGATGGTAGCGGGATTTATCGATCTCCAATTCCTCCGGCACGGCGCTCGGGGGGCGGATGTAATTGACGTTGATCTTGTCCGGCTTTAGCTCACACTTCAGAAACTGATACCAGTCGAAAATGCGATCCTGATTGCTCTTCATCAGGCAGGTACACGTCTGCACGTCCAGTCGAGGGTAGCGCTTCTTGATCTCCTGAAGCTGGCGCGCCGTGTTTATTGCAATATCCCAACTTCCGGGCTTCTGGCGGATCTTATCGTGCTCATCCTTCAGGCCGTCAATTCCCAGCGCGACTGTCAAGTTGAGCCGGGGACATGAATCCAGGATTTTGACAACATCTTGAAAGATGCGCTTTTGAATCTGCCCGTTGGACATCAGATAGAGCGACTCGAGACGGTTGTTGCGGTAAAACGCATCGGCCATTTGGGGAAGGTCTTTGCGGGTAAACGGCTCTCCGCCGGCGACAATCAAAACACCGAGATTGCCCCCCAGCGTCTCGCTGATGCGCTCCAGGTTGCCGGTGGTCATCTGCTTTGCCTTGCGCGGCTTGTCATCCAGCTCCTCGGTGAAAAAACAGTGCACACAGCGCATGTCGCACACCGATGTGATGAGAAGGTTGAGCAGCACCGGCGCAAACGGACGCCCGGTGATGATCCGGGCATAGCGCTTGAACATTTCCGTTGTGTAATATTCCACCGCTCTTGACCTCGGCAAAAGACTACATCGTAGCACACGAACAATTCTCCATGCTGACCTAAGAATTTCTGTATTTTTGCAACTTCTTGCCTCTCTGGCAAAGTTTTTCAAAGCCGTCTACGTGCACGTGCACGTGGCCGTTCCCGGCTTTTTCTTTGGTTGCGGCCTTCGCCGGCGCTGTGGCCCTGTGGCAGAATGCTTGGATGGGAATCATATTTCAGGTCATTATTCTCGGAATTGTCCAGGGCCTTACAGAGTTTCTTCCCATCAGCAGTTCTGCGCATTTGATTCTGGTTCCGTGGCTGCTGGGCTGGCAACAGTTAGGTTTGATCTTCGACGTGTCGCTTCACGTGGGCACGCTGCTGGCGATCCTGGCTTACTTTCGTAACGACTGGCTTCAGATAATGTACGATGCCCTCGATTTTGGGCGAGGACGCATACCCTGGTCTGGCAGCCTGACGGTTTTTCTGGTGGTGGGAACCGTGCCTGCGGCAATTTTTGGGCTGCTGGGTAAGAATCTGGTGGAAGACCACCTGCGGACCCCAACGGTGATTGTGGCCTGTATGATCGGCTTTGGCGTTTTGTTATGGATCGCGGATCGGATTGGAGCGCGATCCCGGAGAATGCAGGACAGGCGCTTACCGGATGCGGTCGTAATTGGCTCTTTTCAAATGCTTGCCTTGATGCCCGGCGTGAGCCGTTCCGGTTCCACGATTACCGCCGGACTGTTCCGAAGATTCCAATCGGCTGATGCCGCGCGAATTTCTTTTCTTCTTTCAGCTCCCCTGATGATTGGAGCCGGGCTGATGGAAGGAAAAGAGGCCTACCGGGAATTCCTCAAAGGCGCGGGATCCACCGACCCTTTGATGCGGCAGGGACATCCCCTCCAGTTGGTCGCCATCGGAGTTGTGGTTTCCGCAATAACCGGATTTCTCTGCATCCGATACTTCCTTCGTTATCTGCAGAGCGGCAGTTTGGTGCCCTTTGCCGTCTATCGCATTATTCTGGGTGCGGGACTGCTGGCAGCCGTGATGCTTGGAATGCCCACCGAAGTTCGCACCCAGGCTCCGGAAAAGGGAACTGAGCTGGCCGGCAGACATGGTACCGCGTCAAATGCGGAGTGCGGAATGCGGAATATTGATATGAAGTTTTCGAAGCTTGAGGGCAGGTTCACCTCATTATTCCGCATTCCGCACTCCGCATTTGAGGGGGGGCGTCGGCTTTTTGAATATAATAGAATTATGAGCAGTGTTCTGCTGGTGCTGTTTCTGGTCGGCGGCATGGCGACTTCGACCGCGCGATCCCTGGCACAATCCCATAAGGAGCGGGAAGACGAAAAGGAAAAGCCCAAAATCAGCATGGTGGCACGCGCCAGCCCGGAGCTGCGCGACCACTTCAAGGAGATGTACACGCAGGCTTTTACCGAAAATCTGAATGATGCCTCGTTGAGCAAAATCCTCGACGACCAGATCGATGGTTTCGTCAAGCACCTGGTGCAGAAGAACGAGAAAATGGCCGGATTTGCCTCTGAATTGTCAGAGAGCCGGGATGCGGCGGCGCGCAGGCAGTACATCCGGAAAATCAAGGAAACGGCGGACGACCTGGATGGCACTCTGCGTATTTGGACAGATTCGCTGCGCCCCGAAAAGAAGGGAAAG
This sequence comes from Acidobacteriota bacterium, assembly GCA_036507075.1. GTDB lineage: Bacteria > Acidobacteriota > UBA6911 > JACQSX01 > JACQSX01 > DASXQR01. The sequence continues at coordinate 8,867 of DASXQR010000232.1, read as the reverse complement.
GATGACTTGCCGATTCAAAACCCCACCCCGCAACTGCTGGTAGACCAGGTTGTTCTGTACGAAAAACAAGTCAACCAGTTCCTGTTCCCCGAAAATGTAGCAGTGTCCGTCAAGGAGCTGCAATCGGAAGGCTTCCACTGGACACTGAAGAAAATCCAGCGCCTGGCACAGAGCCTGGAGAGGTAATTCGAATGTGGAATGCGGAATGCGGAATAATGACATGTGTCCAAATGGGGAGTGCGAAATGTGGAATGCGGAATAATGACATATGTCCAAATGCGAAGTACGGAATGTGGAATGCGGACCATTGACATCAGGTTTAAAGCTGAAACGAGTTCATCTCTTTATTCCGCATTCCGAAATCCGCATTTGTTTTGTGGCTGGGTTCTACCCCTTTTTCCTCTGCTCCCACACTTTCATCCATTCCGCCAGTTGCTTTTCCATTCCTTCCGATGATGGCCGATAGTAAGTCCTGCCGGCCAGCGACTGCGGAAGACATTCCATATCCGCGATGCGGTTTTCTTCGGAGTGCGCGTAGCGGTAGTCTTTTCCGTAGCCAAGCTGCTTCATCAGAGGCGTTGGAGCATTACGAAGATGCAAGGGTACCGGCTCGTTGAGGGTTTTCTGCAGATCTTCGGAAACTGAGCCGTAGGCTTCGTAGAGAGAATTGGATTTCGGGGCGATCGCCAGATAAATCACCGCCTGCGCCAATGCCAGGTTGCACTCCGGCATTCCGACAAAGTCGACGGCCTGGACGGCATCCAGAGCGTAACGCAGGGCGCGCGGATCGGCAAGGCCGACATCCTCAGAAGCAAAACGCACCACGCGGCGCGCGACATACAGGGGGTCCTCCCCGGACTCGAGCATGCGCGCAAGCCAGTAAATGCTCGCCTGTGGATCGCTGTTTCGCATCGATTTATGCAGCGCAGAAATGAGATTGAAGTGCTCTTCGCCCGCCTTGTCGTAAAGGAGGGTCTTTTTTTGAAGAGCTTCCCGCACTTCCGCGGAACCGATCCGAAGCGGCTCATCAGCGGCCGGACTGGAAGTGATCGAAGCAGAAAGTTCGAGCGTATTCAGCGCCGCGCGGGCGTCGCCATTGGCGTAGGCGGCAATCAAACGCAAGGCATCGTGGTTGATCTCAATTTGCTTTTTGCCTAAGCCCTGCGGCGCAGCCAGAGCATGGCACAGCACTCGCAGAATTTCCTCTTCGCCAAGCGGCTTCAACACAAAAACCTTCGACCGGGAGAGAAGCGCCGAAATCACTTCAAAAGAAGGATTCTCGGTAGTAGCGCCGATTAGAATGATGGTGCCCTTCTCGACGTGTGGAAGAAATGCATCCTGCTGAGCCTTGTTGAAACGGTGGATTTCATCCACAAAAAGTACTGTGCGTTGATGGTTCCGCCGGCGCAGCACGTCCGCCTGTTCGATGATCGCCTTTACCTCTTTGACGCCCGACAGGACCGCGCTGATGGCAACAAAATAGGCGCGGGTTCGATTGGCAATGATGCGCGACAGTGTGGTTTTTCCGACGCCAGGCGGGCCCCAGAAAATAACGGAAGCAAGTTGATCGGACTCGATGAGCTGCCTGAGGACCTTGCCAGGCCCGACCAGGTGTTCCTGCCCGACAAAATCGTCGAGCGTTTGCGGTCGCACCCGTTCGGCCAACGGTGCTTCAGGAGGAGCGCCTCGCGGTTCTTCTTCAGGAAAGAGAGAGCCTGTCATATTGAGAAGTATTCACCAGAGCCTGATCAAATGCGGATTTGGGAATGCGGAATGCGGAATAAAAAGCTGTCCGTTGTCCGTGGTCCGTTGCCCGTAGCAGAATAACGAGTTATGTTCACCGCCTGATTGCCTTCGGCGAGCCCCGGCGACACAGTGAACTCCGCTCCAAAGGCGCCGCAACAACTGACAACGGACCACGGACAACGGACAGCTTTATTCCGCATTCCGCATTCCGAAATCCGCATTTGATGCCTCTCTTTTCGAAATCTCATACAAAATTATCGAACCCGCAACCGCCACATTGAGTGATTCGGTCGCTTCAGCCATGGGAATTCGCACCACCTGCGCCGCCAGCTCCCGCAGCGCGGCGGAGACTCCCGAAGTCTCATGACCCAGCGCCAGAATGCAGTTGAAGCGATCCAGAGCGCCCGGTGCAACTCCGGCGCGACTGTCCGCAATAATGAGCCTGCTTCCGCTGCGCTTCAGCAAGGAGCCCAGGTTTTGCGCGGTGACTCCTTCGCACAGCCGGAGTTTGAAGGTGCTTCCGGCCGCGGCGCGGACCACTTTGGGATTGAAAAAGTGAGCCGTTCCCGGCGTGGCGAGCACTGCGCCGGCGCCGAACGCAGCCGCAGAGCGGAGCAGGGTTCCCACGTTCCCCGGATCCTGAATTCCGTCCAGCAGCAGCGCCAGGCCTCCCGGGTCCAGTCGCTCAATCGGCACCAGCCTTTTTTTGGCAACAGCCAGGATGCCGGGAGGGGTTTCCACCGCCGTCACCGACCGCATCAGCTTTTCAGGAACCCGGTATTCTGCGGCGCCCGTTCCAGGCTTCTCGGGTCCGGTATGGTAGACCGAGTCCAATTCCCAACCCTGGGACAAAGCTTCCTGCATTAAAGTTCTGCCTTCCAATAAGAACCAGTCGTCCTTTCGGGATGGATCGGTGCTCAGGCGGCGGAGTCGCTGAATGCGGGGATTTCGCGGGCTCGTTATAATCTCCGCAACCATGGTTACAGGAATTATCGCATGAAACGAATTCGTCCCGACCAGTCAGACTTTGCGCTCATGCTGCAGGAAGCCGCCGGAGTTGTGCGCTCGGGCGGTATTCTGATTTATCCGACCGACACGGTGTACGGGATGGGTTGCGATCCCTTCTCGGAATCTGCGCTGCGCCGGCTGGCAGCGGTCAAACAACGATCCGATAATCGGTATGTGGTTCTCGAGCGCGACCCAGCGGCCGCCACGCGGTGGATTACAGATGTTCCTGATGGCTTTGTGTTCTTTGCGCAGAGACTCTGGCCCGGGCCGGTGACGATGGTCTTTTCCAAAGACCCAGCCACGGGGCCGTTGCCTGGAAACGATTCGATTGCGATCCGCGTGCCTGAATTCGAGTTGCTGCAGACGCTGCTCTCGGCTTTGACAATGCCGCTGGTTTCGACCAGCGTGAACCGCAGCGGTTTAGATCCTCTGCGGGATCCTGAACAGATCTGGCGGGAATTCCATCAGGACGTGGAGCTGTTTCTGGATTACGGCAAGTTCCCTGAGCGCCCGCCCTCCAGCATCGTGGACATGCGATCGAACCCGCCGCAATTGCTGCGCCGTGGAAGCAGCGCGCCGGCAGTGGAAGCCGCCATCCGGGAATGGATCAACATCCAATAATGAATGCGGAATTGGGAATGCGGAATGCGGAATGGCGAATTTCTACCAACATCCGCGGTTCGGTTGAGGCGCCTCCAGCACGGCTCTCACATTTTTCCTATGCGGATATCCTTCAGAAAAACATAATCCCCTGACGGGATGATGCGGACATTTTGCAGGCGGCGGTTGTAGACGATGACGTTGTCCGGATACCAGAGGCTCACGTAGGGAAGGTCCTCTGCCAAGATTTTCTGCACTTCAGAAAATATCTGCTTGCGCTCTCGCATATCGGTCGTTTGGTTGGCGCGATCCAGCAGCGCATCCACTTTTGGATTGCTGTAATGGCCGCGATTGGCCCCGATGGGCGGCACGCTCTTGGAGTGGAAGACAAAGGTAAAAATATCGGTGAACAGGTTGGCCCCGATCCAGCGAAGTGAATAGATGTCAAAGCTGCCCCGTCGTACATCGGCCAGAATGGTGGAGAGCTCATAGGTGGAGATTTTCATTCGGATACCGACGAGTTTCAGATTTGCCTGGATGATTTCGGCCTGGTGGACCAGCTCTGCCGTGGGGGAAGCTTTGTATTCGAGCGAAAAGCGCGGGCCCGGCCCGTCGCCGTCAGGATCGGGATAACCGGCTTCGTCGAGCAGTTGTTTTGCCCGTTCCGGATCATAGTCGTACTGGCGCACTGCGGGCTCATAAGCCCAGTGAAAGAGCGGAAGAATGCTGCTCGCCTTGCGCGCGTATCCACGATACAAGTAGCGAATAATACTGTCGCGATCGATCCCATAGGCAATCGCTTGCCGCACCTTGACGTTGGACAGAACAGGATGTCTCAGGTTGAAAGCGAGATACTGGTAACGAGTGCCGGGCGCGCTTTCGACTATCAGGTGAGGCTCGCCCTTCAACCGCACCAGCGCATCGCTCGGAACGGCATTGAGCGCGACGTCAACAGTTCCTTTCTCCAGCTCAAGGGCCCGCGTGGTGTCGTCCGGAATAATGCGAAAGCGGATCTCTTTTATTTGCGGAGCGCCTTCGAAATAGGATGAAAAAGCGGCCAGGCGAATTTCGCGGTCGGGTTGCATTTCAACAAGGCGATAAGGGCCGGTGCCCACCGGATTCCTGAAGAAGCCGGCGCCTGCTCCGGAAGGCACAATGCCGATAGCCGGCCTCACCAGATTCGTCAGGAACTCCAGGGAGGGTTCCTGCAAATGGAAAATCACGGTGTATCGATCGGTGACGGTCACCTCCTTGAGCTTTGAAAAACTCCCTTTCTTTGGCGTGGTAAGAGAAGAAAGACTGTCGAGCGTAAACTTGACATCCTCGCCGGTGAGCTCTTTTCCATTATGAAATCTGACTCCCTGTTTCAAATGGAAGACGTAAGTGAGCGGATCGGGGTTTTCCCAGGATTCGGCCAGATCGGGAGCGTATTGGAAATTCTTATCCCGCTGAATCAGCGAATTGAAAATCAGCTCATAGACATGCGTGCTCGCCTCGCTGGTTCCAACGCGGGGATCGAGCGTGTTGGGGCTGGTGTCCAGCGCCATGACCACGGTCGCCGGATCATGTCTGGCGGGTGAAGCGCAGGCGCAAAGGGCCAAGAAGGAGGCGGTAGCGGCGATCTTCAGGAATTTCAAGGCAGCGTCCCGTGTGGATGGTAGCAAGGAAAAGCGGAACCGCCAAGAACGGCGCGTGACCTCTCAAATGTCGTGTGCAGCACCCAGTACGGAATTTGGCTTGGTGCCTTGGTGGTTAAATAAAATTGAACCACCGAGGCACCAAGCCACCAAACTTTACGAGGGAAAATCGACAGCACATGCTTGGCGCTCTTAGCGCTCTTGGCGGTTCAATTCGGAAGCAAGCTTGGTCTTGGCAGGGGTTTCGATGCCTTTGCGCACCGCTATGATCTGCGCCACGATGCTGACGGCAATTTCCTCCGGCGTTTCAGATCCGATTTCCAATCCCACGGGCGATTGCACGCGTTGCATCAGCGACTCGGAGACACCCTTGTCGCGAAGGTAATCAAAAATGATCTTGGTCTTGCGCCGGCTTCCCACCATGCCGAGGAATCTTACCGGGGCGTCGATGATCTGCTCCAGCACAAGCTGATCGTGGGCGTGCCCGCGCGTCACAATTACCACGTAGCAATTGGAGTGCAAGGGAACGTGTTCGCGTACGGTCTGGAATTCGCAAACGACCAGTTTGTCGGCCTCCGGAAATCTGTCGCGCGAGGCGTAGCGCGCCCGATCGTCTACGATGGTCACTTTGAACCCGGCCAGCTTTGCGACTCTTGAAATCGCCGAGGAAACATGCCCGCCGCCGAAAACAACAAGGTGAGGGTCGGGAAGAATCGGCTCGATGAAAAACTCCACGGTACCACCGCAAACCAGGCCATCCTGAGCGGCATCTTCCTGATTCAGATGGAACTTCAAAATTTTCGACTTCCCCGTCGCCATCACATCCTGCGCGGCCTGCCATACCTCGGCCTCGGTGCAGCCGCCTCCAACCGTGCCCAGAAAGCTGCCATCCTCGCGAATCAACATCTTGGCAAGATCCTTGCGCGGAGTCGAGCCGATGCGGCGAATCAGCGTCGCCAGCGCGGCCCTCTCGCCTCTGTCCCGGATTGCGACGATTTCCTCGTAGAGGTCCATGCCCACTTATTTGACCACAAGGTCTATTTAGATACCACTCCAGTTGTGAGTTGCGGGTTTTTGCGTTGCGGGTCTTCGGGTTGCGGGTTACTTAGTTACGGGTTGCGGGTTACCTGGTTACGGGTTACGAGTTAGCTGGTTACGGGTTACGAGTTGTCGAATTCGAAATTGAAGAACTGAAATTCGCGCTTTTGTGGTGAGCCTTTTTTGACTGCTCGCCTCCAATTTTGAGTTCGTTAACGCATAACTCGTCAACTCGGAACCCGTAACACGTCAACCCGGAACCCGTAACTCGTCAACCCGGAACCCGTAACATGTCAACTCGGAACCCGTAACCACGTAACCCGTAACCAGGTAACCGGCAGTGGCTCTGTGGCATTTTATTTCTCAATCGCCCAGGCCCAAAGACTTCTTCCACTCTTCAAATCCGGTGGCCAGCTCGCGCACCCGCAAGACGTCGACCCGAGGAGCGGGAGGAATGGATTTCAATTTCGTGGTTCTATTCAACGCCTCGTGGCGACGATTTGGGTCTTCAAATGACTCGGCCAGGCGATCACGGCAGGTGCGTGCAAAATCAAGATTTTCTCCGATCAGAAGCAGATCTGCCCCGGCGTCGAATGCCCGCAGAGGAATCTGTTCGCTCGATATGACCTGATGCACGGCCTGCATGTCCAGATCGTCCGTCACCGCGATCCCCCTGAATCCGAGCTCTTCACGAAGCAGTTTGTAAACCGCCGGTGAGCAGGAAGCAGGCGGTGTGTGAGCCGCAGCCGCGGCCGCGGCCGCGGATCCGGATCCAGGTTGTGCGACCTTCTGCTGGAGTTGAGGGTAAGCGGCATGATTGATCATGACGGTTCTTAATTCTTCCCGCACCAGTCGATAGGGGAGAATGTCCTGGCTGAGCAGTTCACGCAGGGAGGCCTGAATCTCGGGAAGTTCATAATGACTGTCCAGCCGGGCCCTGCCCAAGCCTGGAAAGTGCTTGCAGCATCCCGTTACGGGCACACTTTGAAGTCCTTGCAGGTAACGACGCGCGAGCCGTCCCACCGTTTCCGGATTCTTCCCCAGGTAGCGCTTCTGGAGCGCGTTCTTTTCATCGTGGAATTTCAGGTCCACTACCGGCGCGAAATTCACATTGAAGCCGAACGCGCTTAAGATATCGCCCGTCCATTTCCCATACTGATACAAAACATCGTCGTTCCCCGAATCCGCCAGTAGTTCTACCGGTGGAAAACGGGGAAATACCGCGCGTAGTCTGTCGACCAGGCCTCCCTCCTGATCAATGCAATGCAAGGCTGGTGCGCACGTATTACGAAGAGCTTCCATCAAATCGAGGATTTGGGATGGTTCGCGCAGGTTTCTGGAAAACAGAATTATCCCGGCAGGGCACAAATCGAGAAATGTTTTGGCTGTGACGCCGTCTAAAACAGGGCCTGCAACGCCAACCACTAGACAGCGGCCGGCCAACTCGTCATTGCCGATGTTTTCATCCATCTCAGGTCTTTTGGCCAGGAATCTTTCACCACAGAGACACAGGGAACACAGGATTTGCCACGAAGGCACGAAGAATCGCAATTCATTTTGAAGCGACACTTCTCATGACTCGATCCAGATTATCGGAGCAGTGGCACTTCTAACTCAATCGTAGCCCTTCGTGTCTTCGCGCCTTCGTGGCAAATTCCTGTGTTCCCTCTGTCTCTGTGGCGAAAGATTCCTTCGCGAATGCAACGAAGTCCTACGGCACGTTCAATTCTTGTCTGGTTTTAATCTGCGGTTTCTGTTCAGATTTGCCGTTTAGAATCGTTTTGATGATGTAGGTCGGTTTGTCCTGCGATTCGTGATAAGTGCGCGTCATCAGCTCGGCGATCAGTCCAATGAGAATAAACTGCACTCCCAGAATGACGAAAAACACCGATCCAAGCAGCAGCGGATTCCGGTGCGCCTTGACTTCATAAAAAAATTTCTCCACCAGCGTCACAATGGCGGTGAAGACGCCGGCAAGGATCAACAGAAAACCAGCCCCGCCGAAAAAATGCATCGGTTTGGTGGAATACTTTCCCAGAAACTTAATCGTGATCAAATCGAGCGTAACCTTGAACGTCCGCATCATTCCATACTTGGATTCTCCAAACTGCCGAGGGTGATGGCGCACTGGTATCTCAGCGACTCGACCGCCGGCCCAGCTTGCCAGTATAGGAATGAAGCGATGCATATCGCCGTACAGACGCACGTGGCGCATCACATTGCGCCGGTAACCTTTCAGCGTGCAGCCGTAATCGTGGAGGTGGACGCCTGAGATCCAGCTGATCAGCTTGTTGGCGGCCATTGAAGGCAGCTTGCGGGTGGCAAAATTGTCCTTCCGCTCCTTTCTCCAGCAACTCACCACGTCGTAGCCTTCATTCAGCTTTTGCAGAATAGCCTGAATGTCGGCGGGGTCGTTCTGCAGATCCGCGTCCATGGGAATGATGACCTCTCCGCGAGCCAGCTCGAAGCCCGCTGCCATTGCCGCCGTCTGGCCAAAGTTGCGCGCAAAGCGGACCACAGTTACCCGTGCATCGCTTTCAGCAATGCCCTCCAGACTGGAATAGCTTCCGTCGGTGCTGCCGTCATCGACGAAAATCAGTTCCCAGCTCAGTAGCAGGGGAGAAACCGCGCGCACAATCTGTTGGTAAAGCAGCGTCAGATTCCGCTCCTCGTTAAAAACCGGCACCACCAGGGAAAGATCCGTCATTGCCGAAATTCTACAGGTTAAGGCTGGAAGTTTCCACTACCAGCCGAGCCGCGCGCGTAAGTAAGCAAGCGGACCCTTCGCGTCGATTTGCCACGAAGCCACGAAGACACGAAGAATCGCTAATCATTTTG
>DASXQR010000231.1:0-13325 GCA_036507075.1 Acidobacteriota bacterium | reverse complement strand
AGCAGGCCGTGCAGGTCGAGCCAGCTCCATTTTCAACTCTGATCAAACCACAACCTGTAGTACGTGGTGGAGTCAAGTAAATACCCCTATTGGTCATTGGTCATTGGTCATTGGTCATTGGTCATTGTGGAAACCTGGCTTGGTGTCTTGGTGGTTCAATTTTTTCAGTCCCGAGGCACGAAGCTCCTGAACTTTCGCACTGCACTTAATGACTGATGACTAATGACCAATGACACCAGAGGGTCCGCTTGCTTGCTTATGCGCGCGGCTCCCCTGGCGACCCCTCTCCCTAACGCCTGATCAGGATGGTCCTGCGTACTATTTCGCCGCGCACATCGTCCCAACCGTAGGCGAGCGTGGCCCAATCGGTGATGTTCAAAGCCTGCAGAATCATAAAAGGACTTAGAAATACGTTCGAGCGCGCCGGTGTAAGACGGCGCAGGTTCACGTACAGCACGGCCCCGCCGGCGCTGGCGAGCGCCTGCCGGGTATTCCGAAATTCCCTCTGTGCCGCGAGGGAAGGAAGGTTCCGATAGCGAATCTCAAGCAACAAGGAAATCAGGCCAGGGCTGTTGGATACAGCATACAGCGGGAAATCCTCATAATAGTAAAGTCTCTTTGGCGGCTCGCCGACCAGCGCGCCCAGCCGCGGCCGGGATTGCATCTCAACTGCATGCCCTGGTGGAAGCGCGGCACGCAGCCATCGGTCGCCAACCAAAGCCAGATCGGAGAAGTGCTCCCGGGAGGTTTGCGCCAGCAGCAGAAATTCCAGCTTTGTGGCGCCCGCTGGCGCAGCGTGAAGATCGGATATGCTCAGAGCAATGCGGGTAGATTGATCAGAGAGCAGCTTTTGAACCCTGGGACGCTCCCCGGTCGGCATCTTGGCCAGGGCGTTTGCAAGCCACTGTTGGTCCTGCCCAAAATTCGCCAGTTTTTCCGCATTCCCGAGAAACATCGATCTTGGCGCTATTTCAAAATAGAAAACAGGACCCTGCGGTGCGTAATCGGCCAGTGTGCCCATCCTCTGCGGGGCCCAACGCAACACAGACAGGCTTGCAAGGAGTAATAAAACCAGCATGGCAAGCAGGTCGGCACGACGCATCGAGGTGATTATAAGCGTTAAATTGCGGGCGGAGATTTCAATGATTAAATGTAATTGGTTCAGGCAAGTAAAAGAGCCCGGTCCGCGGGCGCGCGGGCCGATGAGAAGGGCGTCGATGAAACCAATTGAGCGCCAGACTCTCTAAACCCTGTAGAGGGCGTGGAATTGTGGCGCAACCACCCCTGTTTTGGAGGACGATTAATGAATGCAATGAATAATTACCTGAGAAACAGAATACTTGCGTGTCTGATGGCCTTCCTGATTGTGGCAACGCCGATTGCCGGCCTTGCTCAAACCAGGATCAAACCGCCCAGCAACAAGTACAGTGTGAGCCAGGACGTAGAGCTCGGCCAGCAGGCGGCGGCGGAAGCGGATAAACAATTGCCGATTTTGGGGATTCCAGAGGTGAATTCCTATATTTCAAACCTGGGCCGCAAACTGGCGGCTTCAATTCCCCCAGAATATCAACACCCGGAATTCCGCTACACTTTCAAGGTCGTGGACGCCAAAGATATCAACGCTTTTGCTCTGCCCGGAGGGCCGATGTATGTCAATCGTGGAATGATTGAAGCGGCAGAGACGGAAGGTGAAGTCGCCGGAGTAATGGCGCATGAAATGAGCCACGTCGCACTCCGTCACGGCACAGCTCAGGCCACCAAGGCCCAGAAGTATCAAGTGGGCGCCGTGGCCGGGGCTATTCTCGGGGCCATCATCGGCGGCAACGTCGGAAGCGTCGTCGCGCAGGGAAGCCAGTTCGGACTGGGAGCGGCATTTTTGAGATTCAGCCGGGAATACGAAAAGCAGGCCGACCTTCTGGGCACACAGACCATGGCGCGCGCCGGTTACGACCCAATGGATATGGCGCATATGTTTGAAATCATCGAAAAACAGGGTGGACGCGGCGGCCCGCAATGGCTCAGCGACCACCCCAATCCGGGAAACCGGATCGCTTATATCCGCGACGAGGCCCAATCTCTGCGTGTCCAGAATCCTGTTCGCGACACTCGTGAATTCGCCCGGGTCCAGTCACTTCTGGGCGGTCTGGCTCCCGCTCGTTCAACAGAAGAAATCATGCGCGGCGGCGGCCGAGGCAGGCGGGAAGGTGGAACCTATCCATCGGGAACCCAGGTCGGCGGGCGCGTCGAAGCGCCTTCCGGTCGTTATCGAACCTACAACGAAGGGAACCTGTTCCGAGTGAGCGTGCCCGAAAACTGGCGCGAGCTCTCTGGCAACAACGCGGTGACTTTCGCTCCCGATGGCGCATACGGACAAGTACGAGGCCATGACGTGTTTACCCACGGCGTCCAGATTGGGCTGACACGCAATGAGATGCACAATCTACGGGATGCCACCGAAGAATTTGTGGCGGCATTAAGCCAGGGGAATCCCAACATGCGACAGCAGTCCGGATACCAGCGTGCCACCGTTGCCGGCTATCAGGGTCTGAGCGCTGTCTTCAGCAATATTTCGGAAGCCACAGGACGGACGGAGGTCGTGACCATCTACACTACGCTGATGCGCGACGGAAATCTGTTCTACATCATCACAGTGGCGCCCGAGCAGGACTATCGCAACTACCAGAACGCTTTCCAGAACGTGGTCCGTTCTGTTCAGATCGTCGGATAGGAGAACTCGGCGAATCGGGCGGCCATTCAGGCCGCCCCTATTATTTCAAAACCTCACCTTTCAAACCCTTTGGCGCGTTCACCGTTGGGCACCTGACCGACCTCTGCCTGCCCCCGCATCTTGCTTCGTGCTCTTTGTGCCTTTGTGGTGGAAAGCTCTGACTCGAATTTTTGAAACCCGCAACCACTATCTGTTGTTAAAGCAACCATTGAAACTCTCTGCAACTTCCGGGATAATTTAGCAATTTGAGCCGACCCCTGCAGCCCGTGCCAAGGCGGCTTTCTGCGATAATCGAATTAAAAGTGACCAGTTTGGAGGAGTGATCTCATGAATTTGAAGCATCCCGGTCTGAGAGAAGAAAGATGGATCCTGATTGCGATATTCGTTCTGCTGGTCGTGAGCGTTTCCCTGACCAGCACGGAAGCAGTCAAAAGGGGGCCTTCGAATTTCGACCGCCAGCAGACGTCCGGTTCGGGAGCATTTCTTCCGCCCACTGCCGATCCCTGGACAAGCATGGCGAGAGCCGACACAAACGGAAATGGAATGCCCGACTCGGCCGATGAACCCATCGACGCCAGCCGAAGCTCAAACAACCTCTCGCTCGTCAGCACCAAGTATCGGCCGCTTTTTCCGGGCCAAACAACGGCTGCCCTTTCAAATCCGCAGCCCGGAAGCCTCAGGTTTCTGACGGGAACGGTCCGCTTCACGAGCCAGTTCGGAACCCAAACCATCGCTGCGGAGTTTTCCAATTTCGACGCAAACGGCAGGCCTAGAACACTCCGCATCACCGACGCGGCCGGCTCCACTCCCTATGTCCCCCCGGGCAAGGTGCGCTTCACGCACAATCTTCCGGCTGTCTACACGCTGAACATGATCGATGGAGATAACAACGGTATTTACGAAGCATTTAGAATTGAAGGAAAGGATAATTTTACCACTCTGCCCGCTACCACGATCAATTTTGTCGGCGTGGACATCAACAATGACGGCAAGGCGGACTTTGCGACCATTCCCTGGGCTCTTTCGTCCGTGCTCGGCGTTCAAGCCAAAAACAAGGTCCCGCAAATTTTCATTCCCATGGGCGACACCGATCTCGATGGAACCCCGGATACGATGGCCTTTGATTTTGACCATGATGGGTTTCCCGATTCCGACCTCCTTGCCGGCCCCGGTGTTGTTGCTACTGCGGGAAAGATCGCCACACTGGGCGGTAATTTCAAGCTCTACTTTGCTCAATTCGGCAACGGCAAAGTGGGGACCACGTTTGAAGTCTTCAGCCAGGCAATGTTGCTGAATCAGTCCACCGTGGTGACCAACGCCACCATGTCGCTCCGCGACGATCTGGGGCGGAATTTGACCACCAGGCTGAACGGTGAGCCTGTCGTTGGAAACAGGGCGCTCACGATCCCGCCAGGAGGGATGCGGGTGTTGAAGACAGACGGTCAGGGGCCGCTCACGGCGGGGTCGGCCACCGTAAGCTCCGACAACGCGCTGGCGGGTGTGATTCTCTTTGGCGGGAGCTTCGGCCTGGCAGGAGTGGGCAACAGCCTTCCCATGAGCGGTGGTTTTGTCGCGCCCATGGAAACCAACAGCGCCACGGGCACGGATATGGGAATCGCGGTTATGAATCTTGAAACGAACGCATTAACCGCAACATTCCAACTGGCCGACACAGACGGCCGGCAGTTTGCGACCGCGCGGCTCGACGGCGCTAACGCCATTGCTGCAGGAGGCCACAGGGCATTGTTCCTGTCGCAACTGCCCTGGACACCGGCGCTGAACTTCTCCAACCTGCAGGCGGTCCTGCGGGTTACCACAAACGGCAGAGTTGCAGGCACCGTCGTGCAGGTTACGCCGAGCGAATACGCGACACTTCCCGTCGTGCCGCTTACGGGCGATGCTTCCAACACGCGACTCAATTTTGCGCATTTCGGAACGGGGATTGTCACCGGCACGCAGAGAATCACGAGCGAGATCATGCTTCTCACCATGACCGCTCTTGAGACCGAAGTCACGCTGACGGTCCGCGATGACACCGGCGCGCTGATGACGGTCGATTTGAATGGTGAAACCGTGAACGGAACGAAGACGCTCATTATTCCGGCGGGCGGTCTCCGCATCCTCAAGACGAGCGGCAACGGTCCTCTGCGCGGCGGTTCTGTCGCCGTGAGCGCTGTGCGGCCGATCGCCGGCGTGATTATCTTCGGCGGAGATTTCGGCGTCGCAGGCGTCGGGTCGAGCGCCGGTTTATTAAGCGGATTTTCCGCCCCGATCGAGACCAACACCGCCCTGGGAACCGACACCGGCATCGCTTTGATGAGCCTTGAAGAGAGCAGCAACGTTACAGCCGACGTCGAGCTGTACGACCTCGATGGCAGGCTGTTGGCGACAGCGAAAATCGACGGCGACGATGCCATCAGGCCCGGCGGTCACTCAGCCAAGTTCGTCGGGCAGCTGAGGTGGAACCAGCCCGTCAACTTTTCTAATCTGCTGGCTGTTGTGAAGATAAGGACAAACGGTCGTGTTGCAGCCACGGTGATCCAGACGCGCCCACGCCAGTTCGCGACCATGCCGGTGGCACAGAATTGAGGGACTGAGGGATGGAGGGATGGAGGGATGGAGGGATGGAGGGATGGAGGGATGGAGGGAATGAGGGACGGAGGGATTGGGACTATGGAGGATTGAAGGATTGAGAGAGATCGAGGACGGGAATAATTCCTCCAATTGTTGCGTGCCTCTCTCTTCCTAAGTCCCTCCATCCCTCCATCCCTCCATCCTTCGGTCCCCTAAGGCTTTGGCTGCAGGATAACCTGATCGCGAGGCAGCGGCTTGCGCGGGAATTTCTGATCCCGCGTGGCTGCGTTCCAAACAAAGGAAGCCATGATCACGGAGGCCTGCATCACGTCCCCTTTCTGGATGCGATCATACACATCCATGTTCGAGTGATGCGTGCGCGTATCATACTCAACCGGGTCCTGGACAAACTGAAACCCGGGAAGACCGACGCCGTCGAACGAAAGGTGATCCGTTCCGGAGGTATTTCGTATCGACAATACCGTCATTCCCATATCGCGAAACGGCTCCATCCAGGCGGTAAATATCGGCCGGGCTTCTTCGTTCCCCTGAAGATAGATCCCTCGGATTTTTCCAGTGCCGTTATCCAGATTGAAGTAGGCGGAAAAATTAGCGTATTCCGGTTTGAGTTGAAGCGGCCCTGATGGCTGGCCGAATCTGCCTCCGCCCGCAGCGGGCGCCGGCGTTTGCGGCGAATCGGTTGATTCAGGGCTTGGGGCGTCGGACCGGGAGGCGGCATCGTTCCTGGGTCGGGATGCAAAATGTTCCGCTACGTAAGCTGCTGAGCCCCGCAGTCCCTGTTCTTCTCCGCTCCACAATGCAATCCGGATAGTGCGCCGCGGACGGGCCTCAATTGCTTTGAGAATGCGTACTACCTCCATGGCGACCGCCGATCCTGCCGCATTATCCGTCGCTCCTGTGCCGGCGTGGTGCGAATCAAAATGAGCTCCGACCATAACCAACTCATTTTTCTTATCACTGCCCGGAATCTCTCCGATTACGTTGTAGGCGTTCAGGTCGGCATCCAGAAGCCGCGTCTGCACATCCAAGCGCAACTGAACCGGAATCTTCTTTTGCAGGATCCGGACAATCCGGTTGTAGTGCTCCACGGCCATCACAAGATTGGCTACCGGAGAGGGTTCTCCCGTGTTTCGCTGCCGTGCGGTGGTCACAAACAGAGTTCCACCGTCTCCTCTTCCCGGCTCCAGCAGCGCCGCCACGCCTTCGCTCTGATAAAAATTATTAATCTTTCGCTGCAGCTCGATGTTGGGCTGAGTGCCGGCGGGAAAGCTTCGACGCGCACCTGGTTGGGGCGCGGTACTGATCTCCTTCAAATCTTCATCGCTGTATCGTTTAGCGGGAGCCGAGGTGATCGCCGTGACTTCCCGTTCCGCCTGGGTGAGCACGAACATTCCTTTCAGCTTGCCGCGATATTTCTCAAAATCATTCTCATTCTGGATATTGACGAGAACCGCGCCGCCGGTGACCGGGCCCTGAGTTCCCAGCGTCCATGATTTGGGCCATGCAATCAGCGGAGAATAGGCCGGCTCCAGCATTTCGGCGGAGAGATGCTCCAGGACCCATCCTTTGCCGAACGGGTAGCCTTCCAGGTGAACATTGACCAAACCCCATTCTTTCAGTTTTTTCTGCGTCCACTCCTGGGCGTTCTTGATGTTGGGAGATCCCGTCAGTCTTGGACCGTAAACATCGGTTAGAAAGCTGAGCGTATCCATAACCTGAGACCGATTCAGGCCCTCATCCTTGATTTTCCAGACCGTTGCAAGATCGACTGTTTCATCAGCCAGAAGCCAACCGGCAAGCAAGCATCCAAGAATGAGCAGTATTGTTCTGCGTTTCATAGAATCTCTCATGTAAAAACCGCCTCGTGATCTGACTTTTTTTCAGACCTTAGGCTGCTTCACGATCAGAGTGCCGGCACCGCCGCGGATAAATCCTTCTTGGGTGACGGAAACGGAAGCGTGTCCGGGGTCACGCGGACCTCGGTGGTAAATTTGAATGGATACTTTCCACCGCTGGGGTACGTCAGCTCAACAAAATACGCTGTCCACCCCTGTGTTGGATCCGGCACGCGTCCAACGTAAACACCCTCTTTAGCCGGGTCCAGAACCGAACTCTTGTAGGCGGGGCCTATGGTGTCCAGTCGGAAATCGCGAGCTTTCGGATTCGTAGCCTGCCACAGCTTTACTTCCGAGGGTTTGTCCTTCATCTCAACGACGATCGCTCCGTCCTTTTCGAACTTCCAGGAGAATCTGGGTCGCGAAGTTCCCTTGATCACCGATTCGTAAAAAGCCACCATGCTTTCCCGGGCGTCAGAATTGGACAGGTTGTGTTTGGTGTTGGGTACATAACGAAGGTACTTTTCGCCCTTCAAGTCTTCGTAGTAGAACTGCGAAGAATCCGGCAGAAAATACTGATCGCCGGTGGAATTCACGATGAATTTGGGCATCGTCAGCCGGTCGCGGTACGAGTAGGGATCCTCTATCTTCATCAGCGCTTTATACCGGGGCGTTCCGGCCCAGTCGATTAAATGCATCTCCGTGTAATCTCCGATCGCCGGGGCCCAAAATCCGTACGCGCGGTAATGATGATCCATTGATTTCTCGTTGTTCAAAACATCTATTACAAACGGCACAATGGCGACCACACGGTCGTCGACTGCTGCAGTCGTCCAGGTTGTCCATCCGCGCTTGGATCCGCCTGCCACTACGAATCGATTCACTTTCACGCCGCCCTGCTCAGGAGAGCCGCAGAACGCGGTAACCGTGTCAAGCGCGCGAACCGCGCTCTTGGTCATGGGGAGACGAAGGGGCCAATTCTCATCACCTGTCTTCAAAAACTTCACCCATGAATAGGCGATGATTGCGTCTTCGCTTCGAACTTTTCCCTCTTCCTTAAAAACCAGAGGCTCGTTCGGAACGCCCCGCAAATCCGCAGTGACCGAATGCGTGTTCATGGCCATCCCGATGAAGGCCGGATCTGCCGACCCGGGCGCTTTGCTGGTGATCGAACCTCCGTTGATGAAAAGGAAACCGGTCGATGTTTCGACCTGGTCCGGTTTTATGATCGTCAGCCAGTGCTGCCATATCGGGTGATCCACTTCAGCCTCGCTGCGCCACTGTTGTGAGGTCATCTGAAGGACGAAGACGGTGTAACCTTCGCCTTTTATGGTGTTAATCACCTTGTATCCATATTCCGGATCCGGCCTGAAAACATACCTGTCCAGTGCCGTCTGGTTGCGGTGCGCGCGCGGCCCGCTATGGCCCTGACCCAGAATCAGGGTCAGAAGGAGGAGTCCCATTGATGCGCGCGTTAGAAATTCAGTTCTGCGAATCTGCATTCCGCTCTCCTTGTATTGTTCTGATCATAACGCAAGCCGGGGCAACTGGGGAGAGCGGGGGAGCGGGGGAGCGGGGGAGCGGGGGAGTGGGGGAGTGGGGGAGTGGGAGAGCGGGAGAGCGGGGAAGTTGGAGAGCGGGGGAGTGGGGGAGTGGGAGATTTTGCGGGGATAAAGTGTAAAAATGAAAAAAATGTTCGTGGATTTTGAAATAGCACAGTTATGTTTGGTATGGAGAAGCGTAAGAGACAAAACATCAAGAGTCATCGGGATCTTGAGGTGTACAAGAAGGCTTTCGAATGCGCGATGAGAATTTTCGAGTTGTCGAAGTCATTTCCCACTGAGGAACGGTTTTCATTGACAGCACAGATTCGGAAAGCATCGCGGTCCGTGTGTTCCAATAACTTCTGAGGGTTGGAGGAAACGGCGCTACGCCAAGGCCTTCGTCAGCAAGATTTCCGACGCTGAAGGAGAGGCTGCAGAAACTCAGGTTTGGATAGAGTTTGCAGTCAAATGCGGCTATGTTGATCTCTTCGTAGGCCGCGACCTATACAGCACCTATGACCTAATTCTGGGCAAACTGGTAAGAATGGCAATTCGTCCCCAAGATTGGGCCCTCAGTAGGTCCTGAAACTCCCCACTCTCCCAGTCCCCCCACTCTCCCACTCCCCCGCTCTCCCACTCTCTAAAAACCGCCGCCGCCGCCGCCGCCGAAACCGCCGCCGCTGCTCCCTCCGCCGCCGAAACCCGAGCTGCCCGAACTTCGCGGGGCGGAACTCATGGCAGAGGCCGCCTGTGTCGACATGCGGCTCAGGTCGCTTGCAAAGATACTCGGCTGGAAGGTGTGGTAGCCGGCGCCGCGATACCACTCCGGAGGCTGGCGGTAAATATCACGGAAGGCGCCCGCCCAGTTCTTCTCCACGCCCAGCGCCATGGCGAATGGAAGGTATTTTTCGAACATCTGCGGCGTCTTGATCACGCGCTCGAAGCGATCCGACTCCACGCGCGTCAGGAATTCCTCGAATCCCAGCACACCTTCCAGTGCGCGGGCGCCTTCAGCCGTGCGGGCCGGCATGAAGAAGGCAAAAGCCACTATGATCCCGCCAGTGAGCAGCCCTGCGACCACGGCGCTGCTCGCTCCCGCGCCCAGGGCACTGTTGATGGCGGCTCCGACAAATCCCACCAGAAAACCGATCGCGATTCCAGCCGCCACGTATATGACCTTCACCCGATCAGGCCTTCGCAGATAGAAACGCCGTGCGACCAACTGATCGTAAATCCTGTCTTTAATGCCGGAAAGCTCCTTGTAAAACTTGTTCTGCAATTCCGAGAGCATGACGGTTTCACGTCCCTGGAACAGTCCCTCCAGCAGTTTCTGCTCGTGAGGCAAGAGCTGCGACCAATCCGAAGCGGGCTTCCTCCGATGGAAGGTGTATTCCGATTTTGAAAAGAGCCCGAAAAACTGCTCCTGTTTGCTTTCTTCGATCAGGATATAGCCGCGCACCGCGAGATCCACGATGCTGGCGGTAATGTCGCGTATATCAGGACGATTGTCGACCAGCGTTCCGAGCTCGGCGGGCGTCAGATTGCCGGGTGGTTCATAGGTGGCCGCGATGGGACGGAGTCGCGGATCCCGCCCGCGGCGGTACCAGTGCCGCCACATCAGTGGAAACACCAGCAGAGGAATGATGAAGATGATATTGCTCCGGAGGAAAAGTCCTGCCTGCGCAACAGCCCCGGGACGGTGCACGATGCCTGATTTCCAGCCAATCGCCGCTGTGAGCCCTTCGCCCGGTTCGAGCTTTCTTGGGCATCGCACTTGGACGTAATCCTGTCCCAACTCAATATCGGAGACCTGTTCGCGCGAGCCCGAGACTCCGATAAACGCGAGCGCCCGCAGCCCGGAGGTCCCCGGCGGAAGGTAAATGCGCGCTGAAGCGCTCTCTATCGGGATCTCCCATTCATTTCCGGTAATATTCCAGTAAAGCTCATCGTGCTTCTCGGAAAAGGTTTCGTCCGGCTGATCAAAGAATCTCAGTCCATTCAGCACTCGATAATGGATGCGCACGGTGCGGGTGGTGTCGACTGCTCCCGGTACCCAGATCTTAAATTTGCGGTACGCCCCGCTGCGACTGCTTTCATATTTCAATTGCCGGTTGTTTTCGTCGGTGATGCCTTCTAAGTCCAGAAGCAGCGTGTAATTGAAGCCCTGCGGCGTGCGGTACTCCAGCGGGATCGTTCGATAAATCCCATTCCAGGCCCCGCTAAATTTTGGACGGATCGTTTCCAGCACATCCAGGGTGGCATCCGTGTTGACGCGTATCTCGCATTCGAAGCTCTCGATCACAAGGGAGCGGGCCAGCAGGCGGGATTGCAGGCATGTCGCCGTCAGGAGCAGGAACAGAATCAGACGCCGTGTCATCGCGAAAGAGAGTCAGCGGCTGCCGGTCTCAAAACTGACCTTTGGAACTTCCCGCTCGGCGGGCGCAGCCAGCTCGAAGAACTCGCGCCGCTGAAATCCGAACAGGCCGGCAAGAATATTGGCGGGAAACTGTGCTATCCGGGTATTGAAGTCCCGTACCACCGCATTGTAGTAGCGGCGGGCATTCTGGATCGCATCCTCGATCTGACTTAACGAGGCCTGGAGTTGATTAAAACTCTCCACGGCGCGCAATTGCGGATAAGCCTCAGCCAGGGCAAACAGCGATTTCAAGCTTTGGGTCAAAGCATTTTCGGCTTCGGCGCGTGCTTCCGGACCCTGCGCCGACATGGCGCGATTTCGAGCGTTAATCACGCCCTCGAGCGTCTGACGTTCGTGACCGGCATAGCCCTTCACCGTCTCGACAAGGTTTGGAACCAGATCGTGGCGGCGTTTTAATTGAACATCGATATCCGCCCAGGCGTTATCTGCCTGGACGCGCAGCCGGACCAGACCGTTGTATGCAACGATCACCAGCAGAACCAGCACGGCTAGAACGATTAAAATCCACATGGTAAGGGAAAAGCTGATTTTCTACCACAAAGACACAAGGAACACAAAGCAAGACGTGGGGCAGGCAGAGACCGGCCAGCTCCACACGGCGAGAGGCGCCAGCGGGTCGTCAAAGCTGGCCGGTCTCTGCCTGCCCCACGTCCAACTTCGTGTCTTTTGTGTCTTTGTGGTAGAAACTTCATGCACTCAACCTGCGCAAATATGGAATTGTCATCGGTCCCTGCGGCAGGACGCACAGCCGGGATCCCGCGCCGTGTTCCCTTAAGGAATCCTGCACCGCTTTCGGTACATCATCAATCGGCTCGAGGTGGGCGCTCCGGACCTGCTCGGTGCTGAGAAAGGAATTCTTGAACAGGACGCGAGCTTTTTGTTGAATCATTGCCTGAACCTGGACCTGCCACTGGTCCTGCCTCCGGTAGCCCGGCATTTGAATCTGCGCCAGCAGATCGGCCGGGCTCCGTCCTGATCGGAGGATCTTCCCATACTCGCCGTGATCGGGAATTCCATTGGAGCATTCCGCTGCGCAGATGATCGTTCCTCCTTGCGCTACCACGCGTGCTGCTGCCGACATCCCCTTTACCGCCTGGTAAAGATTAAGATCGAGCGGATATCCGCTGTTTGTCGTCACCACCACGTGGAAAGGATCCGGCACCGGCCGCATTGCCGTTTCTTTGGCAAAGAGACAGCCCGCAGCGTGCGCCTGGAATAACTCTCCTGCGTAAACACCTGTGATTCTATGATCCCGATTGATGGTGATATCCACGCTGAAATGGACGGCGGTCCTGCGCGCGATTTCGCGGATGGAATCGTGGATGGGATTTCCCTGGGTAATCCCCCATGTCGAATCAGGATGTGCGATCAGATCGGCGCCATGCAGGTGCATCACCGTCTCCAGCCCGGCCAGACCCGGAGCCACCATCTTCGGGCCTCCGCTGAAGCCGGCGAAAAAATGCGGCTCAATGAAGCCCGTTGTAATCCTGAAATCCGCTTCCATCCAGCGACGATTCAGCCAGATCGGAATTCCTCGCTCCGTTCTTCCCACGAATGCAAGATTCGCCTCATCCCGGCCATCGTGGTTAATCACTGAATAGCGGCCGGTTACCTCTCTCCCGAGCATTGCTTCCAGCTCTGCCGGGGTATTTCCCCGGTGTGTCCCGGTCGCCACCAGAATGGCAATGCGATCGGATGGCACATGGGAAATTTCGTTCAGCAGGAGCGGCAGCACGCGCGCGCTCGGCATGGGCCGGGTAATGTCGCACACGGCGATGGCAATGCGCTGCCTTGATGCGACCAATTCTCGCAGTGGTCTTCCCGCCACCGGATTTCGAAGCGCCTGCTGAAGAGCAAGGCATTCATCGTGCAGCCCCGGGATGTAGGCAGGCTCAATGACCGTGGCCTCGCCGGGCAAGTCGACGGACAGTCCGCTTCGGCCGTACGCAAGTTCTATCAGCATGGTTCAATTGTAAACGGTCGAGGCGACCTGACATGGCCACCCGAGCCTCCGAAACCGGGATGAGGGACGGAGGAATGGAGGGATGGAGGGATGGAGGGATTGAGAGACAGAGGGACGGAGGGATTGAGAGACGGAGGGAAAGAGAGGTGAAGAGAAAAGCATTCGCGTCCCTCCATCTCCCCTCCATCTCTCTATCCCTCTATCTCTCCATCCCTCCATCCCT
>DASXQR010000230.1:0-5057 GCA_036507075.1 Acidobacteriota bacterium | reverse complement strand
ATGTCACGGGCGGTCCTTGCCTTCGGCTATGTTTTAATTGCCTTCTACCCAGTGAACATCGCAGCGCATTACCGGCTGTTCTCAAAGCTGGGCCGTAGCGTGTATCTGAAGAAACAAGGCGACGATGTGCCGTACTTAACAAGACAAGAGATCATTTCTTTGGGCGTAGCCATCGCAGCGGCGGGGACCGCGGCTTCCTATGTATATTTCTCTGGTTGAATGGCGGAGCACGACCTAACCATGGCTTGGCCACCGCCGCTGCCATTGGCTCGATGGATTTCCTGTGGCGCGCGACTGATGCCAACCGTTATGCGGCACGATAAGCTCTAATTCGTTTTAATTCGTGGCCGAAAAATAGGAAAAATTCACGCGTCGGGGCTTGGCGTCCCCGATAATCAGAACTTCTGGATCCAACATTCCTCACGAATTCTGATTTCGGCAATACGCTTAATCCAGCGCCCCTACTCGCGGGTCCGAATTATTAGCGCCCGTCAACTGACGTCTGAATTTTTCCTATTTTTCGGCCACGAATTAACACGAATTACACGAATCGGACCAATCCAAAAAATCATTTCAGGAATTCGAGGTCATCTTTATCGCGATTCCTTCCGAAAGCCAGTTTGTTCTTTATCAGTGCCTCTCTCCCTATGATCGGCATACGGCCGCGCCCGCGCCGGCCCGAGCCACAGGTCGCAGAAGATGTTCTGCGGGACCGGCATCTCTTGGTTGAACTGGAGGGAAAAACCAGCAGCCGAAGCGGCAAATGAAGCGGCATAAAACCGATGCTTGCACTGACCTTGTTAGCTTACTATAATTTGTTGTTACAACAGTTTACAGTGGTAATCAAACCGGCAATACGACCGGCAATTACACCGGCAAAATAGCAGGCAGATGTACGAAGATAGCATCCAAATGGAGCCCCTATATCCAGCCCGAACGGAGAAATTGGAAGACCTGCGCGGTGTGTCATCGCCGCTTCCGCGAGCGCTGAAGGCCGACTAGCGCCGGCCACGCTTGCGTGCCGAATCCCGCGAAAACGCTCGCTCCATTCATAGGCGCGATACACTTGTAGTCAAGCTCTTCAAAGGCGCGTAAGAAGAATAAGCACGCGCGCTTGGGAAGGCCAGCGCAGAAATCCGATCAAATCGGGTACCGTCTCACCAATAGACTTGAAGTAGGATGACCTCAGGCTGCATTAACTGCCGGCAACAGCTTCGCCCGCCGGCGTTTCGGCCACCGAAAATGACTAGAGGAAGAAGAAACAATGCTGATTGAAGAACAGATCACCGAGCGCAGGCTGCGCGCGCGGAAGGAAAAGTTCCAGATCCGGCCTCAGGGTGTTGGAGTCTTCGGCGACTTCCAGGTCTTGTCCCGGGCCAGCAGGCGCTCCTATCGTGTGGCCCTGCGCGGCCTGGGCCTGTTTGATAATTATTGCGCTTGCCCTGACTTTGCCGTCAATACACTCGGCACCTGCAAACATATCGAAGCGGTAATCCTTCACACTCGGAACAGGTTTGGAAAGAAAGCGGAGAAGACTCGATACCGCCGCACTCATGCCACCATTTTCCTTCAGTATGGAGACGTCTTGAAGATCCGGATCGCTCTACCCTCGAAGATCTCACCCGAACTGGCCCAGCTTCGGGACGAGTTCTTTGATGTCGCAGGGACGCTTCGACCCGAGCAAATGCAGCATTTCGCATCCGCCCTGGAACGCTTCCGCAATCTGGAGGACCGCGTGGTCACCTACGGCGATGCGCTGGAGTGGATCGACCGGGAGTTGGAATCCAGTGAAGGCCTGGCCTTCGAATCGAATCAATTGCGGCTGCTCGAGCGAGGCAAGTCGCCGTTGAATGACTTGTTGAAGATTCCGTTGTACCCATTCCAGATGCGCGGTGTGCTCTTCGCTGCCTGCCGCGGGCGGACCGTGCTGGCCGACGATATGGGCCTGGGAAAGACCATTCAGGCCATCGGAGCAGCCGAACTCTTGGCCCGGCGCCGGGGAATTTCGCGCGTGCTGGTGATCTGTCCGGCCTCGGTGAAACATCAGTGGCTGGAGGAAATCCAGCGCTTCAGCGAGCGAACAGCCGCCGTAATCGACGGACCGCCAGACAGGCGCAGGATGCTTTACGCCTCCGACAGCTTCTTCAAGATCATGAATTATGAGCTGGTTCTCCGCGACCTGGATCAAGTGGCGGGAATCTCAGCGGACTTGATCGTTCTGGACGAAGCTCAGCGAATCCGCAATTGGCAAACCGCTACGGCCAAGACAATCAAACTGCTGCGGAGCCGCTATGCGCTGGTACTGACCGGCACCCCCCTGGAGAACAAGGTTGAAGAGTTGTACTCCGTCGTCCAGTTTGTAGACGGAAGACGTTTGGGGCCGATGTTTCGCTTCCTGGAACAACACCGTGAAGTGAATGCGCGCGGAACACTGATCGGGTATCGAAACCTGGACCAGATTCGCGACAGGCTCGCGCCCATTCTGCTGCGACGCCGGCGCGATCAGGTGTTGAAGGACCTGCCGCCGCGAACCGACAAGATTTTTCGTGTCCGCATGACACCCGATCAATTTGCTCATTACGGCGCGCAGCAACTGACGGTATCAGCCCTGGTGAGCAAGCTTGAACGGCAAGGATGGCTGTCGCCGCTCGATCAGCAGCGCCTGCTCTGCGCCATCCAGAACATGCGGATGATTTGCGACTCCACGTTTCTTTTCGACAAGGAAACAAGAGTCTCTCCCAAATTGGAAGAGCTCAGGGAAATCATCCACGCGCTGGTGCTGGAGGAAGAGCGCAAGGTGGTGATCTTCAGCGAGTGGGAGCGAATGACCGCCCTGGTGGGCGAGCTGTTGGATGACTTAAAGATCGGTTATGTTTCCCTTCACGGCGCGGTTCCATCCCGCCGCAGAGGCGGGCTCATTTCGCGGTTCCGGGACGATCCCAAAACAAAGGTATTTCTCTCCACCGATGCAGGCGGCGTGGGGATCAACCTGCAGGCCGCTTCCGCCGTCATCAATGTCGAGCCTCCCTGGAATCCGGCCCGCCTGGAGCAGCGCATCGCCAGAGTTCACCGCATGGGCCAGTTGCATCCGGTGCTGGTGGTGCATTTGCTGACAGAAGGAAGCATCGAGGAGCGCGTTTGGGAAACGATACAATTAAAGAAGGCGCTGTTCAGCGGGCTGTTTGACGGCGCTGCTTCCAATGTGAGCTTCGAGAAGCTGGGACGCAAATCGACCCTGGAAGTCCTAAAAGAAATCATTCCCGACGAACAATTCCGGCCCCGAGAAACTGAGAAGCGACGGCAACAAAGGGCGCCCCAGCAGCCAGGGACCGTAAGTTTCCCGACCTCGCCTGCGCCGCAGCCCGCGCTTCCCGATGAGATGACGCGCACGGTCGGCATGTTCCTAGAGGCGGGCTTAAAACTGCTTGAATCCTGGGCCCGTCCTCCCGATGTGAGACCGGCAGCGACGCTTCCCCGTCCGGTTCAGTCGTCTCCTGGACTGCTTAAGAGGAATGGAAGACGGCGCCGGTCCGACCAACCGCGTAAGCTCTCGGAGACCCTTGGCGACGCCGTTGCAGCACTGATCAAAGAAGATCCAGTCACTCGATTGCCGAAACTTACTGTTACGCTGCCACCCGGTTTCACCGCCGACGGAATCACAAATGCGCTGGGAAGCATCCTCGACCGAATCACTGAGCGGAAACACGAATGAGGAATTGAGCATCGCCTTCTGGGAGTAAGTATGATGCATCTCACCACCACGCACGCAAGTAGCCGTAATTGTTGATTCTCGACGTTGGCCGGTACATTTTACCGACAGTTGGGACCAGTGGAGCTTCAAAGCTCAGAAGGCTGACCGCCGGCAGCGCAGGGCTCAAAGTGAATTCTCATGTGAAAGCGTCCGTTCACAGGGGTTTCGTAATCCGTCAAATCTTCAATGCCCGGTATTCCTATTCACATCGCAAGGCCACCATTGGATCTACTCTGGTTGCGCGGCGCGCGGGGAGGGAGCCGGCGACCGCTGCCACGGCGATCAAGAGAAGTGTGGCGGCGGCGATCGTTACCGGATCATCCGGGCTGAGCCCGAAAAGCTGGCTGCTCACCAGCTTCGAAAAGTAGAGACTGAGCGGTATTCCGATCGCTATGCCTGCCGTCACCATAAGCAGGCAATCGCGCAAAATCATCCACGCCACTTTGCCGCGGGCCGCGCCGAGAGACATTCGAATCCCAATCTCACGCGTGCGGCGCTGGACGCTGTAGGCCATCACGCCGTAAAGCCCGATGGACGCCAGCAACAACGCCAATGCTCCGAAGAAGCCCGAAAGAGTCGCGATCAGACGTTCCTGCACCAGATTCTCATCCACCAGATCGGAGAACATATTCACTTTGGCTACCGGCAGCTCCTTATCAAGCGCGCGCACCTGTTCCCGAACGGCTGCCGCCATAGCTGCCGCATCAGAGCCCGTGCGCACGTGCAGCGTGCGCTCCGCTTCCGCAGACTCCCCTTGTCCGATCAGAAGATAAACGGTCGCCGAAAAAGGCTCCCGGATGTTGCGGTACTTCGTGTCGGCGATCACGCCCACGATTTCCCGGTCCGGCGCGAGGCTACCCACTCCGACAAGCTTGCCGATCGGGTTCTGGCCGCTGAAGAACTGGCGCGCCAGAACTTCATTGATGATCGCGACCCTGGCGCCTGACCGATCATGTGATGAAAAATCGCGGCCGACCCGCAGCGCAATTCCCATAGTCTCGAAAAATCCCGCAGAGACTGACTTAATCCTGACAGCGGTTGACTCCCCTGGTCGCGCCGCCTGCCCTTCAACAACCAGGCCGTCGATGTATGTACCGCCCAGCAGAGGCTCGCTCGCCATACTGGCTGAATGTACGCCGGGTAATCCCGCGACACGCTCCAGCAATTGATCGTAGAAGCTGCGGGTGCGTTCCGGGCTGTACCGGCTGAGTCCGGGATTGAGCGACACCAACAACACATTGTCTGCGTGGAAGCCGGTATCCAGGTACTTGAGGTTCGCGAGAGTGCGAATGAACAGGCCCGCGCC
>DASXQR010000229.1:0-14198 GCA_036507075.1 Acidobacteriota bacterium | reverse complement strand
CTTCCGGACGACAGCATAGCGTTCCTGAGGCGGGACGGACGCGTAACTGACCTCCCGCTGAACATCATCCACATATGCGCCCTTCAAATTCTTATACTTCGAAGCCAGGCGCGACACGGTTTCGGCTTCCGTCAGCAACGTTGCGGGCCGCACGTCGTAGTGCAGTTGAACACAACTGTAACCTGGGGGATCCGGCGGTGTGCTGCAGAAAGTCTGTTTCCACTTGGTGATATCACATACGATCTCGTCGCAGTGGCGGAGCTTTTCCATCGCCAGGTCGTTGTTCGGATGATACATGAACACGGCCTTCTTCAAACCAAAGTACTTGGTGCCTTCCCCGGCGCCGTATACAGACGGGGCGATCGGGGCATTGACCCCCTGGCCCTCGACCGACCATCCGAACTGCGCCAACTTTTTGGAGGCCGCGCCTCGAAGGGAATCTCCAATTAACCCTGTAGTCGAAGCCGCACAGGCACCGACGATCAAATCGCGACGTGAAATGAGAGTCATAATATTCAACCTGTCATCTGCCGCAATAAATTCGCGGCCTACCGATATTGAGAGGATCCCCTCTTCGCCGGCAGTTCTTCGGCAGGAGCGATCCCATTGTTACCGTGTCTGTCCGTCTTTCCCCTTCACTCTAATTTGCGGCGATAAGATCGCGTATCCATCGAGCCTGCTCCTGAGCCCCATCAATGAGAAAAGCCGCTAAAATCGAATAGCCTTCGATTTGGCCGTCCCGGACATATTTAAGGATGCGTTCCCACTGGACCTTCACCAGTTCGAGCGGCAGCGCTCGCATCTGCGGGGAAAACTGGTACAGGAAGCAGCCCAGTACCAGCGGTTTGCCGGGAAAGACCTCTCTGCACTTGGCTATATGACGATCCAGTTCCGCCAAGTCTTTGTCGCTTGTCGACCAGGGCACCCACAGGTTGATGACGTCCATGTAAGGCTTGAAGCCGGCCCACTCTTCCTCATACAACTGCTTGGTCCAGGCGAGCGCCCATAACTTAAGGCTTGGGTTAGCACCGGTCAGCTTGTGGTGCACTGAAGTGTAAAGCTCCGGCGTAAATGCATTGGGCTTCCTGTCGGAGCGGCCCAGCGAGTCATCTATGTAGCCGCCAGTGATATTCCGGTACGTCAGCGACAGCCGCCCCGTCATTTCCGCGTCCTGAAAAAGGTCCTCGACCCTTTGACCATACGCGGACAATCCATCCATCTGAATACAATTAACGCCACAATGGATGGGTCGTGCCGCCGGCGTGATTTCACAGACCACTTCTTCGAACTGCCGCAGCTTGTCCATCGCCAGCGTGGAGAGTGGCTGGAACATGTAAACCACTTTCCGCAGTCCCCAGTACTCGGCGCCTTCGCCAACACCGAAAATCGACAGGCCTGCTCCGCCGGTCAATCCCTGTCCTTCCCAGGACCAACCGACATCCGCCAGTTTGGAGGGACGGTTCTTCGAAGCGGTACTTTGAGTGCGAGCCGATTCGGTCCCGCCCATGGCAGTGCTGACCAGCTCTCGCCGCGTAATGCGCTTCATGCAAGGTTCCCCGCAGGAACAAGTCTACAAAAACTTCAGCTACCAGATCACTCGCAGGCGCCCTTCAATCCGCCGTGCACCTCCCCTTGACGAGTCAAACGTACCCACATCCGCGCCGATCTGGCCCGCTGACGGCACCGAAATATTGCTGGCGGGAAAATCAAAATGCGGGTGATTAAACACATTTGTGATTGCCGTTTGAAATTGCAACGTCAAACGCTCGTGAAGCGGAAAGAACTTTGAAACAGTGAGATTGTGCACGTGGCGTCCCTGCCCCTGCAAAATGTTGACACCGCTGTTTCCGTACCTGCCGGGGGATGGCACAGCAAATGCCGTTGGGTCAAACCAACGCTGCAGCGTGCGGTCGCCCGGCGGCAAGTTGCCATCGCGAATTCTATCCGGAAGCCCGCCAAAAGTGTTGGTATTGGACGGGTCTGATCCGGAGTAGGACGGAGTAAAATACTGACCCGTCTGAAAGAAGGAAATCAGGAACACTTTCCAGCCGCCAACGATCCCATTCACGACAGGATGCGCATCCGACAGATACTTTTCCCCGCGGCCCACTGGCAGATTCCACATCGCATTTACTACCACGCGGTGGTTAGGATTCCCGGCGTCACGATTCCACCGCCGGGGAGCGTAGGGATCCTCGAGATTAAGGTTATTGATCAGACTATGGGACCAGGTCCAGTGTGAGTCAAAGGTGAAATCCCCTACCTTCCGAATGGCGTGGAACGTTAAACCGTCATAGTCTGTAGCCCCATCACGGCGTATAAATCTTGCGCTCACAAAGGGATTATACGGGCGCCGCGCTGCGGAAAAGGGAATCAAACTGGCCTGAGGTTTGTTGATTTCCAGTCCATAGTTTAAGCCTCGCCCTCGTGTGCCGACGTAGGAGAGACGCAGTCCTATGTCTTTGATTTGCCGCTCCACGCTGAGATTGAATTGCTGAATATATCCATTCTTTCCATTGAGGGGATATCCCCGGATGCTCTGCGATGCGATGGTTCCGGCGCCGGCCGGAAATGGATTAGGGAAGGCGAACAACGGCTGTCCGTTTACGATCGAGTTGAAAAAGGTCTCGCTTAACTCAAACGGACCACCCGTAGCCTGCACGTTTTGATCGTAGCTGTAATAGGCCGCGCCTAAGAACTCAGTGAAGACGCCATAACCTCCCCGCACTACAAGGTTGTTGTTGATGCGATAGGCGGCGCCAAAGCGTGGAACGATATTCCCCTTCTCGGGATGCAGCACGACGTCTCCCGGCACAACCTTAATTGTATTGGTTGGATACAGAGGGCTGATTTTTCCCACCGCGTCGGAGGGTATTATCACGTTGTTCGTCTGAGGATCCCAGTTATACTGCAGACCGTCATCCATGGTTGTCGCGCCAAAGTAATCCCAACGCAAACCGTAATCGAGGGTCAGGTTGTTGCTGACTCTGAAGGTGTCGGTCAGATAAATCCCGAACTCATTGCTCCGATAGGTGCGGTTCACCAGAGGATCGAGCCGGGCACTGCTGAAAGGCAGTCCCAACAGGAAATCGGCAAACCCATACCCGGACAATGAGCCGTTGAAACTAAAACTGCCATAGGTGGTAGTGGGAACCTTCGTGTCATTGTGGCTGAAAGTTCTCAGCTCACCTCCGATCTTCAAAACATGTTTACTGAGTACCCATGTCACCGAGTCGCCATACGAAAAGATGTTTTCCTTGTGAGCGATACCTCCCGCTACTGTCGATAACGCCGGATATCCTGTGATCGACATGGTGGGAAATCCAGCCGCTTTGAGACCGCGCGGATTAACGCCCTGCAGACCTAATTCGGCAACAACCTGGTCTCCCTGGAGCGGTATAAAGCCCTGAACGGGCTTGCCATCGGTGATGTTCAGCGGAACCCAGCCGAAGCTGAAGGAGTTGACCAGGCTGGGGGAGAAAGTATGCGTGTCGCTGACCGCAACGTGGCCCGCGTGGAGTGTCCTCGTCCATCCCAGGGCCGGAAAACTTCGAGGCAGCACATAGGGAGCCCAGTCCTGCGTCACTCGGCCGAATATTTCATTCTTTTCCGAGATCTTGTGATCCACCCGCTGAGTAAGATAATCGATCTTCAAAAGATCAAACGGGAAGGGGTGCAAGAATGAATAATTGTTGGTCAAGGCGCCTGCACCGCCCCGATTGGGAGCGGGAAGATACTTGTCCTGCGCCTTTTGCGACAACGAATTCAATCTATTGGATGGGATGATGTTCCCCGGGAACGGATTTCCGGTAAGCGGATCCCGGATCACGCGCGAAGGCAGCAGCTCGGAGAAATCACCTCTGCGCATCTTTTCGGTCGGAACGGACGTCAAGAAGAAGTTTGTGCTCGGGTCGCGAAGTGCGTTCCAGGACGCGAAGAAGAAGGTCTTGTTCTTGATTATCGGCCCGCCTGCGTTTACGCCAAAAATGTGAAGTTTGCTCGGGTTTTTGAAGGGAGCGAAAAACTCTCTGGCGTTCAGCGCCGAGTTGCTGTGGTAGTAATGCCCCTCTCCGTGAAATGAATTGGTTCCGCGCTTGCCCACCATGTTGTAATATCCGGCGCGCGAAAACTCCGCGCTGTTATTCACAGTCACTACTTTTACTTCTTCTGTATCCTCCATTTGATTAATCGAGTTCTCTGTGCCGTCAGTGGAGACTCCGTCCATCGCCCCCTGGATTTGCGCTCCGCCCATGCCGGCGATTTTGTATTCCAACCAGCCTGTCCCCGGCTGTACTCCTGGTAAGGTCATCAAAAACAAGTTCGGGTTGAATCGCTCCATTCCTATGATGGGCGATTCGTGGTACCGTTCTCCCGTAAAAGTGGCAGCCACCTTGGATTCGTCCCTTTCTATGACCGCGGCGGCCGCATTGACCGTTATTTCGGTCGTGGATTCACCAATTTCCAACTTTATGTCCAGCAGCCTGACCTGACTGCTTTCCACGATCAGGTTGTCTGCGACGAAACTCTTGAACCCCGGCAGCTCAGCCTTAAGGCGATACTTACTCGGCTTCAAATCGGATATTTCGAAGAAACCAAGATCATCTGAAATCGACGAGCGGCTGATATTCGTCAAAAGGTCGGTGACCGTAATGTTCACACCCGGTACTCTGGCGTCGGATTGATCCGTGATCGTTCCTCGCACTTTGGAAAGAGTCATCTGTGCCAGCGAGTAATCCAGGAAACCAGCCATCTGCATGAAAACAGCCAATGTGAGCACGGCGACTTTTGGCACCCTCCACTTGGACTCTCCGAGCAGCGGCTTAATTGGCCAAAAATCTTGCGGGTTTTCTCTTTGACTTTGCAGGCGCATATGGCCCCCTTTTGAAAATTTCCTAAATCCCTTTTCCGAGTCTGGCGCGAAGAACTATGGAGGGACGATCCTCTTCACGGCCAGTCTGACGCGCCAAAAAGACGCATTAACTCCAACAAGTCGTTCACAGAGAAATATCTACTGCGTTAGATATGACACCAGGTTTTTATTTGTCAAGTAAAAAAAGTGGCATATTTAAAGATTGCAGACCGTTACTTATGTTCGCCCGGCTGCAAACACTCTTACCGATTGCCGCCCGGATAAACCGGAGGACCAAGTGCCCTTCGGCAAAGCCGTAACAGAATTCAAGTAGGGGGCTATGAAGGGATCGAAGAATCCAAAGTTTTGTATCACGGCTTCTCCCTTTGGGAAGAGGCCAATATTGGATAGCGGACGCCGCTGCATCATTTTAGCCAAATATTTCAAGGTGAAATTGAGTTTCGACGCAGTGCCGGCTTGGCGGTTTTCGACAGTTCGAGGCTGGCTTGCGGTAAGGTCGGCTCTTCCGCAGATGCCAGGGACGTTGGCGTGAATTGCTTGAAAGCTGTTGGAGCGACTCGCGTTGAAGCTAAACCCAATTTACTCGCAGGCGGGAAATGCCATGGTGCATTTACCACAGAAGAAGATAAAACTTTAGAAAGCAATCAAATGATAAGATCTCACCCGGAGGAGCTTAGCCTCCGGCCTTGCAGGTCACTAAAGGTAGTCGTACTTGAAGTTCCGGTTGGCTTTCCCATTTCGCAGTTTCACAGATGGGCGTGGATCGATACATGCTTAATACCCGTAAACTGCATGTCACGATCACACTAACCTTCGGATTTATCCCTGAGGCTCTCTCTGCCGTTTAGGTATGGGGAATCGATCGTCAATGAAGACGCGAGTAACAAAGATTCTAATTGTCATTTTGGCATTAGCGCTAATTGCACTCGGTGATGTTTCGTATCGGAGCGCGCACGCTGAAGCCAGCCGCGCCGCTAAGGTTGAGGCGAGGGGGGTACACGGAGCGGTCGCGGCTGGACATCAGCTAACTGCCGACGTCGGCCTTGCCATGTTGAAGCGGGGAGGCAATGCAATCGACGCTGGTCTAGCCATGGTTCTGGCAGCTTCCGTGGTCGAGTTCGAAAACTTTGGATTCGCCGGGGAAATGCCAACTTTGATCTTTTACGCACCAGAAGGGCGCGTGTTTGCCATCAATGGCAATACCCGGGCTCCACAGGCCGCGAACATTGAATGGTTCAAGAGCCAGGGATACAAGGCAATCCCCGGGGACGGCTTTCTCCCGGCCGGTGTTCCCGCCGTCCCGGCATCTCTTGTTCTTACCCTCGACCGATTCGGAACCCTGAGCTTTGCCGAGATTGCAAAGGACGCAATTCGGCTGGCCGAGGAGGGTTTCCCCGTAGATCAACGTTGGCGCGACTCGCTTGTCGGAAAATCCGGGCCGCACTCACTCAGGGGTTTCCTCGAACAATGGCCCACTTCTGCCAAGCTTTTCCTGAACGACGGCGCGCTCCCCGAACTTGGTGAGGTCACTCGAAATCCCGAGTTGGGGCAGATGCTTCGTCGTCTTGTCGATGCTGAACGCCGAGCCTTAGCTGCCGGAGCGAGTCGTAAGGTTGCCTTGCGCGCGGTTCACGAATACTTCTACAAAGGTCCAATCGCTCGGGAAATCGTCGACTTCACTCGTGAGTTCAGGGTGAAAGATGCGGAAGGCGGGTTTCACCATGGGCTCCTGGCATTGGAGGATTTCGCCAAGTTCGAAGCCAGAGTGGAAGAACCTTGGACACTCACTTATCGAGGTTACCAGGTGCACAAGTGCGGACCGTGGACGCAGGGTCCAGTTTTTCTGCAACAGCTTGCCCTCCTGGAAGGCTACGACCTGAAAGGCTTGGGACACAACAGCGTCGATTACCTTCATTTATGGTTTGAAACCGCGAAATTAGCGCATGCGGACAAGGAAAAATATTACGGAGATCCGGACTTCGTCTATGTACCAAAACAGGGCTTGCTCTCGAAGAAATACGCCGCCGTTCGCAGGAAGTTGATTGACCTGGATCGAGCCTCCACGGAGCTCCGGCCAGGAGATCCCTTTCCGTTTGACGAGCACCCGGACCGACGCCCAACAGTACTGAAACTGGGCCGCGGTTTGCGAGATCATGGCACCACAGGAATTCGCTCGGTCGATTCCAAAGGAAACATGTTCACCGCTACCGCCAGCGGGGGCTGGTTCTATGACTCACCGATCGTTCCGGGACTGGGAATTGCGCTAGGAACGCGGATACAGATGTTCTATCTCGACAAGGGGCTCGCCAAGTCCCTCGCTCCCGGTAAGCAGCCCTCCACAAGTCTCACGCCCACGCTGGTGCTCAGGGACGGTCAGCCCTTTATGGCCTTTGGAATGCCGGGCGGAGATTGGCAGGACCAGGGAACGTTGCAGTTCTTTTTGAACGTGGTAGATTTCGGAATGGGGGTTCAGGAGGCTCTGGATGCGCCCAAGGTATGGACCGACCATTTCCCGAGCCTGTTTTATCCCCACCGGAGTACCCCGGGCCACGCCGGACTGGAGAAGTACTTTCCGGATCTGCAGAAGATTGTAAGCGGCCTGTCCCAAAAAGGACACAAAGTGGATGTACGCGCGGTCCCCTTGCCCTCAAACTGGCACGGAGCCGATAACACGATGGTAGTTGTGCGCGACCCTCGAACCGGTACATTTTTGGCTGCCACCAATCCGCGCATGCCCTTCAGCACTGCCCTGGCTTGGTGACCACCGTGTCCCCCACAGACCAGCCTTGTGTGTCACAACAGCGGAGGTGCGTCCTTACGTTTATCAGCCCGGCGCTGACGCGTTAGACACCTTCACAACCGACTCTATCGTCCTGCGAGCAAGGAACAAACAATCTGACCAGCGCTGAGGCAGTGCTACAGGTGTGATCGACGGGAGCGCACAGTTCTCATATCTCTTCATCGAACGCAGCGGCACGGCGGACGGAATGTCACAACCGATTCAGGGGAGACAAGATTGGGTCAGCGGTCTGCTTGTTTGAGCGGAAGCAGCACCGTCTGGCCTGACCTGGCCGAGCGACGGGCGGCCTCCAAAATTTCGGTGACAATTACGTTGTTCTCAAGCGACGACAATCCCGTCGGCTGTATCTCTCCTCGCACAACGGCGGCAAAATAATGAATGGGGTCATCGGCGGGAGGGTCCGGTTGTCTCGGGGTTATGTGCTCTTCCGGCCTTTCACCTACTCGCAGACGAATGTCGTTGCTCCTGATTGTTACTGCCGAACCGGTTTGACCGTAAACTTCCAGATCCTTTCGGTTGAAAGGCCAATTCCAGGATGCTTGAATGATTCCCTGCGCACGAGGATAGGTCACAATGATGGTCGCCTCGTCGTCCACCCGGGAATAAATCTGCGGCTTGATTTGCTGGGTCACCGCAGTCACTGAGAGAGGACGCTGATTGTTCATCAGCCAAGTGAATAGATTCGCTCCGTAACAGCCGAAATCCATCAGCGCCCCGGCACCGTTGAGCACTGGATCGACGAGCCATGAAAGAAATTCCGGTTCGGCGCCGAGTTCTTTGGGACCAGCATGGCCGTCGTGGGCCACCATCTTGCGGATTTCCCCGAAATTGCTCTGATGCACGATCGAGTGAAGAGCTTGATTGTTCGGGTACCAGGTCGTCTCGTAATTCACCAGTACATGGATCTTGCCGTCGCGTGCGGCCTCGGCCATCGCCGTGGCGTGCTCAAGGCTGACGGCGAGCGGCTTTTCCATCATCACATGGATGCCGCGCTTGCGGCACGCTTCCACTACGGAGCGATGATCGAAGGTGTTGGTGAAGACCAAGACGGCTTCGGGCTTTCGGGTGTCGAGCATTGCGTCAAGTTGCGAATAGAACAGGCCCGGGTCGAGGTTGTACCGACTCTGGTATTTTTGGACCACCGACGAGTCGGTCTCCACAATGCCGACAATCTGCACGTCCTTTCTCTTGGTCGCATCGTTCAGAAACTGGTTGGCGTGTCCGTGCACCAGGCCCACCACACCCACTCTGAATGTCGCCTGTGCGAGTAACAGGGGGCTGGAGAAGGATAGTCCAATTGCGAAGCATGAGCAGATGGCGCGCGCAAGGCGCATTTTCCCTCCTCGGGATTATTCATCCGAATTTTAAGAATTGCACGGGTGCGACCTCGATCTTGTCGGCCTCGATCTTGTCGGCCGGCGCGAGACAACAAGATCTTGTATCTGACTTGGCCAATGCCCTTGCCGACGACTCGATAGCTCTTGTAGTGCAGCGGCTTTGATTGTCCTTGATGAATTTGACCGCTTCGTCGGTGTAAAGTTTCGTGATCGTCGTCTGCTCCGCCGGACGTTCGATGACGTCCTCGTTGCGCATCAGAGGAACGTTCGATCTGCGGACTGACCTCGCGGCGGCGGCGGCACTCTTCGGCTGAGAGGTTCACTCCCGCCGCGTCCATGTCGTTCGAATAAGGAATGCCAAAGTACGAATCGAAGCCTTGTTTCATCGGCACATACTGCGGTTGACGCGTTCACCGACCCCAAAAATCGACAGCCCTTCTCCACCGGTCAATCCTTGCCCTCCCAGGACCAGCCAACATCAGTCAGTTTTGCCCGGTTTGGCTTTCGACGAAGTGCTCTGAACGCGTGCTGCTTCCGAACCACCAAACCCCCTGCTAACCAGTTCTCGTCGTGAAACACTTTTCATGAGATTATCGTCCTTTCTCGCATACCGGTCATCACGTCCACGTGATGTAAACTTTCAATCATCACAAAGTTCTAGTTTGCCGCGATGAAGTCACGCACCCACCGGGCCTGCTCCTGCACGCTATCGATGAGAAAGCTGGCGAAGATCACATACCCCGAGATTCTGCCGTCTTGAACATAATCAAGCACCCGATTCCATTGACGCTTGAGGACGCTCAGAGGCATGGGAGTTTGGAAAGTGTAATCCCAGAGAGAGCAGGTCAAAACAATCGATTTGCCCGGAAACAGTTTTTGACTACGATCCACGATACGGTCCAAGTTGGCCACATCCTTAACCAGAGGATCAAGCCGCGTACTGCTGAAAGGGATTCCTAGAAAGAAATCGCCATACCCGTACCCAGTGATTGAACCGTTAAAACTAAAACTTCCATAGGTGCCAACAGCAACCGTGCTGCCGAGGTGACTAAAGGTCCTCAGTTCACCTCCAAATTTCAAAATATGTTTTCTGACTATCCAGGTCATCGAGTCGGCATAGGAAAAGATATTTTCCAGGTGCGCAATGCCCCCTCCCGGGACGGACAAAGCCGGATATCCAGTGATAGACCTGTTGGGAAATCCCATCGCCTTCAGCCCTCGCGGATTGACACCCTGTAGGCCCAACTCAGCTACCACCTGATCTCCCTGCGGTGGTGTAAAACCGTCAACTTGCTTCCCATCGGTAATATTGAGTGGAACCCACCCGAAGCGGAAAGAGTTGACCAGACTGGGTGAGAAAGTGTGGGTGTCACTTACTGCGATATGACCGGCGTGGAGCGTCCTTGTCCGCGCGAGGCCGGGAAAACTAAGAGCTATTAAGTAAGGAGCCCAATCCTGCGTCACTCTGCCAGATAACTCATTGTTTTCCGAGATCTTGTGGTCGATCCGTTGAGTAAGATAATCGATCTTAAAAAAATTATTGGGGTAAGGATGCAAGAAGGCGTAGTTGGAAGTCAAGGCACCGGTGGCACCACGGTTAGGAAGAGGAAAATATTTCTCCTGAACTTTTTGGGATAATGGATTCAATCTATTCGAAGGAATGATGTTTCCCGGGAACGCATTGCCGGTGAGGGGGTCCTTGATCACACGCGACGGTAACAGCTCAGAAAAATCGCCTCTCCGGCAGGCCAGCGCAGCACCCGATGGGCTCAAGCCTTGATAAAAATTTTGTGCTGGTACAGCCAATAACACAGATACCATAGCACGAGCATGGCCGCACAGCTCTGGGCCACCGGAGCAAGCTCACCAACAAACTTAAAACCTCCGGTAAACCCCATCAGCCAACCATCAATCGCTGGTTTCAGGAGAAAGGTGCATGAGTAGATGAAGATAGAGTTCATCCCGACTACAACCAGCGGAAAGGCAAATTTACGATATCCCCACACTTCGATGACAATGATAAAGGCGAGCATCATCAGCAAGACCCAGCCGGTGCTATAAAGGGTAAATGAGGCTGTCCACAGAAGCTTGATGATAGGATTAACAGGCGAGAGCGCCAGGCCGCCGGCGAATGCTGCCACTGTAGCGATCCCCAGAATTTTCAACTTCTGAGCGCGCGTTCTGTCGCTCCGCAGCAACATGCCCGTCCATGCGCCAAACAGCATCGTCACAGTGCCAGTAATGAAATTGATCGTTACGGGGTTTCCGTATTCCGGGTAGTTGTGCCCCAGTAGGGCTTTGTCGATGACCATTCCTATGTTTCCGGTGCGAGAAAATGCTCCTTCCGGTCCGGGAAATAGCGCGAACAACGCCCAGTGCAGCGAGAGGATCAGAACGGCGGTGACCACCTGCCAGCGAAATGTCAGCTTTAGAATCAGGAATGTAAAGAAATACGCGAAAGCGATTGTGAAGAGGGTATTAACGGTCTTCAACTGAACCTTTTGTGACGAGGCGATAATCAGGATTTGGCTGAGAAGCAGGAGTTTCAAGACACGAGCTACCACGTGCCAGAACTCCTGCCGCTTGGAGGCACCTTCTTGCCGTCGACGCGCCAGCGAGAAAGGCATCGCGACACCAACCATGAACATGAATGCTGGCATGATTAGATCCCAAAATACCGCTCCTTCCCACGGGACGTGATCGAACCAAGCGGCGATGCGCCCGTAAGTCGGGTGATGGGTTAAGTGTTCGAAGCCGAAGCCTTCCGAGGCCAAGACGAACATGATGAAACCTCGATAAGCATCCAATGCAACGTAACGCTGCTCAGTGACCGTCTTTGAAGCCGGCTGCGATTGGGTTACAGGTGCTATCGTCGTCGTCGCCGTTGCCATCGATTCATCCTTTTGATTTTTTTGCGCCACCCGTTAAACGATTTCAGTACGACAGGTCATCCGGCAGCGACCAGATTTGCTAATTTGCTGCGATGAAATCGCGTATCCAACGAGCTTGTTCTTGGGCAACATCTATCAGGAATGTCCCCAGAATCGTATAACCATTAATCTGGCCTCCGCGGACATAATTAAGTACGCGTTCCCACTGCGCCTTCACCAGTTCCATGGGCATAGGTCGCATCAGAGGTGCGAACCGGTACAGATTACAGCCAAGGACTATCGGCTTGGTGGGGAATACTTCGCGGCATTTCTCTATATGGCGATCAAGCTGCGGTATGTCTTTCTCTATGGTCGTCCACGGCATTGTAAGTTTGATGACATCCATGTAAGGCTTAAAACCAACCCAATCCTCTTCGTACAACTGCCTGGTCCAGACAAGTGCCCATAGCTTCAGCTTAGGGTTCGCCTTCGTCAGAGTGTTGTGGATCGACGCGTAAAGTTGCGGTGTAACGGCGTTGGGTTTTCGATCGGAACGCCCAAGCGAGTCGTCCAGATAAACACCATTGATGTTAGGATAGGTCAACGAAAGGCGCCCTACCGTCTCGACTTCCTTAAGTAAATCTTCACTCCTTTGGCCGTAAGCCGGCAAGGAATCCATCTCCACACAATTCTCGCCACAGCGGATCGGCTTGACCGATGGTGAAATCTCGCAGATTACCTCTTCCAGGGAGCGAAGCTTCTGCATAGCCAGTTCGTTACTGGGGTGCCACATGAGGAACGCTCTTCGCAGACCCCAATATTCGACACCTTCGCCCACTCCAAAAATGGATAGCCCGCCCCCGGTTAGTCCCTGCCCTTCCCATGACCAGCCGAAATCCGCCAGTCTGCCGGCCTTAGCAGGATTGCCGGACTGGGCAAAACTGCTGCTGAGCAGGCCCGCAGCGGGAACCG
The DNA here is from genome assembly GCA_036507075.1 of Acidobacteriota bacterium. Lineage (GTDB taxonomy): Bacteria > Acidobacteriota > UBA6911 > JACQSX01 > JACQSX01 > DASXQR01. The sequence goes on along the minus strand of DASXQR010000229.1, from coordinate 1,349 downwards.
CCAGTGCGCCCTTGATGAGATCACGCCGTGAAATGCTCTTCATTGTGTCATTTCCTCGGTCCAGAATCCGTTTTCGCCTGGTTCTTCCTGCCTTCAGGAACGATCCGGAGGAGCGGATGCTGAGACGCATCCCAAGCACGCCGCTCAGTTTGCCGCTATGAAGTCCCGCACCCAGCGAGCCTGTTCTGGCGCTCCGTCGATCAGATATGCTCCAAGTATCGTGTAGCCGTGAATCTTACCGGCCTCGAGGTACCTAAGCACGCGCTCCCAGTGCACCCTCAGCAGATCCATGGAGAACGCGTGCCCTCTCTCAAAATTACCTCGCGAAAATTTCATTGACGAATAGTCCCAGAGATAGCAGTTCAGCACGAGGGGCTTGTCGGGGAAGATTTCTCGGCACCGGTCTACGTGACGATCAAGATCCAGATCTTCCTGCGAATCCCATACGCTCATTTTGATCACGTCCATATGAGACTTGAAACCGGCCCAATCCTGCTTGTATAACTGCCTGCTATAGACGAGTTGCCAGATCTTTAAGTCCGGATTAGCCTTTTTGAGCGTGTTGTAAATTGCCGCGTAAAACTCAGGTGTGAGCATGCTCGGTTTATCGCTTCCGAGTGTATCGTCAATGTAGACACCTTTTATATTGCGATATTTTACTGAAAGAGCGCCGACATTCTCGGCCTCAGCAAGAAACTTCTCCGGGGTCGGATCGTAGAAGCTTTTCATGCAACGCTCTCCGCAATGAATCGGGCGATTGGGCGAGATCTCGCAGACCACCTCATCAAAAGAGCGCAGCTTTTCCATCGCTAAGTCGTCGTTGGGACGCCAAAGATTGAAGACCTTTTTCAACCCGAAATATTTGGCGCCCTCCCCAAGCCCGTACAAGGACATACCGGCTCCGCCGACAAATCCTTGCCCTTCCCATGACCAACCGAAGTTCGCCAGCCTGATGGGATTGCTGGACTGGGCCAAACTGCTTCTTAGCAGACCCGCAGCGGGAACCGCCAGTGCGCCCTTGACGAGATCACGCCGTGAAATGCTCTTCATTATGTCCTTCCTCGGGTCCAGATCCGTTTTTGCCTGGTTCTTCCCTGCCTTCAAGACCGATCCTGGGGATGCATATTCTGAGACGCATCCCAGGCACGGCCCGCTCAGTTTGCGGCTATAAAGTCGCGCACCCACCGAGCCTGTTCTGGTGCCCCGTCGATGTGGCGTGCTCCAAGGATCGTATAACCGTGGATCTTACCGGCCTCGAGGTACCTAAGCACGCGCTCCCAATGCACCCTCAGCAGATCCATGGAGAACGCGTGCCCTCTCTCAAAATTACCTCGCGAAAATTTCATTGA
>DASXQR010000228.1:0-106097 GCA_036507075.1 Acidobacteriota bacterium | reverse complement strand
CCGTTTGCGTCCACATTTCAGGCGCGGGTGAGCGGTAACTGTTCGGCGGGTAACTTTATTCAGACTGTTAACAGCGACGGCACGGTTGTATGCGGAACGTTGACAACTCTACCGGACACGCGTCCCGTATTCTCTCGTTCTACGCTTGACAGCGCAGGCAATGTCGGTCAGTACACTTCGGTGACGATTGGGAGCGATGGGCTGGGACTGATCAGCTACTACGACGCTACCAACAGTGATTTAAAAGCGGCCCACTGCAACAACACGGCCTGCAGCAGCGCTGCTGTCGCTACGCTTGACAGCGCAGGCGATGTCGGATTCGCCACTTCGGTGACGATTGGGAGCGATGGGCTGGGACTGATCAGCTACTTCGTCAATATCAACTTTGATTTAAAAGTGGCCCACTGCAACAACACGGTCTGCAGCAGCGCTGCAGTGTCCACGCTTGACAGCGCAGGCATTGTCGGTGAGTACACTTCGGTGACGATTGGGACCGATGGGCTGGGACTGATCAGTTACTACGACCAGACCAACGGTGATTTAAGAGTGGCGCACTGCTCGAACATTTTTGGTCTGCCCTTTGTCCGCCCCCGGTAGGAGGGATAGAGGGATAGAGGGATGGAGGGATGGAGGGATAGAGCGATAGAGGGATGGAGGGATTGGTGCGTTGCCGCCTTACGCTGCGGATAAGCTGCTTGTTGAAGCGGAGCCATCAGGAAGTCAGCCTTATCCGCTTACGGAATTTGGGGACAGATCCCTAAACCTGTGGTGGTTACAAATATTTACCACCAGGACACCAAGGCACCAAGGCATCTCCGTGCAAGACTAACCTTTCCAAATTAGTTTCTTGGATGGCGCTCGTCTTTTGGATCTGCCCAGCGCGTGTTGGGAATGGTGGGCGCCCAGCCGGGGCGCAGGGGATCCTGGTCGTACGGGTAACTTCCCAGTCGCTGGTAGAGCTCGCTGTAGTGTTTGAACTTTTTGTGGTCGAGTTTGACGCCCAGCCCCGGGCCGTCGGGGACGCGCATGGCGCCATCTTCGTACCGGAACTTGCCGCCCTCGATAATATCGTCCACCAGATGATGGTAATGGGCATCGGCGGCAAACGACAAATTGGGAATGACGGCGCCCAGGTGCAGCATCGTTGCCAGTTGAATACCGAGCTCCCCGGACGAGTGCACCGCCACGCCCAGTTGGAATGTTTCGCAAATCCCGGCCGCTTTAATGCAGGGCCGAATGCCTCCCCAAAAGGTGGTGTCCAAAAGGATCACGTCGGCCGCGATGTCCAAAACATTGGCGGCGAGTTGTTCAAAATTCACCACCACCGTGTTGGTTGCCAGCGGCAGGCGCACTTTTTGTCGCGTGCGCCGCATTCCATTCATCCCGAATACGGGATCTTCCAGATAGTCGTTGCGGATGTTTTCGATCTGCTGTCCGAACCAGATGGCCTGTTCGGTCGACCAGACGCCGTTCGGGTCGAAGCGAAAACGGTCGTCTTTCAGCTCGGCGGCCACGGCGCGATAGCATTCCAGTTCATATTCCGGAGGGAAAACACCTCCTTTCACTTTGTGCGACCTGAATCCGTAAAGATTTTTCAGGCGCCGGGCTTCTGAAACCAGTTGATCGATTGTTCGGACCTCGCCCTCGCCGGTTTCAGGATGCGGGTAGCGGAAGAATAAATAAGAAGCGAAGGGAACGCGATCCTGGAGGCGCCCGCCCAGCAATTCAGAGACGGAGACGTTCCATGCCTGTCCAAGAATATCCAGGCAGGCGAACTCCAGCGCCGCCAGAATCTGCGTCCGGTTGTTGTAAAGAGACGCCGTGGGGTTGGCGATTAAAAATCTGATTTCCTCCATCCGGCGCGGATCGTGTCCCACCAAATAGCGTTTCATGGCGCGAAACTGTTCCTCGGCCGACTCCCCGCCGCCTCCCATTTCCCCCAGCCCTACCAGGCCGTTGTCGGTCTCCACTTCGACAATCGTTCGTACGAAGCGTCCCCAGTGACATCCGTTGGCATGCCTCAGCGGGGCTTGCAGGGGAACGGTAACCGTGGTGGCGCGAATATCGGCGATTCTCATAAATCACGAATTTTCACGAATTGACACGAATTTCACGAATCTTTTAATTAACTTCGTGAAATTCGTGTCAATTCGTGAAAATTCGTGTTCTAAATTCGTGAACCGAAATGGCGATCTAGAAACTCCTGCATGCGTTTTAGCGTGGGTTCATAGAAGGGCGGGCGATTGAAGAAGCCGTGGCCGGCGCCATCGGCTTCGTAAATCTCGGCCTCGACTCCGGCGTCTCGGAGTTTCTTCAGCAGGGTCCTGGATTGTTCGATCGGGACAGTCGCGTCTGCCGTGCCGTGCAGAAACAGAAATGGCGGAGCTTTTTGGTCGACGTAAGTAATGGGGGACGCCTGCCGGTACAGCTCGCGGTTTTGCTCGGGTGTCGCGCCCAGGAACTGGACCACGGGCGTTGTCGCCCGCCCGCTTGCGACGAGGGGGGCAAGGTCTGAGGGACCATTGAAATCAATCACCAGGTTTACGCGGCTCGAAAAAGAGGCATGGCCGCCTTTGCCTTCCAGGTTGGCGCTCTTATCGGTCACTCCAAGCATCGCCGCCAGGTGCCCGCCGGCTGAACCGCCGCAGGCGGCAATCCGATTCGGGTCGATCTGGTAGTCGGCAGCGTTGGCGCGCAGCCAGCGTACCGCGCATTTGCTGTCCTCAACGGCTGCGGGGAATTTCGCTTCGCCGGATAAGCGGTATTCAATGCACATGCCCAGATATCCTTTAGCGGACGCAAAGTGAGCCGCCTGGCGGTAGAAGGCGCGGCGGTTTCCTCCCGACCATCCCCCGCCATGAATGAAAACGATCGCGGGCCTGGACGCGGAGGTCTTCTTGGGAAGAAAGAGGTCTGCCTTCAAATCCCGATCTCCTCCCTTGCCGTAAACGACATCGGTCTTCAGAACAACATTGTCGGGTAGCTGGAATGGAGGATCTGTGGTGACCTGAGACAGGAGACTCCTGGTGAGTAGGATAGTGAGACTGCAAAGAGTGATGCTTAATGTACGTTTCATGGACGGGCCTCCGGGATCGCAATATTGTAACGAATCGGGTGTCGGAATCGAAGCTGATCATGCTGTTGTAATCGTGGACCTTGACGTGCACATGCTCGTGGATGTGGACGGCGTTGAAAAAATCTTGCCCAAAAAACAAGAAGTTGCCAACTTGTTACACAAAGGACACGAAGAGCTTTTTCCTGATTCTGGTTCTTTGTTAATGTGAATGTCCAAGTTAATGTGAATTTCCAAACTCCAGATTCTTCACGAACCGATCCCGTCTAAGACAAAACAAGCTTTTGACTTCATTTACTGCTCCTGATAACTGTTGACTTCAAAGCAGCAATCGGGAGGTCACTGGTATGAAAAGGCGTGAATTCTTCGGGAGAAGCTTGTTTGTTGGCGCCTTGGCGGGCGCAAGTCAAGATGGGCACGCTCGTGTGCAGGCCAACCCGCAGCGCGCCACGCAGCAAGGTGAAGTCGTGATTGAACGCGCAGTTTCGGGAAAGCCGCACGCAGGTAAAGTATTGGCGGCCATCCAGCCGCATTCGGATGACATCCCCCTGTTTGCCGGGGGTACGGTAGCAAAGCTTATCAACGAAGGGTACACAGGTCATCTGATCCGGACTACGAATGACGAGAAAGCCGGACGCGGGGCAACGATGGCGGAAGTTGTGTTGAACAACGAACGGGACAATGACGCGGTGGCCAAGGCGCTCGGGCTTAAAAAAGTATTCAATCTCAATTATCGCAACCATCGCATGGACGATATTTCGCGCCAGGAGATGCGAGGACGCATGATTTACCTGTTTCGCATGCTCAAAGTGGATACTGTCCTCTGCTATGATCCCTGGGGTCACTACGAGCAGAACCCCGATCATTATGTCACCGCGCAAGTAGTCGAATCCGCCTGCTGGATGGCAGCCGGCAGCAGAGATTATCCCGAGCAACTGGAAGGCGGGTTGCAGCCCCATGCTGTTCAAGAGAGATATTACTTTGCCCGTGGTCCACAACTGGTCAATCGGATTGTCGACATCACCGGAACCATCGATCAAAAAGTCGCAGCCAATGTCGCAAACGTTACTCAAGGACCGGCTGGAGAAAACGGCGCCAATCTGCGGACCCGGCTGGCCGCCCGCAAATTGCGTTTGCCCATTTTGGGAAGCGACGATGAGAGCGCCAATCGCCAGTACGTCAGGCACATTGTTTTGGATTATGATTCCCAACATCTGCGCGGTGTGCCTTCCGACAGAGAAGTCGGTCGCACTTATGGTCTTCAGTGGGCCGAAGCATTCCATTACATCGGTCCCACTGAATCACGACTCGAGGAATACATTCGAGAGAATGCCGTGCCGAGTTAAAACACGAATTTCACGAAGTTCACGAATTTCACGAAGTTATTAAAAAGATTCGTGTAATTCGTGTAATTCGTCTAATTCGTGCTCAAAATCAAATGAAAGCTCTGGTTAAAAGAAAAGCAGGACCCGGCTTGTGGCTGGAAGAAGTGCCGATGCCTGAAATGGGCATCAACGATGTGCTGATTCGAATCGATCGAACGGGCATCTGCGGCACGGACGTTCATATTCACAAATGGGACGAGTGGGCGCAAAAGACCATTCCGGTGCCGATGGTGATCGGGCATGAATTCGTGGGCCAGATCGTTGAAGTCGGCTCCAACGTGACCGATTTCTTTCCCGGTCAGATCGTCAGCGGCGAAGGCCACGTGGTTTGCGGGCGCTGTCGAAATTGTCTGGCCGGACGGCGTCATCTTTGCGCCGACACCAAAGGGATCGGCGTAAACCGAACCGGTGCCTTCGCCGAATACCTTGCCTTGCCCATGACCAATGTCTGGGTTCACAATCCGGCCATCGACCGGGATGTCGCAGCTATTTTCGATCCATTCGGCAATGCGGTGCACACGGCGCTTTCCTTCCCCGTGCTCGGCGAGGACGTGCTGATCACCGGCGCCGGGCCGATTGGCATTATGGCGGTCCCTGTGGTCCGTCATGCCGGAGCCAGATTTGTGGTGATAACCGACGTCAACCAGTATCGGCTTGACCTGGCAAAGAAGATGGGCGCCACCGTGGCGCTCAACGTTCGCGAAGGGAGCATCCGCGAAGTCCAGGAGAAACTCGGGATGGTCGAGGGATTCGACGTGGGGCTGGAAATGTCGGGCAACCCGTCTGCCTTCCGCGACATGATCGCCAACATGTGTCACGGCGGCAGAATCGCAATGCTGGGGATTCCTAACGAGCAAATCGTGATTGACTGGAACGCGGTCGTGTTCAATATGCTCACCATTAAGGGAATCTACGGGCGAGAGATGTATGAGACCTGGTACAAGATGACGGTGATGCTGCAAAGCGGCGTCGACATTTGTGCGGTCATCACTCACCGCTTTCACTACACCGAATTTGAAAAGGGGTTCGAGGTGATGGCTTCCGGACAGTCGGGGAAAGTGATCCTGTACTGGAATGGAGTTCGCTGATGTCACAAAATTCAAAGCCGTCTACGAGCACGAGCACGTCAACGTCGACGATTACGTCTACGTTTTCGCTCGGTTCGTTGGGGATTTGCTGGACTGCAGAGGATTGATCACTGTCTGAAGATATTGTTGTCGTGATCGTCGACGTGAGACGTGGTCGTTGACGTGCTCGTGCTCGTAGACGTGGACGGTTTTTTGGTCAGTATCCGTGTATTTAAGGAAAAGCCACCATGTACGGCTCCATGAAACAGGGTTGCTCGAAGCAATTGCAGGAGATTCGCCAGTCTGGTCTTTATAAGAACGAGCGTGTCATCACCACGCCGCAGGACGCGCATATCCGCGTGGGCGACGGCAAACCGCTGCTCAACATGTGCGCCAACAATTACCTGGGGCTGGCGGAACATCCCGCCGTCATCGCGGCGGCGCGCGAAGGACTGGAGAAGTGGGGCTACGGCCTGGCATCGGTGCGCTTCATTTGCGGCACGCAGCAACCGCACAAGGAGTTGGAGAGAAGAGTCAGCGAGTTTCTGGGGACGGAAGACACCATCCTGTACACTTCCTGCTTCGACGCAAACACCGGCTTGTTTGAGACGTTGCTGGGCGCCGGGGACGCCATCATCTCCGACGAGTTGAACCATGCCAGCATTATCGACGGCATCCGCCTGTGCAAGGCGGAGCGCTACCGCTATACGCACAACGACATGGTTGACCTTGAAGCCAGGCTGCAGCAGGCCAGGCCCGCACGGCATCGGATGATCGCCACCGACGGCGTCTTCTCCATGGACGGTCATATTGCCGACCTTCGCGCCATTTGCGATCTGGCCGAGAAATACGAGGCGCTTGTGATGGTGGACGATTCCCACGCGGTCGGCTTTATGGGGAAGCGCGGGCGCGGAACGCATGAGCATCACGGCGTAATGGGCCGTGTGGACATTATCACCGGCACATTGGGAAAGGCCCTTGGCGGGGCCAGCGGCGGCTACACCAGCGGAAGAAAAGAAATCATCGAGTACCTACGCCAGCGGTCGCGCCCCTACTTGTTTTCCAATACGCTGGCCCCGCCCATCGTGTGTGGTTCCATCAAAGCGATCGAGCTGCTTTCCCAATCCACCACGCTGCGCGACAAGCTGGAAGCCAACACCAGATTCTTTCGCCAGGGAGTGTCCAGGCTGGGACTGAGCATTCTGCCGGGGGAACATCCGATTGTGCCTGTCATGTTAGGTGACGCTGCGCTTGCCAATCGCTTCGCCGATGCGATGCTTGAGAAAGGTGTCTATGTGATCGGGTTTTCTTATCCGGTGGTACCGCAAGGCAAGGCTCGGATCCGCACACAGATCTCGGCGGCCCATTCATCAGAAGATCTCGAATTCGCGATAACAAAATTCGGCGAGGTGAAGCAGGAGCTGGGCCTCTAGGCCAAATGGGAAAGGCTAGCTTGGTGCCTTGGTGGTTCATTTTTTTCCACCACCAAGACACCAAGCCTTCTGACTCTGATGGTGCAGGACCCCGGGAGGCCGGAGTTGAAATCAGGCTCTAAACCGGAGTAGATTGGGGTCAGTTATCCGACAATTAGACGCAACGGGAGATTTATTAACCTGGGTGCAACTTATCTTCTGCTGAAAAGGAGAACTGCTATGAAAAGAAGTCTGGTTTATCCTCTGGTTTTGGGTGTGTTCCTGGTGGCGACAGCGCTGCTCCTGGGCCACCCTCATTTCAACAAGTCGGTCACGGTCAAATTGCCAGGAGGCGCTGAAGCGACGATCGCTTACAACACCGTTCCCAGCAACGAATCTCACGCTACAAACGCAGCCGTGGGCGCGTTCCTCACACCGCGTCAGCCAAAGTTGAAACTCTCGGCCGACGTGAAGGCCGGGTCCGTCACTATTCCTGCCGGGGAGTACGTCATCGGCGCCATCAAGAACAGCAACACGGACTACACCATGGGCCTTTATCCCGGCACTATCGCGCGAGGATCCGCTCCGGACATGTCCAAGATGCTCAAGCTGGAGTCCTCGTATTCGAGCTCGGAAGGGAAGGCAGACCATCTGCTGATCGACATTACCCCGGGTAAGGGCAGGTTTGAAGGCCGTGCGATCCTGACGCTGCACTTCGGATCCATGTTCCTTGCGGGCGCTCTGACGTAGAATTTTTTTCACCACAAAGGCACTAAGGGCACAAAAGTGTACCTTCGTGTTCTTGGTGTCTTTGTGGTGAAAACTTTTTACCTAAGGGCGGCGACGCTGGCGGGCAGGGGTGTTTTGCCCGGAACGATAAACAATCCCGACTTTGTTGACGCCGCTGCAGGCGATGTAGAGATTGCCTTCCGATGTCGACACCATGTGCCGAATCACGCCGCCACCGGAAGGAATCGGCCATGATTGGAATGTCGCTGAATCCGGATCGAACCGGACCAGTGTGTTGGGTTGCACACCCGATTCGCTGTACCAGATTTTTCCGTCGGCCGTTGAGGTTATCCCGTAGGGCTGGGAACTGCGACCGGCCGGCGACTGCCACTCCTGAACCGTTCCGGTTCGGGGATCCAGGCTTCCCAGATACCCTCGCTCGAAGTCGGTGTAATAAAGGATATCGGCCGGCGTTACTGCAATCCGGCGCGGTCTCGCGCCGGTGGGCAGCAGATATTCGGTAATCTGTATCGTTTCGGGGTTAATGCGGCCAATCTTGTTTGTGCCGAATTCGCAAAAGAAGGGAAAGCCAACGGAATCTACCGCGATTCCATAAGGCCGCGAGCGCGATGTAGGGGATTGTCTCAGCGTTACAGCCCCGGTTTGCGGATCAAGCCTGCCGACAAAATTGCCATTCTGTACCGTAAACCAGAGTATCCCTTTCTGATCGAAAATGGGCGTATGAGGGTCTACCGCCTGAAGGTCCGGCATGCGATACTCGGCAATCTCTCCGGTCTGAGGATCCAGCTTTCCTATGTATCCTCTGGCATTGGCCGTAAACCAGATGTTGCCCTGGTTGTCGGCGACCAGGCCATGCGGCCCTGACGCTGAAGTTCGAAGCGGGTATTCGCGGATTACTCCGCTCGCAGGATCAAGACGGCCGAGGAGGTTCCCGGCCTGGCCGGTATACCAGAGCGCCCCGTCCGGCGCCGCGGCGGGGTCGTGGGGAAGTGCGTTAGCCGTGGCCACGTTCCATTCGCGGATCACAACATCCTCATTGACCGCAGGCAGGAAGGCGACGCCTGCGAAGACAACGCTTAGAGCCACCCACCAGGCGCGCGGCACGCCCTTGGATCTGCCGATAGCGAGTGATCTGATCGAGAATTCCATGATTCTGAATGCGTCTGTTGTCAAGGAGCGTACCGCCAGGGCGGTCATAACTCAAGGAGTTCGCTCATGAGATTTTTCACCACAAAGGCACAAAGGCGCCAAGGGCTCGTCTGACTTTGTGCCCTTTGTGTCTTTGTGGTTAAAGAATTCTTAGTCGGAATGTACAATCGATGCTTCCAGTAATTCGCGCTTTCGCGCCTTCGCGGTGGATTTTTTCGCATGCAAGGACAACGGGGGTGTGCCGCTGGCAGAAGGACAGATAACTATGAGACCAATCTCTAAACTCACCCTGCTTTTTCTAATCTCGATCAACGCATTCCTGCCGGTGCTGGGTCAGGAAGAAAAACAAGAGACCGAAAAGGCGCCGCCGGGTGAATCCAGAAGACCATCTGATCCGATGTCGACCCCAACCTTTGCCGGATTGCGACTGCGGCTGATCGGTCCCGCGTTTATCTCCGGACGCGTAATAGCTTTCGCCGTCGATCCGAACAACCGCAGCCGTTATTTCGTGGCGGCCGCTTCTGGGGGCGTGTGGAAGACTGTCAATTCGGGTACCACCTGGATTCCAGTTTTCGACAATGAAGGATCGTATTCCATCGGCGCCCTGGCGCTTGATCCCAAGAACCCGTCGAGCGTCTGGGTGGGCACGGGAGAAAACAACAGCCAGCGCAGCGTCTCTTACGGCGACGGCATTTACCGCTCCGACGACGGCGGCCGAAGCTGGAAAAATATGGGGCTGAAGAAGTCTGAGCATATCGCCCGCATCGTGATCGACCCGCGCAATTCCGATGTCGTCTATGTCGCGGCGCAAGGTCCGCTGTGGAGCGCGGGTGGGGACCGCGGATTGTTCAAGACCACCGACGCGGGCAAGACCTGGAAGAATGTGCTCTCGATCAGCGAGAACACGGGGGTCACCGATGTCGTCATCGATCCAAATAGTCCCGACACGCTCTATGCCGCGTCGTACCAGCGACGCCGGCACATCTGGACGTTGATCAACGGTGGTCCGGAGAGCGCGATTCATAAATCCACGGATGCCGGAGCAACCTGGACAAAGATGCGGGCAGGGCTTCCTGGCGGCGAAATGGGACGCATCGGCCTGGCGATTTCTCCGGTTGATTCCAACGTGCTTTACGCAACCATCGAAGCAGCCGATCGACAGGGGGGAATCTTCCGCTCCGGTGATCGCGGGGCAACCTGGGAGCGGCAGAATCCATTTGATTCCACGGCGATGTACTACGGCAAGATCATCGCCGATCCCAGGAGTGTTGACCGCATCTATGTGATGAACGTCAACATTCAGGTCTCGGACGATGGCGGCAGGACGCTGCGTCCGCTTGGCGAGAGGTCCAAGCACGGCGATAATCACACCATCTGGATTGATCCGAACAATACCAACTACTATCTGGTCGGCTGCGACGGCGGAGTCTACGAAAGCTTCGATCGCGGCGCGACGTGGGCATTCAAAGCCAACCTGCCGCTGGGCCAGTTCTATGATGTGGCCGTTGATAACGGGGCTCCGTTTTACAATGTCTATGGCGGAACGCAGGACAATTTCAGCGTGGGCGGTCCCTCACGAACCCATAACGCCGCGGGGATTGTCAACGCAGACTGGTTTGTCACCAACGGAGGCGACGGATTCCGCTCGCACGTCGATCCCGAAGATCCGAACACGGTTTATTCCGAGAGCCAGAACGGCGGGCTGGTACGTTTTGACCGCCGTTCCGGCGAGCGCGTCAGTATTCGGCCGCTCGCGGGAAAAGGCGAAGAGACGCTGCGGACCAACTGGGACTTGCCCTTCATCATTAGTCCCCATTCACATGCGAGGCTTTACTACGCGGGCAACAGGTTGTACCGCAGCGACAATCGCGGGGACGACTGGCGCGCCATCAGCGGCGATCTCACGCGGCAGTTGGACCGTAATGCATTGCCGGTGATGGGCAAAATCTGGGGACCCGACGCCGTCTCCAAGCATGCCTCGACGGCGCTGTATGGGAATGCCTCCGCTCTTGCCGAGTCGCCGAAAAAGGAGGGGCTGCTTTACGTTGGAACCGACGACGGCTTGATTCAGGTGACGGAAAATGGCGGTGGCTCCTGGCGCAAGATCGATAAATTCCCGGGCGTTCCCGACAATACCTATGTCAGCCGCATGGTCGCTTCACAACACGATGTGAAAACCGTCTACGCTGCGTTTGATAATCATCAAAACGGCGATTTCGCGCCCTATTTGTTGAAGAGCACGGATACGGGCGCAACCTGGATCTCGATTAAGGGCAATCTGCCCGAGAGAAGCTCGGTTCTGGCAATCGCCGAGGACCACGTCAATGCGAGTCTCCTGTTTGTCGGAACGGAATTTGGCCTCTTCTTTACCGTCAACGGCGGCGAGAAGTGGATCCAGCTAAAGGGCGGCCTGCCGGTGATTGCCGTGCGCGACCTTGCCATTCAGAGGCGCGAAAGCGATCTTGCTGTGGCGACGTTCGGACGAGGGATCTACATTCTGGATAATTATAGTCCTTTGCGAGGGCTCAAGCCCGACACGCTGGCTCAGGATGCCGTACTCTTTCCCGTGGAAGACGCGCTGATGTACGTTCAATCCAGTCCTCTGGGCGGCCGCGGCAAGGGTGCACAGGGAGAATCATTCTTCACCGCGAGTAATCCACCCTATGGCGCAACTTTCACTTTTTACCTGAAGGAATCGATCAAGACGAAACGCCAGAGGCGACAGGAACTGGAGCGAGAGGCGGTCAGGAAGGGCGTCCCGATCCGTTATCCGACCCCGGGGGAATTGCGAGAAGAGAGAGAAGAAGAATCACCCGCGGTGGTCCTGACGGTCAGCGACGCGGAAGGGAAGTTGGTGCGCAGGATCAGTACGCAAGCCACCGCCGGGGTTCGTCGCGTTACCTGGGACTTGCGCTATCCGGCGCCTGTCCTCATCGCGCCGCCGGCTGAAGGAGGGCCGGCGATTGGGCGCGGCCCCGGTCGCGGTGGCCCTGCGCGTGAAGAGGGCGAGGAAGGCGGCGGCGAAGGACCATCGGGTTACCTGGTCATGCCGGGTAAATTTACCGTGTCGCTGGCAAAGAAGGTCAATAGTGTGGTCACGCCTCTGGCGGGCCCGCAGCCCTTCTCAGTGGTCGCCGAAGGCGCCGACAGGATGAACGCCGCTGACCGCGCCGCGGTAGGAGAATTTCAGCAGAAAGTGTCGCGTCTGCAGCGGGCTGTGACAGGCGCGCTGGATACGGCCGCCAGTTTGAAAGGCCGTCTGGGACTGATAAAGCGCGCTCTGGAGCAGGCTCCCGAAGCGGGGGCCCGACTGGCTCAAGACGCTACAGCCCTGGAGAAGCGCGCCGACGAGATTCTTCATGCGCTGCGGGGCGATCGCGCTCTCAGCGACACGCCGCCGCCTTCCATCAGCGATCGCGTGGCCGGCATCGCGAGTCGCCAGCGCATGGCGGCGGCCCGGCCCACTCAAACGCAGATCGAGCAGTACAACATTGCCGCCGATGAATTCAAACCGGTGCTGGAAAAGCTGCGCGTGCTGGTTGAGAGCGATGCTGTCAAACTGGAAAAAGCAGCCGAGGCCGCCGGCGCCCCCTGGACCCCGGGGCGCATCCCGGCGTGGACGGATAAATAAAAGCTTGAACCGCGAAGAGCGCCAAGAACGCCAAGATTATTAACACCAGTTCGCCGGCGGCGCATAATGCATTTGTCCGCACTTTGAATTGTCTATGCGAAGCAGCCTGGATTAGATCCATTACAGGCTTAGCGTTCTTTGCGTTCTTTGCGGTTCCGTTTTTGAGAGCGTGGGGACGTTTGCCTATGAAATTTGAAATCCGCCAAGCTAATACCGAGGATGTCGCGACGATCGCGGAGTTTAACTTCCGCATGGCTCTGGAAACCGAGGGACGCGAGTTGGATCGCCCCACTTTGGCCCGGGGAGTGGAAACGGTTCTGGAGGACGCTTCGAAAGGCGTTTATTACGTCACTCAAGCAGGTGACCAGGTTGTCGGGCAGTTGCTTCTTACATACGAGTGGAGCGACTGGCGCAACGGAAACTTCTGGTGGATCCAGAGCGTTTACGTCAAACCGGAGTACCGCCGGCACGGTATTTTTAAGTCATTGTACAAGCATGTGGAGCAACTGGCCCGCCGCAGAGCGGATGTCTGTGGGTTGAGACTTTATGTAGAAGCCCACAACGCGCGCGCGCAACGCAGCTACCAGCAATTGGGGATGAAAAAGACCGCTTACGAGATGTTCGAGGTCGATTTCGTGTTGCGCGGTTGATAAGAATTTTTTTCACCACAAAGATACGAAGAACACAAAGCTGAGACGCGGAGACCCTTCGTGTCCTTTGTGTCTTTGTGGTGAAGCATTACCCTTTATAACTGATACGCCAGATCTTTTTGCCGCCGTCGTCGGAGACCAGCAGCGAGCCATCGCGCATTTGAAAAAGACCGACCGGGCGTCCCCAGACCTCCTTCTTGTCCGGATCCAGCATAAAGCCGGTGAGGAAGTCACGTTTTTCGCCGGCGGGCTTGCCATTCTTGAAGGGAATGAAACTGACCGAATAGCCGACCCGCTGGGTGCGATTCCAGGATCCGTGATTGGCCAGAAACGCGCCGTCCCGATATTCCTGCGGGAATTGCCGGCCGGTGTAAAAGATGGAATCCAGCACGGCGACATGGGACCCGAGCAGTATCTCTGGAGCGATGGTTTTCTGCACCAGGTCGGGTTTCTGTCCTGCGTTGCGTGGATCCTCATGCGGCCCGATGTATGCATAGGGAAAGCCATAAAATGCGCCTTGTCTTACCGGTGTGAAGTAGTCTGGAACCAGGTCGTCGCCCAGCCCGTCGCGTTCCTGAACTGCTGCCCACAACGTATCGGTGCCCGGGTACCAGCGCATCCCGACCGGATTGCGTGTTCCCGAGGCGAATATTTCATGCCCGGAGCCGTCCGGATTGTAACGATTGATGGCGGCGCGGCGCGGATCATCACCCGTTCCGAAGTTAGACGAAGAACCGACGCCCAGATACATCTTCTCGCCTTTCCGGTCAAACAGCACGGTCCGAGTCCAGTGCCCTGAGCCAAAACCGTTCATGGAGACCACTTCCTCACCGGTGCCGGTGATCTTTGCATTCTTGGCGTCATACTTGTATCGCTTCACCGAGGTCGGCTCAGCGACGTAGAGAAAATCTTTCCAAAACGCCAGGCCGTAGGGGCGGTCCAGACCGCCGATGACCTTTTCCTTTGCTTCCGCCTGCCGGTTGACATCCTTATCCAAAAGGACGTAAACGGCGCCGTTGTTATTGGCGCTGTCGGAAATCAGAATCTCTCCGGCAGGGCCTTCGGCCATAAAGCGCGGCCTTTCGAAGCCTTCGGCATAAGCTTCAATGCTGAAGCCCGCCGGAAGTTTCAATTGCACGCCGTCGGGGCGCGAGATCACCACCGGCCGGTTGTTTGCCGAAGGCGTGTGGTAAGGCTCGGGCAAAGGCGCCTTTGTCTGCAGCGCCAGAACGGAACAAACCAGGAGACAAATCGAAGCGGCAAGCATGATTCTGGTTTTCATCGTGGTCTTTCTCCTCTTCATATCGGTACCGGGGAATTCTAAACCCATGTCAGCGCGCTTGTGACATGGACTGTGGAAAGTTTACCGCGAAGACGCGAAGAACGCGAAGCGACTTAAGAAGCACCTCCCCGGCGGTAAAAAGGGGACTGTCCCCAATTCCTCAAAAGGGGACTGTCCCCAATTGCTGAAAGGGGACTGTCCCCAATTGCTACCAATTGCTAAAAAAACCTGAACCACCAAGGCACCAAGCCTGCTTTCCACCAGCGTGCGTGGAACGCTAAGTGATCCATATTTTTGAACTTAGAAGAAATGTGCATGCGGTCTTTTTTTTTGCAACGCCTCGCCAGTCGTCCTATCATGGCCGAGAATCTTCAGGGAGCTCTCTATGAAACATTGTTTACTCAGGCTAGTCTCGACAGTGACTTTCATTGCGATAGCCGGTGTGCTCGCCTATGGACAGGGCGGCGCGACTTCTTCGCTTACGGGCGTGGTCCTTGACTCGAGTGGCAGCGTCATCCCGGGCGCGGACGTCACGGTCAAGAACAATGCTGTCGGTGCCGAGTTTAAGGCCCTTACCGCCGACAATGGGACATTCTCCATCCCGGCCCTGGATCCCGGCACTTACACCGTCACGGTTTCTCTGTCAGGGTTCAAACAGGCTGTCGTCAAAGACGTCAAGCTGGACACAGGCGTGCCGGCTACTGTGCGCGTCACACTTGAAGTCGGCGAAATTAACCAATCTGTAATCGTGCAGGGCGGCGGTGAGATGCTGCAGACTCAGTCGGCCAACGTTGCTACGACGCTGGCCATCAACCAGATCGCCAACCTGCCTCTGGTCTCCCGCAATCCCCTCAACTTCGTTGTCCTGATGCCCGGAGTCAACACTCCACGAGGAAATCGCGACTCCACTATCAACGGCTTGCCGCAGAGCGCGATTGACATCACGCTTGACGGGATCAACATTCAGGATAACTACAACAAAACAACCGATGGATTTTTCGTGCGCGTCCCTCCAAGCATCGACTCGGTTCAGGAAGTCACCGTTTCCACAGCGACGCCGGAGGCTCAGGGCGGAGCGATGGGTGCAGTCTAATCAAGTTTGTCACTCGCCAGGGTACCAACAGCTTCAACGGCAGCGTCTATGAGTACCTTCGCAATCCCTGGCTCAATTCCAACTACTGGTTCAATAACCGCGATCTGCCCGCCGACCCGCGCACTCACAAAGCGCCGCGCCCCCAGGTGAAGTTCAATCAATACGGCTTTCGTCTGGGGGGACCGATCGTGATTCCCAAGCTCTTCAACGGCCGCGACAAGGCTTTCTTCTTCGTCAACTACGAGGAATTCCGTCAGCCCAGCCAGGTCAGCCGGCAGCGCACGATCCTCAATCCACTGACTCAGACTGGCGTTTTCCAGTACAACGTAACCGGTAGCCAAGTCCGGCAGGTCGATCTGCTCGCGTTGGCGGCCGCCAACGGGCAAACCTCGACGATTGATCCGGTGATCGGGAAACTCCTGGCTGACATTCGCAGTGCGACCTCCACCACTGGAGGCATTACGCAAACGACCGACCCTAATTTGGGTAATAATATACTTGACTGACCAAGCTTGGTTTGGTATAGTTCTTTCTATGAAAAAGAACTTTCCTAAAACCCTACAGGCAGCAATCATCTACTTCGCCACTTACGAGAACTGTCACGAGTTCATGGTAAGCCTTCGTTGGCCCGATGGCAAAGTGATCTGTCCAAGATGCGGTTGCGACAAAGTGACCTATCTTGAGAAAGCGCGGGTTTGGAAGTGCTACGGCAAACATGACCGGCCCAAGTTCTCCCTGAAGGTTGGAACAATTTTTGAGGATTCACCCATCGGCCTGGATAAGTGGCTTGCGGCGGTCTGGATGGTTGTGAACTGCAAAAACGGAATCAGTTCTTACGAGATTGCGCGGGGTATCGGAGTGACTCAGAAATCCGCTTGGTTCATGGATCACCGAATCCGCTTTGCACTGCACCAAGGTTCATTTTCGAAACTGTCTGGCGAGGTTGAGGCGGATGAAACTTTCATCGGCGGCAAATCCCGGAACATGCACAGGAGCGAGAGAGCGCGAAAGATTACTGGCACAGGCGGAATGGGCAAGGCGGCTGTGATGGGATTACTTGAACGCCACTCTCCCGAAAAGAAGTGCAGCACAGTGCGGTTGAAGGTTGTCGAGAATACCCGCAAAAAGTTGCTGCAACCAGAAGTTCGCGCCCATGTCGAAGCGGGTTCGTCGCTTTTCACCGATGCACTTCTGTCCTACTCTGGCCTGTCTTCTGATTACGCGCACGAAGTGATCGACCATGCAGAGTGTTACGTGAGAGAGAACGTCCACACTAACGGGCTTGAAAACTTCTGGAGTTTGCTGAAACGCTCGATTAAGGGCACCTACGTTTCCGTGGAACCCTTTCATCTTTTCCGCTACCTTGACGAACAGGCTTTCCGGTTCAATGAAAGAGCGGGAAATGACGCTTACCGTTTCCAGTCAGCAATGGAGGGAATTGTTGAGAAGCGGCTGACCTACAAGTCGCTGACTGGTAAGGAGGGTGAAAGTACGTCAATTAACTAAAATGGAACGTAATCGAGAGAAGCGAGGAAAACGGAAAGTTGGTTAGCCCTTCGTGGGTTGCCGACTCTTCTTTTTCGTTTTCCGTTTGGTTCTGACAGGTAGTGAGTTTTTTGGTACGGACAGAATCTGCTTAATCGCGTCGCGAAAGCGACTGAATGCTTCCCGGCCTTCATGCATTTCGGCGCGACCTTTCATAAGTTCCTCCCCGTCCTAAATCGCAGTGTATCACGAGCGACGGAAAGGACGGAAAGCACAGGTGTCTGGTTTTTCTGTAAAAAAATCTCACACTGGACTTTGGGTGGCTGCTAACAATGATCTGCTATGGCGGCTCGAAGCCGAAGGTGTTAGCGATGCTGGCAACGACGCACCAGACCGCCTTCCGCATGCAAAGGAGTCGGTTTGCAAGGGTGTCCACATCGTGGCGCGGCAACGGAACCTCGTCAACGACTATGTCGAGGGTGAGATTGGGATTTGCGTATACCTTCATGCCGTGCTGCCAACCCTCGATGCGAAATGTAGCAACTACGCCTTGATCTTTCAACATGAACATTCCGTGCGGAACTTGGAACTCGACGAGTCGTGTACCAGGCGGAATTTGGAGCAATGGGACGATGTTGGAAGCCCAGGATGCCGCAACGTGGAGCTTGCGATGGCGGTCTATCCGCGCCCATTCATTGAGCAGGCCGAGTCCAAGATTGAAGTTGAACGGAATGTGGTGTGGCGAGAGTTCCGGAGCGTTGTACGGTTGTACCGACTCGATGATATTCCGCTGTTGCTCCGTGAGTGGCGCGATCTTCCGTCTGGAACTATCGAACTGCGGTCGACCTTTGCAGCAGATCGGAAACCCCAATTGGTTCTCATCGGGGGGCGGGCGCTGGCCGGTATTCAAGCAGGCCGCCTCGTAAACACAGGTGTCCAGAGTAGCGCGCAATTGATACATGAACTCGCCAAGCAGGAGCGGGATTTGCAATGGAATGGGGAGGATTTGCTCGACCCAGATGCTCCCTGTCCCATCGTCGTGCACGTAGGCGTTTGCTTCATACGGGGGTTCCTCTTCCTTATGAGCAAAAGCGTTCCAAGTCTGGGCGATGGTTTCGCTGTGGGATTGTGCGCGGTCGATGCGCTCCCAGCATGTCCCAAATGGCCCGGACATTAGGTTCGCTGAGAGCAAGGGGGAAGTAACCGGGGAGCAAGATTCTGTTTGTAAATCAAACCGAATCCCCAAGCGCGTTTTTTCGACGCCCAACGCGCTCCTTCAGCACCGCGTAGAAAGAGCGGGCAACAGGCGGCCCCGGAAGGCGGATGAACATTAGCCAAGTTATTAACTTGGTCATGGCACCTCCTCTCTGGCGGTTTGCACCGCCAATCAAGAAGGTAGCGCTAACAGGCTTGGTCAGTCAAGTATATTATTACCCTAATTTGCAGCGGTACACCTACAACCCCAGCGGCAAGACCGAGAGCAAGCGCCCAACGGTTCGCTTCGACGTCAATCTGACTGAAGCATCATCTGGAGACCGGCTGGACGTATCTGCAGGGCAGAGGCGGTCCAGATTTCCTCAATAACGTAGAGCCTAAGTTTCCAGGTTTCCCGAACCAGGGCAGCCAGCCTGCGGACCGTTATACCGCTTCTATCGGGCTGCGTTCGACCGTGAGTTCGATGCTCGTCAACGAAGCGCGCGCCGGACTCTCAGGGGGACCGTCGCGCTTCAACCCTACCGCCAGCGTTCTGAACTTTAATCAAGGCAACGACAGGCTGCCGGTCTTGCTGCGCGAAACCGGCCGGCTCGGCCCGCCTACGTTCCTGGGCAAGCCGAACTATCCGCTCATTGGCGCGATCACAGACTCGGTCAATATCTACGATCCCAACATCAGAGTGCCGTATTCTCAGTCCTGGACCTTCGGCATCCAGCGAGAGATCAGCAAAGACATGGCGATCGAGGTACGTTATATCGGCACTCGCAACCTGCGAGGTTGGACCGATTACAATCTCAACTCAGTCGAGAACAACATCCTCGAGAATGGGTTGCTCAATGAGTTCAAGCTGGCGCAAGCCAACTTGCGGGCCAATATTGCAGCCGGCAGAGGCAATACCTTCGCCTATACCGCTGCGCCTGGCACTTCACCTCTGCCGATCGCACTCGCGTACTTCAGCGGGATCCCGGCGGCTCAAGCAAGCGATCCGTCCAGGTACACATCCAACCAATTCACCAGCAGCACTTTTGTGAACTCTCTGGCCTTGAACAACCCCAACGTGTGTTGCAGCACCACAACAAGCTTTTCCGGTGTTATGGATAACAGCGCGACGTTTCGCGCCAATGCTTTGAGGGCTGGTTTGCCGGCAAATTTTATGCTGACCAATCCGAACCTCCGGGGCGGCGCCATTTTCACCGGCAATGGCGGTTATACTCGCTATGATGGGCTGCAAGTAGAACTGCGCCGGCGCCTGTCGAACGGATTATTGCTGCAAGGCAATTACCAATTCGCCAAAGCCTTCAGTTCGCAGCGGGTCTCCTTCCGTGCGCCGCGCATCAACGGTCTTGATACCAATACCGTGAAACATGCACTCAAGGTCAACTGGGTCTACGAGCTGCCGATTGGCCCGGGTCATGCGCTGCTGGGCAATACCGGCAGTGTGCTCAACCGCATCATCGGTGGCTGGGAATTCCACGGCGCGGGCCGCGTTCAGAGCGGTCAGTTGTTTAACTTCGGTAGCGTAAGGCTGGTCGGCATGACGATGAAGGACCTGCAGAAGTTCTACAAGCTGCGATTTGATGACGCGGCCAAGATCGTTTACATCCTGCCGCAGGACATCATTGACAACACCATCCGGGCCTTCAGCACGAGCGCGACTTCGTCGACCGGCTATGGCTCGCGCGGTGCGCCCACGGGACGCTACATCGCGCCGGCCAACGGGCCGGATTGCATCCAGGTGTACAGCGGCCAATGCGCCCCGCAGAACGTCTTTGTTACCGGCCCCATGTTTACGCGCATTGATTTGAGCATCGTAAAGAGGGTCAATATCACAGAGCGTGTCAATGTTGAGTTGCGCGGCGAGTTCCTGAATGCCTTCAACAACGTCAACTTCTTCAACCCTACAGGCGCCGCCTTCACCGGCCCTACCAGCCAGACCTTCATGCAAGTGACCCAGGCGTACACGGACTCGTCCAACACGCAGGATCCCGGCGGCCGACTGGGCCAGATCGTGCTGCGAATCAACTGGTAACCTTCCTCCGCCTGGTGCCTTGGTGGTCAATTAAAGAGGGACAGTCCCCATTGAGAATCAGTCCCCAGATTAAAAGAGGGACAGTCGCTATTTAAAAGAGGGACAGTCCCCCAAATTAGTCAGTCCCCAAATTCGTCGTCCCCAAATTCGTCGTCCCCAAATTAGTCCCCAAATTAGTGACTTCCCCAATTTCGACTTGACAGTAGTTGTTCATCTAAGTACAGTTCAGTAATGAACGAATATGGCGGGAAGGGAGGTCACGGCCAACTGCCATTATGGGTACTGCTTCTGCGCACGGCGGGGACAGTGGAGTTGAGGCTTGAAACAGTTCTGGGCGAAACGGGACTTTCTCTCTCTAAGTTCGCGGTATTACATCATTTAATCCAAGCTGGTGAGGCATTGCCACTCAGCCGACTTGCCGAGCGGCTTGCCTGTGTCAAATCGAATGTAACCCAGGTTGTTGATCGTCTTGAAGCTGAAGGCTTGGTCAGACGAGTCGATGACCAGGAGGACCGACGGAGCATATTGGCAGCTATTACCGACGAAGGGCGACGCCGCTATGAAACTGCAGATCGGGCAATAACTGTAGCCGAGAAACAGCTAATGGAATGCCTTCCTGAGTCAGACCGAACACAACTTGGTGAGTTTCTCACTCGGCTTTGTACCATCTAATTTGAGTGATCTCCCTTTTTTGGAATGACTGTTCATTCGTGAATCATACAGCCTATGAACCATACAGACCGAGCTGAAGTTACCAGCGCTATCAGTCTTCCGCCTCACACAGAGGCACAGCCGTCACTCTCCGCGCGTTACGAGGCACTCTTCCGCGTCTCGCAGGCTATCAGCGTGCAACGCGATCTGAAGGAACTGTTCCGCGTTCTAGAGAACGAACTGCGGCGCGTTACCACATCTGACTTCGTCGTCTTCTACGTCTGCGACGAGATGGGGAAGGAGAAATGCCGGCAGGTGCTCCTGTCAAACCAGCCTGACGTTCCGGTTTTGCCCGACGTTGCGCCGGAGGAGACGATGAACTGCTGGGTGTATCAGCATCAGCAGCCACTGGTAATTCCATTCGTGGATCAAGAGACCCGTTTTGCTCGCACGATGAATTTTCTTAAAAAGCAGGGGATTCACTCGGCTTGCACGCTTCCCCTGAAGACCGTTCATCGTCGGCTCGGAAGCCTCGTTTGTGGCAGCGAACTTGGCGACGCCTATCCCGACGAGGAGATCCGCTTTCTCTCACTCGTTGCCGACCAGCTTGCGCTTGCGATTGATGACGCGTTGAATTTTGAGGCGTCGCAGCGTGCGCAAGCCGAGTTACAGAACAAGAATGATCGCCTGAAGCTGCTCCTTGATTTGACCAACAGTCTTGTCTCGAACCTGGAGTTTCGTGACCTCCTTCGGGCCGTCTCGGCAAGCGTCCGGCGCCTGATGCAATGTGATCTCGTCGGGGTGGCATTGCCGGATTCGGAGAGCAACCGGATGCGAGTCCACGCGTTGGACTTTCCGGGAAGCAAGGGATTCATCCAGGAGGAGATGTTGCTTCCGTGGGAATCGCTTCCTGGTACGGTCTTTCGCACTGGCAAGCTCCTGGCCGGTAATATCCGCGACCTGCCTCAGTTCAGCCTGGAGACCGATCCACCTCTGGCCGAGGGTCTCAAATCCACCTGTGTCCTGCCTCTTATCAGCCGAGATCGGGTTTTGGGTATTTTGGGTCTCGCCAGACTTCAGGAGAATGCATTCACCCAGGACGAAGTCGATTTCCTTGCACAGGTTGCAAGCCAGGTAGCAATTGCCGTCGAGAACGCGCTCGCGTATGGTCAGATTGCTGATCTTAAGGAAAAGCTCGCGCGCGAGAAGCTGTATCTGGAAGATGAAATCCGCAGCGAGCAGGGTTTCGAGGAGATCATCGGGCGCAGCCAGGCGCTTCGCAAGATCCTGCATGAAATTGAGACCGTTGCGCCGACGGATTCAACTGTTTTGATCTACGGAGAGACCGGCACCGGAAAGGAGTTGCTAGCGCGAGCGATCCACAATCTCAGCACCCGGCGGGGAAATGCCTTCGTCAAATTAAACTGTGCCGCAATTCCTACCGGTCTGCTGGAAAGTGAACTCTTCGGGCACGAGAAGGGCGCTTTCACGGGAGCAATCAGCCAGCGTATCGGCCGTTTTGAACTGGCGGACCGCGGGACGGTCTTTCTGGATGAAATCGGAGAGATTCCACTCGAACTCCAGCCCAAACTCTTGCGCGTGCTGCAGGAACGGGAATTCGAGCGACTCGGAAGCACGCGCACACTCCGGACGGATTCACGTCTGATCGCGGCTACCAATCGCGACCTTGCCGCTCTGGTAGAACAGCAGACGTTCCGCGCCGATCTCTTCTATCGCTTGAATGTCTTTCCCGTTCATGTGCCTCCTCTGCGTGAGCGCCAGGAGGACATCCCTCTGCTGGTCCGGCATTTTGTTCAGCAGTTCAACCGCCGTATGAACAAGAGCATCGATACGATTCCCTCAGAAACGATGAATGTTCTGATTCGGTATGACTGGCCCGGGAATATTCGAGAGATCCAGAATCTTATCGAACGCGCCGTAATACTTTCTGCAGGAGCGGTGTTGAAAGTACCCCTTGCTGAGCTTACGCGTCGTTCTGCGTCTCCCGGCTCCCACAAGCAGGACACCCTCAGCGAGGCCGAGAGGAAGCATATCCTGGCTGTTCTGGAAGAAACCAAGTGGGTCGTCGCCGGACCGAATGGCGCAGCCGCGCGCCTCGGGATAAAGCGCTCGACGCTTCAGTTTCGGATGCAGAAACTCGGCATCGCCCGCCCGCTCAGGTGACTAAGCCAAGTTCCCCGCAGCCAGTACGGCGGGCGTCAGAACCTGTGAATAAATTCAAAAAGCTTGAACCGCGAAGAACGCCAAGAACGTAAGCTCATCATGGGTCCGAACAACCGGCTGACTGCAAGCAATTGAAAGTTCTGAAGAAGTGTCACGTGTACAGTTCAGTAGCATTTGAACTGCCGGACTGAAAAGGAAAATTCTTAGCGTTCTTCGCGTTCTTGGCGGTTCAAGCTTTTTCTCACGTTCTCAGCCCGTGCCAGCCCGTTGGCCCCCGCCAACCTGTTGTCACTGCCAGCTTGGCACTCCCACTTTGCACGAAGAATCGCTGCTTCTCTATCTCTCGCTGCGCCCACTATTTGACTGGGGGTAAGGCGCACCCCTTCATTCAGGCCAAAAAATTGCTAATTGCCAAAGTGTAACCAGGCAGGAGCGGAGAGATTAAAGGGCCCGCTGACCTGATGCGAGGAGGACTTATGTACGACTTACTTGGAATCTTGTTTTTGGTTTTAATCGCCTCGTTTCTTCTCTTCATCCCTTTGGCCAGCGGCGCTTTGGTGGTCTGGATCTGGGAGAGGGCGAAGTCAGCGATCGAGGCTCAGGGTCATGTCAGTTCGAGAAAAACATTAGAGCACTATCCGCGATAAGAGGCGAGCGGCCAGGAGTGGAATGAAATGAAAAACGAGTATGCCAATATGGCGATTCGATCACTGCCAGGCGATTCGGATGGTGTTTTGGCGCAAAGAATGAGAGGCGGAGATGAAGCTGCGCTGGATGCCAGCGTGAAAACCCGGCTGCATCGTGGCCGCCTGATGGTGTTGGGAATGGTCACCGCGCACATAGAGCCGCCGAGGCTGATGCCGAAATGCTGGCAAGTGCCGGCATCCCGGTAGCAACTGTTCGGCAGCACTTTCCTGGTGTTTTCCTAAGTCACACGATTCCCATCACATCCTGAGACCCTCGTGTTTGGCCCAGGAAGTGCAATCACAATCAATATGAGTGCGCGGTTTCAAGTCCACGAAATCGACGGTCAACTTACCCTCCAGATCGAAGGGCGATTATCCGGAGCGTGGGTTGCCGAGTTGGAACAATGCTGGCAAGCCGCAAGGGTTGGCGACGCGAACCGGCAGTTTCGGGTGGATCTGAAGGGCGTGACCTGCATCGATCAAGCCGGACGGTATCTGTTGCGGTTGATGCACCGCGAAGGAGTCAGTTTGGTGGCGTGCAGTTGGATGATCCAAGACATTTTAGAACAGACATACGAAAACAACAGATCGGAGCAAACAGACTGTTGATGTCACTTCGAGGAATGACCTATGTTGACAAGCACCCACACCCGACCCTGGAGCCCAAATACGAAGTGCGACAGGCAGCACGGTAGAATTGTCGTGCTGCTCAGCCGCATTTCAATCCCGCCCCATTCTCATACAAACACCTCAACCCCACCGAGGTTCGACACCCTTGTACATAACACGCGCGAGGGTGTGGGTTCTCAGATGGTGATTGCTGCCCAGATCCGAACCGCGCGCGTAAGCAAGCGGATCCTGCCAAAAATCGGAATCTTTTTGTGCCTCGCCCTGGCGGCGCTTCTATGCCAGTCTTGTGCGGGCACCTCGAGTGCTGCCACGAAACCGCCGCCGCCTCCGGTCTCCGTCATCTCGGTCAATCTGGAAGACACGCCTATCTATAAGGAATATGCGGCGCAGACGTTCGCACGTGACATGGTCGAGGTGCGGGGTCGTGTAGACGGGTACATTGAAAGACGGTTGTTTCAGGTCGGCTCGGATGTGAAGGCGGGCGAGCCTTTATACATTCTTGATCTCCGTCCGTATCAGGCCGAGGTACAAAGGGCTAAAGGGGACCTCGCGCAGACTGAAGCCAACCAGGAGTTCGCGCGTCGCCAGGTAGCCCTCCTGCAGGCGGAAGCGGACCTTGCACAAGCTCAGGCCAATCTTTTGAAAGCCACGCAAGATGTCGATCGTCTGCGTCCGCTTGTCAAGGAAGATGCCGCTGCACGGCAGGACCTCGATAATGCGCTGGCCGCCTTGCAGGCCAACCAGGCGAACGTGCGCGCAAAGCAGGCAAACGTCGAACAGGCACGCCTTTCAACGAAAGCCCAAATTGAAACTACGGGCGCACAGGTCGAGTCCAACAAGGCGATGCTTCGATCGGCGGAGTTGAATCTGGAGTATGCCGTCATTCGCGCGCCAATCGGCGGGCGCATCGGCGACAGCCTTCTCCAGGTCGGTGGCCTTGTGACACGCAATTCCCCTCAACCTCTGACGACTATCGTGCCGCTGGATGTTATCTGGGTGCGCTTCAAGTTGAGCGAAAGCGAGTACTTTGATTACCAGCGGCGAATGGAACGCGAACAGAATCGGAAGATCGCTTTGCAGCTCGTTCTTGCCAACGGCGAATCGCATCCATATGAAGGGCGTGTCGAGAACGCTGTAAATCAGGTGGATCCGAAAACCGGAACATTAGAGCTTCAAGCAACATTCCCAAATCCGCACAAGACGATCCTTCCCGGTCAGTTTGGAAAGGTGCGGATGAGGATGGAAGACCGCAGAAACGCGATTCTCGTACCGCAGAGAGCGGTGCAGGAGTTGCAGGGGTTCCAGTCCGTTCTCACCGTCGGATCCGACAACAAAGTCCTGGCGCGCAGTATTGTGACCGGCGAGCGAGTCGGCGAGCGCTGGGTCGTCTTGCAAGGACTCAAGCCCGGTGATCGCGTCATAGTTGAAGGACTCCAGAAGGCAATGCCGGGAAGTGTCGTTCAGCCGAAGCCCTGGGAGCGGGGGAGCCCGCGAAGAGGGGGAGTGGGCGAGCGGGAGAGCGGGTGAGCGGATGAATGGGAGAGCGGGACAGCGGCAGAGATCTTACGACTAAAGAAGGCAGAGTGGTTTTAGCCCGCGAAGCAGGCGCTGGAGTTTGGACATTTCAGATCGCGTCCCCACCGGCCCTGTGCCGGTGGAACGGGGATTTTTCACTACAGCTCCATCTTCCAGGGGTGGGCGCCCCCGCCGGGTTCATCCCGGCGGAGCGAGGGATTGCTCACTGTGAGGCCAGGCCGGAAAGATGGGCGGGAATCAAGGGTTTCGAATCTCGCAGTGAACAATCCTGCGATCCGCCGGGGCAAGCCCGGCGGGGCGCATCCGGAAGTGGCAGGACTGTAGTGAAGAATCTTCACTCCCACCGGCACAAAGGCCGGTGGAGGTGAGGCGCAGCTCTGCTGCGCCCAGGCGAGGCATAGCCTCGCAGTTCGAGAAACATGGACTGAACGGCGAAGCAGAGCTTCGCCAATGCTGAGAAGAGGAGAAAGAGATGGCAACACTCAAGGGAAGAGTCTCGATTGTAACAGGAGCCTCCAATGGGATCGGGCGCGCCATCGCGCAACGGCTCGCTCAGGAGAGCGCCTCCGTCGTCGTGAATTATGGCAAGAGCGCCGACAAGGCTAAACAGGTTGTTGCAGACATCGAAGCCAGAGGCGCAAAGGCCGTCGCGATCCAGGCCGATATGAGTACGATCGCCGATGCCCGCCGGCTGGTTGCGGAGGCGATAAAGAGATTCGGGCGGCTGGATATTCTTGTCAACAACGCCGGCATGTTCATCGGGAAGGCGTTAGCGGAAACGACGGAGGAGGACTTCGACCGAATCTTCGCGCTGAATGCCAAAGGCCCCTACTTCGCGATGCAGGAAGCCGCACGGGTGATCAGCGATGGTGGGCGTATTGTGAATATCTCGACGGACGGGACTCACTTGGGATTTCCAGGGGCGACGGCCTACCTGGGGAGCAAAGGGGCACTGGAGCAGTTTACCAGGGGACTCGCGTATGAGCTCGCGCCGCGCGGGGTGACGGTGAATACCGTCTCCCCGGGCTTCACCGATACGGACATGCTCCGCGGGGGTGGCCCGCAGTTCGCGGAGTTGGGTACTCAGATGTCACCGCTGAAACGATTGGGCACAGCTCAGGACATTGCAGACGTAGTGGCGTTCCTGGTGAGCGACCAGGGGCGTTGGCTCACAGGCCAGAATATCCATGCCGGCGGCGGCGTGGTGATGTGAGCGGAAGGAGAAATAGTATGAATCATGTATCTGCCATTCCGCATTCCGCATTCCGAATTCCGAAATCGGAGAAGGGGCGGTGACCCATGGCCAGATTCTTCATTGATCGTCCCGTGTTCGCGATCGTCATCGCGATCGTGATTGTGATCCTGGGAACCGTCGCCATTCCGAGCCTGCCCGTGGCGACCTATCCTGAGGTCGTTCCTCCTGTCGTGCAGATCATCGCCAACTACCGTGGCGGAAATGCACAGGACCTGGAGAAGACCGTCGCCCAGCCGATCGAGCAGCAGCTTATCGGTCTGGACGGCATGCTCTACTTCTTCTCTCGCAGCTCCAACGACGGCGTGCTGACGATCGATGTGACTTTCGAGTTGGGCACTGACATCGACCTGGCGACCGTCAAGACGCAGAACAAGGTCAATCTGGCTTTGCCTTCGCTCCCTCCTGAGGTTCAGCGCGTCGGCGTCACAGTAAAGAAAGTATCGTCAGCGTTTCTGTTAGCTATCGGCGTTTCAGCAACAGACGACCGGTATGACGCCCTGTTTTTAAGTAACTACGCCACGATAAATTTGATCGATAAGATCGGCAGCATTCCCGGGGTCGGTGACGTGCGATTGGCGGCTGCGCAGGATTATGGCATGCGCATATGGATCAACCCGGACAAAATGGCAAAGCTGGGTTTGACCGCCACCGATGTGAACCGCGCGATTCAAGCACAGAACCGGCAGAACCCGGCGGGCGCAATCGGCCAGCCGCCTTCTCCGATGGGTACTGACTTTCAGTATCCAGTGACCGCCGGCGGGCGGCTGCTGGACGCGGAGCAGTTCTCCGACATTATTCTGCGCGCCCGACCTGACGGCTCGCTGCTGAGACTGCGCGATATCGGACGGGTAGAGCTTGGCGCTCAGGATTACAAGTCCTTCAGCAGAATCACAAAGAAGCCTGCCGCCGTTATCATTGTTTACCTCTCGCCGGGGGCGAATGCCGTGGATACATCCAATCGCGTGCTGGCTTTCCTCAACGAGGCTAAGCAGAACTTCCCGGCCGGCATCCAATACAAGGTAGGTTACGACGCGACCAAGTTCGTTCGATCCGCCATTACCGAAGTCCTCGTGACATTGTTCATCGCGGTGGTATTAGTGGTCATCGTCGTATTTATCTTCCTGCAGAGCTGGCGCGCAACGCTGATCCCGCTGCTGACAGTTCCAGTGGCGATCATCGGCACGTTTGCGCTGTTCCCGCTGCTCGGTTTCTCGATCAACATGACCAGCATGTTTGGGCTGGTACTGGCAATCGGTATTGTTGTCGATGACGCGATCGTGGTGGTCGAGGCGGTCCAACACAAGATCGACAAAGGAATGAAACCACGCGAAGCCACGATCGAGGCGATGAGCGAAGTGTCGGGGCCGGTGGTGGCGATCGCAATGATTCTGAGCGCCGTTTTCATTCCGGTCGCTTTTCTCGGCGGAATCAGCGGCCAGATTTACCGCCAGTTTGCCCTGACGATTGCGGCGTCGGTTCTAATCTCGGCTTTCAGCGCCCTCTCGCTCAGCCCCGCGCTGAGCGCCATGATTCTCCGGCCGCAAAAGACGACGGCAGGAATGCTGGGCCGATTCTTCGGCTTGTTCAACCGCGGTTTTGACTGGATGACTCATCAATATCTTTCAGGAGCTCGGACCTTCATCCGGAAAGTGGCGTTGTCGCTCTCTATCCTGGTTGTGTTCTACGTGGCTGTCGGCGGTTTGTTCAAAGTAGTGCCCACAGGCTTTCTCCCAGATGAGGACCAGGGTGTGATCTTCGTACTGGTGCGGCTTCCCGACAGCGCTTCCCTGGAACGAAACGAGAAAGTTACGGCGGAGGTCGAGAACATTGTTCTGTCAATACCGGGGGTGCAGGACACCACGATTCTCGGTGGACTGGACATCACAACCCGGACAAACGGCTCGAATGTCTCAACTATCATCGCGGTCCTGGCGCCGTGGGAAGATAGAAAAGCGCATCACTTGCAGTTCACGAGTATCCTCCGCCAGGTAAACGCTCGCGTCAGCCAGGTGCCGGAGGCCTTCGCGTTCGGCTTCGGGCTGCCTCCAATTCTGGGCCTCGGAACCTCGGGTGGGTTTGAGTTCATGCTCGAAGACCGCGCCGGGCGAGATGTCAGTCAACTAGCCGATGCTGCGCAAGCAGTGGTAAACGCCGCTCGCGCTCAACCGGCACTTGGTCTCGTAGCCAACACCTTTCGCGTTGCGGTACCGAGTTACCGCGTCGATCTGGACGACGAGAAGGCGCAAACGCTCGGCATCCCAACAACGGATGTCTATGATTCGTTGCAGACTTTTCTGGGTGGCCTGTACATCAATGACTTCAATCGTTTTGGCCGCACGTGGAGAGTGATCATGCAGGCGGAGCCTGAGTATCGCAATCGTCCGGACGCAGTGAACCGGTTCTATGTTCGCAATGCTGACAACGACATGGTCCCGCTGAGCACCCTGGTAAAGATGAATGCGACGACGGCTCCGGACGTGATCTACCGGTTCAATAGGTATCGCACAGCACAACTCATCGGGCAGACAGCTCCCGGCTTCAGCTCCGGCCAGTCCGCGGAGGCCATGGAACAGGTTGCGCGACAAAACCTGCCTTCCGGATTTGGCTTCGAGTGGAGCGGAACAGTCTTCCAGCAGAAGGTGTCTGAAGGCAAGGAAGGCTTCATTTTCGGATTTGCCGCGGTGCTCGTGTTCCTGTTCCTCGCCGCCCAATATGAGAGTTGGGTGATTCCATTTGCCGTGGTGCTGGCGGTGCCACTGGGTTTGTTCGGCGCTCTGACTGGCGTACTGGTTCGTTCCTATGCTTACGATGTTTACACGCAGATCGGTATCGTCACCCTGATTGGTCTGGCCTCGAAGAACGCGATTCTGATCGTCGAATTTGCAAAGCTGCGGCGTGAGAGCGGCATGCCGCTGGTAAAGGCAGCGCTGGAAGCCGCCCAGTTGCGGCTGCGGCCGATCATCATGACATCGCTGGCGTTCATTCTGGGCGTTTCCCCGCTGCTGGTGGCAACCGGAGCCGGCGCTGCATCGCGGCGCGCGCTCGGCACGACGGTGTTCTCGGGGATGACAGCCGCCACGCTGCTTGCGGTTTTCTTTGTGCCGGTTCTATACGTCGTGACGCAGCGAGTTGCCGAGCGTCGTCAGGCAGCGCCGCGGGCGGTCCAGACGAGTCCGGTTGGCAACACATGAAGAAATACCCTCAGAGGTGAAACGATGAGGTACAAAGTAACTGTTCTGGTCGCAGGCACTCTGCTTTTGTTCGGCTGTGCCATGGGGCCAAACTACCGACGTCCTACGGTCGAGATGCCGCCGACATTTCGCGGCGCGGATGCGACAGCAGGCGAGACTTCGCTGGCGGATACAAAGTGGGCCGACCTTTTTCAGGATCCAGTCTTGACCGAACTCCTGAGCACCGCTCTCAAGCGGAACTACGATTTTAGAATCGCCGCCGAGCGCGTGCTACAGGCACGAGCGCAATTGGGAATCACACGCTCCGATTTGCTGCCGACACTTGAGGTCAATGGCCGGTTTTCCGCGAATCGAAACTCCCAGATCGGCGCGAACCAATTGGTGCCCAGAGGTACCAACCTGGATGTCAGCTACACGCAGGTGGGCTTCAGCCTCGGCTGGGAGCTCGATGTCTGGGGGCGGCTGAGGCGGCTGAAAGAATCCGCACGCGCCCAGTACCTTGCCACTGAGGAGGCGCAGCGTGGAGTGACTACCACGCTGCTGGCTGATATCACGACGGGATACTTCAGGCTTCGCGAGCTCGATCTCGAACTCGAGATCGCCCGTAAGACACGCGATGTCGCCGAAGACAGCCTGCGGCTCACAAGCCTGCGTCGTGACCGCGGTGTCGCAACCGGTCTGGACGTGCATCAGGCCCAACAGCTCCTGCATACAGCCACAGCTCAGATCGCGGCGTCGGAACGCGCCATCACCCAGGTGGAGAATTCCCTGAGCGTTCTGCTTGGCCAGCCGCCCGGCGATGTCCCTCGCGGAAGGAGACTCGATCGATTGACAGCGCCCGCTCAGGTACCGGCCGGGCTTCCTTCCACTCTGCTCACGAGGCGGCCCGATATACGACAGGCGGAACAGATGCTGATTGCCGCCAACGCTCAGATCGGCGCCGCTCGAGCGCTCTACTTTCCACAGATCTCGCTCACCGGTTTTCTAGGTGGACAGAGCCGCGCATTGACGGACCTGTTTACCGGCCCGGGCCGACAGTGGAATTTCAATCCGGTAGCCGGCCTTCCGGTGTTCAATGCGGGACGGGTGCGATCCACGGTCAAGCTGACTGAGGCCGTCAAGCGAGAGGCTTTGGTAAGCTACGAAAAAACGATCCAGACAGCATTCGGTGAAGTTTCGGATGCTCTGGTCTCATTTCACAAGACCACCGAGCAACTGGAGCAGCAGCGACTCCTGGTCGCTGCGCTGCGCGAGTCGAACCGTCTTTCTCTTCTTCGCTATCAGGGTGGACTGGACAGCTATCTTCAGGTGCTCGACGCCCAGCGTAACCTGTTCCAAGGTGAGCTGGCGCTCGCACAGCTTCGTCGCGAGCAGTTGCTGGCGGTCGTGCAACTCTACCGGGCGCTCGGAGGTGGTTGGCAATGACCGGAATACCGAACGCGGGATCCGCGCAATCAGAATTGGAAGTACCGGTCACAATATTGACATAATCTTCAAAAGAATATAATGTGTCAGATAGAGGATAAGATAACTTGGAGGATAGCGAGAGTGAAGGGAAAGCTTTCAGCCACGATAGCCGAACCACTGCTGGATTTCCTTGATTCGCTGCCGGGTGAAACACGGTCGGAGAAGTTGGAACGGATATTGGAAAAGTTTAAGAAACTGGAAGAAGAGAAAAAACTGCGTAAGCAGCTTGACGTGTATCGAGAAAGTGAAGACGAGCAAATTGAACGCGAAGTGTGGGAACGCACGGTGGCCGAGGCCATGTGGAGCGAATAAACCGTGGGGAAATCTGGATCATCCAACCTTTGGGACACCCCAAGCCCCGGCCCGCCCTGGTTATCAGTATCAATCCGATCAACGATCTTTGTCCTGATGTGCTCCTGGTTCCTATCACAACAAAGGCAGGCCCGCTTCGAGTGCTTCTAGCTGACCAGCCGGCCCTGACGGGCTTGAAAACAAAGAGCCATGCCAAGTGCGAATCGCTGGGACCGGTACACAAATCCCGACTGAAGAAACGAATTGGCCGCGTGCAAGCGACAGATCTTGCGAAGATTGAAGAAGGGATCAAGAAAGTACTAGGGCTCTAACCTTTCGAATTTAAGTACTGGCAGGACCCTCGGTATTCCGAGGTCCAGCGGGAAGGAGCGTTATGAACCAGCAAACCAATTCAGCCGCCAGAATCTTATACTTTGGGGCGGCTGCCGCAACGATCCTGGCTCTGTGCCAGCCGCCAGGCCCTCGGGCCTGGGCACAGGCACCAGCCGAGCAGCCCTTTGTTGTGGAGTATTACTACAAGGCCAGTTGGGGACACGCCGACGAGTTCATTCGCCTCTTCAAGAAGAATCACTATCCGGTGCTCAAGAAACAGATCGAGGCAGGCCGCATTCTGAAAGTGACTGCCGTGGCTCCACGCTACCACATGACTGAAGAGGGGCGCTGGGATTATCGGGTGACGATCGTGTGGAAAAACTTTCTTGTAGCCAATGACAATTACGATCCGGAACCGATCATCAGGCAGCTCTTTCCCGACCGTGAAGCGTTTCAACGAGAAGAGCAGAGGCGTTTCGAAATCCTGACCGCGCACTGGGACTTACCGATCAGAGAGCAGAGTCTGGAGTGAAAGAATGCCACGTTTTTTTTTGGCAAATTTTTTCAAAGCCGTTCACGTTCACGAGCACGTCCAGGTCAACGTCCACGATTACGTTTACGACTTCCCTCGGTTGGTCAGAGACTGCGCAGAACTGAAGGGCTGTCTGTATGTTGTCGTGCTTGTTGACCTGAGACGTGGTCGTTGACGTGGACGTGCTCGTGAACGTGGACGGCTTTTTGGTTGCGGCCTACGGCCGGGTTGTGCCTCTGTGGTGAAAAAATTAATTGGCTCGTAGACGATCAGGGTGCGCCTTTTGGCGGATGAGGCAATCTTCCGCGCTTGACGGTAGTCTTGGTTTCGTCGAGACCGACGCTTCTGGCGCCTTCCGGCGTCAGGCGCACCCAGTCATTTCCTGCGTCGGTATATCTGACCAGCAGCCGCCATTTCTTTTCCAGCTCTACAAACGCCCTCACCAGATCTGCACTTGTGTAAGCAACCGCACCGGCGAAGATCTCTTTTGTAAGCAATCGCGTTGTCTTTCGCCTGCCAAAGAAGTCGATGATGTATTGTTCAATTTGTTCGAGTTCTTCTCTTTGCATAATCCTAACAGCCGGATCAAAGGAGCGCGGAAGTCGGCCAGATCTCCTGAATATCCCCGAATCAATTTTGGCACGCTGCCTCGTTACTGCCGCACTTTAGAGCTTACAAAATCAGTCTAGCATCGTCTGAGAGTAATGGAACTCAAAGGGACGGGCAGCGGTCCTGCAACAATGGACGCCAAGAGCGGACAAATGGAACGTAATTGCTTGCCAGAACTGTATTCTCCGTCTTGCGGCACTTTGAGCATGTATGAAAAAATTTCCATGTGTTCTTTGTACCTTTGTAGTGAATTTTGTTTTGTTCAAGTATGCTGCTTTATCTTATGGGGATTCAGGAGGCCCTTTGGAAACAACAGCGGTCGGGTTTCGCGTGAAATCAGGTTGGGCGACCGCCGTCCTGCTTGGCGGCCCGATGGAAGCGCCAAAGGTTATTGATCGTCGCGTAGTCCAGCTTTCCGATCCCGCAATTCCGGCATCATGCCAGCCGTACCACGCGGCTCTCGATCTGCCGGCGGGGGATGGGGTCAAGGCAGTTGCGCGACTGGTCAAAATTGTCGAGCGCTTTGGAAGTCGCGCCGTGGCGGAACTTCTTACCCAGTACCACGACGCCGGATATCGCGTTCTGGGAATAGGGCTTGTGGTGGGAAGTCAAGTCGATCCGGCAACCATCCACAACGAGCACATTCGCGCGCACGCCGAGGAGGGTCGATTGTTTCGTGTGGTGATTGAAAACGCCGGCAGGAATGCCGGCCTGGCGACAACGGTCACAGTCGAAAGGCAACTTCTTACCAGAGCGTCGCAGAACCTGCGAACGCCTGAACTCAAATTGAAGAAGGACGTGACCGCGCTTGGATCACCACTCGGAGGCCGGTGGCGGGCCGAGGAGAAAGCGGCGGCGCTGGCGGCATGGATGGTACTCGCCTGACAGAACTCAAACGCGTGATGGGTCTCGGGCATGCGACGGCGATGGTGGTGGGAACCATCATCGGGGCATCGATCTTTGTCCAGCCCTCCGAAATCACGCGACAGGTTCCTTCCATAACCGGCGTGTTCCTGGCGTGGGCCGTCGCCGGATTGCTGACATTCTGCGGCGCGCTCGCCTGTGCCGAGCTGGCGTCGGCTTTTCCCCAAACGGGTGGCGTTTATGTATTTCTCAGGGAGACTTATTCGCCGGCGCTGGGTTTTCTGTGGGGCTGGGCGATGTTTTGGAGCATGCACACGGGCATCATCGCGGCCATCGCGGTCATCTTTGCTCGTTACGTGGGGTATTTTGTCCGGCTTGATGAAATCGGCGCCCGTCTCGTCGCCATCGGCGGAATTCTGGTGCTTTCGGGCATAAACTACGCCGGGGTGAAGCAGGGAAGCAGGGTGCAAGCGCTTTTCACTCTCGGCAAGGGAATCGCGGTCGTGGCGATTCTCCTGCTTCTGACACTCGGCTCGTCGGGCGTGTCTGCGGGGGGCGCCGCTGCCGGCCACCGGATTCCTGTTCACAAGTTCGCGCTCGCTGTGGCCGCCGGTCTTTTCGCGTTCGGCGGCTGGCACATGGTCACCTACACGGCCGGGGAAACGCGCAGGCCTGAACGGACCATCCCGCTTGCGCTGATGATCGGAACGCTGGTGGTCACCGCCTGCTATGTGGCGCTTAATGCGGCCTACTTTCACGTGCTCCCGCTCGAGCAGGTAGTGTCGTCGACGCGCGTGGCAGCCGACGCCGCTGAGACTCTCTTCGGCACGGGCGGCGGTGGCGCCGTTTCCGCGCTCGTGATCTTTTCGACATTTGGAGCCTTGAGCGGCATCGTCCTGGCGGGTCCTCGGGTGTACTTTGCCATGGCGCGCGACGGAGTGCTGTTTTCCTGGATCGCCGCAGTGCATCCGCGTTTTCAGACACCGCATCGAGCCATCATGCTGCAGGCCGTCTGGGCTTCCATGCTGGTGGCGACGGGCAGTTACCGGGCACTCTTCACTCGAGTCATTTATACCGAGTGGATATTCTTCGGATTAATGGTGCTGGGACTCTTCCTGCTGCGCCGGCGGCCCGACTATGCCCCCGCGTACCGCACATGGGGATATCCGGTTTTGCCGGCTATCTTCATTGTTGCGTCGTTGTTCATCGTGTTGAATCAGATCGCATCGGATCCGCGGGAAAGCGCCATCGGTCTGGGCTTGGTCGCTCTGGGCTGGCCGGCTTATTATTTTTGGGGCGCAAAATCGTAAAACAAATGCCTACTAATGACTGAGGCCCACCTTCATGATCATCGACTTTCATAATCATTACTACCCGCCTGCCTATCTCGAGGCGCTGCGGGCAGGCCCCACCAATGTCAAGCTGACTGTCGACGATGAAGGGAATCCGCGGCTGCATTATCCCGGCGACTACAACATCGTCGTGCCCGGGCATCGCGACATCGAGTATCGGCGGCAGGTACTCGAGGAGACAGCCGTCGACATGCAGGTCCTGACGTTCACCTCACCGGGAACGCATATCGAGACCCCCGCTCGCGCGGTGGCTTTGGCGCAGATGGTCAACGACCGGTTCGCAGAGGTCGTGGCAAGCGGCAAAGGGCGTTTTGCCGCGCTGGCCACGCTTCCTCTGAACGAGCCGGCAGGTTCGGTCGCAGAACTCGAACGAGCCGTCACACGTCTCGGTTTTAGCGGCGCGATGTTGTTCAGCAACGTAAACGGTATGGGATTGGACGATAAACGCTACTGGCCGCTCTACGAAAAGGCGAACGAGCTTGAAGCTGTGCTTTACATCCATCCGATTCATCCGGTCGGCGTGGAAGCAATGACCGAATACTGGCTGATGCCATTGGTTGGCTTCCTGATGGACACGACGCTGGCGGCTGGAAAACTCGTGTTCAGCGGCGTGGTTCATCGGTTCCCGCGAATCACCTGGGTGCTGGCGCACCTGGGCGGGGCCGTGCCGTATCTGGCAGAGCGACTCGACCGCGGTTATTGCGCATTCTCGGATTGCCGCGCCTACATCGATCGGGCGCCGAGCGAGTATCTGAAGACCTTCTACTACGACACGGTAAACTTCGACGTAAACGCCCTGATGCTGGCGATCAGGTTTGCCGGAGCCGACCACATGCTGGCAGGGAGCGACTATCCGCATCAGATTGGCAGCCTGGCCTTGATGAAGGAGAGCATCGCCGCGCTTTCGATTTCCGAGGCGGACAAGGAGATGATTCGATCGGGGAATGCGGCGAGGATTCTGGGATTGTCAAAGAAACATGAGTGACGACGCGGTATTCGTCGATTGAAGGAAGCCTTTTGATTCGATGAGTGAAGCGCGAGCTAACGTTGTCGTTCCCGCGCGCGCTCCAGCGCCCCCTCAAAATAAACCGGTTCCAAGCCGGAAGCCCAGTAGTCGATTGTTACTCGGGTAGGCTGTGATGTCTCTTGCCCGGTGCGCAATATCGGCTTACCGGCCGTGGTCGGATGAAACGCAAGCCATCCCGCCCAGGTGCCATCGTGCCTCCTTTTTCCGTAAGCACGCGCAATGTATGTCACGCCTTCGCTTTGCACCGGCGTCCTGTACTCTTGAATTAGTATCGCCGTCGCTTCTCTTTTTTTTGACCTTCCGTTCACGAGTTTGCCCCCGGATCTCCTTGGTCGAGCTTCCACGTGAACCCCCTAATATAATCATATCAAGCTCAACTGGATTCGGGACTGCGGTGGGCCCCATTCCAGGAGGAAATCATGCACAAGTCCTTGATTTTAAACCGCAAGCAAGAATCAAAAAAATGAACCGCCAAGAACGCGAAGAACGCTAAGAATTTCTTTTTCAGTCCGGCAGTTCAAATGTTACTGCACTTTACACGTGACACTTCTTCAGAACTTTCAATTGTTTGCAGTCAGCCGGTTGTTCGGACCCATGATGAGCTTAGCGTTCTTGGCGTTCTTCGCGGTTCAAGCTTTTTGAATTTATTCACAGGTTCTGAGCCCGCGCTTGGAAATGTTCCAACTCCACGCGGTCTGCGGCCGCGTCAAGCCTCTATGGTGAACTTATTTACCGAGTGCTCAGCCGGGAAGGGAATGTCGGAAGGCGAAAACTCTGGCGTAAATCTTTCCCGCAGGATGGCGTTGTTGATGGCAAGGGCGGAATAAAAGGAGAGGATGTGCAAATACCGCAGGCATTCAGGATCGAAAAGATTATGCGTCGATGAGTACAGCGTGATTACCCCGATTACGCCCCGTTCGGTAAATAGTGGAGTTGCCAGAGCGGTTTTCAAGCAGGAGGCCAGCTTTGGCGCGCCGGGGAAATCGCCATTGGCCGCGCCGTTAAGTATAGATTGATTGTTCGCAGCTACCCACCCCGTCACACCCTCTCCCGGTCTGAGCACCGTTTGCTGGAGCTGTTCAGAGCCGAAACCGGTGCAGTGAATCGGGATCAGTTTTTCGGATGTTGTATGTACCAGAAAAATTGCCGCCGCGTCGCAATGTATGTGTTTCCGGGCCGTGTCCAACGTGCGACGGGCGGTCTCATGAATGCCCAGTTCCAACGTCAGCGTTTGTGCCAGTTGAGTCAGGTGAGACGAATCAAACATTGAGGTAGCCAGGGAATTAAAATCACCGTTCTCACAGCGGTTGCCATCTGCCTGAGTCTTTTCCGCCGCCGCCGTGCCGGCCGGATGAGGCGGGGACACGGACTCGCTCGCTGCACTTTGCTGAATTTCAAACTCCAGAGAGTCGATATTTACCGCCAGGTTCTTCACAATCTCCGGATCGAAAGACTTACCTGACTCTTTCATGATCAGGTGCAGCGCTCCCTCGCGATCCACTCGCGGACGATAAGGACGGTCGTATCGGAGCGCATCATAACAATCACTCACAGCCAGGATCCGAGCTCCAAGAGGAATTTGTGTGCCTTTTATGCCCTCCGGATAACCAGTGCCATCCCACTTTTCGTGGTGGTACTTGACGATCGGGACGACTGGATAGGGGAAAGGCACCGTTGCCAGGATGTTGGCGCCAACGGTGACATGACTCCTCATCTTATAGACTTCTGAGCCCGTCAGCTTTGACGGTTTGTTCAGGATGTATTCGGGCACGGACAGCTTTCCGACGTCGTGCAAAAGGGCGGCCGCCCGGAGAGCCTCCAGCTCGGTTTCATCCGTAACGCCGCAGCATCTGGCCAATCCCAGCGCAAGCGCCTGAACTCGATGAATATGCCCGTACGTGCAAGTATCCTTTGCGTCAATTGCCATCGCCAGCGATGCGATTGTTGAATGAAACAGATCGTTCATCTTGTTCAGATATTTGTGAACGGATTTCAACTCATTCAAATGCATCCTGTAGGCGTGGTACAGGATCATCCCGATGGGAATGATGGTGGCCAACGCAAGGAAATGTGTGCGCTCGAAGTTGATACAGATAGCCGCTGCCGCTGCCGCTCCCGGAAGGTTTGTCAGGGTCGTCCATAGGAAATGTTCCTTCCAGACTTTCATCAGCGGCTGGCCCGAGGCGAGGCTGATGGCCAAGCCGACTGCACCGGAATTCAAGAGGAAATAAAAAAGAGAGCAAACCGTAATAGCGAGAAGTAAACCCAGGACGTCGTGTGCTCCGGTTTGAGACTGGTGTTGGGGATTGAGCCGTTCGAATAAAGTGCCCGTCAGGAACGTAACAACCGAAAGCTGCGCCACATTAAAAAGATGCTTATAAAAGTGCCGGATAGATTTACGTATTTGAAAATTGCCGAGTGTCGCATCAATCGCGGCGATGGTGACGGCAACCTCGGTCCCAAAAAAGGGAATCGCGGCGAAAACAAAGATGTCGCTGACCGTTATGGCAATTCCCCGCCCGCTTCGTGAGAGGCTGGGAAGCGTCACCGGGAAAAAACTGCCCAGGCAGGTCAGGGCTGCCAGATACAGCCATCGCATTTCATGGCCGACCAGCACGTGATGCATTGCGAACATCAAGGTGGTAAAACCTGCGAGGATGATCGTGGATATATAAATGCGGGCGCTGTCCCGCATGTCGTTCTCGAAGAGCCGCACTCTGCCAAGACCAGACAACCTCTCGTTGAGTCGACCGGGCAGCAGACCAACCCGCACAGGTCCGGTCTCGACAAGCCTGGCTTGCGTTTTTGTTGTGTGCGCGTATGCCACCGTTGCCGTTATCATCGAGAGTCGCCCAGGAAAAAAGTCTTTAGTTGAAACGAGTTCCAACCTTGGCTGGCGCTGTGATGCACGTCACGTTCCAATTTGTGTGATGGAAGTTACAGCGGGCGCGAGCCATTAGAAACCTATTGGCGCTGTTTGACATAAGGGCACAGACTGCACATTGATCAGGCTGCCCCCAGTACGTCGGCAGTCGGCAAAACGTCAAAAAACGGTGTGGAATGCATTTTTTTTGACGGAGACGGGTATCGCTGGTCTGGGGGAGATCGGGGGAGCGCCTAATCCGCAGAAACTTAACTTTTTAGCAATTCATGTAGAGAAAGTCGAAAGTCGAAAGTCGAAGACGGTAGCGGCGCGGCATGCCGCGTACGCGGGCACTGACGCGGCATGCCGCGTCGCTACGGTATTCGACCTTCGACTTTCGACCTTCGACCTTAGACTTTCGACTTTTGACTTTGAGCGTTTCGGAGTTGCCTGGACAGATCCGCCCGATGACGTTAATCTGAGCGACCGATGAAAGAACGCAAGGTGCAGTGGACTGTCAACCAGGCTGCGTTCGAAAAGCTGCTGGATCTTCTCGACAGCGACCGGGAGCGGGCCGGTGAGAAGTACGAAAAAATTCGGCAGAGGCTGGCCGACTTTTTCCGCTGGCGCGGCTGCGCGACGCCCTACGAATACGTCGATATTGCCATGGATCGCGTGGCTCGAAAGCTGGGCGAAGGCGCCAGCGTGCAGGGTAATCCTTACCTTTACTTCCATGGCGTAGCGGTCAACCTTTTGCGCGAGCACTGGAGAGCTCCGGAAAGCCGTACCGAGTCGCTCGACCCTGAATCTCTTGCACATCTAGACCTCCCCGGCCTTTCCAACACCCACTTTGATGCAGTTGAAGAGTGGGAACGCACGCTGGAATGCCTTGACCGGTGCCTGCGATCCTTGTCGAGCGATAGCAGGGGGTTGCTGCTGCAATACCATTCGGGCGAGGCGCGAGACCGAATCGAAAACCGGCGTAAACTGGCCGCCAATTTGCAGATTCCCCTGAATGCATTGCGAATTCGCCTGTTTCGGGTTCGCCAGAGCCTCGAACTTTGTGTGACCCGGTGCCTGGGCGATGGTTTGAAATACTCGGC
Organism: Acidobacteriota bacterium; assembly: GCA_036507075.1. GTDB lineage: Bacteria > Acidobacteriota > UBA6911 > JACQSX01 > JACQSX01 > DASXQR01. Next base: position 65,302 of record DASXQR010000228.1, on the reverse strand, counting down.
CGATTCCGTCATTAAATAAGAGAGAAACACTTATGTCCGGAGTTTGCGAGCCTGAAAACGGATGAATGATCCCCCGAGCGACAAAATAAAGCTGCGGTATCTGGCCGGAGAGCTTTCCGAGGAAGAGAAGCTCCGTTTGGAGGCGCAGTACTTCTCTGATGAGGCAGCCTATGAGGAGCTCCGCGCCTTCGAAGATGAGCTGATCTACGACTATCTTCGCGGTGGGCTGAGGGAAGAGGAGCGGCGGATTGTAGAGGCGAGAGTCCTGGCCACACCGGAGGGCCGGCGCAGACTTCAGCTCGCACAGGCTCTGATGTTGAAACTGTCGCCGGGCCCTGCGTCAGCGACCGAAGGGCACAGTGCCGCAGTAAGCCGGATCACCACGACGAAAGGGACGATTTTCACATTCTCAAGATGGCGCGGCTCTCATTACCTTGCGCTGGCGGCCATGTTGTTGCTGTTTGTGGCGTCGATTTGGCTGCTGGTAAGAAAGCTCCAGCCCCTCCCCGACTCTTCCGGTGTTGCGCAGCAGCCGAATGGAATTCCTAACTTGGCGGGCAGCCATGTCAGGCCGCCTCCGCCGATGCCACAACCCGACCAAAGTCAGACGCGCAGGCCGCCCATCGGGCCTCCGGGTTCGCGAGCTTCTGTCTCTTCTTCGCTGACGATCGCGCTGGCGCCCGGAATGGCGCGTGGCGGCGGCGAGCCAAACAGGGTCAAAATTCCTGCAGGCACAGAGAAGCTGACTTTTGTGTTGGGAATTCCCCGTGGTCGGGTTTATGGGGCATACCGCGTGACGTTGGAAACAGCGGAAGGTCGCGAGATCTTCCACCGCAACAACATCAGGCCCCGCTCCAGTGCGGCGAGCGAAGCTGTCGTCTCGCTTACCGTGCCGGCCGGGGGCCTTCGAACCGGTGATTACCTGTTCCTCCTCCATGGCATTGGAACCGCGGGAGCCGCTGAAGAAGTGGCGGATTATACAGTGACCATCCTGGTGAACCAGCCGCCGATTTACGCGAAATGACACGGATAGAAATAGGCCGCCGATTTACGCAAATTACGCTGAGTAATATCGGGGCCGAGGGATGGGCTCTGGGTCAGCTTGCTATTGCTGTCCCTGTGCTGTTTCTGGTTTCTAAGTTGAGACGCCGGCCGCAGTTTGTACTGAGAGGCGTGCCCGTGATCGTAGACGTGGACGGCTTTTGGTTGCGGCTATGCTGCACTCCGGTTCTGCCGTGAATACGTCCATAGGCAAACTCTGCCGACGCTACATCCCGCCTTCATCGGCTGAAGGGCCGTAGATTGCGGGAACCGCAATGTCGTTGAGACGCAGGTAAACGCCGAGCTGCGCGCGATGGTGGATGATATGGTTCATCACAGAACTACGCAACACCGCGACTCGAGGCAGTGTAAGGACCGTTTTTCCCCCGGACAAAAGCGACCAGGGCTTGAGTAGGTGCTCATCGCTTGCCCCGGCGATTGCCGCGCGTGCAGCCGTGATATTCTTGTCGAAAATCACAAGCATCTCTTTCCGCGAATTCGCTGGCGAAGCTCGAACAGGCCGGCCTTGCGGAGCCACATCAAATGAGTCCTCCTTGATCGTGATCAACGCCCAGTTTGGAAGATTGGCGAGATGGGTTGCCAGATCTCCTAATGAAAACGATTTCTGATGAGGCTTCCAACTCAACCTGTCATCCGGAACTCGTTCCAGAGTCTTACGTGTGTTAACCATCTCGTGGTCAAACTCGGGCAGTAGCGCCTGGCTTATTGACATATGCTTCTCCACTTAATCAAACGCAGACATCCTTGAGACCATTCTAGCAGCAGCTCTGTCGGCTGCCCCATCCGGCGAGAACTAAGGAAGAAAACGCGCCTTTTCACGCGCGGTCGGAACCCGGCACTGATCCCTCCGTCCGAACCAGCGATACCGATTGCGCGCGATGATGCGATAAAGAGGTGTACGAATCGCCCGTGGAATGTGGCGCGCGAGGCTGAGAAACCACCAAATACCTCCGAGACGGCGGTACACCTCCAGCGATGCATCGGATTGATCGTGAATGCCATTCTCATCGAGATAGATCATCGACCAATCTTGAGGGTTCGCCGAAAGCGGAGGAAGCAACTCGCGAGCTGTGCCGCCCTGAAGGGGAGCAAAAAGAAACTTCTCTTTTCGGTCAACCCTGAGAAGCAAGTTCACGAACGTATTACACATTCCGCATACGCCGTCAAAAAATACGATCGGCTTGCCGTGGTAATGCTGAGGCACGCGGGTCTCTACTCGCGCAGAATTCATACGCTTCTTGGTTCGATCCGTTCGCTATCATAGATTAGCGTGTCAAACGAGATCAAATTCCGGTAGTGCTCTAGTTTGACTGGCATCGAGAAAAAGAACTCACCACAGAGGCACAACCCGGCCGTAGGCCGCAACCAAAAAGCCGTCCACGTTCACGAGCACGTTCACGTCAACGTCCACGATTACGTTTACGACTTCCCTCGGTTGGTCAGAGACTGCGCAGAATCGAGGGGCTGTCTGTATTTTGTGGTGTTCGTGGACCTGAGACGTGGTCGTTGACGTGGAAGTACTCGCGAACGTGGACGGCTTTTTGGTTGCGGCCTACGGCCGGGCTGTGCCTCTGTGGTGAAGTCCTTGCTGGCGGGCTGAAAAGGCAGAATTCCTGCCGCAAGACATGCGCGTCTGCTGCTAGAATATGACTTTCCCGAGAACAGCCCAACTGAAGCAGGAGGTTTGCCATGCGGACAAAAAGGCTCGCGTTTGCCGCCGTGCTCGTCATCGTCGGGTCGGCAGCGCAATACGGACAGACACGCCGGCAGCCTGCCACGGACACGGGTTACCTGACGCCGCCAAAAGTCATCGTTGATATTCTGGCGACGCCGCCCACACCGGGCGTGATCGTTGCGCCAAACCGTCGCACGATCGCCCTGCTCGGCCGGCGCAGCATGCCGACGATTGCCGAGTTGTCCCAGCCGATCCATCGCATCGCCGGCATGCGTATCAATCCGAAAACGAACGGGCGGCAGCAGCGCGGAGGCGGAGTCACCGCCATCACGCTGAAATCAATCGTAGACGGCACGGAGAAGAAGGTCACTCTCCCGTCCAATCCGAACCTCGGCGATATCAGCTTTTCCCCCGGCGGCGAGCGGCTTTCCTTTACCCATACAAGGGAAAACGGCATCGAGCTGTGGGTCGCCGACACTGCCACGGGACAATCGAATCTGGTGAGCGGGACCGACCGGCTGAACGCGACGGCAGGCGATGCCTGTGACTGGCTGAAAGACGGTGTCACGCTGCTATGCCAATTGGTGCCGTCCGGCCGCGGACCGGCCCCCGCCGAGCCGATTGTGCCGTCGCGTCCCAATATCCAGGAAAACTACGGCAAAGCTGCGCCCGCTCCGACTTTCGAGGATCTGATCAAGACCAACCATGACGAGACCCTGTTTGAATATTACTTCACCAGCCAGCTCGCGACCATTGACAGCGGCACCGGTCGCAAGACGCTGATCGGCCGTCCCGGAATCCTGGAGAATGCAGCGGCGTCGCCGAGCGGCGATTACATCCTGGTATCCCGGATCAAACGACCCTTCTCGCGCCTGGTACCGATGAGCGGATTTCCCAAAGATGTGGAGATCTGGAACCGGCGCGGCGAGGTTGTCAAAAAACTTGCCGACCTGCCGTCGAGCGAAGGCACGCCGATCAACGGCGTACCGTCGGGGCCGCGCGGCCATCGCTGGCGTCCGGATCAACCGGCGACAATCACCTGGGTGGCGGCCCTGGATGAAGGAAATCCGAAAAACAGCGTGCCATTCCGCGACAGGATCGTCGCACTCGCGGCGCCGTTCTCCGCGGAGGCCGGCGAAGTTGGCAAAACGGAATGGCGATTCGACAGCCTCTCCTATACAGAGAAGGGCGTCATGCTGCTCAGCGAATCTGACCGCGCGACGCGGCGTACCCGGACCTGGATTCTTGAAGAGGGCACCCAGCCGCGCAAGCTTTGGGAGCGCAAACGACAGGACGCATATAGCAACCCCGGTTTACCTGTAGTGAGGAGAGACGGCGGCGGCGACGGCGGCGGAGGTGGGCGTGGAGGAGGATTCGGCGGCGGAGCCTTTGGTGGGGGAAGATTGATCCTGCAGTATGGTGATTACATTTACTTGAGCGGGCAGGGTTCCTCACCGGATGGCGATCGGCCTTTCCTCGACAGGCTCAACCTCAAGACGCTCAAGACAGACCGTCTTTTCCGCTCTGCGGAAAAAACATACGAATCGGTGGTGGCGCCGCTGGATGACCAGGCCAGGGCACTGTTCACGCAGTACGAGACGCCGTTGGAGCCGGCGAACTACTACGTGCGCGATCTTGCCGCCGGCACCAAGCGTCCCATTACCCAGTTCAAAGATCCTGGCCCTCAGCTCACCGGAGTCGAAAAGCAGTTTGTCACTTACCAGCGAAAAGACGGCGTGAAGCTATCCGGTACGTTGTACCTCCCGCCTGGCTACAAGAAGGGCGAGCGATTGCCGATGTTGATGTGGGCGTACCCGCGCGAGTTCACCGATGTGAACGACGCAAGCCAGGTCTCAGGATCGCCGTATCGGTTCATCAGAGTGGGCGGCACGTCCCATCTGTTTCTGCTGACCCAGGGTTACGCGATCTTCGATAATCCGACCATGCCGATCGTAGGACCGGGCGAGACGGCGAACAATACTTATGTTGAACAGCTTGTCGCCAGCGCAGAGGCCGCGATCAATAAGGTCGTCGAGATGGGCGTGGCGGACCGCGATCACATTGGGATCGGCGGCCACAGCTATGGCGCTTTCATGACGGCCAACCTGCTTGCGCACTCGGACCTGTTCCGCGCCGGCATCGCGCGCAGCGGCGCCTACAACCGCACGCTCACGCCTTTCGGATTCCAGAACGAGCGGCGCACGTTCTGGGAAGTGCCGGATATCTATGCCAGGATGTCGCCGTTCTGGTACGCAAACAGGATCAATGAGCCGATCCTGCTGATTCACGGCGAGGCAGACGACAACTCGGGTACGTTCCCGATTCAATCCGAGCGGCTCTACATGGCTCTCAAAGGCCACGGCGCCACGGTGCGGTACGTGACGCTTCCGCATGAAGCCCATGGCTACGCCGCGCGCGAGTCGGTTCTGCACACTCTGGCCGAGATGATCAACTGGATGGACAAGTACGTGAAAAACGCCGGGCCACGCGGGGAAATGATCGCGTCATCAAAATGACGCAGGGGTGAGCGGGGCGGCCTGACATGAACGCCCGTGTTGCCGCCTGTGTTCACTTCGGGCGGCCATGTCAGGCCGGCCCAACCGGAGGAACCATCATGCGCGCCATATCAATGCTCATTTTGATAACCGTTTTCTTAGTGGCCGGAATTGTGGCTGAGGATCTGAATTCGGATCTCATGGCAGCCGCCAAAAAGGGTGATGCCACGGCTGTGCGTGAACTGCTCAGCAAAGGAGCCGACGTTAACGCCAAAGGACGCTACGGCGCAACATCCCTTTCTTATGCCTGCGACCGGGGACACTTGGAAGTAGTCAAAATTCTGCTTGAGCACGGAGCCGATCCAAACGTCAAAGACACTTTCTATCGGTTCACCCCGCTTTCCTGGGCCGTTTCCAATGACCATTCCGAAGTTGCGCGCGCTCTGGTGGAAAAGGGAGCTGATGGAGCTTCAGTGCTGTCGAACGCCGCATCATCCGGCTTGACAGAAGTGGTGCAGGCAATTGTCGACAAAGGCGGAATCAAGCCTGAGATACTTACGGCCGCCTGGAGCGCGGCCAGGAGGAGAGGGCGCAACGAAGTCATCGAAGTGCTGAAAAAGGCGGGAGCCGTTCCTCCGGCAGAGGCCATTTCGCTCGACCCGGAAATTCTCAAGGTGTACACGGGCGCCTACAGGAACCAGCAGGGAACCGAACTCTCATTTTCGTTAAAAGATGGAAAGCTTGTCTTCGCCGGGTTTGGTGCGCCGTTCGAACTGGAAGCCCTGGATAAAGTCACTTTTCGGCCATCGGCTTTTGACGGCCTCAGCCTGACTTTCAACCTGGAGAATGGAAAGGTCGTGGGATGTGTTGTAAAGCAAGGAACCAACAGCACTGTTTATCAAAAAGTGGAAAAATGAAAACTATTATCTCGCTTATAACCTGTATCGCACTCGCGGTTGGTCTCCATGCTCAGAACTGGCCCTCTTTTCGGGGAAAGCAGGCCTCCGGCGTGGCGGATGGCCAGAATCCGCCCGCAGTCTGGGATGCAGGCAAGTCACTGAACATCCGATGGAAGACCGCCATTCCCGGATTGGCGCATTCGAGCCCGGTGGTGTGGGGCGAGCGCGTATTTGTCACGTCGGCAGTCAGCAGCGACCCGAATTCGGAGTTTCGCCATGGACTCTATGGAGACGTAAAGCCGGCCGGCGACGTGTCACGGCATTCCTGGCGGGTGTATTGTCTGGATAAGAAAACTGGAAAAACCCTGTGGGAGAAAACAGCGCGCGAAGGAATCCCCAAGACGAAGAGGCACCCAAAGTCGAGTTTTTCGTCAGCTACTCCGGCTGTTGACGGGAAACACGTTGTCGCCTTTTTTGGCTCGGAGGGATTGTACTGCTACAACTTTGACGGCGGGCTGCTTTGGCAGCAAGACCTTGGGGTTCTGGACGGCGGATGGTTTTACGATCCCGACTATCAGTGGGGAACAGCCAGCTCGCCGATTATTTTTAAGGATCTGGTGATCGTCCAGTGCGATGTCCAGAAGGATTCCTTCATCGCCGCTTTTGATATTAAGAATGGAAAGCAGGTCTGGCGGACGTCGCGCGAAGAGCTTCCTTCCTGGGGAACTCCTACGGTTTATGAAGGTAAAACACGCTCTGAGCTGATCACAAATGCGACCAAGTTTGTGCGCGGCTATGATCCGGCCACGGGGAAAGAGCTCTGGAGGCTGACGCCCAACCCGGAAATCACGGCTACGACCCCGATCATCGCTCAAGATTTGATTTTCATCGCGAATGGCTACGCGCCCATCCAACCGATTTATGCGATTCGACCCGGAGGCAATGGAGACATTTCTCTCAAAGAGAATCAAGAATCCAGCCAATCGATTGCCTGGAGCAAGAAGCGCGGCGGCCCCTACATGCCGACGCCGCTTGCCTATGGGGATTATCTTTACGTATGCGGCAACAGCGGCATTTTGACCTGTTACAAGCTGCAGACCGGAGAGCGCGTATACCAGCAGCGCATTGGCCAGGGCGGCGCGTACAGCGCTTCCCCTGTTGCCGCAGACGGAAGGATTTATTTTGCGAGCGAGGACGGAGACGTCCATGTGGTGAAGGCTGGACCCGAATACCAACTGATAGCGACCAATCCTGTAGGCGAAGTTTGCATGGCAACTCCGGCGATTTCCGAAGGCATGATTATCCTTCGCGGCCAGCACCACGTGTTCGGGATTTCGGAATCAACCGCCAGCCGGTAATTCGGGGCCACTTCTCGCTTTTTTTAACAAAGTTTTGTCTGGCACGTTCATTCCTTCACCGCAGAGGCGCAGAGGACGCAGAGTTTCGTTTACATGTCTCTGCGCAACCTCTGCGTTTTCTGCGCCTCTGCGGTGAAGGAATGTGACTTTCCACATCAGCATATGACGATCACGCTGCCAAGCGGAAACATCTTATTCTTGGTTGCGGCTCTGCCGCGCTGTGTCTTTGTGGTGAAGATAATCCCAGCAGCGGCTCGATTACCTGCAGCACTTGTTTTGCGATGATGCGATAACCTTCGGGAGTGGGGTGAATTCCGTCCTCGAGATTCAACTCCGGTATTCCGGCTACGTTCTCGAGAAAAAATGGAATCAGGACGAGATGGTGCTCGCTGGCCAGGTCGACATAAATCTGGTGAAAGCCCTGCGTATACTCCGTTCCATAGTTGGGAGGGATGCGCATTCCCGCCAACACCACTTGAATGCCCGCCGTCTGAAGTCTTGTAATCATCGCATCCAGGTTCTTGCGGATCATCGCCAACGGCACACCGCGCAGTCCGTCATTGGCTCCCAGCTCGAGAATCACGATGCGCGGTTTCATCTCGATGATGCTTTGAAGTCGGCTCAAGGCTTCAGAGGATGTTTCTCCGCCGATGCCCGCATTGATAACGCGGCAGGATGGCGAGCGGTCTTTGAGCAATCGCTGTAGTGCTGCGGGATAACTCAGATCCTGCGGGACCCCTGAGCCGGCTGTCAGGCTGTCGCCGAAGGCCACAATCAGCCGATCGGAACCGGATTCCGAGGGCGGAGCCTCGAGGACTTGAGTCCTGGTTTCCTTTGCTGGAATATCGGTGTTGGCGCCGTGGCATGCCAGCAGGAAACACATCCAGAAACAGAAAAAGACGTTTCGCATGTCCTGCCTATTATATAAATGCGAGGGAAACCGCGAAGGCACGAAAGCGCTAAATCAGTGAGATTGCTCGGCTACTCAAATGGGATTAAGTACTGAAATGTCTGCGTTCTGGCCACTCAGCAAAGACTAGGGCAACGTTTGCTTTCGCGTCTTCGCGCCTTCGCGGTTAGTTATGATCAAAATCGAAAAATTAACAAAGACCCTCTTTTCAGGCGACAAACCCGTGGAAATTCTCCGGGGAATCGACCTGCATGTGAAACGTGGCGAAGCGATTGTTATCGTCGGCCCGTCTGGAAGCGGGAAGAGCACGTTGCTGGGGTTGATCGCCGGACTGGACTCGCCCACCTCCGGAACTGTTCTCCTGGACGGGCGTGACATTACCCGGTTGAATGAAGACGAGCTGGCTCTGCTGCGAGCCCGAACCCTCGGTTTTGTTTTTCAGTCCTACAACCTGATTCCCACGCTGACAGCCGAAGAAAACGTGATTCTGCCGCTGGAGCTCCTGGGAGATACAAACTCGGCGCAGAAGCGGGCTCGTGGGCTGCTCGACGAGGTCGGGTTAGGTGATCGCAGGCAGCATTATCCGGTGCAGTTGTCGGGCGGCGAACAGCAGCGCGTGGCGCTGGCGCGCGCATTTGTGGCCCGCCCCCCGATTTTACTGGCCGACGAGCCGACTGGAAACCTGGACAGCGTTAACGGGCAGATGGTTCTCGATTTGCTGCTGAAGCTGAATAGGCAGGAAGGAAGCACACTGGTAGTCGTCACTCACGACGCGGTGCTGATTGAATCAGTGGACCGCAAGATTTACATGAAGGACGGTTTGATAGTGAAGACGAATTAGGCTTGGAATGCGGAATGGGGAATGCGGAATGCGGAATGGAGAATGCGGAAAGGGCGGACTTCTCCACACCACCATCAGAACCGCGTGCGTAAGCAAGCGGACCCTCGATCTTGCAAATACCACCGGGAGCAATGCAGAAGTGCAACATGGAGAGCCGCATTCCGCATTCCCCATTCCCCATTCCGCATTCCGGTCCCAGAGCAACACGACCGAGGAACCTTCATGGCTGACTGGTGATTATGTTTGTTCTCAAAATGGCCCGACGCGAATTTAAAGCGTCGTGGCGGAAATTCCTGGTCGCCATTGTGGGCGCAGCTCTAGGAGTGGGTGCGGTCACGGGTGTCCAGGGCTTCAGTCGTGCTCTGCACCAATCGTTGCTGCGAGAAGGTCGCCAGTTAATCGGAGGCGATATTCGAATCCGCACCAGCACGCCGCTGGAAGCCGGCGAGCAGAGAGTGATCGAACAGTTGAGCGGGCGCGGAGCTGAAATCTCGCATGCTATCGAGACGGTCTCAATGGTGGGGATTTCAAAACGCCGCGGGGCTTTTGACCCGTCTGCCGCCGCAGAGGGAGGGCAACAATTCCCGGGCGCCCCGGTTCTTGCTTCACTGAAGGCGGTCGAGCCTGGATATCCATTCTTTGGCACGCTGCAACTGGAGCCGAACGTTCCGCTGTTGCCGATGCTTCAGGACACCGTTGTGGTGTCGCGTGATCTGCTGATTCGTTTGAAGGCCAGAGTGGGAGACCAGGTTCGGATCGGCAACACCGAACTTCCCATAGCTGCCGTTCTGGTGAAGGAACCTGACCGCCTTGCCTCAGGACTGGAATTTGGACCGCGTGTCCTGCTCTCGCATCAGTCCTTGAGAAAGGCTGCGCTGTTGGGATTCGGCAGTCGCGCGGGCCACAGCTACATGGTGCGCCTTCCTGTTCGCGGCCTTGATCTGGATGAGGCGCTTCGAATTCTGAAAGGTGCGCGTTCTCCCCGTTTTCGCGTCACCGATTACCGCGATCCCAATCCCAATCTCAGTCGCGGACTGGAGCGTGTGACCATTTTTCTCAGTCTTACCGGACTGATGGCGCTGTTGGTGGGAGGTCTCGGCGTAACCATGGCGATGCATGCGTATCTGCAACAGAAGTTGGACACCATCGCAATCATGAAAAGTCTGGGGGCGCGCTCGGGGCAGTTGCTCCGCGTTTATCTCACGCAGACACTGCTGATCGCAGCCGGCGGCGGCGTGCTGGGCCTGGCGGCCGGAGCGGCGGTTCAATTGCTTTTTCCAACACTTTTGCGGGGGCTTCTGGATCTGCGCACGAAACCGGAACTGCATGCTGCGATTCTGGCGCAGGGATTCGCTATCGGCCTGTTGAGCACCACGGTGATGGTGCTTCCTTCGCTGCTCACGATCAGGCACGTCAAGGCAGCGCAAATCTTCAGACGTCATGTGCAGTCGGAGAGAGCAAGGACCTCGAAACTATGGCTGCCGCTTGTGATTCTTCTGGTGAATCTGATTGTTATCGGAGCGATCGCTGCCTGGCTGTCACATTCCTGGCGCCGGGGTTTCGGGTTCGTCGGCGGGCTGGTATTGATCTACACGCTGCTGACAGCGCTCGGGAAATTGCTGTTCCGTTTTGCAGTTCTACCTGCAGGCAAATCGAAGGCTTTGCGTTACGGGATGGCCAATCTGCACAGGCCCGGCAGCCAGGCCCATTTGATTTTCGCTGTGATTGCGCTGGGTGTAATGCTCACGCTGACAATCCACTTGCTGCAGGTCTCTCTGGTGCGGCAGTTTGTGAGAAGCGCTCCTGCTGATTTTCCCAACCTGATTCTCATCGGTATCAGCGAGCAGCAACGCCCTCCGTTGTGGGAGTTTCTTCGCTCCTCTCCGGAGGTAATCGATGCCGGGCAGCCCATCGCCGCCGTCCCGGCGAGGCTGACTTCTATCAATGGCAAAGAAATCCAGGTAAAAGATCTGGACGAAGACGGAAAGCGTTTTGCGCGCATCGAGTTCTCGCTGACCTCCGCCAAAGACATTCCGACTCACAATAATTTAATTTCAGGGCGTTGGTGGAAAGGGCAACCGCCAAAAGCCGAGATCTCGGTGGGACAATTCGCCGCCCGGTCTCTGGGCATCCGGTTGGGTGACGTTTTGGAGTTTCGCGCGGGCGGCCAGGTGGTGCAGGGAATTGCCACCAGCGTGAGGGAGACCGAGTCAATCCGTCCGGGAGCCAACAATCAGTTCATTTTCAGCCCGGAAGCACTGCGCGGCCTGCCCGTGACCTATGTGGGGAATGTCCGGGCTTATCCGGACAAGATAGCGAAGCTGCAAAGCAGGCTGTTTGAAAAGCTCCCCACTGTCACGTCGATCAACATTTCCGAAATCCTGGCAATCATTCAAGCTTTTGTGAATCGTATCTCGACGCTGATTCAATTCGTGGCGGCTTTTGTACTGGTGACGGGGAGCGCCATTCTCGTTTCCAGCATTATTGCGTCGCGCTATCGGCGCGAACATGAGACCGCCCTGTTGAAAATTCTCGGGGCCACACGGGGGAAAGTCTCTTTAATACTGGCGATGGAATTTTGCGTGCTCGGCTTAGCCGGAGGGCTTGCCGGCAGCATCTTATCGGCGCTGCTGGCCAAATTCCTGATGGAATATCTACTGGAGGCCGAGTATCACTTCCAATGGATCCCGTTGGCGGCAGCCGTATTTGGGACCGCCGCGCTGACCACGCTGACGGGTTGGTTGGCCTGTATTCCCATCCTGAATCGCAAGCCGCTGGTAGTTTTAAGGCATGAATGATGTGAAACAATCGACGCCACCGGGCTTTGCCCCGGTGGCGTCGATTTCTTCCCATGTTCTTACGCCCGCGGTTCTGACGGCGGCAAAGAATTCCGCCCCTTCCGCCTTCCGCTTTCCGCCTTCCGCCTTCCACTTCCCGTCTCAGAGGCCCCGATGCCTTTCACGTAAGCCAGGAGAGCGTCATAGATCGGAAACTGACAGACCAATCTTTCTTCATCGCTGATTCCGAGCCGCGCAAAGCCTTCTGCCACGGCTCGCAAGCCCCGTCCCTCGGGAGCCACGTGTTCCTGCCCTTTGATGTCGGCCGCGCGGATGATAAATCCAAGCCGGGTCAGTGCCGGCTCAGTTAACTTGAACTCTTCAACGATGGTCTCAAAAGTGCAATGGTCTCCCCGGTGGTTCAGTTTCACTTCGGTGAATCGGTTTGCATCAAACGGGATGGCGCTCTCCCGGCGAGCTGATTCCAGCAACTCGTCTTCCTTTACGAAAATGAATTTGGCGTCCGGATCGATGAACCGGAGAATCAGCCAGGGGCAAGCGACCCGGTCCACTTTCACGTTGCTGCGGGTTATCCACTTCATCAGGAGTAAGGTTACCTGTCAGGCCGAAAGTCGTCAAGGATGGGGCTGACGCGCTCTCTTTGTGACCGTATTTCGAATTATTGCCATGCTCATCCCGCTGCGTGCCAGAGCAAAGTAGCCGATAGCCAAGAGCGGCAGTGTCAGGATTACGAATACGATCACAGAAAAACCGGCGGCCAGGTTTTTATCCACGCCAAAGAGCTGCAGGCCGGTCACACAGAAGAACTGGTATGTACCGACGTTTCCCGGCGCGTTGGGAACCGCGGTTCCTAAATGCACGATCAGGAAAACCACCGCCGCAGGCCACAAGGAGATCTGCAGTCGACACCCTCGCAGCACTGTGAAAAAAGCCAGCGCCTGAAATACGAGCAATAACAGTGAAAACGCCGACGCGGATAATAAAAAACGGGATGTGCCAATGCTGTTGAGCCCGTCAGCCAGCTGGGTAAAGAAGCCCGGCTCCGCTTTCGCCGCATCGCCGCCCGTCTCCGGTGCGTTTCTTTTTCTGAAGATAATGTAGCCGATCAGGCCGGTTCCCACAAGGACCAGCCCTCCAAGGACATCGCCCGCGCGAAGAATGTTTTTGGGAAGTGGATACAACATGGCGGTTAATCCGAAGGCGATTGCCAGCCAGAAGCCGTCGATCAGGCGCTCGGTAGCAAGCGATGGAAGAACGGCTGCAAACCGGCAGCCTAGCCAGTGAGAGACCAGGTAAGCCCGGATCCATTCTCCCGGACGCATGGGAAGTATTTCGCTGGTAAAAAGTCCCGCATAAATGGCCTGAGTTGCGCGCCGCCACGATATTGCCCCCACCGGTCGCAGCAGGCGCTCCCAGCGCATCCCTTGGCAAACGTAACTCAGGATGTCCAGTAGAATCGCCGCCATCATCCATACCCATCGAATGCGCCGGAAGCTGCCCAGGAAGACCCTTATCTGAACGTCGTGAAAAACCCAGACCAGACAGACCAGGGCTAGAAAATAACTTAGAAGCATTCTCAGCCAGCGTGTCGGTGGGATGGTGAGTTTCAAGATCTGTGTTGTTTGTGTAAATCAGCGGCCAGAAATCCTACGCGAATTTACAGTATTGGGTACTAGCGACCAACTTCGGCGATTTTTCCGAGCGCGATGGCAAGGCGGGGCAGATCAAGCGCCCTGCGATAAATTTCGTAGCGCGGCTCCCAGTGAGTTGCAAATTTCGCTTTATATTCGTGCAACCCACGATAACTGAAAAGAAAATTCATTCTCTGGAAGAAAAAGTGCACTGCGCGCTCCTCGACTGACGCTTCTTCCCGGGCTTGAAAACCCGCCATCGGCGCCATTCCCAGGTTGAAACGTTCGAAGCCGCTTTGTTTGAAGTGGAGGAAGAGCTTGATGAAGAGAAAATCCATGATCCCGTTGGGCGCATCGGTGCGTCGTCTCATCAAATCCACGGTCGCCTCACCCTTTCGGTAGGACGGGATGATGTTTACGAATGCCAGCACGCGGCCATCCTCCCGCTCGGCGGTGAACAATGGTGTTGATCTAAGGTAGCCGGGATCAAACATGCCCAGGGAGAATCTGCGCTCCCGGCGCCCGGGAATCTTGAGCCATTCATCGGACACCGCCTTCACTTCTGCCAGAATAGAATCCGGAATGGGCGGCTCGTGCCGGATAGTGCGAACCCTCTCATTCTCAATCGAACGAATAGTATGGCGTATTTTTTTCATGGATTTTCCAGCCAGATCGAATTGCGCCAAGTCCACGACGGCATCGTCTCCCACTTTTAGTTTCTTGAAGCCCAACCTGCGGTAGATCGGAAGAAAGTCGGGCAGCGTCGCATGAAAGGCCAGGCGCCAGTCGTTTTCTCTGCAAAACGTCGAAAACCTGCGAATTACAAGCTCCATTTCCTCTTCCGGGCCCACCGGGTCTCCCAGCACCACGGCGAAATTTGACCCCACCGAATAGGCGATAAAGGACTTTTCTGAATCCGAAAAGAAAAAAGACTTATCCGGCCAGTTTTTGAAGTAGTCCAAAGCCGAACGTCCGTGCTGGCGCAAGATCGCGGTCGCAGTCGCGCGTTCTCTGGGAAGAGTAGTAAAGCGGTAAAGAGCGGGCCGAAAAAGGGCGAAGACGGAATACCCGGAGGCGGTGATGGTGATCAGATAGAGCGATTCCAAAAACCACCGGGCATGACGCGTATGAGGAGCGATATGCGGATCTCCGATCAAGGCGAGAAACAGGAGCGTTCGATGAATGGAATCTGCAAGTGTGAAATTGACGCCAAACTCACGCCGGTCAAGAAGCCAGAAACCACCCACGCCGTAGCCAAAAGCAACGATCGCGGCAATACCCAGCCGGATCAATTCTGAACGCAAATCCGGCAAGCTGCTGCTTACCGTAAAGCTCCTGCGCGTGCAGAGCAGGAGGCAAAGCAAAAGAAGAGAAAACAGGGCTTCTTCATAGTCAAGTCCCTTAGTGAGGTGGAAGAGGATCGACAGCATCGACAGCACCAGGACGATCTGGTAGGCACGCCGTTTACGCCTGTAAATGTTGACCGAGGAGATCACGAGGGCAAAACCGGTCAACAGCGTCGAAAAACGGGACAGTTGCAGAAACTCCAGAGGGAATACGCTATGCAGCAAGGCGGCGCGGGCCGGAAGGGGAGGTTTCATTAGAGAAAAAAGCGTGATCAGGCCGCTCCCCAGTGTAGCCAAGGTGAGAATCCATCGAGAGACAGCCTCTTGCCTCATCCCTTATTCTGGCGCCTAATTGGGGAAAAAAGGGGACTGTCCCCCAATTCAATTCAAAAAGGGGACTGTCCCCCAATTCAGGGCGTCTAGCTGCGGCGGGCGAGCCAGCCATCGATGGACCACCGCTCGCCGCCACGGATCAGTAAAGCCACGGCGATCGCTATTGCCAGCAAGTGGTATTCAAACCCTTCACCGGGCTGATTGCCAACCCAGTTCATGAAAAATCCGAAGCGGATATGAACCATGAAAATTGCCACTGCCATGATCACTGCGATACCTAGTGCCGCGATTCTGGTCAGCAGGCCCAGGACGAGGCCCAGCGAGCCGAAGAATTCCGCGAAGACGACAAGGTAGGCCAGGAATGCAGGTATTCCCTGGGAGCCGAAGCCCGCGATGGTGGTTTGGAGGCCTTGACCGCCATACCATCCGAGCATCTTCTGGGCGCCATGAGGAAAGAAGACAATTCCCAACATTATTCTCAGCACAAAACCAGCGAGGCTATCATCTGTTTCGATCAGTTTGCGAAGCATGTTATCTCCCCTGCTTTGATTCTAGCTTGGCAGGCGAGAGGTTTTTTAACGCCAGAACTTCGAATCCGGTATCGGCACGTCGTGCCGGATCTCATGGAAAATCTCGGTGCGAACTCCGCTGCTGTCTTTGCGTCTGACGACAAAGGGCAACTTGACGCCTTTCACACTTCGATATTGGCTGAAGTAATACTCGACCGGCTTGTTTGCAGTCTCTTGAGTCTTCGAATCTGAGCCGCGGGAGACGGTGGTGCGCGCTCTGTCATCCTGCCGCAGCAACAGCCCCGTTTCAGCATCAAAGTAATAGCGATCGGGCGGGCGCCCGGACCAGCTTCCTTCGGTCACATATGTCGTCCTGTCCTCGACTCTTGCAATACCCACGAATTTCATATCCGGATACCATTCTCTGAGCCTGAGTGGGGTGTAAAGATCAACCTCGCGGGGAAGCTTGGAAATGTCCGGCCAATGAGCATCAAACCATCCGCGGCTCCCGTCAAAACCATACCGTTCCATGCTCTTATCGGTCTTGTAGATGGCCAGCCATTTGTCGGGAGCCTTCAAGTAAAGCTCGAACCATTCGACGGATCCGTTCGAATACATCCTGCGGCCCTTGGATACGCGACTGATGAGGCCGCCGATTGCCGCGCGCCCGCCGCAGGCCTGGACGTACTTTTCAAGAATCTGTTCCGCTGTTGGATTGGCGGGCGCCTGCGGGGAAATCTTCACCACAAAGACACCAAGGACACAAAAGAAGACGAGGGGCAGGCGGAATCCGGTCAGGGAAAGTGTGTACTTTCCCGGTATTATCGAAATTGACCGGATTCCGCCTGCCCCTCGTCTTCTTTTGTGTCTTTGTAGTGAAAAAGTCCTTTTCATACCTGCAATTTATCATTTCCAATATTGTTTCTTGCACCTTCTGTTCTGTTGCGACGAGAATTGGAAGTTGCAGAAAACCGGGAGGAACTCCATGAACAAGCGCCAGTTCCTGAAATCGATGATGTACGCGGCCGGCTCGATGCTGGTTGCGCAGAAATGCAGCACCTTGCTGTCTGCAGCCCTGCAGAAAATGAAGATTGTCCGGGTTCGATATTATCAGGTTCCCAATCAACGGCCCACTTTCAACCAAAGCACCGGTATCGTGACTGTCGAAACAGATCAAGGTATTACCGGCATAGGAGAGGGAGGGTCCAGGGACACCATCGAACAGCTCGCCGGAATGGTCATCGGCGAAGATCCTGCCCGCATCGAGCATCTCTGGCAGTTGATGTATCGTGGTTATTTTTATCCGCCGGGAAGAGAAAAACTTCACGCGCTTGGGGCATTCGATCTCGCTTTGTGGGACATTAAAGGGAAAGCGCTGGGGCTGCCGGTTCATCAACTGCTGGGTGGCCTGACGCGTGACTATGTGGAATGTTATGCCACCGGTTTTCCGAGCAAGGGAAGTCTGAAGGAAACCGCGCGCGCCTGCATGGAAGCCGGCTTTCGCGCCTTCCGAACGTCGGTCGCGGATCCGGGCCGTGATAACCCTTTCGATTCCAAGCGTATGGTGAGAAAGACTCACGAAAACTGCAAAGAAATTCGCGAGGGAGTGGGTCCAGACGGCGATTGGGCGATTGACTACCACACCCGTCTTGATTTTGCCGATGCGGTGCGACTAAGCAGCCTGATTGAGGATCTTGAGCCGTTTTTTACGGAAGATCTGGTTCGCTCGGAAAATGCCGGGGTATATCGAACGCTGCGACAGCAGGTGAAAGTCCCGATAGCCGTGGGCGAACACTATGGAGATAAATGGCAGGTCAACGAACTGGTAGAACAGCAATTGATCGACTTTTCGCGGGTCACCATACCCAATGTGGGAGGCTTGACCGAATTCATGAAACTGGCCGCATTATGCGAGACGCATTACGTGGGACTAATACCGCATTTTACCGGGCCGGTATCCACGGCGGCTCTCGTCCATGCGTGCGGAGCAGCATCTGTTCCCGTTCTGATGGAGATGACTGGCGCAGGGCCTCGTAACGAAGCTCATTTGCCGGCGCATTTTGATTTCAGGAACGGCAAGTTATGGCCCAATGAACGTCCTGGTCTGGGTGTGGAATTTAATCCGGAGCGCGCAACTAAAGTTGTGGAGGTGACACAGGTTTCCCGGCCGATTCCGATGTTCCGCCGGCCGGATGGATCGATAACAAACTGGTAAGTCACGAATTCTCACGAATGGACACGAATTTCACGAAGTCATTCAAAAGATTCGTGAAATTCGTGTTAATGGAAATCAGCGTTCAACTCCGGTGGGCTTTCTGTGGAATGAAAATGTGCTGCGGCGAGAATTAAATAACGGAACCAATCGATCGAAGATCCACACCAGCATCGCCCCAACAGCGAGCGGAATTAAGAGGAAAATTGCACTGATCGAAACCAGAAAAAGAATTCCCAAAATGTCGTACATGACTCTCTCCTAAAGCCTTATCTGATTTTCTCCAGAGACCCTTGTCTCAGCTTCCATGACTGCTATCCTTCAAACTTCTATGGCTTGGTTAAGCAAAAGAGATGCCAACTCGGGTTAATCGTCTTAAACCTTTTGATGGAAGGCCCATTTTCACGGCTTAATTCGACGAAATAAGAGGTGTAAATCGAGGAAAGGAGGTAGGGGTAAGCCGGGCTCAACCGGAAGATTTTGCTGTCCGGGCGCAGAGTTTACGGTGTGGGGGTTGAGCACGAATTTTCGTGCTCAACTCCTACTTGTCGGCGCCCAAGCGGCGAACGTTGACGTTTCCCCCCGAGGTGCGCAAAAACAGTTTTGGGCCGCCTCCATTCAGCGGTGTTCGAAGTTCGGTTTTGCTGATAGCGCCTTGAATCGTGACGGGAAAATCCACCCGTACATGTCCTCCGCTGGTTTCGGCATCAAGGTCGACCGCGATTCTGTCGGCCAGGTTGACGTTGATCGAGCCGCCGGAAGTAGAGAGCCGGCAATCGCCGCGCGGCTGGCGCGAAATACTTGCCGAAACTCCCCCACCCGAAGTGCTTGCCTGAATCTGGCCCATCACTTCTTCCACGTCAATACTGCCGCCGGACGTTTCCGCCTTTACGGTCCCTTGAACTCGGGCGATTCGGATCGAGCCGCCCGATGTGTCCGCTCTGACATCACCTTCGACGTCTCCCATCTGGATGCTGCCGCCTGATGTCTCCACGTCGGCATTGCCGTTGCAGGAATCCAGGTGAATGCTTCCCCCGGACGTCCTTCCATGAACGGGGCCCTGAATATGCCCAAATCTCAAACTGCCGCCTGAGGTCTTGCTTCGTACTTCTCCCTGCAGATCGTCAACTCCGATTGATCCGCCGGAAGTCTGGAGGTCGACGTTGAAGCTCCGCGGAACATTAATATTGAAGGCCAGTCGCAAATGCCTGCCCCAATTGTCCCAGCCAAAATGTCTAGGCAGCTTGGCGCGAACCTGAACATCACTTCCCGACTGGGTGATCTGCAAGTCCAGGTCTCTTAAGATCTTATCCGCTTCCGCATCATCGCGCGCGTTGACCTTTCGGATCACTTCGACGTCAACCCGGTCCGAGCTGGTTGACTTGACCTGGATGGAGCCGAGATCGGATTCGACGGTGAGTTTCCCCCCCGGCCTGACCTGAAATGTGCGATTTACGGTGCGATCTATTCCTTCCCACCCCATCGCTTCGAGGGCGGCGCTTTCCCACGAGCAGGCGCCCGCGAGCAGCAGAGACAAGAACAAGCCAGACTTCAATGTCAGTTTCATTTACCACCTCCACTCCGGTTTGATACGAAAACCGCGTTTTAAAGGTTCAATTTCATGGGCAATTCCTGGCCTTGTCTCAAGCGCGGAATTCCCGAAGGCCGATTTGGTACCGGCTTAGACCCTTGAGGAAGGCGAATGGTTGGTTTTTTGTCGAATTTAGACCCCCGGAAGCCCGTCCAGTTGTGTAAGAGCGCCGTGCACGAATCCAGGCCCGTTTGAATCGGCACCCTGCTTTCACCGCCGAGCCGCTAAGATCGCCAAGATTTCGCGGAGTCTTCAAAACCCATCCTCCGCGAGATCTCGGCGTACTCAGCGGCTCGGCGGTGAATAAGACGCGGCCGGCTTCACAGACTCTACTCAACACGACTGGCTTTCAATCTCAATTCCTCGAGCAATTCCATCCATGCTTGCTTTTCATACGAAGGGCGAAACAGAGGTGCCAGGGTCGAGCAGTGGGCCTTCAGTCTCGAATAAAAGGCCCTGTCTTGTTCGGATTTCAACAGCAGGTCAGCGAGCGAGCGTGTGTCCCCCACCGGAAAGTAACCGGGATAATAGCGGCCCAACAGCCCCAGCGTGCCGGGGATCCGGGAAGCGAGAATCGGCACGCGATTTGCGACGGCTTCCGAAATCACGTTCGCCCCGCCTTCCATGCGTGAGCTTAATACCAGAAGGCGGCTGGCAGCGATATGGCGAAGAGTTTCTGCGTGCGATTTGCTGCCCAGCCATCGATAGCGGGGGTTGCGATTCTGCTCGGTTCTCGCTTTTGCAGCCAATGCTCTATCTCGCGCGTCCCCAAGGTGAAATACTCGAATCTTAGAGCCGGCCGGCAGGAGACGACTTGCGTACGCGGCTCGGAACGGATCCTTGACGGCCCGCAAATGTCCCACGACACACACATCAAAAAAACGGCTGCTCCGATTCTTCGCGTTGTCTGTTTTTTCAGCAGATTGGAAAATGACGCGCGCCTTTCGTCGCATGCCCGGCGGCAATTCCTGAACAGCCAGCGGCTGCAGCACAATCAACCGCGTTGCCAAGCCGATAGCCCGCCGCGCCCGCGCTGACAGGCGCATGTCCCGATAAACGTCAGTGCCGGTAAGGGCAACAATGATCGGCTTGTCGTGATAGGCTTCCCTGAAGCGAAATACTGCCTGGCTGCTCTTCTTGGCATGCAGCGCAACAAGAAGATCGCATGGTTCGCCGCCATACTTCTGCGTCACTTCGACCCGGTGTCCCAGCTCTTCCAGAATGCCCTGCCATCGAAGGCTGGTTATGCTGTTTCCGTAAAGGCTTCGCGAGGGGGCCGGAGATATCATCCGAATTTTCATACAGTCATGGTTATGTTATGTTTTCCGGAAACAATACAGGTGAATTCTCCTTGAGCATCAACACTGGCACAACACGGAAAAGGGAGGTGTTCAGTTCGCGGGAACTGATTTCCATGCTTCAGGACACCCGCAAGCGCACGCTGGAACTGCAGGCAGATCTTTCAGACGAACAGTTGAAGACTCCCCTTCTTTCTATCATTAATCCTCCAGTGTGGGAACTCGGACACGTTGCCTGGTTCCAGGAGAAATGGGCGTTGCGGCACCTGTGTGGATTGCCGTCGATCCGCAAAGATGCAGATCAATTGTGGGATTCCGCCGCCGTCGCGCACGACACACGTTGGGACCTCTCGCTCCCTTCTCGCAAAGAAACGCTGAGATATATGCAGGATGTTCTGGACTGCGTGCTGGAAGGACTCGAACGTCAGGAAGCAACAGACCAACAGGCTTACTTCCACTGGCTGGCTGTGATGCATGAGGACATGCACGGCGAGGCGTTCACCTATACGCGCCATACCTTGTCATATCCGGCGCCGCGGCCAAACGACGCGGTTGTGCCGCCTGCTGCATCGACTTCAGAGGAAAAACCTTTTCGTGATATTGAAATTCCCGAGGGAGCCTTCCTGCTGGGAGCAGAGCGCGGCGAGGAGTTCGTTTTTGATAACGAGAAGTGGTGCCATCCAGTGGACGTCGGCCGATTTTTGATTGCAAGAACCCCGGTGACCAACGGCGAGTTTACCGACTTTGTCAATGACGGCGGCTACCGGCAACGCCGCCACTGGAGTGACAGTGGATGGTTTTGGAAGGAGGGTGCGGCGGCTCAACATCCTCTGTACTGGACTCCTGATTCATCCGGCAAATGGTTGCAGCGCCATTTCAATCAGATAATTCCGCTAGAGAAGGATGTCGCCTTGATTCATGTGAATTGGCACGAGGCCCAGGCCTATTGCCGCTGGGCGGGGCGCCGGCTGCCCACTGAGGCAGAATGGGAAAAAGCGGCATCGGCAGAACCTGCGCCCCTTGGTGCCTGCTCACAGACGAAACGACGCTTCCCCTGGGGAGATCGGCCTCCGTCGCCTGAGCTCGCTCCCCTGGACGCAAACTGGATCGGTTGCAGCCCGGTCAGCGCATGCAAGCAGGGGGAAAGCGCCTTCGGGTGTCGCCAGATGATCGGCAACGTGTGGGAGTGGACAGCCGATGCGTTCCAGCCTTATCCGGGTTTTGTCGCAGATCCCTACAAAGAATACTCGGAGCCCTGGTTTGGCGGTGACTACAAGGTCCTGCGCGGCGGTTGCTGGGCGACCCGCTCGCGGCTGATTCGAAACACGTGGCGTAATTTCTACACCATGGACCGCCGCGACGTCTTTGCCGGATTTCGTACCTGCGCCCTCTGACAGGGAATTGCCATGGCTACCTTCAAGCTTGAAGGAATTGATCATATTGCCATCAATGTTTCGGACATGGAGGAGTCGGTCGCCTGGTACCGGGATGTCTTGGGTTTGGAGCGACGCCACCGAAACTGGGAAATGCCTGTCATGCTTTGCGCAGGTTCCACCTGCGTGGCTTTGTTTCGCGCTCCACAGGCGCCCAAATGGAAACACCCGGACGCGGGCGAAGCAGGCATTCGTCATCTCGCCTTCAGAGCCGCGCGTGAGGATTTTCAACAGGCTCAAGCCGCATTATCCAGCCGAGGAATTCCATTTCAATTCGAAGACCACGATATGGCACACTCGATCTATTTTCAGGACCCTGACGGGATTCAAATTGAGATTACGACATACGAGGTTTGAGCAAAAAAGGGGACAGACCCCTATTGAGAGGGATGGAGAGAGGAAGGGACAGAGGGATAGAGGGATAGGGGGATAGAGGGATTGAGGGATAGAGGGATAGAGGGATAGAGGGATAGAGGGACAAAGAGATAGAGGGATAGAGAGGGTCACGGGGATTTCAGGCTAGTCCTCCCTCCGTCCCTCCATCCCTCCGTCCCTCCATCCCTCCGTCCCTCCATCCCTCCGTCCCTCCATCCCTCCGTCCCTCAGTCCCTCCGTCCCTCCATCCCTCCATCCCTCCATCCCTCCATCCCTCCATCCCTCCATCCCTCCATCCCTCAGTCCCTCCATCTTGGCGGTTCATTTTGTTGGACAATCCACGCTTACGGTCGCGACTCTGCCGCAACTCGTAACCCGTAACACACCGTCACTGGGGTAAAATAGCCATTCTTGAGGTAGGCGATTTGTACAACTCGATTGAAAAACTCAGACACTCGCTTGAATCCGTAATACGCGGCAAGTCGGATATTCTGGATTTGGCCCTCACTTGTGTGCTGGCAGGAGGCCATCTTCTGATTGAGGATGTGCCGGGTGTCGGAAAGACCACTTTGGCGCAGGTTCTGGCACGGTCCCTGGGCTGCACTTTCCACAAGATTCAGTTCACCAGCGACTTGCTGCCGTCCGACCTGATCGGCGTTTCGGTATTTAATCCGAAGATGAATGAGTTCGAGTTTCGGCCCGGGCCGCTGTTTGCTCATGTGATTCTGGCGGACGAAATCAATCGCACCACGCCGAAAACCCAAAGCGCGCTGCTGGAGGCGATGAACGAGAAGCAGATCACTGTGGACGGCAACACCTACACGCTGCCGCAGCCATTCATCGTTATCGCCACTCAAAACCCTATCGAGCATCACGGGACATATCCACTTCCCGAGTCGCAGCTTGACCGCTTCCTGATGCGCATCCGGATGGGATATCCCGATTCAGCCGGCGAAAAACAGATCCTTCGAGATCAAACGGCGGGCGGTTATCGCGACTTGAATGCCGTCATGTCGGGGAATGAATTGCTGGCGGTCCAGGAGGAGGTTGCGCGTGTCAAATTCAACGATGTGCTGGAAGATTACCTGATGGCAATCGTGAATCGTACCCGCAACACCGAATATCTCAGTCTTGGAATCAGCCCGCGCGGCAGCGTGGGGTTGTATCGCGCCGCACAGGCAGAGGCATATCTGCACGGACGCGACTATGTGGTTCCCGATGACGTCAAAAAACTCGCCGTTCCGGTGCTGGCCCATCGCGTGGTCATCAGCGCTCGCTACACCACGGTGTTAAAGAAGAGCGAAGAGGCGGAAGGCATCATCGGCCAGATTCTGGAAGAGGTGGAAGTGCCTGCATGAAATCCGGACTACGCTCTGACGAAGAAGAACGCCCGGCGCCGCCGGCTCGAAAGACGGCGACCCTGAAGCGCGAGTCCCGTATTCATCGAACCGGGAGCTGGCGAAGCTTTGTTCCCGGCTCCATCGTTCTGGCGGTCGCGCTGACGGCGGCTCTCGCCTCATCGGCCGCCGCCCGCAGCGGCAATCCGCTCGCAGCCACGGTGCTGGCGATGCTGGCGCTGGTGCTGGCCATGCTGTCATCCCTGATGCTGATCCCCAAACTCCTGGAAAACATTCGCTGGGAATTCCTGGGTTCGGCAAAACTGTTCAGCTTCACCGGCCAGGGAGTTTTTGTCACTTTCCTGATCGTAGTTGTAACTCTGGCGGCTGTAAACACCGGCAACAATCTTCTGTTCCTGATTGTCTCCACGCTTCTTGTCTCTTATCTTATTTCGGGAATCCTCGCCAAACTGACGCTGAGCGGGCTGGCCATCGGCTATCGCTTTCCCGATTACGTGTATGCCTCCCGTCCGAGCCAATTCCTCTGGACACTGCGCAACGAGAAACGCTGGGTGCCGACATTCTCGCTTCGCGCCGAAACGCATCTGGAGGGATCGGACGGAAGTGAGTATCTAACGCGGCTTTATTTTCCGTTTTTAGATGGAGAGCGGACTCTATCCCAGGGCATCCAGTTCACCTTTCCCACACGCGGTGTTTATCGAATTTCCTATGTGAACCTGATGACGCGCTTTCCCTTCGGATTCTTTCAGAGGGGAAAGGTCCTCAATCCGGAGCGCGAAGTCCTGGTCTATCCCGAGATTGTGCCGATCGATGACTTTGCGCACCTGCTTCCATTTCTGCAGGGAGATCTCGAATCATTCAGGAAGGGGCAGGGCGAGGGACTATACCAGATCCGGGAATACCAGAGTACCGACGGCATCAGACAAGTTCACTGGCGGTCCACGGCCAAAACCGGCCGGTTGATGGTGCGGGACTTTTCACGAGTGGAAGAGAAAAGAGTTTGCATCTGCCTTGACAACACCAGGCTTCACGAAAAGTTTGAGCGGGCGATCACGCTGGCGGCCAGCATCGCGTCGCATTTTCACGATGAAGGAGCTCAGGTGCAACTGATGACCGCCGGCGGGGCGAGCATCTTGGATCGCCCGCGGCGCGAACAGTTGGTGGAGATCCTTGAAATGCTGGCGCGTCTTGAAGTGGCATCGCCCGAGGCTGTCTTCTGGGACTTGATCCCGAAATATATCGGTTACGTGCGCCCGGACGAAGTATTCAAGATTGTTATTACTCCGGCTGTCCAGGGTTCGGTGCCGGGAGCCGTCTGGCGGACGTCGCACGTGGTGTTTTTCAATCAATTATGAGGTTTCAACGGCTCTTCAAAATTGCTTCATACGGACTGTTCACCAACGGTTTTCTGGCTCTCGCTTTCACCGGGGCGGTCGATCTGACGGGTGTTGTTTTGTACTGCCTGGTCCTGGTGAGCAGTTGGTGGTGGGACGAACGCAAAAGCGCCCTTCCTTCGCGCCTGCAGAATGTCCTGATCTTTCTGTATCTGGCTTTTTACCTTATCGATCTGATCTATATCTCGCGCGCCGTCGTGGCCACGGTTCACCTGGTGTTTTTCGTGTCGGCTATCAAACTTTTCAGCCAGAAAGGTCCGCGGGACTATCTGTTTCTCTATTTGTTCTCGCTGGCACAGTTACTGATCGCCACCACGTTCACAATCAACATCCTCTTTTTGGTCAACGTTTTCCTGTTCGTGCTGTTCGGCGTCGCATGCCTGATTCTGTACGAGATCTATTCATCCAAGCGGGCTTTTGGAGATCGCTGCGTGGGGGAGGATTTCTGGGGACCGAGAGTTTTCTTTCTCAACACAACAGGCCTGGCATTGCTGGTATGCGTGCTGGCGGTTCCGTTTTTCTTCGTTGTGCCCCGCTTCCCCGTGACATTTCTCGGTTATTCGAGCGTCCGGGGAGCGATTTCGGGCTTCAGCGACCAGGTCCACCTTGGAGATATCGGGCGTCTCAAGTTAAACCAGACCGTGGTGATGCGCGTGAAGGTCGACCGTCCGATTGAGCAGATACCGTACGACCTTAAGTGGCGCGGCATGAGTCTCAATAACTTCGATGGCTCCTCCTGGAACCGGCTGAATGTGGACGGGCATCCCGTTATGCCGAATATCAGTGGTGGTTATCAGCTCAGCGGGGAAAGTTACCGCCCCGACGAAGTGCTCAAGCAGGTTTTCGTCGTCGAGCCCCAGGCGCCCGGGGTTCTGTTTCACGCGCCGCGGCTGCTTACGGTTTCAAATGAAGTACAGCAGTTAAGGGTCGAGGGTGAAAATTATTTCTACAAGAAGCGCCCCAGCGGAAGCAAGTACACCGTGTTCTCGAAACTTGTCAATCGCGGCCAGTTGCTGGCTCTACCGGTGCAGGGAGTAGTTCCGCCTCCAGTGATGCGCCGCTACTTGTCACTTCCAGAGCTGGATCCCAGAGTCCGTGATCTCACTCTGAGCGTCACCGGACCTTTTGCGGATGCCCGTCGAAAAGCGCTGGCTCTGGAAGACTATCTGAAGACTCACTACCGCTATTCCCTGGACATCAATATTCCGCGCGGCGCCGATCCGCTGGCTTACTTTCTTTTCGAATCACGATCGGGACACTGCGAATTTTTCGCCAGCGCAGAAACAGTCATGTTGCGGTCGATCAATATTCCCGCCCGCGTCGTGAACGGTTTCCGAAGAGGTGAATTCAACAATTGGGGAAACAATTTCATTGTCCGGGAATCAAACGCGCATAGCTGGGTGGAAGCTTTTTTTCCCGGGATCGGATGGGTTGAGCTGGATCCCACTCCCCCCGATCCGGACAGCGATCGCCAGGGGTGGCTGGCAGCCATGGGGCACATGTTTGACGCGGTCGATATGTTTTGGACCACTGAAATCCTGACGTACGACTACTGGAAGCAGTTGTCATTTTTCCGGACGATTCGCGAAAACGTCGCCTCGGTAAGCGGCAATCTGGACCGGCGGATCGGCCGCTGGAAGCTGCAGTGGACGCACTGGATCACGCGGGAATGGTGGGACCATTGGCAGGTACCGTGGAAGCCGACGGCGGTGGGCGCGGCTGGAATCCTGGTGCTGGCGGTTTTGATCCGATTTCGTCTCAGCCTGATGGCTGCCGTGGCGGCGTTGCTGCCTCGAGAAAGGGCCTCTCGCGTGGAGACCGCCCTGGTAGCTCGCTGCTATCTGCAGTTTCTGAAAAAGTTGGAAAGGCGCGGCTTCAAGAAGCGCAAGGGTGAAACGGGCTGGGAGCTGGTTTCGCGAATTGACGGAAACGAATTGCAGGGGCACTCGCGAAGGATCGTCGATCTTTACTACCGATTGCGCTTTCGGTCAGGCCTGGATGGCGGCCTTCAGGAATTCGTGGCCGCCGTCGAAGGCATGGACCGCGGCTAGTATGCGGATTTCGGAATGCGGAATGGGGAATGCGGAATGTGGCATGAAGGGCTGTCCGTTGTCAGTTGTCCGTTGTCAGTTGATGGCGGTTGATTGTCAGCCCATTCACATTAACGACGACGTTCACGAGCACGACAACGTGAACGAGTACGATCACAACGGACAACGGACAATGGACAACGGACCTGCTGGAAGGTTATTATTCCGCATTTCGCATTCCGCATTTCGCATTTAGAATATGCCTAAAGTCGGATTCATCAGCCTGGGATGCCCGAAGAATCTCGTCGACAGCGAGGTGATGCTGGGGCTGCTGGGACAGAACGGATTTGAAATCACTGATCAGGAATGGGAGGCCGACGTCCTGGTTGTCAACACCTGCGCCTTCATCGATGCCGCGCAGAAGGAATCAATCGACGCCATTCTTGAAGCCGGCCGGTGGAAAGAGGAAGGCAAATGCAAGAAGCTGATCGTAGCGGGCTGCCTGGTTGAGAAATTCCGGGACGAGATCCGTCGCGAGATTCCTGAAGTGGATGCCGTCATAGGCACCAACCAGATTTTACAGATCGTCGACGCCTGCAGTCAGCCTGCCTACGCTCCTTTTGTTCCCCAGGCGTCGTTCCTGTATGACGATACGACGCCCCGTGTTCGGGCTACCCTGAAACATTACGCTTATATAAAGGTGGCCGAAGGCTGCAATCATCCCTGCAGCTTCTGCATCATTCCGCAATTGCGAGGGAAGTTTCGCAGCCGCGGGTCCGAATCGGTGATGCGCGAAGCGCTCCAGCTTGGCGCACAGGGCGTGAAAGAATTGAATCTGATCGGCCAGGACACAACCATGTACGGGCGGGACCTGGAGCCGCGTACCACGCTGGCGGCATTGCTTCGGGAGCTGAACCAGGTGGACGGGATTGAATGGATTCGCTTCCTTTACTGCTATCCGCACAGTACAACCGAGGAATTGCTCGAGACAGTGGCAGGGCTGGGAAAGGTCTGCAAATACTTTGATATTCCCTTCCAGCACGCCAGTGGAAAGGTTCTGCAATTGATGAAGCGCGGCGGCGACGCGGCATTCCTGATGCGAATTGTAGAGAAAATTCGTCGTCACATGCCCGAAGCAACATTGCGCAGCACCATGATTGTCGGATTTCCCGGCGAAACTGATGAAGACTTTGCACAACTGGAGCAGTTTGTAAGGGAAGCCCGGCTAGACCGGTTGGGTGTGTTTTTGTATTCCGACGAAGAAAGCAGCAGCGCCTTCAGGTTGGGTGAAAAGGTCCCCCGTGTCGCTGCGCGGGAGCGCCGGGACACGCTGATGCGTCTGCAGCGCAGCATTTCGTTGCAGAAGAACCAGAGCTGGGTCGGCCGGACCGTCCGGGTCGTGCTGGACGGTCCGAGCGTTGAGACCGACATGTTATGGCAGGGTCGCACGGAAGGGCAGGCGCCGGATATCGATGGAACCGTACTGATCAACGATGCCCCGGAGGGAACGTTGCGGCGCGGCGATTTCGTTAGCGTCGAAATCACTGAAGCGCATCCGTATGATCTTGTCGGTAGAATTCTTTAGATCGCGGTTGGCGAGTTACGTGTTGGCGGGTTGGCGAGTTGCCGGTTGACGGGTTACGGGTTTGCGGGTTGGTGAGTTGAACTGGCTTGGTGCCTTGGTGGTAAAAAAACTGATCAACCACCAAGGCACCAAGCGAGTTCAACTCGCAAACCCGTAACCCGCAAACCCGCAACCCGTGAACCCGTAACCGGTCAACCCGTCAACCCGTAACCCGTGAACTCGGCTATGCGCTGCCCGAACTGCCGAAAACAAGTTTCAAGAGAAGATCCTTACTTTCCCTTCTGCAGCGAGCGATGCAAACTGGTTGATCTGGACAAATGGTTGTCTGGTGATTATGTAGTGCCCGGAAAGGACGGCGAGCATCAGCCAGGAAACGATCAACCCGAGCAGAAAAGAAAGCCGGACGACCAGAAGTAACGCCTGGTTCTTGCTGGCTACGGGCATGGGCCTGGGACTTTCGCCGATTGCGCCCGGCACATTGGGATCTCTTCTCGGATTGGCGCTCGCCTATCCGGTTCAAAGACTTTCCGCGGGCGGTTTCATCGCGGCCTACGTATTGGAAGGATTTATCCTGGTGGCTCTCGGCGTGATCTCGTCCAACTGGATTTGCCGGCGGCTTCAAAAGGAAGATCCGTCTGAAGCGGTTATTGACGAAGTCGCCGCCCAGTTCCTGGTCACGGCTCTGGCGCCGGCACGCCCCTGGCATATTCTTGCCAGTTTTCTGCTGTTTCGATTCTTCGACATCGCCAAAATATTCCCCGCCAATCGCGCCGAGCGGCTTCCCGGAGGATGGGGCGTGATGGCAGATGATTTGGTCGCTGCTGCGTACGCGGCAGCCACTTATCGAATTCTGCTCTTGTGGATCGGTTAGTGCAGTGAGGCTTTGTGGCCTCTGTACTACTAACCATGAGAATTTTCGCGGCCTGCGCAAATTATTCGGGAGCCGAGAGACGGCCTGAGGGCCGTCTCAGCTTGGCAGGACACCTCCTTGACTTTTGGTTGCGGCTTCGCCGCGCTAAGCCTTGGTGGTTCATTTCTTTTTGACCACAAAGACACAAAGGACACAAGAAATGCTAGCTTCCCGCTTTGGGCGCTTCTTTCAGGACGAATGGAATGACGCGTTCAATCGTTTCTGAGTCCGGCTTGAGCGGGTTGATCAGCATGCCGCTCTTGGAATCGAGTGTCCAGCCCTGTTTGGCTTTGAACTGAATCACGGGAGTGAGCACAAACCTTCCTTGCGAAACGTTCCATTCCGCGGGTCCCAGAATGCGAAACTCCACGTCATTGTCCGCGATGCTGTTCTTGACGCGGTGGGAAATGAGTTTGATTTCGTTCTTTCCCTGTTTCAGCAGCGGCGTGATGACGAGTTGGCGTTCTGCCAGCGTGAAAGAGTTCAGAGGCGTCCCATTTACGTAGAGGGTCGCCGTCACCGGGCTGTTCCAACTGGCGTACGTAGGCTTGGCGGCAAGCACGAAATCCCCAGCTTTCAGCTGCTGATTCTCATAGGCCATGCCGGCGTAGTAGAGGTTGTAGGTAAGCGTCACTTCCTTGACATTGGGACCCAAGGGATGGGAATAGGCGCTATTGGCAAATTTCCAGTCTGTATTGTTGACGAATTTCCACAATACCGGGTCCATCGTCATTTTGGCGCCGCGATCCTGCTTTGTGGCCGGTCCTAGTCTGAAAATCAATCCGTTGCTCTTTGAAGCGGGCTCCTGCGGGGTGGTCTTCACGGTAACCGTGTTCCAGCCAGGCTTGAAGTGCTCCTGGACGGTCTCGAAAGTACTGGCAGAATAAATGTTCACCATCTTGCCATTGATGCTGAACTCGCTTTGCAGAGGATTGTCCCATGACGAGTACTGCTTTTCGACCCAAATGGTCAATG
This sequence comes from Acidobacteriota bacterium, assembly GCA_036507075.1. Taxonomy (GTDB): domain Bacteria; phylum Acidobacteriota; class UBA6911; order JACQSX01; family JACQSX01; genus DASXQR01. The sequence goes on along the minus strand of DASXQR010000228.1, from coordinate 34,284 downwards.
GGCCCACCTCCGCTTCCTGCGAATGAAGTGCCAACGCGCCAATTCCAAACATCAGGGCCAGCACTGCAAGATTGACGACAGATTTGCGCATATTTCTTCTCCAGGTAAGGTTTCTTACGGTTTTTGGTTCTTGTGATTGCAAAGCTTATAGTCCGTTTTGAACAGTGTCAATGGTGAGAGTTTAGGGGAAGAACTAGCCGCTGATTTACGCGAATTGATACGGATAGAAATAGGCCGCCGATTTACGCAAATTACGCTGATTAATATCGGGGCCGAGGGATGGGCTCTGCTACCACTGTGTGTCCGTTACGCTGAGCATCGTGGCCCATCCCTCGGCCCCGCTATTCTTCCGTGTTAATTCGTGTAAATCGGCGGCCTATTTCTATCCGTATCAATTCGTGTAAATCAGCGGCCAGTTCTTTTGTGCCTCGATTTCCACTATTCTAAACCTGTTATGGCCAGGCCGCCGGCGCCGCTGGTAGCGGAAGTGATTGCAATCGGCTCTGAAATGCTTTTTGCAGGGCGTGTCGACACAAACTCATCTTTCATCGCCGCCCATCTCGATCGCTTCGGCGTGCCACTGGTTGCAAAAACGATTGTAGGCGACGACGTCGCGACCATCCGCAAGGCGCTGGCGATCGCGCTCACGCGCTCGGACTTCATTTTTCTAACCGGCGGGCTTGGCCCGACCGAAGACGACCTCACAAGGGAAGCGGCATCGGAAGCGCTCGGCTTGGAATTGGTCTATCATCCAAAAATAGTGGACGAGATCGAAGCTCGCTTCCAGCGCCTGGGGCGGAAAATGCCCGAAATCAACCGCCGCCAGGGCTACGTTTTGGAGACAGCCAGAGCTTTGGAAAACAATTACGGGACCGCTCCCGGCCAGTATCTGGTGTTTGAGGGACGTCATATTTTTCTCCTCCCCGGTCCGCCCCGGGAATTGCGTCCCATCGTTGAAAGGCATCTGATTTCACTGCTGCAGGATCTCGGGCTGAGGCCCGGAGCGCGCCGGTACTTTCGGGTTGCCGGACTTCCGGAGTCTCAAGCGGATTCGTTGATCTCTCCCATCTATCGGCGTTACCCCACAATACGCTGCACGATCCTGGCGTCGCCTGGAGATATCGAGATTTACTTTCTGGCCGATCACGATGGAAACGAACTTCAAGAGCTTACGGCAAAGGTGGCGGCCGCGCTGGGCGATAACGTCTTCGCAACCGAAGAAATCAATCTGGAAGACGCGGTTGGCCGCATGCTGGCGGCCCGCCGCGTAACCTTGTCGGTGGCCGAATCCTGCACCGGCGGCATGCTGGGCGAAACCATCACCCGCACGCCCGGGAGTTCGGCTTATTTTCTGGGGGGAGTACTCGCCTACAGTAACGCGCTCAAGGAGCAGTTGCTGGATGTCTCGCCGGAAATCCTGGCACAGCATGGGGCAGTCAGCGGAGCGGCTGCTGAAGCCATGGCGCAGGGAATTCGAAGGCGCACCGGTTCTGATTTCGCGCTCTCCATCACCGGAATCGCGGGGCCCGACGGCGGCACCGAGGAAAAACCGGTGGGAACGGTTTTCATAGGATTGAGCGATGCGACAAAGACGACGGCGCATCGATATCAATTAGGGGGTGAGCGTTCACTGGTGCGGCTTTTGAGTGTGCGCACCGCATTGAACCTGCTGCGCAAAGAACTGCAGCGAAACAGATCTTAGTGTTCTTTGTGCCTTTGTGGTGACTGCTTTTCGACCACAAAGACACAAAGAACACAAAGGATATTCGGATGATTCGATGCTTTGTGGCGGTGGACATTGACTCTTCAGTACGCGAAAAGATTCGCGGGCTGCAGGAAGAATGGCAGGCATTGAATGCCCCGGTTCGCTGCACCAATCCGGCCGGCATTCACGTTACCCTGAAATTCCTTGGCCACATTTCCGAGGACATCCTGGGAAGAGTGCGGGAAAGCCTGGCCGCCGTCAGCGCCGCGCGCGCGACTTTCAGAGTTTCCTGCCTGGGTGCGTTCCCCAATCTCAAACAGCCCAGAGTATTCTGGGCCGGTATCGGACCGCAGAAGGTTCTCGATCCTCTGCAAGCTTCTGTCGAAGAAGCGCTTGTGTGGATGAACATTCGCGAGGATCGCCCATTCCATCCTCACCTCACACTGGCGCGGTCAAAGGAGAGAAAAGGATTGGACCCTCTGATTGGCTATATTAAAATCCACCGGGAAAGATTCGACGCCGGCCATGTTCAGGCAAGCGAGTTCCATCTTTACCAGAGCTTACCGAAAGGAACCGGCGCCCACTACGTAAAGCTGGCTTCCTTCCCGCTCAAATGAACATCACTGTAATCGTGGCGGCTTACCTGCTGGGAGCTATTCCGTTTGGATATATTCTGGTGCGGATCTTTACCGGCAACGACATTCGACGCAGCGGGAGCGGGAATATCGGGGCAACCAACGCAATGCGCGCCAGCAAACTGGCCGGTAGTCTGACGCTGCTGCTGGACGCCGGCAAAGGCGCGCTGGCCGTGTGGCTTGCGCAGCAGTTGTCCAACCCGCAGGTTGCGGTGATTGCGGCGGTAGCGGCGATTCTGGGCCACGTATTTCCGGTGTTTTTGCGGTTTCGAGGCGGAAAGGGAGTAGCCACCGCATGCGGCGCATTCGTGCTGCTGGCCCCTTACGCCGTGATCGCAGTGTTTGTCCTCTTTGTGATAGTTGTTTCCGCCAGCCGTTACGTTTCACTGGGATCGATTGCGGCAGCGGCGTCGTTTCCGGTTTTTGTGCTTCTATTCGGCTATAGTCGTAACGTTGTTTGGATCTGCGTCTTCGGTTCGATGTTGATTATCGCCAAGCACTGGACGAACATTCGCCGGATTCTAAGGGGAGAAGAGCGGAAGTTTACCTTGAAATCATAGGAGAACATCGATGGCGATCAGTCAGGAATTGCTTGATATTCTGGCCTGTCCTGCGTGTAAAGAAGAGGTCAAGCTCACCCCGGACGGCCAGGGGTTGAAGTGCGTGAAATGCTACCGCGTATATCCTATTCGGGACGACATCCCGGTGATGCTGATCGACGAAGCGCGCATTGAAAAGCCTGAATCTTAAGTCCCTCACAGAAGTACGCATTGCCGGCGCGACTTACATTGGCGCGCCGCTTCCTTCCGGCCGCGGCTCTGCGGGTGCAACCGGTCGGATTTCAGACTCGCGAATCGAACAGCAAATAGGGCAATCCGGCAATATTCTGCTGGTGCGACTCCGCTCGCTGGGAGATTCGGTCCTGATGACGCCCATTCCCCGGATCGTGAAGCAATGGCGCCCCGGAGCGAAAGTTTCGGTTTTGATAGAGGAGCCATTTGCCGGAGTATTCAAGGGAAACCCCTGCGTGGATGAGGTGCTCGCAATTCCGCGCTGCGAGAACATACTACGCAGGATTCGACGAATGGCTGCGATCCGCAGAAGGAAGTTCGATCTGGTGTTCAACATGCATTCCGGAACAACGGCCGGTTTGTTTGCGCTTGCCTCCGGCGCCGCCGTTCGGGTTGCCTACGCATCGGCCCGTTACGCCCGAAAGTTCAACGTGCGCGTCCCGCCATCCGAAGCGTTCTGGGAGGCGCCGATCCATACTGTCGAACATCAGCTTTCTCCGCTGATGCACCTGGGAATTCCTGTGCCGGAAAAGATCGAACTGGAGTTGCATCCCGATGGCGCAGTCCTGGACAAGATCCGCTCCAGGATCCGGGACCTGGGGTTGTCGCCGGAACAATTTCTGCTGATGCATCCCTTTGCCACTCTCTTCACCAAAGAATGGGAGCTTTCACGCTACTCGCAGTTGGCCGGGCGCCTGCGCGAAAGGTATGGCCGGCCGGTAATCGCCACCGCCGGTCCTGCTGAGACCGGGAAAATGCGGCGCCTGAAAGAAATGGCAGGGGATTCGGTGATCGGTCTGGAAAATCTGGAATTGCCGGAGCTGATCGGCTGGATATCGCAGTGCGGGCTTTTCATTGGAAATGACAGCGGCCCGACGCATGTGGCAGCGGCGCTGAAAAGGAAGATTGTGGTGATTTGGGGATCGTCGGATTATCGGGCATGGCACCCCTGGGGCGTTGATTACCAGTTACTACGGGCCGATCTGCCGTGCATACCCTGCCCGGGGTACCGATGTTATGAATTTGACTCACCCAAATGTATTGAAAGCATCTCAGTCGAGCACGTGCTGCATGCCGTGGAACGAATGAGACCGTTTGCCTGAGGCCAGTTCGGCTGGCGTGAGAGGACCCTCCCCCTCTCCTTGCTTCCTGCCTTCTACCTCCTGCCTCCTGACTTCTGCCTTCTGCCTCCTGCCTCCTGCCTTCTGCTTTCCGCCTTCCGCCTTTCGGCGGTTTGTGGTGGAATTCTTGGTTATGCAGAAGGACTGGTTTCTAAAACTGGCGCTGGAATTTGCCGGTAAAAAAATCCTGGTCGTCGGCGACGTGATGCTGGACGTTTTTCTTTTTGGCGAAGTATGTCGCATTTCTCCCGAGGCCCCGGTTCCCGTGGTGGAAGTTCGCGAAGAGGTCTATCGCCTGGGAGGAGCCGCCAATGTTGCCCGCAATATCCGAGCTCTGGGCGGGATGTGTCTGATCGCCGGAGTGATCGGCTCCGATGATGAGGGCGACCATATGATTGAGGAACTGGGCCGGCTCCAGATAGAAACGGCAGGTGTGGTTTGCTCGCGAAATCGAAAAACAACAAAGAAGACCCGCATCATTGCCGGCGCGCAGCAGGTCTGCCGGGCAGATCATGAAGATAAATCACCCCTGGCGGCGCAGGAACAGCGCGCGGTTGCGGCATTTCTGGAAGAGCGGATTTCCGGCTGCGACGCGGTGGTGGTTTCCGATTACGCCAAGGGCTTTATCAGTGCCGACATCTTCAGACTTGCCAGCGCCGCATGCAGGCGTCATCAGAAAACGCTGGTGGTGGATCCCAAGATCAAGAACTTCTCTTTTTACCAGGACGCCACCGTGATCACTCCCAACCAGGGCGAAGCGGAAGTCGCGGCACAGATTGACATACATGATGAACAGTCTCTGCGACTGGCCGGGACCCGGCTGCTGGAGATAACGAGGGCGCAAGCGGTTTTGGTCACTCGAGGAAGAGCCGGCATGGCACTTTTTGAGCGCGGAAAAGAAGCACGTCAGATTCCCACGGCGGCACGCGAGGTGTTCGATGTTACCGGTGCAGGCGACACCGTAATCGCATCATTGTCACTTGCATTATCCAGTGGAGCAGACTTTTGGCAGGCGGCCGACATTGCAAATCACGCGGCCGGGATTGTAGTAGCCAAACTGGGCACGGCGACCGCTAGCGTGGAAGAAATCGCGGAATCGATGAAATAGTCGGTGGTCCGTTGTCAGTTGTCCGTGACTTGCCACGAAGCCACGAAGACACGAAGATCTAAAGTGACCTAAAAGTGTCACTTCTCGGAACATTATCAGGGATTTCCAGAAGTGTTCCCGTCAAGATCAATCCGAAAGCTTCGTGTCTTCGTGGCTTCGTGACAATCCCCGGACAACTGACAACTGACCACTGACAACGGACCACTGACAACGGACCACTGTTACCGAATCCGCACGGAAAACTGTTTCATTAACTTTTGCGCTTCACGATAGTGCTTGAACTTCTTCTCTGCGGTTTTGAAGTCCCGATGGTGCGCATATCGCTTTCCGTTGTGGAACTGGTCGTCCATGCTGGCGTGAAGCATTTCGTGGAACAGGATGTAATGAAAGAGCATCGGGCTCACCCATTCGGCGTCCAGGCTGCGTGAAATCACGATCGTGTCGTGGCACCGGTCGTAGTGCCCCAGAATCCGCCGGGTTTTCGAGCGGCTCCAGGTGAGGGCTGACACTTTCAGCTCTCCGTTGAAATATTCACGATTCAATCGGTCGAAGCTGGAACCTAGATCAAAAAACCTGCCCGACCGGCTGTTCAGCAGTTTTCTTCCTCTCTGCTTCCGGATCTGGTGAACCTTGCCGCGCATGTCAGCGTCGCGGGCATAGGCGCGGTAAATTGCCTCCAGTTCCGCGGGAACTTTCCTGCGGTCCAGTTTGAGCAGCAGAATGCCGATGATGGCGCGAAGGGCAGGTTCAGGCGCATCCGTCATCAAATCACTGATGCGCAGCAGGATTTTTCCGTTGCGAAGGCGGATGGTATGGTTGAGGCTGGCAAAAGGATAAAACTGCGCGCTCAGCGGTGGTGCCGGCTTGCGCGCCTGCTGCCCCGCGTACACTTCCTGAGCCAGCCGGGTTAAAGCTTCACTGCTCATTCACGCAGCGGGTTGGACAGTTTGACGAAGGTATTCGATCACCTCGTCGGTCGAGGTTCCGGGCAAAAAGATTTTTGCCACGCCCATCTCTTTGAGTCGCTCGATGTCTTCATCGGGAATGATGCCGCCGCCGAAAAGCAGCACATCGTCCATCTGCTTCTGCCGCATCAAATCCAGCACGCGGGCAAAAAGATGCATGTGCGCTCCCGAGAGTATGGAGAGCCCGATGGCATTGACGTCCTCCTGCAGCGCGGCATTCACTATCTGCTCGGGCGTTTGCCGCAATCCGGTGTAGATCACTTCCATTCCGGCGTCCCGAAGCGCGCGCGCGATTACCTTGGCGCCACGGTCATGGCCGTCCAGCCCGGGTTTTGCGATCAGAACGCGGATTTTACGCATCGGATCATAAAAACGTGACGTGCGAAGGGGCCAGAAACGCAATCAAAAAGCCGTCCACGTCTACGACCACGTGCACGTCAACGACCGCGTCCAGGTCCACGATGACGAAAAATGAGCTCTAGCCTCTCCAGTCTGTTTGCCGCCAGATGCGAGCATCCAACGTAGACGTTGTCGTTATGTGTTCGTGGACGTTGACGTGGTCGTGCACGTGGACGGCTTTTCGTTCTCGACAGCGAAAGAATCATCCCCTCATATTGTAAAGTCGTTAGAACTAAATCGCAGGTTCTTCGTACACCCCAAAAACTTCCTTCAGAGAATCACAGATTTCGCCTACGGTAGCGTACTCTTTCACGGCCTCTACCATCGCCGGAAGCAGATTTCGATCTGTTCGGGCGGCCTGTTGCAGGCTGCCGAGCAGCTCTCGCACTTTGCGGTTGTTCCGGCTTGCGCGAACCTGTGCGAGGCGCTGCTTTTGATGCGCGGCCACGTTCTCGCCGATTTGAAGAATTTCAACCGGCTGCTCCACGCTTTCGGTAAACCGGTTCATACCGACGACCACCTTTTTGCCGGCTTCCAGAGCCTTCTGGTACTGATAGGATGCTTCCTGAATCTCGCGCTGCGGAAATCCTTTTTCAATGGCGGCGATCATTCCGCCCATTTTGTCGATGCGTTCGAAATAATCCAACGCACCCGCTTCCATGTCGCTGGTCAGTTTCTCCACAAAGTAGGACCCGCCCAGAGGATCGACCGTGTTGGCAATTCCGCTCTCGTAAGCCAGTATCTGTTGGGTGCGCAGCGCAAGCTGCGCGGCCGACTCGGTGGGCAGCGCGAGCGCCTCATCGAGGGAATTGGTGTGCAGCGACTGGGTGCCGCCCAATACCGCCGCCAGCGCCTGGATGGCGGTGCGCACCACGTTGTTGTGCGGCTGCTGGGCCGTCAGGCTGCAGCCCGCTGTCTGCGTATGGAAGCGACAAAGCCAGGAGCGGGCATCCTGCGCGCGGAAACGTTCGCGCATCACTCTGGCCCAGATGCGGCGGGCCGCCCGGAACTTCGCAATCTCCTCGAAGAAATCATTGTGCGAGTTGAAAAAGAAACTGAGCCGGGGCGCGAAAGCATCCACCCCCAGGCCTGAATCAATCGCCCATTGGACGTACTCGATTCCGTCGCGCAGAGTAAACGCCAGCTCCTGCAGTGCGGTGCTTCCCGCTTCACGGATGTGATAGCCGGATATCGAAATGGAATTCCAGCGGGGCACTTCGTCCGCGCAGAACCGGAATGAATCGATCACCAGACGCATCGAGGGACGCGGCGGATAAATCCATTCCTTCTGGGCGATATATTCCTTCAGGATATCGTTTTGGATGGTGCCGGAAATCTTTGCCAGGTCCGCTCCCTGCTTTTCCGCCACTGCGACATACATTGCAAAGATCACCGCCGCGGGCGCATTGATGGTCATGGATGTTGTAACTTCGGCCAGCGGAATTCCATCAAACAGCGCCTCCATGTCCGCCAGTGACGCCACTGAAACTCCGCATTTTCCAACTTCACCTTCGGCAAGAGGGCTGTCCGAATCGATGCCCATCAGCGTCGGCAGGTCGAACGCGACGGAAAGTCCCGTCTGGCCCTGCGAGAGCAGGTATTTGAATCTCTGGTTTGTGTCTTCCGGAGTGCCGAAGCCCGAGAACTGGCGCATTGTCCAGAGCTTGCTTCGGTACATAGCGGGATGAATCCCGCGGGTAAATGGAAACTCCCCCGGAAACCCGAGTTCCTGCAGCGGATCCCAATGCTGAAGATCTTCCGGTGTGTGGAGCCGCTCAATCTGCCGGCCGGAAACCGTTGTAAATGGAACGTCGCGTTCCGGCATCTTCTCGAGCGCGGGCGAAAGCGTTTGTTCTTCCCACTCCTTGCGGGCGGTCAGATCCGAGATCGTCCTGCGGCTCTTGTTCATTGCCTCACCTTCAATTAAGGAATGATAAGGGATGGAGGAGGCGAATTCAATTAGCGGAGGCCGGCGACAGGTTTGCGAGTTTCGGGTTTGCGGGTTACGGGTTGCGGGTTTGTGGGTTGCGGGTTTGCGGGTTACGGGTTTGCGGGTTGTGAGTTGCGGTTTGAGAGTTTGTCAAATTGAAGATCGAAAACTACAGACGTGATGCTGAATAATTCCCGAACCCGTAACTCGTAAACCCGTAACCCGTCAGCCCGAAACTCGAGCTTAGTGCGACTTCCGGGCGTCTAACTCCAGAGAAAGCTTGAAGCACTTGAGAGCCTCGTCTTCCTTGCCCTGGCGCTTCAGGATGTGGGCCTTCTTTCTGCATACATCGGCCTTATTGGAATCGAGTTTCAAACTCTTCAGGCCTTCATCGATGACCTGCAGAGCCAGATCGTGCTGGTTCTTGTGCATCAGCGCGTCGGCGACCACTTGAATTTCCTGGCTCAGCATGGATTCGTATTTTTCCGGAAACCTGAGCGCGAAGATTTTCCGCATTTCCGGGAGCACCTGCCGGAAATTATTCTGGCGCACTAAAAGCGCGACAATTTCATGATGGGATTCGGCCTGCCGGCGAACCTGTTCCCATTCCGAATCCTGCGACGAGGCCAGCAGAGGAACAAACATGAGGCACAACAAGGCTGGGATTAAGCGATACTCTTTCATCTTCTTTCACTCGCTGGCATGACCTGGACCGGGAGACCCGTCACGCCGCTTGTTTCCTTGGGCTTGTAAAGAGTGTCCCGGGTCTCTGTCCGGAACGGATTCACGTTGATGGTCCTGTGCTCCGGGGCAAAGGGGTTGAAATAATACTCGTCGTCGGTGGTGTGCAGGAAATTATGCGGCACGCGTTCGTGCTGTTCCATTTGATCGATGAGCACGTTCAAGCGTCCCCGCAGCGCTTCCAGCTCCGGACTCTGAACCTGTTGAGAACGCAAAATCACAAGCATTGACCCGGCCAGTAAAAACAGGCCGAGAGAGGTCGAGGCCCAGGCGAGTGTCGGTGTTCGAAAGAGAGCCGCCAGGGATTCCTGCCAGCGCTTTCTTTCCGGGCGTGCTGTCGGAGCGATGCCGGCGTGTACGTGCTGCCAGATGTTGGGTGAAAGCGGAAGTTCTTCGAGCGCGCTCTCCACCAGCCGGAACGATTCCGCCAGGGAAAGATATTCGGCGTTGCATCGGGCGCACTGACCGAGGTGGCGTTCCACCGATTCCTGCTCTTCCGGACTCAGTTCCTCGTCCAGATAGGCCGTCAGATTATCCTTGCATGCCAGACATTCCATAATTATCACCCAGATACTTTTTTACTCGGTCCCTGACTTCGACGCGGGCTCGATGAATGTCAGACTTTACAGAAGCGAGCGAACGCCCCACGATTTCCGCGATCGCTTCATAGCTGTACTTGTGAATTGCTGAAAGCACAAAAACCTGCTTGTATTTGTCGGGGAGCTCGTCAATTACCTTCTGCACTACCCCGTGCAACTCTTTGGAAAGGATTTCTCCCTCCGGTGTCTTATCGGCGGCTGGTGTCTCCAGAATGCCGAATTCTTCATTAGAACTTTCAATCGATTCCGTATGCGGCAATCGGGTTCGGTACTTCTGATAAACGTTATTTTGAGCGATGCGATACAACCAGGACTGGAACTTGGAACTCTCTTTCAGGCTTTTCAGGTTTCGAAACGCCAGAATGAAAGTATCCTGTGTCAAATCCTCCGCTTCCTCGCGCGAGCCGGTCATCCGGTAAACGTAATTCAGAATTTTTTTGGCGTAACCGCCATAGAGCTCCTGAAAAGCCGCCACGTCGCCGTTTTGTGCTTTACTCACAAGAACTTGCAACTGTTCCGGCGCGAATTCGTCTCTCTTTTTCTGTCGACTTGACCGGGCGACCTCGCTCTGTAAGTTATCGCTCACTTTGTGTGATAAGCGGTGAATTCAAAAGTTGCACGAATTTAACTGCAAAATCAATTCCCGTCTGGAGGTACAGGTTTTGTCAGGGCCGGCGTGCCGGGCTTTTTGTCCTGGAGAGCGGGCACCGGCGCGTTGGCGGGAGCCGATTGCGGGTTGCCTGGAGGCGTAAAGTACTGCTCGTAAACCTTCACTCCATATTTGTTTTTCAGCTCTTCCCGCTTCTTATTAAACCAGTCCTGCTGCATTTGAGCCGTAAGCCGGGACTCCAGGTTCTTTTTAGATTCGTCAAAAGATTGGACACTCCGTGGCCGGACCTCGGTTACTTTTATGACATGCCACCCAAAGCTCGTTTGGACGGGATCGCTGATCACTCCGGGTTTGAGCTTGAAGGCAGCCTCGTCGAAGGCAGGAAGCATGGCCCCTCGCATAAAAAACCCCAACTCACCGCCCCGGTCCTTATTGGTGGTATCGAGCGAGTACTGCTTGGCCAGGGTTGCGAAATCGGCGCCAGCGTCAAGCTGCTTTTTTATGTCCCTGGCCTCGGCCTCCGTTTTGACCAGGATGTGACTGGCGTTGAGGTTTTCCGGAGTTTCAAATTCCTTGCGGTGCTCTTCGTAGTATTTTTTCAACTCCGCCTCGGTCGGTTTGATCTTTTTGGCTTCCTGGGAAAGGTAATGGTTGGCGTAGAGCTGTTGCCTGAAAAGCTCCAACCGGCCGCGAATATCCGGATTTTCATCCACCTTGTTGGCCAGCGCCTCGTAATAAAAGCTTTGATATTCCAGATATTTCTGCAACAGGTCTTTTTTCGTGACATCATTCCATGGCTGCGCTTTGATATCAGGATTTCCGAAGTCGATAATGCGGTTGATATCCTCAAGGCGCACCGGCTGGCCGTTCACTTCTCCAATCACGGTCTTGGGATCGAGAGTCAGAAGTCGATTGTTGTCCGTCGGCGGGGGCGGCGGCGGGAGATCGGCCCGTTTTACATTGGGATCTTCAATCGGAGTGGGAGTCTGCGAGGGATTCGTATTTTGCTGATTTTCCTTTCCCGACTGTTCTTTTTTGCTGTCCTGTTTCTTTTCCGGAGCGGGTGCCTGGCCCCCGTTCTGGCCGAAAGCTGTGCACATCAGACAAGCGGCGACGAAAACGTATAAAAGCACTGCCGCGCGATTACGAAGTCTCATTGAAAAAATCCTCCAAATTCTTTGACTTAGCGATTTACAGAATACCAAAGGCGTCCCGCTTTTGTCGTAACATTTTTGGAACGAAGTCGAGCCAGTTAACGTGCAAATGCTGGAAGTGAAAACCAATAGTGTGCGGTGCCATTTGCATCGATACCGTAGAGACGCGACATGTCGCGTCTGAGCTCTGATGCGGCATGCCGCGTCTCTACGCCTGAAAACGTTGAGGTGTCCCGATGGGCACGCTCCACCATTACCGTGCACTAGCTGATCACATTAACGATTCTTCAGTCTGGAGGTTTCAAAATGATGACTAAAAAGGTATGGCTGACGACCCTGTTCGGCGGAGTGCTCGTTGTCGGAATGGTGACCTTTCTCAGGGCAAATTCCCAGGAGCCGGAGCAGCGCGATGAACCGTTTATGAATTTCTTCTTTCAGGGGGGCGCTCAACTCGGTGTGCAGGTGCGTGAAGTTCGCAGTGATGATGTTTCTCGCCTCAAACTTCCTGCTGAGCGCGGCGCCGTAATTGACAAGGTTCTACCCAATACCCCTGCATCCGAAGCCGGACTGCAGGAACAGGATGTTGTGGTCGAATTCGACGGGGAAATGATCCACAGCGCGGCCCAGTTGAGACGGTTGATCAGAGAAACGCCGGCCGGCCGGGGGGTTAATTTGACTGTGGTCCGCGGCGGACAACGCAAGTCGGTCAGTGTGAAGCTGCGTGAGGACTCGCGCCATGTCTTTGCCGGCACGCCGGGCAGAGAGTTTCGTTTTGAGCCGCGCATTGAGTTGAACGGGATGCCTAATATCATCAATTCCATGGTACGACCCCCGGCCCGCCTGGGCGTTCAGGTGCAAAATCTGACCGAACAACTGGCGGAGTTTCTAAAAGTGCCTGGCAAGACGGGAGTGCTGGTGGCCGGTGTCACCGAAAACAGCGCCGCCCAGAAGGCGGGACTGAGGGCCGGAGATGTAATCGTTTCGGTCAATGGCAAAGCCGTCAACGAAACTCAGGACCTGCAGGAGGCGCTGCGTCGCGATGTGACCTCTGCGCAGATTGAGTTTTATCGGAACGGCCAGAAACAGTCGGCGCAAGTCAATCTTGAACCTCCCAGGGCGCGCCAGCGCGGCGAAGGCATCCGGATGTAAGTCTCCTCCGGGTTACGGGTTTCCGGGTTACGAGTTTCGAGTTGGGTGAGGAAACTCGAACTTAAACCACAAAGGCACAAAGGGCACGAAGCAAAACCGGTCAGCGGCACCCAGGCCTAACTTTGTGTCCTTCGTGCCTTTGTGGTGGAACACTCCATTCGGCAATTCTTCAATTTTAAATTTTGGAATTTTCAAATTTTCCCGTTGACTTTCACCATTTCTCCACTAAAATACTTCAGGTGAAAAAAAGGGAAAAAGATAGCTATGAACCTGACCGCCAGGCAGAAGCAAATACTGGAATTCATTGAAGAATTCGGCGAGCGCCAGGGCTATTCACCTTCCCTGGAGGAAATCGCCGCCCGGTTTGACATCGCGTCCGTGAACGCGGTCTTCAAACATCTGGCCGCCCTGGAGAAAAGAGGCTACATCCATCGCGCCAGCAATCATGCCCGATCGATCCAGTTGCTGAACCGGTTTCAAAGCGTTCAACTTCCGCTGCTCGGCTACGTCGCTGCAGGCGCCCCGGTCGAGGCCATTGAGAACCCCGAGATGATTTCAATCCCCGAGGATTTTGTTTCCCACACGCAGAAGAACTTTGTTCTCAAAGTGCGGGGCAGTTCGATGATCGACGAGCATATTGAAGACGGAGATCTGGTGATCGTCGAGCAGCGCAAAACGGCAAATAATGGGGACATGGTGATCGCGCTGGTAGACAACGACAGGGCCACTTTGAAGAAGTTTTACCGCGAAGGCGGGGTGATCCGGTTGCAGCCTTCCAATCCGGAGTTCAAGCCGATCGTGGTGGCAGAAGAAAGAGTACAGATTCAGGGCGTGGTCGTCGGCGTGATGCGGAAATACCGATAAGGCAGAGCATTCACTTTGCGGTCCCCTTATCGGGGTTCCGCATTGGAGCGGAGAACTCAAGTCGAACTTTGGTGGAGGGTTCGGCTTGAGCTCCGCTGTCCAGGCCTGATCGTGACAGGGAGGATTCTCATGAAGAGCTACCGAGTCAGAGTGGCAGGAAAGATTTTTGAAAATGCAGACACCAGGGTATTGATTCGAAGAGCAGTTGCCGCCCGAAAATCCGGACGTCACGCCAACCCCTGCCGAAACTGCGGCCTTGAGATTTCCGACATGGAACTGGCGCATTTTGGCTACTGCATCTCCTGTATCGAACGTGCCGTTGCCATTCTGGAGTCAGAAAGGAAAGTTGCGGTCTGAGCCGGCGGAATGGGGAATGCGGAATGGGGAATGGGGAATGCGGAATATATCGAATTCAGGTTTCTTACGCCGAAATGAAAATCACTAACTTATTCCGCATTCCGCATTCCGAAATCCGCATTTGAGGATCGGGTCAACTCCATAAATCGCTGTGTAGTAAGAAGAATCTGTTGCCAGGCGGAATGTTGTCACTGGATTTAGCCGCGCGTGTCCGTTAGAATCAGATTATGGGCGACGCCGAATTACAGGACGCCATACGCGACGAACAGAAGAAACTCCGGCGTCTTCGGTTCCTCGTGGACCTGACTACCAGCATCCTGTATCAGGATCCGGACCTGACGCTCACGCAGGCAGTAGAACTGGTGAAGAATACCGAGCAGGCAATTCTGCGGATGTTTCCCGACAAGCAATCCACCTACGACCTGATCTTGAGGCCTCGATTTGAGCGCATTCTGGATGAACGCTGGCCCCTGGAACCCACAGGCAGTGTGAACTAGATCAGGGCAAGAAATCTCCACCACAAAGACACAAAGAACACGAAGCGAACCCGGTGCAGGTAGAGGCCGGTCAGCTACGGACTGCCGACTATAGTGGCGGATTTAGACTGACCGGCCTCTGCCTGCACCGGGTTGATTTTGTGCCGTTTGTGCCTTTGTGGTGAAAAAAGTTTCTGCTCGAATATAACCAGGTGCTAATTCCCCGGCTCCAGACGGCGACTCAAATGCTCTCCGATGGCGCTGAAACTTACCACAGTTGCGATGATGAAAAGTCCGGGGAGCAAAATCCAGGGACTTCCCGACAGCACAGTCACGGAAAGTCCCTGGCGCAGGATATTGCCCCAACTCGCGTCGGGTTCTTGAATTCCCGCTCCCAGGAATGAGAGCGTGACTTCGTTCAGCAGAAAGGAAGGAATCAGCAGCGTGGCCTGCACTAGCCAATAGGGAACCAGCGCCGGTAGAAAGTGCCGCAAGACCAGCCGCCCGGTGGGGACTCCGATGGCAACGGCTGCCTGCGTGAAATCCTCGGATTTCATCACCAGAATCTTGGACCGGATTACCCTGGCAATGTCGGGCCAGGCCACCAGGGCGAGAATCAACACCATTACCAGATAAACCAGCGTTGCGCCGGCATCCAGCGGAAAAAGGGCGCGCAGGGCCAGCACCACCAAAAGGCTGGGAAGCGAAAGAACAAAGTTGATCGCTTCGACGCACATCGCATCGAGCCATTTTCCATAGGAAGCTGCCAGTAAACCGACTGCCGTGCCCATCAGCAGAGTCAAAAGCGCACCCAGAAGGCCGATCGTCAGCGATATGCGGGCGCCAAAACAGATTCTCGAGAACAAGTCACGGCCGAAGCTGTCACTCCCGAGCAGATAAAAAACTCCGGAATTTACGCCAAACAGATGCCGGTGGCCGTCAACGCCGAGTGAATAGAAGCGAATCCGGCTGGCCGGCTCGGACCGATAGAGTGGGGGCTTCAAGGCATTTTCGCGGTTCTGATAGTGGGGAGGGTAAGGACTGATGAAAGGTGATGCAATGGCCAGCAGGTAAAGGATCGCCAGGACAGCGAGTGCCGATCTCACGGGACTGTCGATTTCCTTAAGCGGGGATCCGCCCAGACCACCAGCAGGTCCGTGACGAGATTGACCGCGATGACCAGACCACATCCAGCCAGCAACGCTGCCATGAGCAGGAAAGTGTCGCGGTTGAGGACGGCCTCCAATGCCAGGATGCCGATCCCGCGGAAGTCAAAAACTGCTTCAGCTACCACGGCGCCCGCGATCAACGAAGAGAATAGTACACTCGAGAGATTCAAAAGAACCGGAAGAAGTGGTCGCAGCAGGTGAACCGATAAGCCACTTTTTTGCAAACCTTTGGACTCTGCTGTAATGTAATACTGAAGACCTAGTATTCCGCGGATTTCCCGCCGGAGCTGCTTCGCCATGTATGCTGCCAGAGGGACAGCCAGGGCGAGCGACGGCCAGAAGTAGCTCTCAAGCTGCCAGAACATGCTGTCCACTTCGTAATGACGAACGGGGCTGACATTGAGCTTGATCCAGCGCACCAGAAGAGAGGTAAGGACGGGCGGAACAGAAAGCACGAGAGGCAGAAAGGCCGCATCAAGCAACCGCTTCTGTCCCTTGCGGGGAGCAAAGGCGATTGAAAGCAACAGGCTGAGCGTGATGGTGAGCGTCATCGTGAAGACTGCCAGCCCCAGGGTGCGGGACAGGTGTGCGGAAACCAGCGGCGCGACGGGACGTCTCTCCACTGGCGAATAACCGAAGTCACCGCGAATGACGTGACTCAGCCAGCCGGCATATTGGGCGGGCAGGGATCGGTCGAGCTGGTAACTTCTTCGGAGAGCTTGAAGTCTCTCGGCCGACACTCCGGGTTCCATCTGCAGTTCCGTCCAGATATCGCCCGGCATGGCGCGGCTCAACGAAAAGACAGCTACCGATAGAAGGAACAGAAGGAGAAGAGCTCTGGCGATTCGAAGAGAGATCAGAGTCGGCATCAGTTGGTGTAAATTTCCCACGCATTCCACAGCAGGTGGGACGGCAGCACGCTCGGCTTTACGTTGACCACGTTCTTTCGAAACCCCACCAGAACATGCTCGGAGACGAGCGGAATGACGGGCAGTTGCTCCATCAGGATCTGCTGGATTTTCAAAAAACGCCCGCGATAGGTCTTGGAATCCGGCGACGACAACATCTCATCAGTCAGCCTGTCAATTTCGGCTTCCCAGGGCGTGGCAGGACTTGACTGGGCCGGATTCCACATGTGCTGCTGGCCGCGGGATTTGAGCACACCCTGGATCTGGGAAGGGTCCGCCGGAAAGGCACTGCTGAAAAGCATCATTTCGTAATCCCGCTTGGTGAGGAAGCGGTCCTGGACCGCTCGCATATCGCTGACGTTGATCTGAAGTCTGATGCCGACGCGCCGAAAATCCTCCTGGAGAAGCGTGGCTATTGCTTCCTTGGCAGGGTCAACATTGGTCAACAGCAGCAGGGAAAATTGGTTCCCGGCGGAATCCACCATTCGTCGCGCTCCGTTGTTTTCAACCAGCCTGAGGCCGGCCTTGGCGAACAGCTCCAATGCCTGCTTTTGATCGTAAGGATAAGGCGGCCGATCGCTTGCCCAATCGCGCAGCGAGGTCGGCCAAAGCTCTGACAAGATTTCCGCGTATCCTTTGTAGACATTACGTATGATCGCCTGTCGATCGATCGCCCGGGCCAGAGCCTGGCGGAAATTCGGATTCTTGAAGTACGCGGCCTTAGGCGATCTGAATTGTGAATTCTGATTCACCCAGAGCATATCCAGCTTGGTTGACGCTCCCGCGTTTCGGACCTCCAGATCTTTCACGGGCTTTCCCACCAGCGCCGAATAATCCTGAACGCGCAGTCGATCCACCATGTCCACAGAACCGGAGCGAAACTGTATAAAGGCAGAATCTTTACTGCTGACTACCGGCAGCAGCAGCTCGCTCAAGTAAGGCAGCCGCCGTCCGGAAAGATCCACTTTCCAGTAGTGGGGATTGGGCTCCAACACGACGGTTTCCTTGTTTTTGAAGTCTTTGAGTCGATAAGGACCAAGACCGGCACACTGCTCGGGGCTGGACTCGAGAGTCATGATGGATTCCACCGGCGCGCCGCCGCGCAATTCAAGAAGATGCTTCGGGAGTATAGGAAGCGTGGAAATCAGGTACAGGGCCGGCGCGTACACGAACGGGAAAGCAAGCTCAACGCTGTCCTGAGAAATCTTGCGGTACTTTATCTTTCGGTCATGCAGGATCCAGTCATCGCGGAGGGCATTGTTTGAGTTATCGGCGTAGATTGCATCCAGGGTGGCAATCACGTCGTCGGCGCCGAAAGGCCTTTCATCGGAAAAGTAAACTCCTTTTCGCAATTGAAGCAGATAGGTCTTGCCGCTGTCCTCAACCTTCCACGCGGCTGCAAGGCCGGGTGTGATCTTGAGCGATGCATGATCGAACTCCAGCAAGCCGGCGTGCAGCAGGCCGGTGACTTCGCGCGTGTCGATATCGATGGCGGCCAGAGGATTGAAAGTTCGCGGCGGCCGCAGCAGCGGCAACACGATCCTGCCCCCGAATTTTCCCTGCGCCGGGACTTTCAGAGCATCGGGTGAAACCGGATACTTATCGGGGCTTTTTTCCAGTGATGTGGCGGGCTTTCCGCATCCTGCCAGGATCGAGGCGGCCAGAGCCAACAGGAGAGTTCGTCTTTTGAAAGGCATTCGTTTAAGCAGGCGCTACTATAACTGATTTTGGATGTTCGGTCACTGCGGCAGGAATCACACCGGATCCAAACCTCGCCACGAAGCCACGAAGACACGAAGCTTGGGTATTCATCTCGAAGGGGACACTTCTCGAAAGTCTCGATAGTCTTCCGAGAAGTGACACTTTTAGGTCAGTTTAGATTCTTCGTGGCTTCGTGCCTTCGTGGCAATCTCGAATTTGCCCAGACATCGACCTGCGGCCGCTTATTGCAGGGCGTTCAGACGGGCACGGATGGTAGCGGAGATTTTCGGGTCTCCTTTCCAGTACTGCAGGAAATTCACATAGGCTTGCTTTTCCTGCGCGCGATCGCCGAGTTGGTGGTAAGCGCTCGCCAGATTGAAATACGTCAGAGGATCTGCAGGTTCGAGTTGCGCCGCGGCCAGAAATTCCTTCAGCGCCGGCTGCACCTGCCCTGCCTGAAGGTACAGCGTGCCGAGGCGGTTGCGTACTTCGGTGCTGTCGGCGCCTGAGGCGATTGCCGACTGGTATGCCTCGATCGCTTCGCTGTTGCGCTTCAATCCTTCCAAAGCCATGGCGCGTTGCGCCAGTACAAACCCGTTGTCTTTTTGCCGAGCCAAAATTTGATCGGAGACTTCGAGCGCCTGCAGGTATTTCCCCGCAGCACGGTAAGAAAACACGAGTGCCTGCAGCGCTTCGATGGAACTGGGATTCTGTTTCAAAACGTCCCGCAGCGTCTTTTCCGCAGCAGAATAGTTTTTCATGTTGATGTCTGCCTGCGCCAGTCCCAGCCTGGCCTGCTCGTATTTCGGATAAATCCGAAGCGCCTCCTGAAAGTGCGCGCGGGCGCTCGCAGGGTTGCGGTCGGATTCCTCCACACCTGCCAGCGCATGGGCCTTTGCGCTTTGGGGTGACGTTCGGGGCATAGACAGATACAGAGTGCGGGAGCTCGCCCAATCAGGGTTCCGCAGCACGGTCCGCACAAAGAACAGCGCCAGCACTGCATACAGCACTGTAGTCCCGGCTGCAGGCAGTATTTCCGCCACCCGCGGATGGTAAAGCACGGCGGCCAGTGCCACGGAGAACCCAAGCAGTGGAAAGTAAGCCAGCCTTTCCGCAAACATGGTCCCGGTAGGAAAGAGAATGTTGGACGTCATCGTAAACGCAGCCAGCGTCGCCATCAGGCCGCCCGAAATCCAGGAAGAAAACCCACTGCGAAGGAAGAGCAAGAAGCACAGTCCCATCAATACCAACGCGACCCAAAACCAGAAATCGGCGGCATAAAACGCGGGGATCTGATTGTAAGAGTAATCGGCGGAAAGCCGCGCAGGCCAGATCATCTTCCACAGATAGAGCACCAGCAATTTTATGGAAGTAAGCAGACGATTCCAGGGCTGCGCGAACACCAGAGGGTTCTCCACAAAGGGCACAGTATCGGCCGTCTTGGGGCCGATCTGACCGAGCATCACCCTGCGCATCGCCAGCATCGCCGCTGCTGCCGCTACAAACCCCGCATCCCGCGCGCGAAACAGATCACGCCAGCCGGCTGCGAACCTCGAGGTTGAACCTCGCTCTCTTTGAGACGCCACAAGTCGAAAACACCAGATGACGGGTATCAAAACCAGCGCGCTTTCCTTGGAAAGCAGCGCCAGCAGAAAAAACAGAGAGGAAATCACCGCGCGCCGCCAGCCTGGCTCCCCGGATTCGCCCGGCAAACTTGCAAGCCAGGCCAAAAGCATGAAGAAACAAGCCAGCAGTTCGGCGCGTCCTGTCACCCATGCCACCGCTTCCGTGTGAAGAGGGTGGAGCGCAAAAATCAGCGCGGCCGCAAGGGCATAATGGTATTCCAGCAGGCGTTTCAGCAGCAGGAAGACCAGCAGCGAATTGAGCGCATGCAGCACGATGTTCACAAGGTGATATCCGAGCGGATCAAAGCCGCCAGCCGCGTAGTTAAGCGCGTAGGAAAGCACTGTCAGCGGGCGATACAGGTCGCTTAACTTGGGATTTGGGTACCAGATCGAAGTGCTGAAGATCCGACGCACATCGAACTGCGCGACCAGGGGATTTCCCCGGATCGCCACCACGTCGTCGGACACCAGGTCGCAAATTGCGGTATTTGCGTATGCCAGCAGCGCCAGACCGAAGATGATCCACGGATGCCACACAGTTCGCAACTTTGGCAGGGAATGCTTTGCCTTCCTTACGGCCTCTGGTTTGCCGCGGCTTGCCATTGGAGATCCAGCGCGCATCGCTGCGGCCTTGGCGGAAGCGTCCTGTGACCCCCCCGGATCTATTGATCTTCTATCGCGCTTCCTGCTGCTCTTCTTTCCCACATGGCTTCTCCGCCCATTGTTTCAGCGTTTCTTCATCTTTTTGGGACGCTCGTCGGCTTCCAGTGACGGGTGCGGTGCCGGCGCCGGCGGCTTCTTGACCGCGTTTCCATTCAAGAAGGTGGCGACGTCTTCAACTTCAAAGCCTGATTTTCGGAGGACCTCAATTAATTGCTCCAGCGTTGCTGGTTTCCTGGGAAGCATATTTACTATCTTGAAAAAATGCGATGTTCGGAGCCTACCATAAGCATCCGGTCTTCGGAATTCGGTTTTTGAGCGCATCGGGACGCAAATACCAAAGCCGAATTTCGAAGACCTGACGCCTTGTGGTTTAATGTTGCAGCCGGCGGATATAACGACAAGGAGAGCCAGAATGCTAGCGACCAGAATTCGACAGAAAGAAGGCGTGTTCTACTTCATTTCCTACAAGGCGACGGATCTTCTGGAACGTGTTAGCTTTACCAGCAGGTACTACTTTGAAGGCGACAAGATTGAAGAGGAAGACGCTGGCGACGACGAAGTCGCCCGCTTTATCGCCGGCATTGAGCGCAGCGAAAAGGGATTCCAGCGTGCTTTGACGCGTCGCAAGGTAAAACAGATCGTGAATTTCTATGAGACGGCGATTTCACAGCCCCTCATTCCAGGCGCGATACTCTTATTCACTGATGAAACATTGCGCTTTGAACCCCTGGACGGCAGCAAAGGCGTGGGGAGATTGAGTAATCCGTCGGGAAAGTTTCTTGTCATCGACGGGCAGCACCGACTGGCGGGATTGCATTTTTTCAAACAGCGCTACCCCGAGCAGACGGAGCAGATCGAAGTACCGTGCATGGTGTTTGACGGAAAGAGCGCTGACTTTGCGACCGAGATGTTCGTGATTATTAACTCCACCCACACCAAGATCAACAAGTCCCACCTTGTCGACCTGTATGAACGCGTCAGTTGGGAGACGCCGGAAAAGAAATTTGCCGCCAAAATCATCAAGTTGCTCTACGAAGAGGCTGATTCTCCCCTGCGTTACAAGATCAACCGACTCGGCGGCCGCAGCCGGCAGGAGAAGTGGGTGCTGCAGTCAGAGCTGTTTAACGAGGTGCACAAGCTGGTCGAGAAGCATGACTTCTTCGAGATGGAGCTACGATTAAACGCGGAGAAATCTTATGGTCTGATTCGCGACTATCTCAAGGCGGTGAGCGACGTAATGGAAGCTGCCTGGGGTAAAAATGACCGCTACATCTTTACGCGTGATGTCACAATCAAGGCCCTGATCCGGGTTCTGGGCGATCTGCTTGAGAGGCACCGTCTGATGGATCGATATCTTCAGAATCCGTCTCCAAAGATCTTCAAAGAGGTGCTGCAACCCTGGAGCGAAATGATAAAGGAATTCCGTGCTGAAGGATTCTATGAAAGGTTTCCCGCCAAGGGCCAGGTGGAGCGTGTCCGCCGGATTCACGAAAAGCTCACCCGCGCGGTAGCGAATTTCTAGGGATGGTCCGTTGTCCGTGGTCAGTTGTCAGTGGTTAAGTCTGTCAGTCTTTCAGTCAGTCTGTCTTTCAGTCTGTCAGTCTGTCAGTCTTTCAGTCTGTCAGCCTTTCAGTCAGTCAGTCTTTCAGTCAGTCAGTCTGTCAGTCTGTCAGTCCCCCCCGGGTTTCAATTGGTAACTGATCAACTGACTGACCAACTGAACTGAGTGACCAACTGACTGACCGACTGACAGACAGACTGACCGACTGACAGACTGACCGACTGATCGACTGATCGACTTTTGACTCAGACCTTCGACATTCACGAAGAAGTGACAACGGACTACTGACCACGGACAATGGACAACGACAGATTTTTGCGAGCCTGCCGGCGTGAGGCCACAGAAAGCGTGCCGGTTTGGTTTATGCGGCAGGCAGGACGCTACCTGCCCGAGTACCGCGCGATCCGTGAAAGCCACACCATTCTTGAAATCTGTTCCCATCCCGAGCTGGCCTGTCAGGTTACCCTGCAGCCGCTGCGCAGGTTCGACCTGGATGCCGCTATCCTCTTTGCCGACCTGCTGCTGCCCCTTAAGCCCATGGGACTTGATTTTGATTTCCAGCAGGGAGAAGGGCCGGTTATTTTCAATCCTGTTGCTTCCGCGCAGGACGTGGAGCGCCTCAGATCGTTCGATCCACAGATGGAACTGGCAGCGGTATTGGAAACGATCCGGCTGGTGGTGAGGGAGCTAAACGGGAGAGTGCCGCTGATTGGTTTCGCCGGCGCGCCGTTTACGCTGGCCAGCTACATGATCGAAGGCGGAGCAAGCCGCAGCTTTGAGCGCACCAAGTTGTTCATGTACGAAAGCCCTCCCGCCTGGCATCGCCTGATGGACTTTTTGGTCCGGCACCAGGCTGCCTTCTTGCGGGCCCAGATCGAAGCGGGGGCGTCGGCAGTGCAGGTGTTTGACAGTTGGCTGGGGACTCTGGGGCCGGATGATTTTCGAACATTTGTTCAACCGCATTCGTCAGCGCTGCTCAGGGAAGTAGCTTCGGCCGGCGTGCCTGTTGTCCACTTTGCCACCGGCATCGGCGGATATCTGGAGGAGTTTTCCAACTGCGGTGGAGATGTGATCTCGCTTGACTGGCGCGTAGATCTGGCGCGTGCAAGACGAATTCTGCGCGACCGTGCCGTGCAGGGCAACCTGGACCCCGTGTGCCTGCTTGGACCGCTCCAGGGCGCGTTGTTACAGGCGCAGAAGGTCTTGCAGCAGGCTGGGTCCGGGCCGGGCTACATTTTCAATCTCGGACATGGAATCCTGCCCGCCACTCCGGTGGAAAGTGTCCAGGCGATCGTCGAATTGGTCCATAGCCAAAAGTCGAAAGGCTGAAAATCAAAAATCAAAAGTTGATCAATCAGTCGGTCAGTCGATCAGTCGATCAGTCGGTCAGTCAGTCGGTCGATCAGTTACCAATTGAAACCAGGAGGGACTGACAGACTGACGGACTGACGGACTGACGGACTGACAGACTGACAGACTGAGTGACTGACTGATTGTCGACTTTCAGACTTTGGATGGGATTTTAAGACATGATCGCGGTGTTGCTACTCGCCTACGGCGGGCCGTTGAGTTTGGACGATGTCGAGCCCTACCTGCTCGATGTCCGGCACGGGAGACCGGTCTCGCGCGAGTTTCTTGACGAAGTACGGGAACGTTACCGCCTCATTGGAGGCAGGTCTCCACTGCTGGAGATCACTCGCCGCCAGGCAAAGGCGCTGGAGCGGAGGCTGAACCTGGAAAGACAAAACTACAAAACTTTTGTGGGAATGCGGCATTGGCATCCCTACATTCGAGAGGCGATTCAGGAGATTGCCGCAGCGGAAATTAAGAAGGCAGTGGCTTTGTGCATGGCGCCGCACTTCTCTGCAATGAGCATTGGCGCTTACATGAAGCAGACAGAAACGGCACGCCAGGCCGTTTACCCGGAAATGGCTCTGCGGTTTGTGCAGAGCTGGCATCTTCAGCCGGCTTACATACGGGCATGCGCCGGATCCCTGGCACAGTCAATCGCCGCCATGGGAGGAGATGACAAGCTGGCGGTGCTGTTCACAGCGCACAGCCTTCCAAAGCGGATCTTGTCGGAGGGCGATCCATACCCGGAACAATTGCGGGCAACTGTCACAGCCGTGTGTGAAATTGTAAAGCCCAAGGCGGCCTTCTTTGCCTATCAGAGCCGGGCTCAGAGCAGCGAGGAGTGGCTCGGTCCGGATGCCGGAGAAGAGATTCCCAGATTGCGGGCTGCAGGGTTCGAGAAACTGATCATTCATCCCATCGGGTTTGTGGCCGATCATGTCGAGATCCTGTACGACGGTGACATTCTCTACCGCCGTCAGGCTGAAGGCCTGGGCTTCCAATTCGCCAGGGTTGCTTCCTGCAATGACCGACCTGAATTCATCGAAGCTCTGTCTCAGGTCGTCCTGGCACAGGTGAAGGGATGGTAGATGGTTTGCCACGAAGACACGAAGACACGAAGTGCAATGATTCAGTCAGAAGTGTCACTTCTGCAGCACCATGATCGAGTTGTGAGAAGTAGCACTTTAAACAAAACATCCTCCTTCGTGTCTTCGTGCCTTCGTGGCTCAGGATGGTTAGTATCCCGGCCGCTCGGATGTTCGGTTTTTTGATTCTTCATTACGCTTGTAAAATGTCGGAATGATTCGTCGCTGCGGAGTAGCCATCGTCGGAGGCGGGATCTCAGGGCTGGCCACGGCCTATTATCTTCGTCGCTTAAAACCGCAAATATCCATAGCGGTACTGGAAGCTTCGCGCTATTGGGGCGGAAAAATCATCACTGAGCGCCGCGATGGATGCGTTATCGAATGGGGACCGGATGCATTCATTACCTCCAAGCCGGGCGCTTTGGAACTGGTCGAGGAACTGAACCTGTCCGGTCAGGTGCTCTCTTCTCAAAAAGAGCATAGTCGCACGCTGGTCCTGCGCGATGGAAAACTGGCGCCCGTTCCGGATCATTTTCACCTGCTTGCCCCGCTGAGCGTCGGTTCGTTTCTGAAATCATCGCTGTTTTCATTCTCCGGAAAAGTGGAGGTGCTGCGAGAGCGGTTTCGGCCCGCCAGAAAAGATTCGGAAGACGAAAGCATCGCCTCTTTTGTGCGGCGACGCTTTGGGTCGGAAGCACTGGATCTGCTGGGTGGACCCTTGCTGGCCGGAATTTACATGGGCGATCCCGAACGTCTCAGCATACAGGCAACCTTCCCGCAGCTCGTGGAGCTGGAGCGAAGCTACGGCAGCGTTACAAAGGGAATCAACCGGCGAAAACTTCCGAGCGCCGGTGGTCGCAGCTTGTTTGTGACTTTAAGCGATGGCATGGAGACCCTGACGCAAACGCTGTTGAGAAAGGTCGACGCCGCTCTCTGCTCTGAAACTGCCGTGCATAGGATCGAAAGAATGGAATCCGGTTATCGGCTCCACACCGGCAGGGATGAGATTCATGCTGACCAGGTCGTGGTCACCGTGGATCCGGACAGCCTGCGGAAAATGCTCTCCCCACCGACATTGCTGCCTGAGCTGAGCCGGCTCGAAGCGACGTCGTCGATCGTGGCGATCATGGTTTACGACTCGCCGGTTTCGATTCCCAAAGCCTATGGCGTCCTGATTCCCAAATCTGAGAGGCGCTCCATCAGAGCGATCACGTTCAGCTCCCAAAAATTCGCCGGCAGAGTTCCGCCTGGCTTCAGCATGCTGCGCGTTTTTGCCGGAGGCGATTCGATCGTGGAGATGGAAGACAAGCCTTTCCTGCGGCTCGTGTCCCAGGAGCTGGAGAATATCCTGGGGATTCGCGCCCAGCCCCGCTTTTCACGGATCATAAGATGGGGCAAAGCCAATCCCCAATACCTGGTGGGTCATAACAAACTGATTGCAAGTCTGGAACGCGGCTTGAAGACGTCGGCTCCGGGCGTCCACCTTGCAGGAGCGGCGTATTACGGAGTGGGAATTCCCGATTGTATTGGCAGAGCCAAAGCCGTCGCCGCCGCGATGGCTTCGAAAGTCGAATGAAAAGTCTAAGGTCGAAAGTCAAAAGTCCGAAAGTCGAAAGCCGAAGCTAAAAATTTGGAAGGGCAAAAGTCGACGTCAAAAGTCGAAAGTTGGAAAGTCGAAAGTTCAATGTCGAAAATCGAGTTTCGAGAGATCTTCGACCTTCGACTTTCGACCTTCGACTTTCGACTTTCGACTTTCGACCTTCGACTTTCGACCTTCGACTTATTCCGTCGCCTTCCTTGGTAAGATTGGTAGAGAAACAAAAAGGAGCGGGCATGAGGACCCCTGCTGTTTGCGCCGTGATGGCAGTGCTGCTTGTTGCTCCGGTCTTTTCGCAGGCAAGGGTAATTGCCACCGTCAACGTGGCGTCCAATCCGCATGATATTGCAATCAGTGAGACAACCGACCTGGCAGTGGTGGTGCACAGCACCGCGCTCTCTGAAGGGAATTCCGAGCAATACATCGCAACGCTGATCGATTTGAACAGCCGCCTGATCCGCACGCGCATACGCGTTGGTCTGAGGCCGAGCGGTGTGGCCGTGCATCCCACAAAGCCGCTGGCCGTGGTGGTCGGTCAGCAGGGCGAGGGGACCGACGAGTTCAACCGCGCCTGCTTCATCATCGATCTGGCGCAAAAGAAGGCAGTGGCCAGCATCCGACTCGAGGGTGTTTCCAATCCGGACGTCGCGATCAACCCGGTAACCGACGAAGCTTTCATTCCGAGTTCCGGGAAAAACGTGCTTCACGTGGTTGATCTGAACACGTTTGCATTGAAACGCAGCATTCCCGTTGCTGACATCGACAGAGGTGTAGACCTTAATCCCCTGACCAATCATGCGGCGGTCGGGCTCCGCCGCGGGCAGGTTGCCATCATCAATCTCACATCCGGTGAGAAAGTGGCGACTACTGAAGGTGATTTCTCCGGCGCGTACGGCCTGCAGGTGCTCGCGCAGCCTAATCAGGTGCTGGTCGCATTTGACACGGGCGGACCGAATTTTCGGCGGTTCGACATGAAAGATGGCCGGCTGCTTGGAGAACAGGCGCTGGGAGACTTCGCTCACAATGTTCAAGCACAACCATACGGCAGATATGCGCTCACGGTGTGCGAGACATGCGATCGGGCATTCGTAGTTGATTTGCAGGGCAAAACCGAAACACAAGCCATTCCGGTGCAGGGAAATCCGTACTATGGAATCGCGTATGACCCGCGTCGAAGCCAGTTCTGGGTGGTCAACGAACAGTCAGAAGGCTCCATTTCGATTATTCAGATTCCCACCCAGCTTAATTTTCCGCGCATAGCCCAGTCGGCATCCACCTTTACCGGACTGGCTTTTACCAATCTGGACGCCGATACAAGCTTGACGCTGACTGCCTTTTCCGGAGGCTTGCCGCTTCCTTCGAGAGGCTTTTCACTAGCCAGGAATCGCCAGTTCGCCCGTCTCGCGAGCGAAGCTCTGGGTTTGGGGACAAGCCTGGATGGATGGATGTCGGTGATCACGCCCGACGTGGTGCGCGGCTTTTCGCTTTTCGCGGATACGGCGGTGAATTTCATCGACGGCGCTGACGCCACGGACCGCATGTACACGCGAAGCATTTTGCCGGTAATTTCGCTGGGGCAAGACCAGTTTACGGAAGTCAGCGTTGTCAATCCCAATTCGGACCCCGCAAACGCGACGATTGACTATTACGCGACAAACGGCACGCTGATGGGGCGCCGGCAGGTGGTGATCGGCGCGCACGGGCTGCTGCGCGATCTGGCTCAGAATATCGTGCCGGAAACGGCGGATAAAACAGAAGGCTACCTTCTGATCACGGCCGACCGCCCTTTAGTCCCGCATGAGGTTTTTGGAAACACGCGGCGCCTCGGAGCGTTGAATGCTCAGTCCATCACAGAAGGCTGGACGCGCATTTACTTCCCCCAGTTTGCTTCCGGCGGGCTTTACGGCACCACGATTGGCGCAGTCAATCTTGAAGACCATGAAATCATACTCCGAGTGTTTGCCTACCGTAACGACGGAACTCTGTTTACCGC
This sequence comes from Acidobacteriota bacterium, assembly GCA_036507075.1. GTDB lineage: Bacteria > Acidobacteriota > UBA6911 > JACQSX01 > JACQSX01 > DASXQR01. Next base: position 6,025 of record DASXQR010000228.1, on the reverse strand, counting down.
AGCCGGCGGGAATCCTCGCGTCGTCCCGGTACCCGCCAGGGGAGAGTTTTTGACCAGCGTGCAGACTCTTTTTGGAATCGGCGGCGCCGAACTAAACGATGGCTGGCTGATGATCGAGTCAAACCGGCAGGCTGACCCGGGGCCGATCGGCATCGGGCCGGCGTCATTTGGCCAGATCCAGGGGTTTGTCTCTTACGGAAATGACCAGCAGCTCGCAGCGGTTGCTGCACAAGCGACGCCCCGTGTCACTCACAATTTCTCGCACGCGGCCGAAGCGCAGGGCTTTTTCACCGGCCTGGCTTTCCTTAACCCTAATGCAGCCGATGTGACCGTAAGTGTAGAAGTGTTCCGGCCGGACGGCAGCCCGGTGGGCAGCTTTTCACTGGTGTTAAGACCAAACCAGAAAATCTCTCGCCTGCTGGGAGCAGAATTGCTTCCGGCTGCCAATGGGATGGCAGGCGGCTTCATAAAAGTAGCCGCTTCCGCTCCCATCTTTGCACTCGAGCTGTTTGGAACCTACAGCGGATCGGCGCTGGCGAATGTACCGCCGCAGTAGAATGTTTACGAATTTTCATTCACGAATTAATACGAATTAAACACGAATTTCACGAATTAAACTTTAAGAATTGGCGATCAAGCTTCACCAGTAAGGAAATTGATTCGTGAAATTCGTGTAATTCGTGCTCTACTTCAGGGTTTCAACTTTCAAAATGTCGCCGTCCATCGTTCCGGTGACTTCAATCTTGAGCTCCCGCGTTTTGTCGGTCTTCTCAAGCCACTCGGATACAAGCTTGTCGCCGTTGGCGTCAAATTTGATGAATTTGCCGTCTATAACAATGCCATAGCCGCTGGCGATGCATGAATCCATCAGGGCGCAGGCCTTGCTGTGCTTGGCCACTTTGGCAGCGTCCCCGGAAGATGCGGAACACATCTTGTCCATCAGCATTCCGCTGTAGCTCTTGTCGGCACCAAAAGCGGACAATGCGACCAGAAGCACAATCAGGACGAACAACGAAAAATACTTCCTCTGCATGATAGAGAACCTCCTCAAGATAAAAAGTGTCAGAACGACACAAAGCGTAAGATAGTACATCGAGCAAATAGTTTCAGTCGCGAAAAAAAATAACATCGTCGCTAAATTACTGCAGGCGTGGATCTTGAAGCCAATCCCAAGGATAAAGTGAGTTACCGGGAGGTGACTCTTCGCAGCGATTCCCTTCATCGTGACGCCCGCCGGATCTTCACCGCAGCGCTGAACGCGGTGGATGCCGGTAAGCTGGTCGAGGATTCGCTGGAGATATCAAAAGATGTTATTAGAGTCGGCGGCGCCTCCTTACCGGCGCTGAGTCCGGCGGGCCGGGTTTTTGTCTTTGGCGCGGGTAAGGCTGTGGCGGTAATGGCCAAAGCAGTCGAGCGTAAGCTGGGCACCTTGATCAGCGGCGGAATGGTAATCACCAAATCCGGTCACTCGATGCCCCTGAAACGGGTGGTCTGCTTTGAAGGAACGCACCCGCAGCCATCGGAGCGGAATATCCAATTTACGCGAAAATTGCTGGTCGATCTCTCACTGGCCGGCCCGGAGGACCGGATTCTATTTGTCTGGTCGGGTGGGGCTTCTGCGCTTCTGTTTCTGCCGCGCCCCGGAATTTCGGCTCCCGAAAAAACGGATGCAGTGTCGCGCCTGATGGATGCGGGGGCCGATATTCGAGAGCTGAACACCGTGCGCAAACATCTTTCCGCGATAAAAGGAGGGCAACTGGCGCGAGTGGCGTGCGCGACGCCATCCGCCTCGCTGATCATTTCGGATGTCTGCGGCGACAATCCGGCGACCATAGGCTCCGGGCCCACATTCCCGGATGACAGTTCCTTTGCCGACGCCATCGAAGTCCTGAAGCATTACCGTCTCTGGAAGTCGGTTTCCGCAACCATCCGAACATTATTGACAGCAGGCGCCCGGGGAAAAATTCCAGAGAATCCGCGTCGTCGAGATGCTTCGTTCCGCGGAAAAAAAACCATTCTGCTGGGAACAAGCAGGGAAGCAGTGGAGGCCGCCTTCCGGGCTGCACGGGCTCTCGGATACCAGACGCTTGTGTTGGCGCAGCAGCTTCAGGGCGACACCGAAGCGGCGGCACAGTTGCATGTGACGACGGCCGCCGCCTGGCGCAAGCGAAATCCGCTCGCCATTATCTCAGGCGGGGAAACGACAGTCCGGCTGGCGGCGGGGCATGGCATGGGTGGAAGGAACCAGCATTTTACTCTAGCAGCGGCGCTGCTGATGGAGCGGCGTCCTGAATTTCGCGGGCGCCGCTATACCGTACTGAGTGCAGGAACAGACGGAACAGACGGTCCTACGGAAGCCGCCGGCGCCGTCGCAGACCAAACCACGATACAGCGGGCAAAGGCGCGCGCCATGGACGGAGAAGCATTCCTTCGGCGGCAGGACAGCTACTCGTTTTTCAAGAAGCTGGATGATCTGATCGTCACCGGTCCGACAAACACCAATGTGATGGACCTGCGCATCCTTCTTCTGAGTTGATCACGAAAATTCGTGAAAATTCGTGCCCAAAAAGTTACTCTTAGGACATGGGCAAAAGGGCTGTATTGCGCGCCAAGAGTTTGAGTGACTTGAAATCGTTTAAGGTAGCAGAAGCCGCACCAAGATCGACGCTCCGAGTATCCGGATCGTTGCAGGAGCCGCTGTCAACTGTCGTGAAATCAGCCACGCCATCCGGGAATAACGGTGCGTGGCCGGAAAACCTCCAGGGAGATGCACTGTTTCGTTGGGCCATGCGGGACGTCAAGCAAATCCCCCCGCGGGTCGTTCCAGGCTCCAAACCACGGGTCGTCGTGAGGTCGGAAAGCGATCCCTTCGAAACCGTCCTCCTGAACGAACTTTGGAACGTGGTGGGAGACCTCCAGAGCGAATATATCGAAGCCTCTCATCCCGCCGTGAGCCGGACAGTGATGAGAAAGCTTCGTCGCGGCGAATTCAGCGTCCGAGCACAGTGTGACCTTCATGGCATGACACAAAAGGAGGCGCGCGATGAAGTGCTTCGCTTTATCAAGGATTCCGCCCGCCGGCACCTGGGCTGCGTGCGTATTATCCACGGCAAAGGAAACAATTCTCAAAGCAAGACACCGATCCTGAAGGCGCGGCTGCAGGAATGGCTTTTCGGCCGGAGGCTGTCTCGCTACGTGCTCGCGTACGCGTCCGCCCGCCCGTGCGATGGAGGAACGGGCGCAATCTACGTCCTGCTGCGCAAAGTCTAGCCCGAAATTATTCACGAAATTTTAACCGCAAAGATCGCCAAGAACGCTAAGAGTAGCGCCAAGGCCCCTTCCCTGGCGCTGTCTTGGCGTTCTTGGCGGTCTTTGCGGTTAGATTTTCGTGAATAATTTCGGGCTAGGAGAAGCCGAGGAGCCGGCCTCCCTGGTAGACAAGAAGAGAGCACACGTAGGCAAGGACAGTCATGTAGGTAAACAGGAATACAGGCCAGCGCCAGCCGTTGGTTTCCCGCCGCACCACGGCCAGCGTCGACATGCACTGGCAGGCGAGAGCAAAAAACACCATCAGTGAAACGGCCGTCAACGGCGTCATCTGCTGGCGCACGGTTTCCACCAGGCTCATCCCTTTGTCTCCCAGTTGCACGTTGTAGATAGTCGAGAGGCTGCTGACGATCACTTCGCGCGCGGCAAATGAAGCGATCAGGCCGATTCCGATGCGCCAGTCAAAACCCAGGGGTCGAATCGCCGGCTCGATCAAATGCCCGATTTTCCCCGCCACGCTGTGATTTATGTCCGCATTAGGCGGAAAACTGGCCAGTGCCCAAAGCACAAGTGAAATTCCGAGAATAACCGTACCCGCGCGCCGCACGAACAAACGGGAGCGATTCCACATGGTGTTGAACACAGTGCGCGCGTTGGGCAGCCGGTAAGGGGGAATTTCGAGGATGAACGGTGTGTCTTTAGATTTCAGGATGGAAGACTTCAACACTGCCGCCACCAGCATTGCCGTTCCCAATCCCAGCGCATACAGTCCCAGCAGCGCCAGTGTAGGCAACGACATAAAGCTGCCCAGCACAGGGGTGGCAGGAATAAATGCCGCGATCAGCAGCGTATAAACGGGCAGCCTGGCGCTGCAGGTCATCAGGGGGGCAATCATCATCGTCGCCAGCCGGTCGTTCTTGTTTTCGATGGTGCGGCAGGCCATGATTCCCGGAATCGCGCAGGCGTAGGAACTGAGCAGGGGCAGGAAACTTTTCCCTTGCAGCCCGATTTTCTTCATCACGCGATCCATCAGGAAGGCGGCGCGTGCCATGTACCCGGAGTCTTCCAGCAGAGCGATAAAGAAAAACAGCGTGAAAATCTGGGGGAGGAAAGTAAGCACCGATCCCACACCGGCAAGCACGCCATCGGAAATCAACCCGCGCAAGATGACGTTGGACACATGATTCTTGACCCAAACGCCCATGTTGGCGAAACCAACCGCGATTCCGTCCCGTAAAGGGGTAGACCACGAAAAGATCGACTGGAAAACCAAAATTACAATGACGAAAAAGAGAATTGTTCCCCACAGCGGATGCATCACTACCCGGTCGACGGCCTGCTGCACCTTGGAATCCGAGAGTTGCTGAATCCGAGCCGCTGCCAGGATCTGATGGGTTTGGCGATACCGGTCTCGCACTTCATCGGCGTTCGGGATTGCAGGGGGTATTCTCAGAGCGGGGCGATCGCTCAATCCGTTGGAATGCTGGGAAATGAATTTTCGAATCTCATCCAATCCCACTCCCCGGTTTCCAACCGATGAAACTACGGGTATGCCCAGTTGCTCGGAAAGCTTCCCCCGGTCGATCATTCCACCCCGGGCGTTCATTTCGTCAGCCATATTCAAGACCAGCAGCATTGGAAGACCGATTTCTTTGATCTGAAGCGCAAGGTAAAGATTTCTCTCCAGGTTGGTGCTGTCAACAACGCACACCACGCCCGACGGCGGCGGGACTTCAGGACGCAGGCCACAGAGCACTTCACATGCGATTGTCTCTTCGGGCGAGCGTGGATGAACGCTGTAGGTGCCCGGCAGGTCGATTACGGTGCAATCGTGGCCGTTTAGTCTGACTTTTCCCGCGACTTTTTCTACGGTGACACCAGGATAATTGGCGACTTTCTGACGAAGCCCGGTCAGGTGGTTAAAGATGGTGGTTTTGCCGGAGTTTGGATTCCCGGCAATCGCGAAGATCTTATCCAAGACGTTTGAGGCGAATGCCGCTCGCCTCAGCGCGGCGTATCGAGATTTTAGAGCTGAGAACGCCGACTTCCAGAGGGTCCTTTAAGGGCGCAACGCGCACCAGTCGGACTTCGTGTCCCTCCAGAAAACCCAGCTCCATAAATCGAAGCTGTGTCTCCATTGGCAGGGTGAAACCGATAATGACTCCCCTCTCTCCTGCCTGCAAATCCGCCAGCGTTGTTTCCATGGTTTCAGTAATTTAGCTCTAATTGATAATGATTGTCAATATCTGAATCGGTTTACATCAAAAATTGTCGAAGGCCTTGTTGTGGGGAGGTGGAGGTCAGACAGTAGAGGGTCGAAAGTCGAAGTTCGAGGCACGAAAATTATAGGAGTGGCCACAGACCCACAACCAAAAAAGGACCTCCTGCAGGGAACCAGTCTAAAGCATTGAATTCTCGGTCTGGACGCTGAAAGCGTCAAATAGAATAGCCGGGGGCAAGCGCGTGTTTTGCGCGCCGCCCCCGTCGCCCCCAAACCAGGGCGACCCTGGAAGGGTCGAAGAGCGACATGGTGAAGGCGATCCTGCAAACAATTCTGGCACCCCTTCAGGGTGCGGTTGTTTGAAAGAAGCTCACCAGGGGCGGCGCGCAAAACACGCGCTTGCCCCTGGCTATATTCTTTGACCGCTTCGCGGTCTGCTGCTTGCATCGCCTCGGTGCGTGTTTGTGTTGGCTCCGGGACCCGGCTGGACCGTCAGCGATTTAGGATTTCGATCATCTCCCGCATGGCCTGAATTCG
>DASXQR010000227.1:0-5763 GCA_036507075.1 Acidobacteriota bacterium | reverse complement strand
ATGGAGGGATGGAGGGATTGAGAGACAGAGGGACGGAGGGATTGAGAGACGGAGGGAAAGAGAGGTGAAGAGAAAAGCATTCGCGTCCCTCCATCTCCCCTCCATCTCTCTATCCCTCTATCTCTCCATCCCTCCATCCCTCGATCCCTCTCGACCGACCCGTCAAGCGGCGGCGACGGGCCAAAACTTCGGCGTGAACACCAGAATGGCCACGACTACAAATGTCAGCAGCGCGAGAAACTCTATGAACGCCAGACCCAGTATGATGAAAAAGCGGATGGAGTCGGCGGCACCCGGATTCCGGGACACGCCCTCGCAGGCGGCCGTCAAAGCGCGGCTCTGGGCGTAACCGCACCCCGCGGCTGCCACCGCCATGGCAAACCCGCAGGTAATCAGCAACCAATGCGCCTGCAAGGTGACCGCAACTGCATGACCCGCCCCTCCCTGTGCCAGAACAGGCAGGGTGCCGAAAGCCATCAATAACACCGTGAAAACCAACAAAAAACGAGCAAGACGATTCATCCAAAGTCTCCTTTCGAGTTAACAGACTAAAACGCTGATTAAAATTTATTTGGGGACATGAAAACCCGAAGATTCAACAGTGTCTTCGGGAACTGCACGGTGCACCTCCTCGTCGTGCGTGTGCTGGACGCTTCCCCCGAGGTACACCATGGTGAGTACAACAAAAATAAAAGCCTGAATGGTGCCGGCGAATAAACCCAACGCCATTACCGGCAGAGAAACTACGAACGGAAAGAGCCTGTTCAAAGTTCCAATTATCAATTCTTCGGCAAAAATGTTGCCGAAAAGGCGCACTGAAAGTGAAAAGGGACGCGCCATGTGGCTGATGATTTCAATCACAAACAGCAGCGGGGCAATCAACAGAGACGGTCCGGCAAAATGTGCCATGTATTTGACGAAGCCATGCTCGCGGAAGCCTTCCGCGTTGTAGCAAATGAACACGATGATTCCCATTCCGGCCGTCACATTAATATTACTGGTGGGTGACATGAAGCCGGGCACCATGCCGATCATGTTGTTGATCCAGATGTAAAGAAAGAGACTCCCAATCAGCGGAAAGTATTTCTCCGCGCCCGGGCCGATCATATCGCGCATGAATGAAGTCAAGGCTTCATAAAGAAGCTCAAAACCCTGCTGTAGATTGCCGGGGTTTTCCCAGCTCAACCGGCTGCGCAGAAAAAACGCAAACGCGATCAGAAGAAGCGACACCAGCAGCGCGATCGCTATGTGAGGCGGAACGGTGTGATTACCGTGTGTGTGAAAACCAAGCGCCTGAGCAATAGGATTAAAAACAAACCTGTTCAGGACCGTGCTTACGAAAAATTCTTCTTCGTGCATCTGCTCTTTGGAAGAGAAAACAAGGAGAGGATCGCCTCTGCCATGATTGCCAGAATGTAAACAGACAGGCCAACAATAAAACCTAAGACCGCTGCCGGCGAAACGCGGATCATAACATACAGTACCAGGAAGATCAACGCGAGTCGAAGCAGGAATTTTGCAATTAAGTATTTTATTTTCTTATACCTGACGCCAAGGACCACCGCGGAAACACTGGCGCTCAACCACCGGAAGTTCACCCATGACACAGCGGCGCCGAGCAGTACAGAGGCAACCGCAATCCAGTTTTGAACAACCAGGCCGTAAATGATCGCCCCCGCAAGAGCCATCCCCAGCGCGGTTGAGTGAATTCGTTTCTCAGCGGCGGATTCGTGAGACATAGCGCAGCTTATTTTTCACCACAAAGGCACAAAGAAGACGATTTTCTTTGTGGACTTTGCGTCTTTGTGGTGAAAGAAAATTTATGGCTTCCCAATGATGCGGAAGAGCTGATAGAAGCCCGCCGCGACCCCCAGCAACAGCCCTCCGATTTTCATCCACGGCGAAATGCCCAGTTTCTCATCTGCCCAATACCCGATCAAAAAGCCCACTCCCAGGCAGGCCGGCAGTATGAAAATGATGGAACTCCACTGCGCAAGCAGTCGCGCAAGCCTGCGGCGTTCCGGAGTAGCGGGATCGTTTTCCATGGTGTAAATTCGAATATGAATTTATCACCACAAAGGCACAAAGGACACAAAGGCGGGACGAGGGGCAAGCAGAACCCGGCCAGGTCTTAAGGTCAACTGCGGCGGCCTGTTCTGAGGTGACCCTACTCTGCCTGCCTCTCGTACCGCCTTTGTGTCCTTTGTGCCTTTGTGATGAAAAAATTCTTGCTACAACAGCGGGTATGCCGCCATCTCGGCAAGCTTGATAATAGGAGTGGGGTAAATGCCGAAAACAATGGTGGCGAGGGCCGTGACCACCAGAGCTACGGTGATTCCAGTTGAAAAATTCAGATCGGCCGGCTCGGTCAACTCCTTTATGAACATGGCCAGCACGATCCGGACATAGTAATAGAGAGAAACGGCCGCGTTGATCACCGCCACAACCGCGAGCGCCAGCATCAACTTACTCGCCGTCGTCATATAAACTTCAATCACAGCGGCAAAAACATAGTATTTGGCGATGAATCCGGCCAGTGGGGGAATACCGCCGAGTGAGAGCAGAAACAACAGCATCAAAACGGCCACGCCCGGATTGCGAAAGAAAAGGCCGTTGAAATCCTCGACCTCTTCCCCGGCGATGTTACGACGCCGCAGCAGCACCACCACGGCCCACGCTCCCAGATTCATGAAGGTGTAGATGAAGAGGTAAATCGCGCCCGCGCGCACTCCCAACTCCGTGCCGGCGACCAGGCCCATCATCACAAAGCCTGCATGCGAGATGCTCGAATAAGCAAGCAGCCGCTTGACGTTCGTCTGCGTTACGGCCGCCCAGTTGCCGACCGTCATGGTGGCCATTGAGATGACGGCCAGCACGATCATGGTGAAGTGATGCAGGCTGCCCAGCGATACCATGAAGATGCGATAAAAGATCGCGAACGCGGCGGCCTTCACGGCCACAGACATGAATGCCGTCACAGAAGTGGGCGCCCCTTCGTAGGCGTCGGGCGCCCACATGTGGAAAGGGACCGCCGCCACTTTGAAACAGAGGCCGGCCATCAGCGCCAGCATTCCCAACGCCACGGCCGCGCTGTTGGGGTTCTGACCTACAGCCTGGCCGATCACCAGCAGGTTGGTGGAGCCGCTCACTCCATACAGCAGCGACATTCCGTACAGCAGCACACCGGTGGAGAAGGAGCCCAGCAGAAAATATTTAAGCGAAGCTTCATTCGACTTGCGGTTGAATCGCAGCAGGCCCACCAGAATGTAAACAGAAACGGACATCAGCTCCAGGCCGATGAAAATAGTCACCAGGTCCAGAGACGATGCCATAAACATCATTCCGGAGGCTGAAAATAAGATCAGGGCGTAGTACTCGCCGTGCTGTTCCCCTTCCGTGTCCAGATAGCGATAGGAAATCAGAACGGTGAGCGCGGAGGCGATCAAGATGAGCAGTTGGAAGAACAGAGAAAATGAATCCAGGGAAATCATGTCGAAAAATGCGCGCCCCACGCCGCCCCGGTAAAGGCGAAACCAGTGAATCGAAGCGGCCCCGATGCCGAAGAGACTGAAAAGACCGATCACCTGCTTGCGGTCGCGCGGAACCAGAAAATCAAGAATCAGTATTCCCATTCCCCACAGGATCAGGTGAATCTGAGGTCCGATATAGGCGGCGTTCCTGCTCAAGTAGCTGAACACCTCAGCGGCGGAATTGTAATTATTCATTGTCGGCGTTACCTGGTCGCAGCGGGCGCCGTCGCCGGGGACGGCGCTTCGGCGGCTTTGAGCTCTTGACCCTGCAATATGTCGGGCCGGACTCGCTGTACGATTTGCAGCACGGGCTGGTCCAAATACTGAAGAAAAGTCTTCGGGTAAAGTCCAATCCAGAAACACAGAATGATCAACGGAATAAACGTCGCCAGCTCTCTCACATTCAAATCCGTGAGCCCCTGATTTTCCGGATTATCCAGCTTTCCAAACATGGTTCGTTGATAAAGCCAAAGCATGTAGGCCGCTCCGAGGACGATGCCGCTGGCACCTACAATGGCCCAGTTGCGCAGCGCGGGGTCGGAGAACACTCCCTGCAGGATCATGAATTCACCGATAAAGCCATTCAGCACCGGCAATCCGATGCTCGACATCGTCATGATCAGGAACACGGTTGCATAAAGCGGCATTACGTGCGACAGGCCTCCAAAATCAGCGATCAGACGCGTGTGCCTGCGCTCATAAATTATTCCCACGATCAAGAACAGCGCCCCGGTGGAAATCCCGTGATTGATCATCTGCAGGATCCCTCCTTGCAGGGCCACCGGTGTGGCGGCAAATATTCCCAGCATGCAGAAGCCGAGGTGCGACACAGACGAATACGCCACCAGCTTTTTCATGTCTTTCTGCATCATCGCAACCAGCGCGCCGTAGATAATGCCAATCACGGACAGCAGCAGCAGCCAGGGAAGAAAATGCCGCGTCGCCTCGGGAAGGATAGGGAGGCTGAAACGGACAAATCCGTAACATCCCATCTTCAGCAGGACACCCGCCAGAATCACAGAGCCGGCTGTGGGAGCTTCGACGTGCGCATCAGGCAGCCATGTATGGAATGGAAACATAGGTACCTTGATGGCAAAGCTTAAAAAGAAAGAGAGAAAGATCCACCACTGTAGATTCGCCGGGACGTTCAACTTTTGAAGCTGTAGCACGTCAAACGACCAGACGCCAGTCTGGGAATGCTGATAAAAATACAGCGCCAGAATTCCCAGCAGCATGACGACCGAACCGAACAATGTATAGAGGAAGAACTTGATTGCAGCGTAAAGCCTGCGCGCGCCCCCCCAGATACCGATCAGAAAGTACATCGGTACCAGCATCACCTCCCAAAAGACATAAAAGAGAAAGAAATCCAAAGCGATGAAAACGCCCAGCATTCCGGTCTGCAGCAGCAGCATGTAGACGTAATATTCACGGACGCGCTCCTGGATGGCGCTCCAGGAGGAGAGAATGGAAATACATCCGAGAAGCGTGGTCAGCAGGATCAACAGCATGCTGATCCCGTCAATTCCAATGTGATATCGGGCTCCGAAAGCGGTGATCCACTCCCGGTCCATTTCGAAACGCATTCCATTGGCCGAAATGTATTTCGAATTATTGAAGCTCAGGATCAGTGGGAGCGAGACCAGAAAACCGACAAAACCTGTGAGATTGGCGATCCAGCGGATTTCATCTTCGTTCTCCTTCCCTTTCGGCCAGAGAATGATCAGCACCACTCCGACCAGCGGGAAATAAGTGACGATGTTAAGAATATTTCGCATTAAAAAGTCCATGGATCTAAGCTCCTAAGTACAGGTAGAGGCTCAAAAACAAGATGATTCCACCGAGTATGAAAAGCGCAGAGCGCTGTACCAGACCCGTTTGCAGCCTGCGAAATACCATACTGAAGAATTGAACTGTTTGTCCCACCAGGTTCACCAGCCGGTCTACGATGTGAACGTCAAGGATTCCTGAAAACCATGCGCTGAAGCGGGTAAACGCTGCCGAGAAATTGACCAGGCCGTCAACCACATTTGCGTCGAAGGACCAGAGCAGGTTGCCGGCATCTTTGACCCGATTGACGATTACCGCGTCGTAGATTTCGTCGACATAGTACTTGTGGTAAAGCAGGTTGTAGACCCCCTGCATCCGCGCCGCCAGACGCGCAGGCAGTTCGGGGCGGCGAATGTAAAACAGGTAAGCCAGTCCCATCCCCAGCGCCGCCACCAGCACCGAC
>DASXQR010000226.1:0-23723 GCA_036507075.1 Acidobacteriota bacterium | reverse complement strand
AAGATCTGGCCGGCGGTGGCCACGCCGATTCTGGTGTCGGGCTCGTTCAAGTTCACTTTGTTGATCGCGTTGAAGACTTCCCAGCGAAACTGCAAAAACCGTTCTTCGGTGAAATTGAAATTTTTCATCAGTGCGAGATCTATCGTATGGTCTGCCGGCCCATCGATCAGCCCTTGTCCGGAGTTACCATACCTGTACAGCGGCGGCGCGACCAATGCGCTCTTATTAAACCAGAGCGCCGTCGACGGATGCGCCAGCTTCGGATCGCCTACCAGGTCGGCGCGTGTGGTCAGGCCGTTGCCAAGCGTGCCGGCCGGTGATGCCACCATGAAGGTGAGCGGCGTCCCTGAGGTAAAAATGTAAATACCCGAGAGCTGCCAGCCGCCCAGCACCCCGTTGACCACCGGATGCAGGACGCTCAGGAAGGTCCGTCCCCGACCCACCGGAATTTCGTAGACCGCGTGCGAGCTGAGGATGTGCCTCCGCTCCAGTTGCGAACGCCCGCGGTCGTAGCCTTTCGGCGCAAAGGGCGCGGGAAAATCCGTCGTGCTCGCTCCGTTTTCATCGATATTCCTGGCGAAAACGTAACCGAGATTGTATGCAAGACCGCGCGAGAACCTTCGATCCACTCTTAACTGCAGCGCGTTGTACCAGGAGCGACCGATATTTTCATAAATCCGCACCGTGCCCAGCGTGGGGAAGGGCCGCGCCGCCTGCAGGTTGGCGTACTGTCCGGGGGCGACCTCGTTGTGGTCATTCCGAGTGATCAAACCGACGCCACGGTTTCCGACATAGGAAACCGTTACGGCGGTCCTGAATGGCAAAGCCTTCTGAATGGAAACATTCCATTCGTGAATTTTTTCCGGCAGAACATCGAAGGCCGCCGCCGCGACCGAAGGCGCGATGAACAGCCTCGGATCCTGTGGCCAGAGCGTCTCCCAGGATTGCAACGTGGCCGTACCGAGGGTCTGGCGTTCGAACGTCCAGAACGGCGGGCCGATGATTTGCGAGCCGGTGATGTTTCCGTTGAACATGGTGGTGAAAATGCCGTAACCGGCCCGCACTACCAGATCGTTCGTCCCGGTAACACGCCATGCGGCTCCCAGGCGCGGAGACAGAAAACCCCTTGGCTTAAAGAGACCGCCGGGCACACCCGCATCGGTGGCCGTAATGATCAGTGATTTGGTCGCCTCATACAAAAACGGCGCTACCGGCTGGGATGTCAGATCAACTTGACCCTTGCTGTTCTCCCCGGCGATTACCTTCCCTCGACTGACGTCAAAAGTGGCTCCGCTTCCGCGCACAAACGCCTTCTCATGCCAGTAATCCAACCGCACTCCCAGCCCGAGAGTTACGCTCGGCACCACTTTCCAAAAGTCCTGCACATAAAGGGAGGAGTAGGGCGAGTGCGCCATTCCGAAATCCTGCAGCGGATAGTTCCGCTCGCCGAACTGGACAAGGCCCAGCAGGTAATCGGCAAACGGGTCTCCGGTATATTGACCGTTGAAAGTGAATGTACCCCGCGCGGAGGCCGAAGAATGCCTCGCCAGGGTTCTACGGTCGTCAAACGAGTATCCAAATCCGATGGAATGATTGCGGCGTACCAGGTTGAGGCCCGATTTCAGATCAATGATCTCACGGCGGAATCGACCCGGAGTATTTGAAGCCACCGAGAATCCTGTGTAGCCGGTGAAAGTGACGTTGGGCAGGCCGACCGAGTCCGCTCTTCCCTCGGTAGGGAACCCGCGGATGCCTGCCTGCTGGGTGAGATTCTCCTTTCCAGTTACGGGACTCTGATTGGTCGTATCCGAATAAAGGAAGCCACCCGAGAGCGTGAACAGCATGGTGGGCGTGATGCTCCAGTTGTAATTCAACGCGACGTTGTGCTGTCCAAGCTCCTGGTCCTGAAAGACTCCGGGACGATAACCGAGGTTAATCTGGTCCTGAGTCAACCGGACCCAGCGGATATAGACGCGCTGATTCGATGTTATCTGGTCATCCAGTCGCAGCGAATAATTGTACAGATCGTTGGGACGGGGAGCGACGTCGCGAAAACGATTCTTGGGACCTACCGTACCATCCGCAAGTACGGGTGCAAAATTCGGTTTTAATATGTAGGGAAAGAAAAACTTCGATGCATTCGAGAAACGATTCTCCGGGATGATGTTTCCCGGAAAAGGCTGCTTTGTCACCGGATCTGTGATCCTTCGGGAAATGGCGGAAAAATCGCCGCGCAGCATCGCTTCCGTGACAGTCACCGAATTGTAAATCGTCTCGGTGCGAACGCGCGTCCCTTCAAAACTTCCAAAGAAAAAGACCTTGTTCTTCAAGACCGGCCCGCCCAGGGTAAAACCATACTGGTTGTGAATCAGCTTCGGCTTGTTCCCCACCGCAAACGCATTGCGAGCGTCGAGCGCGGCGTTTTGATGAAATTCGAAGGCGGTGCCGTGGATCTGATTGCCGCCGGTCTTAGTTACCATCAACACCTGAATGGGATTGCGGCCGTGCTCGGCGCTGAAGTTCGAGGTTTCCACGCTGAATTCCGCCACCGTGTCGAGATTGGGGAACGCAATGCCTTTTTCGTTGCTCGGGTCGTTTACATTCATGCCGTCCACGCTGAACTCGGTGGCGTCGTCCCGCTGCCCCAAGCCCTGCACCGTGTGCTCACGAGCCAGTCCTCCCACATCAACGAATCGCATGCCCGGAACCAGGCGAACCAGAGATATCGGATTGCGGCCGCTCAGCGGAAGATCGCGAATCTGCTTTTCCTGGATGACAGAGTCAAGCGAGGCTCTTTCCGTCTGGATCAGCTCGGCCTGTGCTTCGACATGGACTTCATCGGAAACCTCGCCCACTTCGAGCTCCGGAGCGACTCTCTTCTGCTCGCCCACCGTCAGTTCGGTGCGCTCCAGCTTCCAGGTCTTGAAAGCGGGCAAAGAGGCGGCCACCGAATAGATCCCGCGAGGCAGGGCGAGGATCTCAAAATAGCCGGCCTCGTCGGTAATGGCAGACTTGGTCAACCCGGTGTTCAGATTAATCACGCGCACCTCGACACCGGGGACCACGGCCCCTGTTTTATCCTTCACCACGCCGAGAATTGACCCATCTATCCCCACCTGTCCCCATAACGCTGGCGTGACTGAGAGCGAGCAAAACAACAAGAAAGCCCAGAGGCAGGAAACTTTTACTTTCATTAATCCCTCCCTAACGAGGCACGTCCGAGCAAAGACTTTTTCACCACAGAGGCCCTCTATCCCCGTCCGTGCCCCTGTGGTGAAGGAGTTTTTGGCTTACCAGTCCAGGAAATCATCAATGAACGCGACCACGTCCGCAACAATTCCGTTGAAGAATTTTTCACCCTTCCCGGCAGAAGCAAGATCGGGATGCCCTACCACTCCCGATTCGGATATTTCATGGAACTCGTTTACAAAGTATACAGGACGGGCGTATTGCATGTCCGCTTTGCGGTATTGGGAAGAGTGCTTCGGCCCGTCCCTACGCGCCAGATCCATCTGCACGCGTTCCGGGTGCAGATGCAGCATCAGCGACGTTTCCATCTCGCAGGCGTGTCCCAGGCCGCCCAAATCTGATTCTCGAATTTCTTTGATCGTCCGGGCGCCCAGCATCCAGTAGGACGCATACACAAAGTGCATGCCGGCGCGATCTTGCAAATCCGATTTCACCTCCCGCAGCGCCGCCCGGATCGGCACGTCGTTGCCACCATGGCCGTTCAGAAGGAAGATTTTCCTGGCGCCCATTCCTGCGATGCACCGGCAAAACTCGCCGATCAGCTCCATGTAACAGGACTGGCGTATGCTCAAGGTTCCCGGAAAGGCCAGATGATGCGTGGAGTGGCCAACCCAGAGCGTGGGCAGGCAAATAATACGTTCGGTCCGCTTTTCCTCCACACTTCGGGCAATGGCGGTGACGATGTCACTGTCGGTAGTAAAGGGCAGATGCGGCCCATGCTGCTCAAAAGCGCCGCAGGGAAGCAGCACGATCTTCTTTTCAACATCCAATTCTCTTACCTGAGGCCAGGCTAGGTGCTCCAGCAACATAGGAAATTCAGCCTAACATAACGCTTAATCCTTGAACCGCCAAGAGCGCCAAGAGCGCTAAGAATTTCAGGGTAAGAGATCACCGTGATTGTGCAGTTCGAGTCGATCTTCCTTTCAATCAACGTCTCATCGGCATCCTGGACACATCTCCGCCAGCGCCAAACTCTCACACCATCGTAAAGACTTAGATCAATTGAAAATCTTCGCGTTCTTGGCGCTCTTGGCGGTTCAGCATTTCGACTTTCGATTCACATCGCCGTCCAACCCCCGTCGACTGGCAGGACAGCACCGGTAATGAACGATGACTCATCCGAAGCCAGGAACAGCGCCGCATAGGCCACTTCGTGCGGCTGGCCCACACGCTGCAGGAAGGTATTGTTGACCTGCCGCTGGTAAAGCTCTTCCCCCGGCCGCGGTGAAATCCGTGTCTGGATGGGCCCGGGGCAAATCGCGTTCACCCGGATATTATGCTTTCCATAGTCGTAAGCGACGCTGCGTGTCAGGCCGAGCAATCCTGCTTTGGCTGTAGTATAGGCGACGGAATTGCGCGCGCCCACCATTCCTTGTACCGAAGCGATGTTGATAATCGACCCCCAATTCTGGTCGATCATGTAGGGAAGCACCTCGCGCGTAAAAAGGCTGGTCCCCAGCAGCGTGACATCCAATGTTCTTTGCCATTCTTCCTGCGCGGCGCCCAGCAGATCGTGAAAGGCTCCCAGATAGGCGGCGTTATTACAAAGAACGTCAATTCTTCCGGTCTTCTCGGCAGCGCCCCGGACCGCCTGCCTGACCTGAGTTGCAACAGACACATCGGCGGCCACAAAGCAGGCCTTCCCGCCGCTGTCTCGAATCATCGTCGCCAGAGAGCTTCCTGCTTCCTGGTCGACATCCACCATGTAAACAAATGCGCCCTCACGCGCATACACCTCGCAGATGGCGCGCCCGATTCCATGCGCTCCGCCGGTGACGATGGTTGTTTTATTTTCGAGTCTTTCCATAGGGTCCGTTGTCCTATGCTTGAGTATTTACGCCATCCGCCCGCGCACGTACCCTCCCCAAGTAGTTTGCCACGAAGGCACGAAGACACGAAGGGCAACGATGGAGTTAGAAGTGCCACTTCTCCGACAACCTGGATCGAGTCATGAGAAATGTCACTTCAAGATGAATAGCGATTCTTCGTGTCCTTCGTGCCTTCGTGGCAAAACCCCGCTTCAGCTTCGCAGATTTGCCAAGCCCTGGCCTTTGCTGCCTATCGGCGCTCTGGTTATGGTCGTGCGACCAAAATTCGCGACATAAATTTCCTCGCCTGTTGCTCCGCCGAATGCCAGGTTCGTCGGGCTGCCCAGAAGGATCCCGTGCCGGTCAAACGCCACCAACTCTTTCAGGCCTGTCGGCCTGATTCGATGGATCTCATCTGACGCATAGCAGCATACATACAAATTCCCTTCCGCATCGAGGGCCAGGCCGTCAGGAAATCGCCCCACAGCCTGCGCGTATATTTCGCCGGAACCGAGCGAACTATCGCCAGCAACCTCAAACCGGTAGATTCGATCCGTGTCGCTCTCGACCATGAACAAATGCGTTTCCTCCGCGTCGAGCGCCAGACCGTTAGCGTACCCGAAGGGCGCACCGATTACTTCCGCCTTCCCGAAAGGATCAAATCGCAGCAGGCGTCCGTTTCTCTTTTGCCACTCTCCGGAGTCCGAAACATAAAGTCGACCTCTCCTGTCAAACACCAGATGATTGGGACAAAGGATCCTGATCCCAGCCGCCTCACTGGCAAAAACCTGCCACACGCCCGACGCTGTGACACGGACCACTCCCAGGCCGCTGCTGCAGACAAAAAGTTCATCATCAGGAGAAAACGCCAGACCTGCGCAGAAGCTGCCAAGGTTGGCGGCGGTTTGTACTCTGCCATCAGGGTCAATTCGATAAATCTGTCCGGCCTCGCCTCCCGCCCAAAGAAATCCTTGGCGGTCAAATGCGAGCCCTTCGGGATGATCCAAGCCCCTGGCGAAGATCTCGAATCTCTCAATCGGAATCTCAGGATCCATGAATAATGGGGACTGTCCCCTATTTATTAGTCCCCTATTTATTAAATGGGGACTGTCCCCTTTTTGAATTGGGGACTGTCCCCTTTTTTCCCCCCTTTTTTCCCCTTTTTTCGGCGGCCATCGGATTCTTATATAATCGCGCTGTTCAAAGCATTATCCGTCAAACCTGAGATCGTGTGAAAAAATCGGAGGCGCGAGCGTAAGAAGCTTTGAAAAAAATCGACGCCGACGCGGGCTTAAAGTCGATTTTTCACACGTTTTGACCCGGAGGGGAGATGAACGGCAATCAATCGCGACGCGAATTTCTCAAAGTGTTGCCCGCCCTGGCGACAGTTCCTCTGGCGGCACAGGGCGGCGCCGGTGAACCGCTGCTGGATTTTCACCAGCATTCTCTGTATGTCGGCCGGACGCATGATCAACTGCTGGCACATCAAGCCGAGCACCGGGTGAGTACCACCGTGCTCTTGCCCGGTGAAGGCTGGATGTTTCCCGAGCCGGCCTGGGCTCCGCTGTTCAAGGCCCCCGCTTCGGCACTGCCGATACTGGGAGGCAATCGGGATTGCGCCGCCTTGCAGAGTCAATACCCGGACAAGTTTGTTCGCTTTACGTCAAGTGATGCAGCCGAATCCCGGTCAGTCGACGTGCTGCGCGGAAATATTTTGCGCGGGGCAAGGGGCATCGGCGAGATGAAATATCACGTGGCGGTCGATTCGCCTGAGATGCATCGCATCTACCAGCTTGCCGATGAAATGCACGTTCCTGTGCTGATTCACTTCGAATTCGAAACCTACAACACCGGGTTGGAGCGGTTCGCAGCGGTGTTGAAAAAATACCCGAAGGTGAATTTCATCGGTCACGCACAGACCTGGTGGGGAAATATCAGCGCGGACCTGAATCCGCTGGATCTCTATCCGAAGGGCCCGGTAAAGCCCGGCGGCCTGACCGACAAGCTTCTTTCCGATTATCCGAACATCCATGGCGACCTCTCTGCCGGTTCAGGCCTGAACGCGCTCACGCGCGATCCCGAATTTGCGCGCGCTTTTCTTCAGCGCCACAGCCGCAAGCTGATCTGGGGAAGCGACTGTCCCTGTCACGACGGCAAAGGCGCCGGGTTCGCGGGCGGAAAATGCATTGCGGCCGAATCCCTGGCGGCGTTGCGGGAATTAGTGCCCGACCCTGCATCGCTGCGGAGAATGCGCTTCGAAAACGGAGCGCAGTTGCTGGGGTTGAAGCGTAAATGAACCACCAAGGCACAAAGGCACCAAGACAATACGGGTTTCCTTTGTGCCTTTGTGTCTTTGTGGTGATAACGCTTTTCGCCGGTTCCTCCCGCGGTTCGGAAGGTCTCCTCCGCGACGAAACCGCTGCCCGCTCCCTCAAGGAAAAATTCCTGCAAATCACCTCTGGATGGGCGCGCGATGTGACCTTCAAGAAGTCCGAACAGCAGGCCATGGAGCAGGGAAAACAATGGGAAGAGCTGATGATGAAGGGACTGGATGATCCGCTCGGCCAGAGAATCCTGCGGCAGGGCGAGCCTTCTCTGGCGTCGGTGAAATCTCTTTATCCGGGAAAAGTGCTGGATCGGACGGTTCTTGGGACCTTCTCGGCGCCCGACCGGCCGCCGCGAGAAGACGGATCGGACAACGAGTTCATGATCTGGTGGAACGGAGCTATTTCCGCCAATCTCATCAAGGGAAAGCTGGGCCCCAATGTGCAGCCTCTGGCGGAAAATACAAATATCGTTTTCCGCGTCGGCCCGTCGGCCGAAATATTTGGCCTCAACGGAGAGCAACACTCCCGCATCCAGTACGAAGAAGACTACCTGCCGATCACCGTCATGGAGTATCACTCGGACGGGCTCCGCTACCGGCAAAAAATTCTCGCGGATCGTCCCACTGGCGAACAAATCGGGTGCGACATTGCGTTTATCGAGATACAGATTACCAATGTATCGCCCTCTTCGCGCAGGGCCGAACTGCATGAGGATGTGATTCTGACGGACGGCGGCCGTTGCATGGCATCGGATGGCAGGATTCGCGACTTACAGGGCGCCACAATCCTGGCTTGCAGCGATCCAAAATCAATTTTCGATGAGAGTAAGCAGCGCCTGACCCAGCGTATTGATTTGAAGCCGGAAGAATCCGTTTCCGTCTATTTCAAAGTTCCTTACCTTCCCGATTCCGCGCATCGCGTGCAGGTTCCCACCGATGAATCCTTCCGGTCCGCGCACGCAAAGGTTCGCAAATTCTGGGAGGAGCTGCTTGCCAAGGGAATGCAGATTGAGACACCCGAACCGCCGATTAACCATGTCTGGCGGGCGCTGCTGGCTCAAAACTTCATCCTCGCCGACGGCGCGCGATTCACCTATGGGTCAGGCCTGCGCTACAACGATTCTTTTTACCCGGTGGAGAATGGCTTCGGCGCCAATGACTTTGCCTTCTACGGATTTGGCGACTACTCTGACCGCTTGCTTCCCCATTTCATGCCGGTGAGCCTGGATCCCGCCAAGGCCGGCCGCAAGTATCAAAATCGGAGAGCCGTCGTGCTCCACCACCTGTTTGAGAATTATCGCCTGACACGGAAGACGGATCTGTTTGAGCAATTCAAATCGGATATTTTGCGCGTGGGCGATGAGATCGTCGCCGACCGGCGAAGCACGATCAAGCTCGATGGTGGAAGTAAGCCCTTGCATTGGGGGCTGCTCCCCCCCGCCATTCCGGGCGCCGACGATCTTGGCGACAAGGAGCCAATGTACGTGGTGGCGCACAACATCACTAATTGCCAGGGTCTGCAGGATCTGGGAAATTTCCTGCTGCGAAGCGGGATCGACCGCCAGCGGGGTGAAAAGTATGTGGCGGAAGCGAAAGACTTTCGAAAAGCTATTCTGAACGCGATGGAAAAGAGCGTGATCCGAACCCCGGGCTCTCCGCCTTTTGTCGAACTGCAGACGCTCTATTTTCGCGACACTCCCGGCTACGGGCCCGAACCCTACGACGATCTTGCTCTGGGACGCGTTCAGGGCACCTATTACCACTACTGGGCGGACATGCAGTTTGGTTATCACTTTTTCAATCCCGGCGATCGCTTGGCGCGCTGGATCACCGACTATCTCGAGCAGCGGGGCGGTTTCGTGCTCGGCTGTACGCGGGCGCGCCGGCAGCCTAACAGTCCGTATGGCTGGATCAACAATGTTTATAACGCCGGCTACTACGACCAGATGCTCAGGTCCGGAGAAGTGGACAAATTTCTGCTGGGCTTTTACTCGCGTTTAGCATTTGGGATGACGCGGCACGGCCTGATCGCATCGGAAGGGTCTCCCTTCATCGGCTACAACACTGATAACGGCGGCTTTGTGAGCGCCGATTACTCTTTTCCCAATTCCGCGGCAAATTCTGAAACTCTGCGGATGCTGCGCCTGATGCTCGTTTTTGAAGAGCTGCGCGACAACATAGAGACGGGAAATCTGCACCTGCTGGCCGGCGCGCCGCGGGCCTGGTTTGCCACCGGCAAGCGAATCAGAGTCGATCGCGCGCCGACATTCTTCGGCGAGATGTCATTCGTTGTCGAATCGCAGGCCGATAAAGGAAAGATAACGGCAGTCATCAACCCTCCAACCCGTGACCGGTACGCGAACCTGCTGGTTTACTTCCGCCCTCCGCAAAAGGCGCCGATCCGCAGCGTAAGGGTGAACGATTCTCCGCACCGTAATTTCGAAGCTGCATCAGGAATAGTCCGCCTTCCCTATCGGTCAAGCCAGATGCGGGTAGAGGTCCTTTACTGATGCCGCCCGGACTGCCTTGGTGTCTTAGTGGTTCATTTCTCTTCACCGCGAAGACACAAAGGCACCAGGGTAATCTGTCCTCGATCCGATACGGATGAACTCCCGGGTTTCGCTCAACAACTTTGATCTGGCGATTTTTATCGCCTACATGCTGATGACGATGGCGGTGGGCTTCTATGCCGCGCGCCGCGAACAGAAAACGCTCAAGGACTATTTCCTCGCGGGCAGAAAACTTCCCTGGTATGTCGTCGGCGGGTCGCTGGTTGCCACCGTGGTGAGCACGGAACACTTCATTGGAAGCGCCGGCGCCAGCTATGCCACGGGAATGGTGGTGGGCGCTTTTGGATGGAACGCGTGGCTGGTTTACAGCCTGCTGATCTGGGTGTTTCTTCCTTACTACATGCGCACCGGGCTTTCCACTATGCCGGAATTCCTGGAGCGCCGATACAGCCCCGCGCTGCGGGTTTTATACACGCTGTTCCTGACCGTCGGCTACATCTTTTCGCTGGTGGGCGGGGTTTTGTTTGCGGGCGCCGAAGCGCTGGAAAGCCTTTTTGGGATGAATATTTACACCGCCATTGTGTTACTCGGTTTGGCAACCGGCGTGTACACGGTGTATGGGGGCATGACATCGGTCGCGTGGACGGATTTGTTCCAGTTAATCCTGCTGATGTTTGCCGGCGTGTTGGTAGTGACGCTGGGACTGTGGAAGGTGGGCGGCCTTTTTCAGCTCGTCACGGACAATCCCTCGAAGTTCCAGCTTTTCCTGCCACCAACACATAAGATTTTCCCCGCCACGGGTGTTTTCACCGGATTTCTGAGCGTCGGCATCTGGTACAACTGCGCCAGCCAGCATACGGTGCAGCGATGCCTGGCCGCCAGGGATGAATGGAACGCCCGCATGGGAGTGGTTTTCGCGGGGTTTTTGCACATCGTCATGCCGTTCATTGTGGCGGTTCCCGGGATCATCGCCTTCAAGCTGTTCCCACACCTTGACCGGCCGGATCACGCGTACCCAACGCTGGTAGCTTCGCTGGTTCCGCAGGGGTTGCGGGGTTTTATCATGGCCGGACTGGCGGCCGCGCTCATGTCAACGCTGTCGGCCGTGATGAATTCCACTTCAACCATCATCACCTACGACATCTTCGCCAAGCTGCGCAAGCGGCCCATATCCGAAGAAAGGCAGGTGCGTTTTGGCCAGTGGGTGTGCGTGGCGGTGCTGGCAATGGGCATCGGAATCGCCTGCTACTATGGATCGCTGAAGGGATCCTTCGCGTTTTTGCTGATACAAAACGTATTCGCATACATCGCGCCGCCTTTTGCGGTGGTCTTCACCATGGGAATTCTATGGCGGCGCGCCACTGCTGCCGCGGCGATGGCAACAATTCTTTCCGGCTTTCCGTTTACTTACGTGCTTGAAAGGTACATTTTTCCCCACGTTGTTCTGCTTCGCCCGTACAACAATTATCTGCATCGCGCGCTGCTGGCGTGGATATTCTGCATGCTTGTAATGATCATCGTTTCCTTGCTGACGGCGCCGCCGCCTCGCGAGCGCACTGAAGGAATTATCTGGAAGCCGGCCTATGCTCCGCTGCCTCCGGATCTGCAGAAGCGCTATCGCGGGTGGAAAGATTTCAGAATCTGGTGGGCGCTGTTCGTGGGAATTATTCTGTCGCTGTACGGGTTCTTTGTATGGTTCCGGTTTCATTACTGAACGGCGGCAATCGGGCAAAAATTTGGCAATCAAAAAGCCGTCTACGTGCACGACCACGTCAACGACCACGGTCACGTCGACGCAGACGAAAAAGCTTTGCAAGCGCGAGGAGTAGTTGGTGGACGTTGACGTTGACGTGGTTGTGCTCGTGCTCGTAGACGGCTTTTGTTTTCTTCAGGCGCGAAAAATTCTCCTGAGACAATCAGGATTTCATCGCTTTCCGCTTTCTACCTTCCGCTTTCCGCTTTTCACGACGCCCGCGGCGCCAGAATTGCCCGCGGCGCGGACCATTCGCTCCGGTTTCAACAAGCCGGCGACGGCTGCCGCGCTTCCAACCTGCTTGACGGTGATGATCTCATGTCCCATTTCAGCGAGCCTGGAACGCAGGGAGCCGTCAAGCCTTTGCTCTACCTCCATCGGCTCGCTCGTCTCAATGTGCATGCGCGAAGCCGTCACTGCCTGCAGCGGCGTCGCGTGCTGATCGAGCAGTCGCTGAACGATCTGCGCGCTGACGCTGACAATCCTTCTTCCGCCGGCGAGGCCCGCGGCAAGATCGCGCTCTTTGGTGCGCACAATCATCGGGCAGACGTTATTTAACGGACGTTTGCGGGCCTGAACCGAGTTAGGCCTTCCAGGGCGCGGATCAAAGCGACACATCCCATGGCCGAGAACCAGTCCGGTCTCCGGAACGGTGACGCAGGAGCCCAGCCAGCCGCCCTGAGAAATCGTAATTGACACCAGATTGCCGTGAACGTCCGCAGCCGACACGTGCACGGTTCCCTGAGGCGACACCTGGGGCGCGGGCGGTGCCGTGCGATCAACGTAATCGGGATTCTTCCGAAGAGTGTCAATCCCTGCGCTCGCATATTCTTTGCCGAGAAGCTTGTCTATGGGAACATTCGCGAATTTCGGATCGCCTAGGTAGCGCAGGCGGTCGCGCCATGCAAGCTTGAAAATCTCCGCCAGCCGGTGCCAGTAAGCCGGCTCCTGATCGGAAACAGGCTCGAAACACTCCAGCATATTCAAAACCTGCAACGCGGTAAGAGCGCCGTTGGAAAGAGTGGCGCCGTGGATTCTTGCCTTTCGATATGTGATCGCGTAGGGCTCCTCCAGACCCGCGTGAAAGGCCGCCATGTCTGCGCGGGTCAAAATTCCTCCGATGCTTTGAATGTAGTCGGCAACTCTTCGGCCCAGCTCGCCCTGATAGAAATCACGCCAGCCGGCCGACGACAGCCTCTTTAAAGTTTTTTCCATGTCGGGACGATGCCAAACGTCGGTCGCCTTGGGAAGTTTTCCCCCCGGCATCAGGTGCCTCGCGGACGGTTCGAACTTTCGAATCACCGCTTCTTTGGACTTGATCGCCACGGCTGCCGACCCGAAGGGAAATCCGTCCTCCAGAAGCGCCAGCGATGGAGCCACGATCTCCGGCCACTTCAATTTTCCCCATCGCTCCCAAAGCATGCCAACGCCGCCCACAAAGCCCGGCACTCCCACTGCCAGCGGCCCATTCACATTGGCATCTCCGGCGACGTGGCACTGGTATTCGGTTTCGTTGAGACCTTTTGCCGGCCGCGTAAGCGGAGTGACCTGGAACATATCCTCGCGCGCCTGAGCCGGCGCAACAGAATTGCCGTCCAGCGACCAGGCCTTCCCTGTTCCTCCTTCGAGCACCACACCGGCTGCGACATAACCTCCCACGCATACAAAATGGGGGTAAGCGGTTCCGGAGGCCAGACACGCGGCGGCTGCCGCATCCATGGCGTTTCCACCCGCGCGCAGGATGGCTGCGCCTACCCGTGCCGCCAGCGCCGGTGCAGCCACGGCGCCAACGGGCGAAAGCACCTCTTTATCGCCGACAATCTCGGCAGGGTTTGCAGGGCGGGCACTGACGCGGCGGGCACTGAATGCGGCCCCGGCAGCCCCGGCAGCCGCTGTTGAAGAGTGTTTGATAAATTGCCGTCGGGTGATCGGGTCTGTCATCTTCGTCTTCTTGCGAACCATGGGCAAGTCGAGTTACGGGTTGACGAGTTGCGAGTTACGAATTGACGAGCTGCGATAGTATTCTAGTACTTACTTGCGAAAGTTTGCGCATGAAACCTTCACCACAAAGACACGAAGGACACAAAGGCGAGACGAGGGTCAGGCACAGTACGAGCCGCTTTCCATTTCAATGAGCCCACGTGCCTGAAAAGACG
The DNA here is from genome assembly GCA_036507075.1 of Acidobacteriota bacterium. Taxonomy (GTDB): domain Bacteria; phylum Acidobacteriota; class UBA6911; order JACQSX01; family JACQSX01; genus DASXQR01. Next base: position 9,921 of record DASXQR010000226.1, on the reverse strand, counting down.
GCGAACCCCGGTCGATTGCTGCAAGTCCTCGGCGCGGGCTTTGGCCTGGCCGTTATTATCGGAAACACCATCGGCGCCGGGATTCTGCGAGCGCCCGGCCAAATCGCCGCACTGCTGCCTTCACCGTGGCTCTTTCTGGGCGCATGGGTGCTGGGTGGATGCTACGCGCTGCTGGGCGCCATTTCGATTGCGGAACTGGCGACAGCGATTCCCGTTTCAGGCGGCCAGTACGTCTTTGCCCGCCGCGCCCTCGGACCCTACGCGGGATTCGTGGTGGGTTGGACCGACTGGCTGGCGACTTGCGGAACGGCGGCGGCCGTCTCAATCCTGATCGGCGAGTACAGCGGCGCGTTGTTCGAACTCCTGCGCGGCAAGACCACCTCAAGTGCGGCCTTTATTGTGATTCTGTTTGCCGTACTTCAGTGGCGGGGAATCCGCTGGGGAAGTTCCATTCAGAATGTCACCAGCTCGCTCAAGGCGCTGGGATTCCTCGGTTTGGTGATCGCGTGCTTCACGCTCTCGGACCGGGCTCCTTCGGCAAACTTCCCGCAGCTTCTGCCTGGAGGCGCTTCACTGCTTGTGGCGTTTATCCTCGCGCTGCAGGCAGTAATCTTTACCTATGACGGCTGGACGGGCGTCATCTATTTTTCCGAGGAAGTGCGCCATCCAGGGCGCGAAATTCCCCGGGCTTTGTTTGGCGGCGTGCTGTCGATCATCGTGATCTATCTTTTGGTGAACCTGGCTCTCCTCTATGTAATCCCCATCGGGCAACTGGCCGGCAAAACGCTTGCAATTGGCGCCGCTGCCGATGTCGTTTTTGGTCGTTACGGTGATACCGTCGTGCGATCGCTCACCATCATCTCAATGCTGAGCGGCATCAACGCCTATCATCTGATGGCAAGCCGGGTGTTATTTTCGATGAGCCGCGACGGCCTTTTCTCGCGGGCCGCGGTAAAAGTAAACGCCGGCGGGACTCCGACCATTTCACTTGCCTGCGGCACTGCGGTTGCGCTTTTCTTCGTCCTGAGCGGCACATTCGAAAAGATCATTGCCGTGCTCGCGTTCTTTTTCGTGGCTGCTTACACTCTTTCATTCCTGTCTTTATTCATTCTTCGGCGGCGCGAGCCGCTGCTGAACCGACCCTATCGAGCGTGGGGTTACCCGTGGACGACGGGGATTGCTTTTGCCGGCTCCGTATTTTTCCTGCTGGGTGCCGTGGCAGGAGATACGCGCAACAGCATCAATGCCCTGATGCTGCTGGCTGCCAGTTACCCGGCGTATGTGCTGATGAAGCGGTTGAAGGCGTGATATCTTTGCCAAGGGAGGAAGCGGGGCCCAAATGCGGATTTCGGAATGCGGAATGCGGAATACGGAAGGCAGGAGGCAGAAGGCGGAAGGCAGAAAGCGGAAGGCGGAAGGCAGGGGGCAGAAGGCAGAAGGCGGAAAGGGGACGGCCGGACGTGGAAGGGACAATTTGGATTTCGGATTGCGGATCTCAGCTTCAAACGGTTGTGGGCCACACATATTGATTCCACATCCCTCATTTCCCATTTCCCATTCCGCATTCCGCATTCCCCATTCCGCATTCCCCATTCCCCATTCCCCATTCCCCATTCCCCATTCCCCATTCCGCATTCCCCATTCCCCATTCCGCATTCCGCATTCCGAAAACCCGCATTTGAGAGCTCAATGAAGTAATGAAACTCCCTGGTTTTCAATTCGAAAAAAACATACCACTGGCTCGAACCTTGCCGGCGCAGTGGTACACAGACGCTGAAGTTTTCGAGCGCGAAAAAACTCAAATTTTTGGGCGCACCTGGCAGCTCGTCGGACGCACTGAGCAGGCAGCCTCCGCGGGCGACTACTTTACCGCCGACATCGCCGGCGAACCGGTGATTGTCGCGCGCGGCCACGACAACAAGCTGCGCGCTCTTTCCAATGTGTGCCGCCATCGCGCCGGCCCAGTGGCCGAGGGAAAGGGGAATCGAAAGCTGTTTCAATGCTCCTATCACGGCTGGACCTACCAGCTTGACGGGCGCCTGCTGGGCACGCCGGATTTTGAGGGCCCCGAGTGCTTTGTCGACCAGGCCGGAGACTTGCCGCTTTTCCAGGTGGACACCTGGGGCCCGCTGATTTTTGTCAAATTGGAACCCGGCGGGCCGTCACTGGCGGAATTCCTCGAAGATCTGCCGGCGCGCATCGGCCGGTCGGACTGGAGCGCGATGCAGCCGGTTGCGCGCAAGGACTGGTACATCGAGTGCAACTGGAAAGTGTACGTAGACAATTACCTGGAGGGCTATCACATCCCCATTGTGCACCCCTCCCTTTACCGCGAGATCGATTACAGCAGGTACCGCACGGAAACCCGAAGATACTATTCCATCCAGCATTCTCCCATTCGCCGCAGTGGGACCCGCATTGCAGTGGACCAATCGCAGCCGGAAAACGAAGCACAGTACTTCTGGATTTTTCCCAACTTGATGTTGAATTTTTATCCGGACAATTTTTCGACTAATTTGATCGTGCCGCTGGAGCCGGGCCGCACTTTGACGGTGTTTGAATGGTACTTCCGCAACCCCGAGCTTCCGGAAACCAAACAGGCCCTGACGCGCACTGTTGAGTTCAGCGACGAGATCCAAATAGAGGACATCGACGTATGCCAGTCCGTGCAGCGCGGGCTTCGATCGCGTCATTACACGAGCGGTCCCTATTCTCCACAGCGCGAGAACGGCGTGCACCACTTCCATGGACTGCTGCATGAGTTCTACACTAAATAGTATCGGTTTTGCGGGTTACGGGTTGGCGGGTTACGGGTTGGAGAGATTCGTGTCTTGGTGTCTTTGTGGTTGAGAGCGTTTTTAACCACCAAGACACCAAGGCACCAAGTCTTACTGAACCTTCACGGGCGTAAATGAGTCCAAACTAGCGGGTCTATGAGAAAATTGCGATTGATCCCGCTTGTCCTTGCGGCCGTCCTTTCCGGCGCGCCGCTCTGGTCGCAGAGCCTGCTGCCCCACAAGGACCTGTCCTTTGCTCAGGTTGCGATCGGTGACTACCGCACTGTAATTAATGTTACCAACCGCGGCAGAACCGCATACAACGGCACTTTATATTTCAACAAGAACCAGGGAGAGATCTGGAACGTCGTCGTCAACGGACAGTTGACCACGGACGGGAAACTGACGGTCAACCTGCAGCCGGGAGCGACGGTTACCTACACCGTCACAGGTCCGGTCACCGAGGCCGGTTATGCCTATCTTATCGCGGCAGACCTGGGGTCCAACTTCGTTGAAGGCAATCTGACCTATTTCCTGCAGTCGGGCGCCACCGTCGTCGACAGCGTGGGAGTTTCGCCATCATCCGAATTCTTTTTGACCTCCATTCCCTTCGAGGATTTCACCACCATTGCTCTGGCCCTGGCGAATCTGGATCTGGACAAGCGAACCGCCATCGTGCGGTTGACTCTCCTTAATGAGAGCGGCAACGAAATAAGCAGGATCGATGACAACCTCGGGTATTTCTGGCATAAGGCCCGCTTTTTGCGGGAAATATTTCCGGTAACGATCGGCCGGGGGAAGATCGAAATCTCTTCCGATGTTCCCATCATCGGAACAGCCCTGACACTGGTGCAGGGGCAACTTTCTTCACTGCCAATTGTTCCATCACCCCGAACTTACTCAGCCACTCTGAGCGGAGTAGACGGAAAGGTGTCGCGGGGCGAACTAAGTATTTGGAGTGAAGGCAATTTCGTTAAAGGATATCTGCGGATTACCGAGTCGGGAGGACAATCCATCGATCCTGAAACTTATCTTGTGTACGGCCGGCTGGTTTCGGGAGCGCTGCGTCTTTCCTTCTATGGAAGAGGAAGGACCTTTCAGGAACAGGAAGCGATCGTATACGCCCGATTCCTCAACTTCACGTTCACGAACAACGCCTTCAGCGGCTCCTACGTCACCACGCTTCTTGCAAATAATCTGACCACCACCGGAACCTTTAGCCTCACTCGACTCAACTGACAATTGAAAAGTCGAATGTCCAAGGTCGAAAGTCAAAAGGATTCACCACAGAGGCGCAGCCCGGCCGCAGGCCGCAACAAGAAACCAGCCACGTCCACGGCAACGACCACGTCTCACGTTCACGAGCGCGCGCACGTCAACGTCCCACGTCCACGAGCATGACCACGTCTACGATTACGTCTACAATCCTGACCGGTGTTGGCGTAGGCTGCAGAGAATTGAAATTGACTATTTTTTCGCGATCGCGGGCCGGTGACGTGGACGTCGCCGTTCTCGTGAACGCAGGGCGTGGAGGTTGACGTGATCGTGCTCGTGAACTTGAGACGTGGTCGTTGCCGTGTTCGTGGCCGGTTTCTTGGTTGCGGCCTATGGCCGGGCTGTGCCTCTGTAGTGAATCTTTGCGACTTTCGATTTTCAGAAATCCAGACTTTGTGAAAACTTGACACCTCTCCCTTCCCGTCGCCACAATTCAACGGCGATGGTTATGTTACCGGCACTCAGACCTTCGACCTTCGACTTTCGACTTTCGCGATGAGCCTTGTAGAGGAAAGCCGTTTAGACACAAGGGTACGATCTGCACGGGAGTCGCTGGATTCCTGGGTGCGGGAAATTGTGAGCTGGCATTTTGATCCGGCCACCGGTTGTCCCTTCTGGCTCGATTATGCAAAAAGGATCGACTGGGATCCCCGCCGGGAAATCCAGGGTTATGACCACCTTCGCCGCTTCGGTTTTTTTCAGGACGAATGGCTGCGCGGCGGGCCGGTAAGCCGCTGGATTCCCAGAGCCTACGCGAATCGCCCGGCTGTGATCTTTGAAACCGGCGGCAGTACCGGGATCCCCAAGTCAAGAATCAACATCGACGACTTTCGCACAGACTACGAGACTTTCAGCGCAACCCTTCCCGATCAGTATTTTCCCAAGGGATCGGATTGGCTCTCCCTGGGACCAACCGGCCCGCGACGATTGCGACTCGCCGTGGAACATCTGGCGCAGCATCGCGGCGGCATCTGCTTCATGCTCGATCTGGATCCGCGCTGGATAATCAAACTGCTCAAGATGCGCCAGTTCGAAATGGCGGAAAAGTACAAGCAGCACGTCATCGAGCAGGCGCTCACGCTGCTTCGAGCACACGACAATATCCGCTGTCTTTTCACCACGCCAAAACTTCTGGAGGCTCTCTGCGAAAAGATTTCACTGAAAAAGGCCGGTATCACGGGAGTGTTCTGCGGCGGAACTGAAATGACGCCGCAGTTCTATCGTTTTGCCGTGGAAGAGCTGCTGGAAGGAACCTACTTTGCCCCTACCTACGGAAACACGCTGATGGGCCTGGCCGCGCACAAACCGCTGGCGCCGGAAGACAACTACGCCGTCATTTATTATCCGCCGTCGCCGCGGGCCATGATCGAGATTGTCGATCCCGATCAGCCGGATCGAGTCGTTCATTACGGCGAAACCGGCAGAGTCCGATTAACGACGCTGACGCGCGAGTTCTTCATGCCGCGTTTTCTGGAGCGGGACGAAGCGGAGCGAGAGCCGCCCTGCGAACTTTATCCCTGGGATGGCGTCAGAAATGTAAGACCGTTTTCGAAATTTCAATCCACCGTTGTGGAAGGGGTCTATTGAATGCGGAAGGCGGAATGATGAATGCGGAATGCGGAATAAATACTTTGTGTCCTTTGTGTCTTTGTGGTTAAGAAACAAGTAATCACAAAGACACAAAGAACACAAATATGCTTCACACACCGTGACTTGACTTGAAGATCCTGTCCATTACTGCAGGCGCAGCCGGGATGTATTGTGGAAGCTGCTTCCGCGACAACGCGCTGGCTGCGGAATTAATGTCGCGCGGGCACGAGGTGATCCTTCTTCCCCTTTACACGCCAACGCGCACCGACGAGCCCAACGTAAGCCACCACCACATTTTCTTCGGCGGCATCAGCGTTTATTTCGAGCAGAATTGGTCTCTGTTTCGAAAGACACCGCGTCTGCTGGACAGGCTGTGGGATTCCACGGCGCTTCTGAAACTCATTTCGCGCGTGGCTATCCGAACAAACCCGCGACAACTGGGGGAACTCACCGTCTCCATGCTTCGAGGTGACAAGGGTTATCAACATAAGGAAATCCGGAAGCTGATCGACTGGCTGCAAGGCCAGCCGCTGCCCGACGTCGTCAACCTTCCCAATTCCCTGCTGATCGGCCTGGCGCGACCGCTGCGGGAAGCGCTTGACCGGCCGGTCTGCTGCACGCTTCAAGGCGAGGATCTGTTCCTGGAAGGATTACATCCGACCTATCGTGATCGCGCGCTGGAGCTGATCCGTGCAAATACGACTTTTGTGGATGTTTTTACGCCCGTGAGCCACTTTTACGCCGAATTCATGAGTTCTTACCTGCAGGTGCCGGACGAAAAAATGGCGGTGGTTCCTTTGGGGATCAACCTGGAAGGCTATCAGCCAAAGAATGATTATCCGAATGATACTTTCACGATCGGGTACTTTGCACGCGTCGCTCCAGAAAAGGGACTCCACCTGCTTTGCGAGGCGTACCGCCTGGTGCGCGGGCGAACTCAATCCTTGAAAGGACAACTCCGAGTGGCCGGTTATCTGGGACGCGAACATCGGCCCTACCTGAGCGAGATCAAAAAGAAAATGGAAGCCTGGGGTCTGGCGGGTGAATTTTCGTATCTGGGGGTCGTCGATCGGAATGAAAAAATCAGATTTCTTCAAAGCCTGGACGTACTCTCCGTGCCGGCCACGTACAACGAGCCCAAGGGAATGTTTCTCCTCGAGTCGATGGCCAATGGCACGCCGGTGGTTCAGCCCCGGCGCGGCGCGTTTACCGAGATCATTGAAACAACCGGCGGCGGTTTGCTGGTGGAGCCGGACAACCCGGAGGCGCTCGCTAAAGCAATTCGTGATCTGTGGAATGATCGCAGCCTGGCGCGGGAGTTGGGCCTGCGCGGGGCCATCGGGGTTCGCCGCCACTACAGCGTAAAGCGGATGGCAGACGAAACGCTGCGGGTTTACGAGGGCTTGGTCGGCTAAAAGCGATCTGCGAGTTACAAGTTACAACGAGTTGCAAGGGTGCCATGAGTTATGAGCTGCAAGTTGAGCTGGCTTGGTGCCTTGGTGGTTGATTCTTTTGAACCACCAAGGCACCAAGCCAACTCAACTCGGAACCCGAAACCCGTAAACTCGCAACACGCAACTCGGACCGCACAACTTAGAATTTATGCTCAAAGCTGAGGGGCTCTGCAAAGAATACCCCACGCCGGCGGGCCCGCTTCAGATTCTGAACGGCGTTTCCCTTGATTTGAGACGAGGTGACGCGGTCGCCATCATGGGTCCCTCAGGCAGCGGCAAGAGCACGCTCATCTATATCTTGGGCGCGCTTGAGCCGCCTACCAGCGGCATTGTCACCGTCGACGGGCATAACCCTTTTGAATTGACGGCGGATCAGTTGGCGAAATTTCGAAACGAAAAGATCGGCTTTGTGTTTCAGGACCACTGCCTGCTGCCCCAGTGCTCCGCCTTGGAGAATGTGTTAATTCCAACGTTCGTCGGACCGCCCGATGCCGACAAGGTAAACAAAGCGCGCAAGCTCTTGGATAGGGTGGGGCTTTCAAATCGAGTCGATCACCGCCCGGGCGCGCTGTCGGGCGGTGAAAAGCAGCGGGTGGCGCTGGCACGGGCCCTGATCCAGTCGCCGTTGATAGTGCTATGTGATGAGCCCACCGGTAATCTGGACCGCAGCGCGGCAGAATCAATCGCCGATCTGCTGGTCGAAATCCACAAACAGCGCGAAACCATCCTTCTTGTCGTAACCCATAATCCAGACCTGGCGGCACGCTTTCCGGCACGGCTGGAGCTGGTCGACGGCCGCTTGCAGCCAATCCAGGGCTGAACAATTTGCCACGAAGGCACGAAGACACAAAGTTCAATGTTTCAGTTAGAATCCCTACTTCTGCGGTATCCATCCAACTGGCACAAAAATGCGCCGCCGCGTACGGCTTACTCATACCGCGATTTCATGGCCACCACTATTTTGGTAAACACACCGTAGAATCGACCGATGCTCCATCATCCACACAGCTATCGCCTTGATTGTGCGGCACGCAAACCTTCACGCTGCCCTGGGAGCTTGCGCCTGGTCTTCCGGGGGCGGACTGCGGAGAGCCTGCGACACATCCGGCAGGCGCACGAACTCAGCCCGCTTTCGCTCATCATCAATACGGGCCTCGGCTACCCCTACCTGTGCGCGCGCCGTTACGACGAGGCGCTGGCAGAATTCCGGAAGGCGCTTGAAATCGACTCCAATTTCCCGCCTGCCGTCTACTACACGGGGCGCTGTCTGGAGCAGCGCTACATCTCGGCGTTCCTGATCGCCAATGTTCACTCCGGTCTGGGCGAGAAAGAGCAGGCCTTAGCCTGGCTGGAGAAGGCCTACAAAGAGCGCGACGGACTTCTGGTGCTGCTGAATGTTGACGCGCACCTTGACAGCCTCCGCTCAGACCCGCGCTTCAAAGACCTGTTGCGGCGCGTTGGCTTTACGTCTTGAGTTCCTAACGCGGCCGAAGGCCGCACCCAAAATTTCGGCGTGAACAGCGTCGAGCCCGCTTCAGCGGGCTTGGTGCAGCGTCGCTGCGCCAGAAAATGTCCAAACTCGAGAGCCCGCTGAAGCGGACTATCCTTGACCGCACCTACTGGCCGGTTCGAAAAACTGCTTAAAAAAAACAAAGATCTTACAAACTGGTACTCTTACTGTTCAGAGTATTCATCCAGGAATTTCTTCGGAGTGACTAACTTTATTCCCATATAGTGGCCGATGTCGATTAAAGCCTTATCGCCACTGATAATGACGCGCGCATTGAGCGCGACGGCACATTCGATAAATTTATCGTCTCCCGGATCGCTTGCAACAATCTCTAACTTAGGAGTCTTAGCTGTAAACAGAGAATTCCACCCGCGGGCAAATAGCGCGAGAATTTCTTCCAGTTCTTCCTCCTCCAGCCCCATCCGCTGAAGGACGTTAACATATTCCTCAAGGATACCCGGGGACAGGCAAAGCGTGAGTTGGCCTTCTTTCCAAAGGTCGATTATTTTTCGAGGATTACCACCAAAGAAGGAAGAAACAAAGACATTGGTATCGACGACGACCTTCATCTCCTCCGGGCTCTCGCTTCTTTAATCAAGGGACCAATATCTTTTGAGCGTACACCCCGAGCTTTCAATTTTTTCCCTACACGGATCCATAGGTCCTCAATGTAGGCTCCCACATCTCTTTCTCGGATGTAGCTCTCCATGATTTCCCTGACGACTTGGCTGGTGCTCTTCCCCTCGGCTCGAGCAAACCTTGTAATCTTCTCTTTTAATTTCTCATCAATGCGAATGATCATCTGGATAGTCATTTTCCTTATTTATATCATGTATATCTACTATATACAATTTTGAGTCCCGGTGCATGCCGGGCTTGCCGACTGCCATGCGCTCCTCAGCCCTTATGGCCTACACGCGCCCAAGCCGTGATCGGGTTCAAACCGGAAACGATAGAAGCGCGAAAAAAGGCGTATGCCGAGGCTGGCTGGAAGGGCTATTGGCGGAAGGAACTCGAGATGACGGAAGAGTGGGGGCGGCAAAAGGGCAACTACGTCACGCCGTATAGCTTCGCGCGAACCTGCGCACGGCTCGGCGAAAAGGACCGGGCGCTCAAGTGGCTGGAAAGGGCCTACGCCGAGCACTCCGACCACCTGGTCTTACTTAAGGTGGATCTGCAACCCCAACCATGCCTGCAAGAGCGGGATGCTTATATCTGCCGGCTGCCGATTGGTCATAGTGCTTTCACCGCAGAGTCGCCGAGATCGCCGAGGTCTCGCAGAGTTGCAGTCCAGCCTCTGCGAAATCTCAGCGTA
>DASXQR010000225.1:0-59497 GCA_036507075.1 Acidobacteriota bacterium | reverse complement strand
GCAAATCCGCGTCGCGCGGGAAACTTTTCTACCGTCTCGTCCAGCAGGCCGTGCAGGTCGAGCCAGCTCCATTTTCAACTCTGATCAAACCACAACCTGTAGTACGTGGTGGAGTCAAGTAAATACCCCTATTAGTCATTGTTGGCTATCGGTCATTATTGGCCATCGGTCATCTGGCAGTGGAAATCGGACGATGGGCACATTATGGCTTAACTGTCCAACAACCATCGATCCTTTGATCATCTAACATCGGTCAATTGACGTAAAGCCACGACCAATGTCGGATGACCAATCATCAATCACCAATCACCAATGACCGATGACCGATAATGACCGATGACCAATGACCAATGACCAATGACCAATGACTGACTACCGTTCCCGGCCCTCTTTTCCAATCGATCTTATGTATCCGTTGAGCAGTCGTAAGAAGAGGCGCAGTTCCTCGTCTATTTCCGTGTAGCATTCTTGGCTAATGTATCGCTCATCCAGTGAAGTTAGAATGTGGTCTTGCAGCTCGTAGGCTTCACCGCGACTGACCAGACACGATCTCTTGTTCTCTTTATAAAAAAACCGACCGAAGCCCTCCGCAATATTCGAAGTCATTGAAACTGCCGCACTCCTCATTTGCCCGGCGAGGTTATATCTTTCCGAGGAAGGAAAAGTTAACGTAATTTCGTAGATTCTGCGGCGAATCCGACGTCCTACTTGCCAAACTTCAAGGTCCATGAAACTGAGTATTTTCGCCATATGCTCCGATTGCGGATCACGCTTCACTATCTCCCCTGTTTTTTGCCGCGCCTCCACTTTACTGAACTGACCAGCTGAAGAAATCACGAAAAAAAATGCAAACAGGACCAAAAACCAATAACCTGAGGACCGCTGACCAATGACCGCTGACCGCTGACCAATGACCGCTGACCAATGACCAATGACCAATGACACCAATGACCAATGACCAATGACCAATGACCAATGACCAATGACCAATGACCAATGACCAATGACCAATGACCAATGACCAATGACCGATGACTGATGACTGATGACTGATGACACTGTCCCTCCCACACCCTCCGGCTCACTTCGCCAGGTAATTCTAGCCAGCTTTATCGGCACGACCGTCGAGTGGTATGACTTCTTTCTCTACGGGACGGCGGCTGCGCTTGTTTTCAACAAGCTGTTCTTTCCTAATATCAGCCCGCTGGCCGGTACGCTGTCCGCGTTTGGTACATTCGCGGTGGGGTTTGTGGCCCGGCCCATAGGAGGCGTGATATTCGGGCATTATGGCGATCGGGTGGGAAGAAAATCGATGCTCGTGCAGTCCCTGCTGATCATGGGGATTGCCACTTTTATTATCGGCATTCTTCCCACTTATCACCGCCTTGGAATTCTCGCTCCCGGCCTGCTCGTGTTGCTGCGATTCGCGCAAGGGATCGGAGTCGGAGGCGAATGGGGCGGCGCGGTCCTGATGGCGGTTGAGCACTCCAGGTCGGGCCGGCGAGGCTTCTATGGAAGCTGGCCGCAGATGGGGGTGCCGGCCGGACTGTTGCTTTCCACCCTGGTTTATACGGTAATCTCCTCCAGGCTGACCGAGAGCCAGTTCCTGCAGTGGGGATGGCGCATTCCCTTTCTGCTGAGCATTGTATTGATCGGTGTGGGACTGTTTGTCCGCCTGAACCTGCTGGAAACACCGGCCTTCACACGATTGAAGCAGCAGAGCGCGGAAACACGGCAGCCGGTGCTGGAAGTAATCCGCACCCATCCAAAGAATCTGGTCCTCGGAATAGGAATGAGATTTTCACAGAACGCCACCTTTTACATCTACACGGTGTTTGTTTTGAGCTATGGCGAAAAATATCTGAAGCTTCCGAAAAACACCATGCTGATGGGGGTGTTGATCGCCGCGACAGTAGGGCTGTTCAGTATTCCTTTCTACGGCGCGCTCTCTGACCGCGTCGGCCGGCGTCCGGTATATCTGGCCGGCGCCGTCGGGACGGTTCTGTACGCCTTTCCTTTTTTCTGGCTGCTCAATACCCGGTCCGAGGCGCTCATCTGGCTGGCGATCGTGCTGGGACTGAACGTCATCCAGGACGCGATGTACGGTCCGCAGGCGGCATATCTCTCCGAGTTGTTCGGGACGCGGGTGCGCTACAGCGGCGCCTCATTGAGTTATCAATTGAGCTCGGTATTTGCGGGCGGATTTGCGCCACTGATCGCCACGGCCCTGCTGGGAACATGGGGACCGAATGCCGTCGCCGTGTACATGGCTGCGATGGGATTGATTACGGTAGTGTCAACGTATCTGGCGTCGGAGACTTTCCGGCAGGAAATTGAGAGCTGAGATGGCCACGTCATTTTCACCGCAGAGACGCAAAGAACGCCAAGCTTCGCAGAGGTACAATGGGAGCTCTGCGGAAACTCGGCGTGCTTTGCGCCTCTGCGGTGAAAATAATGTGACCGTCTCCCGCTTATTTGGGCAAACAGGCGTCCATGAAAAATCCAAGAGACAGACCCGAATCGGTGGAACCCGAACCCGATATCGTCGAGCAAACTTTCAAGGCAACCCTGGACTGCCGCTATCTGCTGCATCTGCCCCAGCGTGTCGACGAGCGCACCTTGCTGGCAGCGACCCTTCACGGCTTTGGTTCAAATCCGGAGGTGATGCTTCAGCTCACAGGAACCATGCTTGAGTGGAAGCATGCCATCGCATCGATTCAGGCGCCCAGCGAGTTCTTCCTCTCGCCCGGCACTAAAGACGTAGGTTATTGCTGGATCACCCACAAGTATCCGGCCAGCTCGATACGGCTGCACCATGACATGGTACAGCACGTTCTGGAAGAGGCCGGGCGCGAATATGGAATTCCTTCGGAGCGCCGGATGCTGGTCGGTTTTTCGCAGCCCGCGGGATTGAACTACCGGTTTGCCGCCACCCATCCGGCGTCGGTGCGGGGAGTGATTGGAATTTGCGGAGGACTGCCGGGTGACTGGGAGGAAGGCCGGTACCAAAAAATCTCCGCGTCGCTGCTGCACATCGCGCGCCGCGAGGACGAATTTTATCCGCCCGAGATCACGGAGAAATACGCTGATCGTCTCAGGCTGCGAGCCGCCGACGTCGAATTTGCCATGATGGACGGAGGTCATCGGTTCCCCTCGAAAGCCGGCCCGGTGGTGGAGCGCTGGATCAAGCGCGTGTTCGACGTGTGAGAAAATTGAACCGCGAAGGCGCGAAGGCGCGAAATCAATCAAATCACTTGGCCAACCAAATGGGACAACCCCTAAGGCCTATGGTTCACTCCCGTTAGCGAGACATCGAGACATTGTGACTTTGGCGCCTTCGCGCTTTCGCGGTTCTAGCTTTTTGTGACGAAAAACACCAACGCTCCCCGTCGAATTATGGCATTTTGGAGGTCTCGCAAGATCAAGCACCCGGCTTACCCGAGCACGTGCGTAGCGATTTTTGCGCATTCAGTACGAGCAGCTATGAAAATAGCGGTAATGGGAACTCGGGGAATTCCCGCCAAATACGGCGGTTTTGAGACCTTCGCCGAAGAACTCTCCGTGCGCCTGGTCCAGCGCGGCCATAAAGTCACCGTCTACTGCCTCAAGAGTCTTGCTTCGGAAGGAAATGGCTCGCATCGCGGTGTGCGCCGGGTCGTTTTGCCCGGCATCGGCAACGAGAACCTCGAGCTGTTGAGCCATACCGGTTTTGCGACGCTGCACGCCCTCTTTCGCCGTTACGATGCCATTCTGGTGTGCAATGCCTTGAATGCGATTTTCACCTGCCTGCCCCGCCTTCTGGCGCAGCGCGTGGTCATCAATGTCGACGGCATGGCGGGCCAGCGGCACAACTGGAGCACTTTTGGCCAGTTGGTGTGGGATATTTCAGAAAGGCTGGCTGCCAAGGTTCCTGACCGGATTATCACTGATGCGCGCGGCGTGTGTGAATATTTCGAGGAGCGCTACGGAGTCAAAAGCGTGGTGATTCCTTATGGCGCACCAAAAGTCTCGATCCCCCCGGGTGGGACCCTGATGAAATACGGCCTGCATGCCCGCGAATATCTTCTTTTCGTGAGCCGTCTGGATCCCGAGAACCATGCCCATACCGTAATATCCGCCTACAAGAAGGCGCACATTCCCAGCCCCATGGTGATTGTCGGCGACATCGCCGAGACAACCCGATATGTGGGACACATCCGGGAACAGACTTCAAACTGGGAGGTTCTCAGCGACGCCAAGATCATTCTGGCGGGCACCGTCTATGGTCGGGCGATTGAAGAATTGATGGGCAACTCCCTGGCTTACATCCAGGCAACCGAAGTGGGCGGCACGCATCCGGCCCTGCTGCAGGCGATGGGAGCCGGCAGCCTTGTCGTCGCCAATGACTTGCCCGAGCATCGCGAAGTCCTGGGCAAAGCCGGAATCTACTACCGTTACAACAGCATTACGGATCTTGCCCAGAAGATGAGAGACGTGTTTCAGAACCCGTCACAGTTTGACAACCTGCGCGCCGCTGCCCAGCAACGGATCGAAACCGATTACTCCTGGGAGCTTGTCACGGACCGCTACGAAGAATTATTCCGCTCTCTTTCAAACGGCCGTAAGTAGGAATTCACCACAAAGACGCAGCGCGGCAGACCCGCAACCAAACCCGTCACCGGTCATCAGTCATTGGTCATTAGTTAGAGAATCTTGCTAAAAAAACAAGAAGTTGCCAACTTGTAGCACAAAGAACACAAAACGCCGCTTTGTGTTCTTTGTGTCTTTGTGGTGAATGCGCTTTTCTTACTTTACCGGCTTCCCCGAGAATTGCCGCAGCCTGACTTCGGAGTCGGAGCGGATATCGTTCCATATTTCGCTGCTGCCGTCGGGCCACTGCACCCGGACGGCATCGATTTCCGAGCGGGCGCCCAGACCGACATGCACCCGCAGGTCCGAAGCGCTGCAGTAACTTCCATCTGAATGCACGCGCCTGTGAAGGGGCGGCTGGCCTTTGCGCATCACATAAACGTGGGCCCCAATCGCGCTTCGATTGCACCTGACGCCTTCCAGCCTCAGTCTGACCCAGTGCATGCGGGGCGTGGATTCGTTGAGCAGCAGGCGGGCCGGGCCGTTGTTATTTGCGATCACGATATCGATGTCTCCGTCATTGTCGATATCGCCGAATGCCGCTCCGCGACTGACGTCGGAAAGCTGCAGCGCGGGGCCCGACTGCTGCGACACATCCAGGAACCGGCCGCCGGCCCGCTGTTGCAGCAGCAGGTTCTTTTGATGGAATGGATAGCGATTACCCGAGAGCGCTTCCAGGAACGTTACCGCGCCGTTGGCAATGAACAAATCGAGGTTGCCGTCGTTGTCCGAATCAATCCAGCCCGCGCCGAAGCCCGTGAAAAGAAAAGTAGGCTGGAGCAGGCCGCGCCGGGCGGTCTCATCTGAGAACACCCCGGAGCCGCTGTTCACAAACAGGCTGCAGCCTTCCCTTCGCAGGTTGGAGACCAGAATATCTTCATCTCCGTCGTTGTCGAAGTCGCCGCAAGCCACACCCATTCCCGCGCGCGTGACGCCATCTTCTGCGTAAGCCACGCCTGAGATCAGAGCACTCTCTTCGAAGGTTCCATCCCCTCGGTTGATCCAGAGAAGGTTGGCGGCGCCGTCATTGGCGACGAAAATATCGGCGCGATGATCGCCATTGAAGTCAGCGGCGGCTACTCCCAAACCCGGCCCGGCTGTCTTTCCGATTCCTGAAGATGCGCTCACATCGGTGAATCGCCCGTGCCCGTCATTTCGGTAAAGCCGATCCGGAACCGCATTGTAGGCCGCCGGTGTGCAATAGTCCGGAACGCCTCCAGGCGTGCTGCATTTCTTGTTTCCCTTGACGGTGAAGTCGACATAGTTGGCCACGTACAGATCGAGATCGCCGTCGCCGTCAAAATCGAGAAAAGCGGCGCTTGTGCTCCATCGCGGGTCGCCCACTCCCGCCGCCGCGGTCACATCGGAAAATGTTCCATTTCCATTATTCCGGTAGAGCAGATTCGGTCCAAAACCGGTCAGATAGAGATCGGGATTACCGTCGTTGTCGTAATCTCCCACGGCTGCGCCCATCCCGTAAAACTGCGCCTTGATGCCCGCACTGGAAGTGACGTCTGAAAACTTCAGTTTCCCGGAAGGGATCAGTTCGTTGCGAAAAAGACGCCCTCCGGGCGGCTGGCCGGCCGCGGGAGGGAAAATAGCCTTCAGCGGCGCTACGGACCGGTCGAGCATGGCGCCCTGAACAAAGTAAACATCCAGGTCGCCGTCGTTGTCGTAATCCAGCAGTGCCGCGCCGCCTCCCATGATTTCAGGCAGGTAAAACTCGCCGGCGGCTCCTGTGAAGTGATGAAACTTCAACCCGGTCTCGATGGTGGCATCCCGGAAGAACGGCGTGTGAGACGTTGTGGGCGCAGGAGTGCTGATCAATGGCAGGAACCATAAAGACAGAGCCAGACCGAAGGCCGTTCTCGAATGCGGAATGCGGAATGCGGAATGCGGAATAGAAATTGATCTTGATCTCGGCTTAAGAAACTTAAGTTGTATATATTCCGCATTCCGCATTCCGCATTCCGCATTAATTTTCCTCATGGCGCCTCCAGCACCCGCAGGTCGCGTTCGATGCTGGAGAGAAGTTCCTGCTGCCCCCATGCCACAGCACGGGTCCTGGCGCCGCGAATGTAGTGAAGCGCTTTTTCCCGATCTCCCAGGCGCGCGTACGCGGCACCCAGCGCGTACATATAGCGCGGCGTGTCGTCGTCGTCGGGTTCAAGCGTCTGCAGAAAATGCTCGATCGCTTCCGGCACTCTTTCCCGCGCCACCAGGATTCTCCCCAGATTGAAATGCGCCAGTCTGTGTCCGGGTTTGCTTTCCAGGGCGGCCCGGTACTGCTGTTCGGCTTCCTGCAGATTGCCTTCCGTCATCAACAGGAAGGCATAGTTGTTGCGCGCCTCGGCGTGCGACGGATTGACTTCCAGGGTCTTGCGAAACGCCTCGGCGGCCTCCTGGAATCTTTCGCGGCTTGCCATCAACACGCCGAAATTATAGTGGCCTTCCGCCACGTTGGGCTGGATCTCTACCAGGGCGCGATACTGCCGCTCTGCTTTTTCCACTTCTCCCAACTTCCCGTAGATTGTGATCAGATTGACGCGGGCCTGAGTCGATTTCGGATCGATCTGCAGTGCCTTTTCATGTTCCACGGCCGCATCGGCGAGCAGGCCGGCGGATTGAAGACCGACCCCTTTCTTGATGTGGTGCTCGGCCCCTTCGTTCAATTGTTCTACGGCATCCAGCAGCGTGTCGGGGACGTGTGGCAAAAACGGGCGGGATTTTTCGTAAAGGGCAAGTTGCCGGCGCGCCTGGTCGGGTTGCTGGGAATCGCGGTAAGCCATCGCCAGAGCGTAATGGGCGGCGCCAAAGCCGGGGAAGATTTCAAGCGCTCTTTGCAGATGGGAGATGGCCTCCACTCGGTTGTTGCGGTCGGCAAAGACGCGGCCGATACCATAATGCGCCGCGGCACAATCAGGCTGCAGGCGCAGCACGGCCTGGTAGAGTTGCGCGCTCAGGTCGAGACGGCCCAGTTTGAACAGAGATTCGGCGCGCTGCAGCAACGCCGGCAGGTAGTCGGGTTGCTGTCTGAGGAAAGCGTCCATCAGAGTTTCCGATTCAGCATGCTTTCCCAACTCGGCGGCGACGGTTCCCAGATAATAGGTCCACTTTTTCTCGACCGGCTCAAGTGAGCGCGCAATCCTGTAGCAGGCTGCAGCCGATTCAAAACGGAGATAAGCGTGAAACATCATCCCCAGGCGTCCGATGGCGGCCGCGTCGGGCGGGTTTTTCCTGGCCGCCTGATAAAAGGAGCGCACCTGGTCGTGCAGGGCTGGGGCAAATTCACTAAGTCTGAGCGGCGGCAGCGTGACGGCTGCGCCGGCCGCCAGGGATCCGCCCAAGAGAATCAACACCGCGGCGGCCATCAGAAACCGCTTTGAAATTCCCAGCGATTTCGCTTCCCTCATAAAATTCGGCTTCACGGAGGATAATTTGGCACCCAGGTAGAAAGCTTGGCTTGGTGGCTTGGTGGTTCAATTTTTTACCACCAAGCCACCAAGCTACCACACTTTCATGGTGCAGGAGCCCGCTTGAGCGGGCTTTCCCGAAGGGCTAATAGCCCCGGCGTTTTACGCCGGGGTGGAGGAACATCCACGATTGGCTTTAGGCCGCTTCAGCGGCCTTCCACAACCGGCTTCAGCCTCGGTTTTGAGTTTGCTGGTTTGGATTGGCGAATTTTTTTGGATGGCTAAAGCCGGGAGGAGAAGGCCGCTGAAGCGGCCTCAGTGGTATGTGAATTGGATGCTCACCCCGGCGTCAACGCCGGGGCTATGAACCCTTCGGGGAAGGCCGCTGAAAGCGGCCTACTATTACTTCGTCAATCAATGCCCTTTCGCAGCTTGGAATCCGGTCTGACAATGAATTTGATTGCGGGCCGCAGGGCTGATTATCGGATTCCCGCGGGCGCGTTCTTCGCGCCTTCGCGGTTCAAGTTTTTGGATTTCGGGATTCATCGCTCTTGGACGAATTTATTTGTAACGGGACAAGGGGAGGAGTATAAAAATTGGCAACCGTTTTCCTGCGCGCAGGGGTGAAGCGCGGGCGCTGAATGGGTAGAGCCGATCAATCCGAATCGATTGATCCGCTGGTTTGTTTCCGAGAAGCAGACTTTCTTTTGTCGATCTTCGCCACATAGGGAGGGGAATAATGAAACACGCGTTTGTTCCATTCACTGGCACTGGTCCGGGACGTTTGAGCGGCTGGTTTGCAATCGCCTGTCTTGTCCTGATGGTCTTCCAATCGCAAATCAACGTCGTGCAGGCGCAGGTGCTGTACGGCTCCATTGTCGGAAACGTCCGCGACCAGAGCCAGGCCGCCGTTCCGGGAGCCACCGTCACCATCACCAGCAGGGATACGAATCTCTCGCGCGAGACACTGACCAACGATGAGGGGGTTTACAGTTTCCCCACCGTCCAGACGGGGACCTATACGATGAAGGTCAGCCTGTCGGGCTTCAAGGAGGCCAAACGGACCGATGTGGTGGTGACGCTGAATAGCGTCACGCGCGTCGAACTGATGCTGGAAGTCGGCGAGGTCTCCGAGAGCGTCACCGTGTCGGCACAGACGGCCACGCTGCAGACGGATCGAGCCGAAGTTCGAGGCGAGTTTTCAACAAAAGTCCTTCAGGACCTGCCCCTTGCACCCGGACGGAACTATCAGGGTTTGCTGAGGACGCTTCCCGGCATTAACCTCCCCGAAAATGCGCATTCAATTCCGTCCAATCCATCGCGGGCGATGCAATTTAACGCCAACGGAGCCAGCAAAAGCTCCAACAACATCCGCGTTGACGGCGTGACGGGAACAAACGTCTGGCTGCCGCATATGACCTCTTATATTCCGGCCCTCGAGTCGATCGACACGGTCAACATTGTGACCAACAGCTTTGACGCCGAGCAGGGTCTGGCCGGCGGAGCGGCCGTTAATGTTCTGATCAAGAGCGGGACTAACGAAATGCATGGCTCGGCCTTCGAGTACCACACCGACAACAAGATGAAGGCGAAGAATTTCTTTTTGCCGCAGGGCCAGCAGAATCCGAAGCTCGTCTATAACCAGTTTGGCGGCACGTTCGGAGGGCCGATCAAAAAGGACAAGCTCTTCTACTTTGTCAGCTACGAAGGGACAATGGACCACGAATTTGCTTCGCGGTTTGCCACCGTTCCTACGGTCCTTTCCCGGCGCGGCGATTTCTCGGAGTCAAACCGGCCCATTTATGATCCCAATACCGGTGACACGAATGGCAACAATCGTACTCCATTCTCCGACAACATCATTCCGTCAAACAGGATTGACCCGATTGCAGCCAAGATCATTTCGCTTGTGCCGCTGCCCAACGTTGCAACTCCTCTCGGAAATCCGACCAACAATTATTTCGCCGGCAGGTCGTTTTTCTTTGACCGGCACACCGTCGACACCAAGATCAACTGGAACGTAAATGAGAAGTTCAACATGAACGGACGGTTCAGCGTTCTGGACTACTCAATGTTCAATCCGGAAATCTTTGGTGAGGCAGGCGGCCCCAATGTCAGTACCTTTGGCGGCAATTCAGGTAAAGGATGGGGAAACACCTACAGTATGACGATCGGCGCTAATTACATCTTCACCCCCAAGCTCATTGTTGACGGGAATTTCGGCTGGACGACTCAGAATACCAATATCGAGCAATGTTGCCTGGACAAGAAGATAGGTCTTGACGTGCTGGGAATCCCGGGTACGAATGGGCCGCGCCGCTTTGAAGGGGGCTGGCCGCGGTTCGCGATCAGCTCATACACCAACATCGGTGTCCAGGATGACTTCATGCCCTATTACCGGCGCGATCCACAATGGCAGTACACGGCCAATGCCAACTGGGTCAGTGGACCGCACAGTATCCGCTTTGGGGTGGATTTTTCCGAGCAGCATCTGAACCACACGCAGCCGGAGTTTCCCGGCGCCAGCCATGGCGCCCAGGGAGGGTTCAGCTTTGGCGGCGGTCCAACAACCATTCGCGGCGGCCCTTCGGCTAACGCTTTCAACAATTTTGCGACTTTTCTCCTTGGCCTGCATACCACGTCAGGCAGGATCCTTCAGGTGCCGGACGTGTACCGAACGCGCACCTGGGCGCGCAGCCTTTATGTGAGGGATCAGTGGCAGGTCAATCGAAAGCTGACGCTGTCATACGGCCTGCGCTGGGAGATCTTCGACATCCCCACCCGCGAGGATCGCGGAGTTGAGCGCTACGATTTGGTGAACAACAAAATGCTCGTGTGCGGCGTCGGTTCGGTGCCCAAAGACTGCGGCGTTGATATGAACAAAAACATGTTTGCCCCGCGGCTTGGATTTGCGTACCGCGTCGCGAACGATTTCGTCGTCCGTGCGGGTTATGGGATCACAAATGATCCCTACAACCTGGCGCGCCCGCTGCGGACCAATCATCCGCTGCTGCTTGCCGCCACTTTTCCTGCGCCCAACGCGTTCCAGCCAGCGGGCCGGCTGAAGGATGGCATTCCGACTATTACCGCGCCCAGCGTGGGGAACGGGATTATTGACATCCCCGGGACAGTGGGGGTCAATACACTCGCTGACAAATTCAACCGTGGGTACATTCAGTCGTGGAATCTGACGCTGCAGAAAACTCTTGGTTGGGGATTCGTTGGACAGGCCGGCTATGTGGCCACGCGCGAGGTGCGCCAGCTCGGATTCCTTGATCTCAATGTCGGGAAACCGGGCGGGGGCAATGCCAGCCGGCCCTTCAACCAGAAGTTTGGTCGATCAGCGCGCACCGCCATCGTCGGTCCAGTGGGAAGCAACCACTACGATTCACTTCAGGTCACTGTGGAGCGGCGCTTCGCCGACGGTTTCAGCACAAACGCAGCGTACACCTGGTCAAAGACCATCGGCATCTCCGGTACGGAAAACAGCGATGGTGAGCCGTCGATCAAGTTGCCTGAATATTATCATCTGAATCGCGCGCTGCTTGGTATCGATCGGCCGCACAACCTGGCGATATCGTCGATTTTCGAGTTACCCTTCGGCAAAGGGAAACGGTGGCTGGGCGACAGCGCTTTGGGTGACGCGGTGTTGGGCGGGTGGCAGCTCAACACCATCTTCCAGATCCAGTCAGGGATACCCTTCAGCGTCGGCTCGTCCGGCAATTCACTGGATGCTCCGGGCAACAGCCAGCGTGCTGATCAGGTCAAGCCGAAGGTGCAGATCCTGGGAGGCATCGGACCGGGTCAGTCTTATTTCGATCCGTTGGCTTTCGCCCCCGTAACACAGGCGCGGTTTGGAACGGCCGGGTTCAACACTCTCAGAGGGCCGCGTTATACGAACCTGGATGTTGGACTTTTCCGTGACTTCCGCCTGACCGAGCGATGGAAGCTCCAATTCCGGGCCGAGGCGTTCAACTTCACTAATACGCCTCACTTTGCAACTCCGGGCACGAACACGTCAGATTTGCAGTTGAATATAGACGGCAGTATCCGGAGCCTGGGCGGGTATACGGAAATCCGCAGTACCAGAGGCAATATTGGCCGGGAAAGCGTCGACGAGCGGATGTTCCGGCTGGGGATGAAGCTGAGCTTCTAGGGATCCATCGGGTCGCGTCAGATCACGGTACCGCGATCCGTCAGGTCCATGGTTTGAGGGCGTAACGATCCATTGCCAGAATCTGAACCGCGCGCGTAAGCAAGCGGACTCTCGGATTTGGCATGTCTGCACGCTTTCAGAGCTTTGCGCGTAATTCTGCTTCAAACGTTGGTGAAGATTTCTCACATCGAGGGTCCGCTTGCTTACGCGCACGGTTCAGATTCTGGCGGTGGATTGTTACGGACCATGGAGTGCAGGTCGCAGCGCGCCGCGACCTTACGGATCGCGGTACGGTCTATGGCAGGGCGAACAGTCTATGGCAGGGCGAAGCTTAACAGTACCTGTCCCGCCGCGAGAGCCACGTATTGTTTGCCGTGCACGGCGTAGCTCATCGGCGAGGCGTGGATGTCGGCGCCTGTCTGGACGCGCCACAAAAGTTTGCCGGTGCGCGAATCAAACGCCATGAAATTTCCTTCGCGGCTGGCGGCAAAGACAACGCCGCCGGCGGTTGCCAGACAGCCCGCCCCGTAGCTTCCGGTGTGGAATCGGTATTCCCATTTGCTCTCCCCTGTTTCAGGGTCGAGCGCCTTGATGCCGCCGTATTCACGGTCGCCTCCAGGAAAGGATTTGCCTCCCCAGTACGATTTGCCCCGCTCGTATTTCTGCAACTGCTTCACGTAAATCTCCCCTGCCTCCCTGAACGTGAAGTATAGCCAGCCGCTGGAGGGATCATACGAAGGCGCCTGCCAGTTGGTGGCGCCTGCCAGGTTCGGATAAATCAGTTTTCCCTCCGGAGTGGGTTCGCTGTCGGGACGCAGGATGGGGCGTCCCATTTTGTCCAGTCCTTCGGCCCAGGTTTGGCGCGCGAACGGTTTGCCCAGGAGGAATTCACCCGTGACCCGGTCCAGGACGTAAAAGAATGCGTTTCGATCGGTGTGCAGAAGGAGCTTCCGCATCCTGCCTTTAAACATTCGATCCACTAAAACCGGTGTTTCATTCGAATCCCAGTCGCGCGTGTCGTGAGGCGTGAACTGGAAATGCCATTTACGCTTTCCGGTTGAAGCATCCAGCGCCAGCATGGAACAGGTAAACAGATTGTCTCCCTTCCGGAGATCGCCGTTCAAATCAGGAGATGGATTGCCTACGCCCCAGTAGAGCGTGTCTGAATCCGGATCGTAGGTGCCGGTCATCCAGGTTGGACCGCCGCCCTGCTTCCAGCTCTCTCCCTGCCAGGTTTCGCGTCCGAACTCTCCCGGACCGGGGATGGTATAGAAGCGCCATAGCCGCTTTCCCGTTGCCGGATCGTAGGCATCGATAAACCCGCGCGCCCCCTCTTCACCGCCCGATATGCCTGCAATCACCTTGTCTCTGATTGCGAGCGGCGTCATGGTGGCGTAGTAACCGTGATCGTGTTCGGCCATTTTCGTCTGCCACAGAAGCTGTCCTGTGCGGGCGTCCAGCGCGATGATGTAGGCGTCGCCAGTGGTGGTAAACAAGCGTCCTCCCATCATGGTGACGCCCCGGTTCTGTTTTCCTGTCAAGTCATGCTTGCTGTTGGCCGGCTTGTGTTTGTATTCCCAGATCTGCTGCCCGTTTTCAGCGTCCAGAGCGAAGACGCGGCCGGCAGTTCCGGTCGTGTACATGATTCCGTCCACGACCAGCGGCATTGCTTCCAGCAGCCCGGGGCCGGGCTGGTGGGTCCATCGCAATTGCAGGGTCCCCACGTTGTCCGGCGTAATCTCTTTCAGACTCGAGAAATGGCGCCCGCTGTAGTCGCCCCAGTAGGTCAGCCAGTTGTGCGGTTCGCGCCCGGCCTGTTTTATCCGATCGTAGTCCAGTCCTGTGCCGGTTTCCGTCAAGGTGGTCTGCGAAAGGTCGCGCGATTTGAGAGTCTTCATGTAGGCAATCACGTTCTGGAGTTCAGACGAAGAGAGGCGGGAGGCGTAATCGTCCGGCATCCATGACTTTTCGATGTGCTTCAATTCCGCCAGATCCGCTTTTCGAAATACCAGAAGATTTTCGTCCAGATCCATCATCTGCAGTGAAAAGGTATCTTCGTTTCTTGCCATTCCTCGGAGCGAACGGCCGTCGCGAGTTGTTACTTCCACGAAATCAGACCGGAAACCCTCGCGGCTTCCCGGCTTCAGGATTGCTTTCTTCAGATCGGCGGCTCCCCATGAGCCGATCATGGAAAGATCGGGGCCCACCCGGCTTCCGCGGCCGTTGACCTGATGGCATTTCAGGCACTCTCCCTTCCCCTCGAAGACTGCGCGGCCGGCCTTGGGATCTCCCGGCACCCGCTCTTCGGTGGCTCCGGTGATCAGCCGGATGTAGTTCACGATTTGCCAGATCTGTTGCGTCGTCAGACCGGAGGCGGGCATTTCCGTCCGGGGTATTCCATTTTTAATGCTGTCAAAAAGCTGGGCGTCGCTGCTGCCGCGCTTGAAATTTCCGCTGCGGATTGCGGGCGCCCGGCCCCCGCCCCCCCTGTTGCCATGACAGGACTGGCACATGGTGGCAAACAGGGCCCTGCCGGCCGCTGTAGCGGCAGGATTTCCCGCCAGCGGATTCTTCCTGCCGGGGTCGGAATACTGCGCGTACAAGAAAGCGGCGGCGGTCGCCAGCAAGAGTGTGATCAGCGCGGGGACAAACCTGGTGATATTTATTTTCATTACTCGTGGACTGTAACAGAAGAAACGATAGTGATGCATCCAAGCTCAGCCCTCCACCGGCCTTGTGCCGGTGGTGGCTAAGATTCTTCACTACGACCAGACCCACTGATCCTCCCCTTTTTCGTCGTGCTGCACCTGCGCCGCTTTACGGCGGCGCAGGTGCAGCACGGCGGAAATCCGCGTCAAAGGCCCGCGTAGTGAAGAATCCTGCGCTACACCGGGGCAAGCCCGGTGCGGGCGCTTCGCAGTCGCGGTACTACTCGATTCTGCTGTTACAGGCAACCAGATCAATGTGTCTGGGCGCAATTACCCCTGCAACTGGGGTCTGTCCCCCTCATCCGGTAGCGTATTGAACCACGGTCTGCGGGGTAGTTCAACGGCTTGGTTGTTGTCGCGCCGGTAAATCGCCTTTAGCTCATTGTTCACTTTTGAACCGACAATTTGCGGTGCAAGCGAGAAAATCAGTCGACAAAATTAGTCAGATCAAGGGCGAGGAAGGGATCTTTCCGGCCTCAGTGTCGCATTCATCCACGCAATGATGCGACATTTAATTGACAACAAAAGCCATAACACTGACGCCGTGACCACAGCACCTCAGGTTCATCCGATGATTACACAAGTATTACAAAAGATGAGCTCGGCTTTGGCTACGATATTTGTGAGGGGCCATCAGAACAGATATCAACAGCTCAAGAGGAGTAACATCGCGTGCAGACGACAGTCGTCCCGACTCGCAAAACAGGCATCAACTGGGTTACCAGTATTACTCTCATTATCTTTCACATCGGCGGCCTGGCAGCTCTGTACTACTGGAGCTGGCGCGGGCTCGCGCTCGCGATTTTTCTCAATTGGGTGTCAGGAAGCCTGGGCATCGGGATGGGTTACCATAGACTCCTCACTCACCGCGGCTACAAAGTTCCTAAACCGCTGGAGTACTTTCTCACCCTGTGCGGAACGACCGCGCTGGAGGGAGGACCGATCAACTGGGTTGCCACGCATCGAATCCATCACGCTCATTCGGATCGCGACGGCGATCCGCACACTCCCCGCGAGGGAAGCTGGTGGGCGCACGTCGGATGGCTGCTTCGGGGAACAGCTCTTCAATACGATTCCAGAGTGCTCGCCCGTTATGCGCCTGAACTCGTCGAGGATCCCGTTCATGTCCTCATCAATCGATTTTACTTTGTGCCTCTGATCATCTGCGGCCTTGTCGTTCTGGCCCTTGGCGGATTCCAGATGGTGCTCTGGGGTGTGTTTCTTCGCGTAACCGTGGGTCTGCATGCGACCTGGCTGGTCAACTCGGCCACGCATATGTGGGGCAGGAGACGCTTTCACACCCGGGACGATTCCCGCAATAACTGGTGGGTGGCGCTGCTGACTTTCGGGGAAGGGTGGCACAACAACCATCACGCGCATCCGAGCGCCGCCCGGCATGGACTGGCCTGGTACGAATTCGACATGAACTGGCTGGGAATCCGGGTGCTGCAATTGCTGCGGCTTGCCACATCGGTAAAGTTGGTCACCGTTCACGCCCTTCCCGACGCGGGGAGCGCAGCTTTGGACGAGAGAGCGCAGAACGCCGCCTAGTACGGATATTTTTGAGAGTGGAGAGACGGCCCGAGGGCAGTCTCAGGCGAAGTCGATGGCAGACCAATCCCACGACATTCCCTGAGACGTCCCTCAGGACGTCTCTCCGCTACGCCGGCCCTACCCTGCCCGCCCCTCGTCTCGCTTTGTGCCCTTTGTGCCTTTGTGGTGAAATAGACCCATGCGCATCAGCCGCCGCGGGTCTATCATTTTTTTTGTCACGTTCGGCGCGTGTCTGGTCGCGCTGGCCGTCGCCCTGAACGTCGGCTGGATTCTGCTGAACTGGCGGGAAGTGACCCTTCTCATACTGGGGCTGATTTTCTTCCCCCCGATCATTGTGGGCCTGATCCTCAATACCATCTTTCTGGTGCGCGAAATCCGGCAGAGCGAGCGGCACCAGGGTTTTATCAACGCCGTTACGCACGAACTCAAAACCCCGATTGCGTCCATCCGTCTTTACCTGGAAACACTGAAGACGCGCGAAGTGAGCGACTCTCAAAGGCGCGAGTTTTACGACATCATGCTGGCCGACAGCGACCGCCTGCTGCAGACCGTCGAGCAGGTGTTGCGCGCGGGAGTGACCGGGGACCGGCGCCGCCCGCTGCATCGAAGCACCATGGATCTGGGCAAAACAGTGGGCGAGTGCGTTGACCTGGCGCGTACTCGCTTCCATCTCTCTGCCGACGCGATTCGTTTTCGCGAATCCTTTAACGGAGTGGACCGGCCGGTGATCGAAGGGGACCCCGATGAACTGAGGGCCGCCGTTTCCAATCTGCTCGACAATGCCGTCAAGTATTCGGACAAGGAAGTGGCCGTCGAGGTCGAAGTGGAAACGCCCGACCCGCGCTGGGCAACCGTCATAGTGCGCGATCACGGCATCGGTATTCCATCCAAGGAAATAAAGCACATCTTCAAGCGCTTCTACCGCGCTCCGCGGCGCGTCTTAATGCGCGTCAAAGGCACGGGCCTGGGACTGTTCATCGTGCGATCCGTAGTGGAGAAACACGGCGGCCGCGTATTTGCATCGAGTGCCGGAGAAGGCGAAGGAAGCACTTTCACAATTCAACTTCCCAGGGCCGCGGCGCAATGAGCACGCTGCTGATTGTGGAAGATGAAAAACACCTTGCCGACGGATTGCGCTTCAATCTGGAAGCGGAGGGTTACAAAGTGGACCTGACCGCCGATGGCGAGACCGCTCTGGACCTGCTCAAGGCCGAACCACGGCGTTATGATGCCGTGGTGCTGGACGTCATGCTTCCCGGCAAGGATGGATTTGAGGTTGTTTCCGAGCTGAGGCGCGACGGTCAGTTTCTGCCGGTGCTGATGCTGACGGCAAGAGGGCGCTCGGAAGACGTGCTGCGCGGCTTTGAAGCCGGCGCGGACGATTACCTTCCCAAGCCCTTTGAACTGGAAATTCTGCTGGCGCGATTGCGCGGCCTGCTGCGCCGGCATAGCTGGGCGCAGGGCCGGCGCGAAGCTCTTGGTGTCAATCCTCAGACAACGCCGCCCGTTGGCGGTCAAAGCACGACCCCAAGCGAGCGCCACGGGGAGGACATTTTTTCCTTCGATGGGAAAACCATCGACTTTGGAGCGCTTGAACTCCACACTGCTGGTCAGACCATCCGCCTCACATTGATGGAAACGGAGCTGCTGCGCTATTTGATCCGCCACGAAGGAAAAGTGGTCTCCAGGAAGGCAATGCTGGAGGACATCTGGGGGCTGCGGGAAGATACCGATACGCGGGCCATTGATAATTTCATTGCGCGACTTCGGAAATACATTGAAGAGGAGCCATCCAAACCCCGCCGCCTTTTAACCGTGCGTGGCGTGGGCTATCAGTTCCGGAACATGAAGTGACGGAGCAAGCAAGATCCGCCATTCGTTGGAGTTACGAGTTACGGGTTTTCGAGTTACGGGTTTTTTGGTGCCTCTAAGGCTTCACCACAGAGCCGCCGAACACGCAAAGGTTCGCTGAGGCCTCTGTCTCCCGGCGGCCTTGGGGCCTCTGCGGCGAAAGGGCCGTTTCCGGGCGTGCTGGTTAGAAATGGAAATTCAGCACTCCCAACACGAAACCCGGAACTCCCAACTCGGAACCCGAAACTGGAAACCCGGAACCCGTAACTATAACGATGACCAATGACCTTTCCCCACTGACATTCAGGAGCGTGATTCTTGCCGCGGCCACACTGCTCTGCTGCCTTGCAGGATCGCTTGAGTCGGATTCCTCCAGTGCTCCGGTGCTGAAGGTCGGGGCTTCGGCGGTCGCAATTACTCCGTTCGGCCATAATCCTGAATGGGACGGTGGAGTGACAGAATCGGGCGTGTGGGGAGAAAAGTTCACCGACGCGAACGGCAGCGGACGCTGGGACAAGGGCGAGGCATTCGAGGACGATCCTGGCAATGACGCTCTGGATCCGAGTTCCAGGGGAAAGTATGACGGCATCTACCTGGCTGGATTCGGGAACAATCGCCTTGCCACGGGAAAACACGATGACTACTGGGCCCGCGCGGTTGTCCTGCAATGGCAGGACCAGAAGATCGCCATCGTTTCTGTAGACTTTCTCGGCTACTACTCAAAGGCGAATTATTACGGGGGCAGCGAGATTAAGAAACTGCTCAACCCGAAATCCGGAGTGAGCGAGGTCTTAATCACAAGCACACACAACCATGAGGGTCCGGATACAATCGGTCCCTGGGGCGCAGACAATTCCAGCGACGGCAAGTATCCGCGGTATCTCAAATTCGTGGATCGCCAGATTGCCAGGGCCGTCGATCGGGCCGCCCGGGCCGTTGTTCCGGCGCGCATCAAGCTTGGCAGGACCGATCCGGATCTCTCGCCATCCATTGCCGGAATGCAAACGCGCACCGGAGGCCGCCCGCCCAAGTTCTTTGACGAAGAGCTGCGCGCGATGCAGTTTGTCGGGACCAGCGGGCCGCGGCGAAACAAGGCCATCGCCACAGTCATCAATTGGAACACGCACCCGGAATCAATGGAAAGCGCAAACACCATCATTACCTCGGACTTTCCCCACGCGGTGCGTGAAAGCGTGGAAAAGAAATTCGGGGGTATTGCGATCTACATCAGCGGAGATATCGGCGCGGTGGAGATCATCGGCGACACGAACAACAAGCGAGGCGATCGGATTCGCTTTGACGGCAGGGACTATCCGCTGAACGCCGGCAACCGGCCGGCCTTTACTTTCGAGCGCACCGAAGCGATCGGAAGAGACATCGCTCGCGCGGCTTTCGATGCGCTGGAGAAGGCGGAATGGAGCGCGAGCGCCGCTTTGGAGATGCGCAAGGCGCCGCTTCGGCTTCCCATGGACAACCAGGGCTATCTGTATCTGATGAGCAAGGGAGTGCTGGATACAGCGCCGATGCCGGCGCAGGGCAAGCCGCCTGAAATTGAGACTACGGTTTACGTCATCACTCTGGGAGACGCACAGATGATCACCACACCGGGCGAGCTCTTTCCCGAAGTCTTCTACGGCGTGGAAAAATATCGCCGCACTGATTGCCCGCAGGCGGATACGGGAAGGCCTGCCGAGCCGAGTGTCAGGGACCGGATGAGCGGGAAATACAAGCTTGTGCTCGGTCTGTGTCCGGACGAATTCGGTTACATTGTCCCGGGCTACGACTTCATGTCTCCCGTTCCCGATCCGGCCCGGGGACTGCGCCGCGCGCAGGACGCGTGCAAGGCGGCGGGAGTGACCGATCACTATCACGAAACCAATTCGGCCGCATCAGGGCTGGCTGCCGCCTGGGCATGTATTGCCTCTCAGTTGCTGGATGGCAAAGTGCCCGACACTCCGGCGTGCCGGTAATCCAGGTTGTCGGAGAAGTGACACTTCTAACTCAATGGTTGTCCTTCGTGTCTTCGTGCCTTCGTGGCAAACTACCCGCGGAGGGTCCGAAAACCCGAAACCCGAAGGCATGCCGATCATCGAAGCCAGCAACCTGCACCGCCATTACGCCATGGGAGAAAGCACCGTGCGCGCGTTGGATGGTGTTTCTTTTACCGTGAACGAAGGCGAATTTGTGGGGCTGCTCGGCACGTCCGGTTCTGGTAAATCCACGCTGCTGAATCTGATAGCAGGACTGGACCGGCCCACCGGCGGCGATCTGAAGATTTTCGATCGTAGTCTGGCGGATATGTCGCGCCAGGAACTGGCGCTGCATCGCCGCCGCAACGTGGGCATGATTTTCCAGTCCTTCAATCTGATCCCCACCATGACGGCCCGCGACAATGTGACGCTGCCGCTGATGTTTGCCGCAGTCGCCAGGCAGGAGCGCGAGCGGCGCGCGGAAGAGCTGCTGGCCTCCGTAGGCCTGTCGGGGCGCCAGTTGCACAAGCCAAACCAGTTGTCCGGCGGCGAGCAGCAGCGCGTGTCCATTGCCCGCGCCCTGGCCAACAGTCCTTCCGTATTGCTGGCTGATGAGCCGACGGGGAATCTGGACAGCAAGACTGCGCGCGGTATTCTCGAACTGCTTCAGGAGCTTCAAACGGCGCATGGCAAAACGGTGGTCATGGTAACGCATGATCAAGCGCTTGCCTCGCACTACACCGGCCGGGTTATTACCCTGCTGGACGGAAAAGTCATTGACTCGGTGGCTCAATGATTTTTAGCGACACGCTGCAACTCGCACTGCGGAACTTGAAGGAAGCGAAATTGCGCACCGCCCTGACCACGCTCGGTGTTGCAATTGGAATCGGATCGCTGGTGAGCATGGTATCGCTGGGAGTCGGGCTGCAGGAGCAGACGGTGGGCCGATTCATGAAATCGGGAATGTTCGATTCCATCACCGTGTTCCAGCGGCAGCCCGCCCGCAATGTTTTGAGGGCCCGAAGGGCCAACCCGCAGAATGAGAACTCAAGAACCGACAAACCGGCGCCGCCTCTGGACGACACTGCCGTGAAAAATATGAATTCCATTCCAAATGTGCGCGAGATTTATCCCAACGTGCGCATTCCGGTAGAACTGAAATACAAAGACTTCTCTGACTTCTCTGTGGCGATGGGTGTTCCCATGTCGTCGCGCGGCGAGGGCGTATTTCAGACCATTACCTATGGGTCCTTCTTTTCCAATCAAAGCGGAGACGATTGCATGCTTAGCCTGGAAATGGCCAACCGCCTGCCCGAGCGCAAGGCGGCACATTTGATCGGCAAGGAAGTGACGTTGGGATATGCCACCACGGGGCAGGCCGGCGCGGGAATGTTTGGAGACATACTGGGGGGCATGAGCTTGCAGCGGGTGGAGCGCAAATTCAGGGTGATTGGAATCGTCGATCGCGAGCCGGGACCCGGCTTTGGCGGCGGTATTTTTTCTTCTGTGATGATTCCGCTGGGCAAGGCCAGGGAGATAGGAGCCGTCGATGTGTCTAATCCGCAGGGCATGTTGCGGCAGCTCTCCAAAAGGCCTGCTTATTCTTCGGTGACGATTCGAGTGGCCCATCCGCGGGACACCGATGACGTGGAAAAAAAGATAAAGGAGATGGGGTTCAACGCTTTCTCTTTCAATGATGCGCTGCAGGGCGCCAAGAGGGCCTTTATTGTGCTGGACATTATCCTTGGGGTGATCGGTTCAATCGCCCTGGCGGTGGCATCGTTGGGAATCGTCAATACCATGGTGATGTCCATTCTGGAGCGGACGCGTGAAATCGGCGTCATGAAAGCCATTGGCGGCGGAGAAGGAGACATCCGCATGATCTTTCTGGTTGAGTCTTCGGTTATCGGCATGATGGGCGGCGTTTCAGGAATCGCGCTGGGATGGATGGTTGGGAGAGTGATCAATTTTGGCGCCAATATCTACATTCAGCGCCAGGGAGGGAATCCCGGCGATTTGTTTTCCATTCCATGGTGGCTGATCGTCGCCGGTGTGGTGTTTTCGATTCTGGTCAGCTTGGCCGCAGGCAGTTATCCCGCCGCCCGCGCCGCGCACGTCGACCCGATCAAGGCGTTAAGGCATGATTGAAAACGGTTTGCCACGAAGGCACGAAGGGTCGCTATTGAGTTTGAAGTGACACTTCTTATAATTAGATCCAGTTGGCAGGAGAAGCGACACTTCTAACTCAATAGCGATTCTTCGTGCCTTCGTGGCTTCGTGGCAAACTATCCCGTCAAACCTTCGCCAGATCGGGCGGAGTTTCCACGATGCTTTCGGTGCGGGGGTCGAAATAGAGCACCTTTCCGCGGCGGTATGATTGCACCGCCATGGAGATGACCACCTGGGCATGATAGGCCGTGTTTGAGTCCAGCGTTGGTTTTTGCCGGCTGCGAAGGCATTCCAGCCAGTTGTTCATGTGGTAAGTTGCTTCCCGTTCTTCGGTGGGAATCACTACCTGCTCTGTGCCGTACTTTTCGAAAAACTTCTTGCGTGCGATCCTGCTCGGCGTGACGGTGATATTGTCCACTCTTCCTTCGAACTGTCCCTGCGGCACGATCATGATCGTGCCTTCGTGGCCGCGAATCAGTCCCGGAATGTGCGTTTCATTGGCCATCGATGACGACAGCACCAGGCTGTGCTCGGAGGGAAATTCCGCGATCATGTGGAAGGTGTCGGGAACTTCGCGCTCGTCTTTGAACACGTAGGTTCCACCTGAAGCAGTCACGCGCAGCGGGAATTGAGGCTCTCCCCAGCAGATCTGCAGAGGCGCCACCACGTGGTAGAACAGATCCGTGGCGATGCCGCCCGAGTAGTCCCAGTACTTGCGGAAGCGGAAGAACCGGTCCGCGTTGTACGACCGTTTGGGCGCCGGTCCGAGCCATGTGTTCCAGTCGATGTAATCGTCCCCCTTTGCTTCCGGGCCCGCAGCCGGATCGATTCTCCAATTCCACTCGCCCTCGATCGAATTGCGATGGTAAGAGCCCTGGCTCATGATCAGCTTTCCGATCATCCCGTCCTGAAGTGCTTTGCGCGCCTTCCACCACTGGTCGCTGGAAGTGGTCTGGGAGCCGACCTGCAGTACCCGTCCGGTTTCCACGACAGCCTTGTGCACCGCCTTGGCTTCATCGATGGTATGGGTGAACGGTTTTTCCAGATAAACATCTTTGCCTTTTTTCAGGGCTTCAATGGCGATGGCGGAATGCCAGTGGTCGGGTGTGGCGATGATTACGGCATCGATGTCGGGCCGCTCCACTATCTCACGGTAGTTCAAATACCCTTTCGCATTGGCCCGGCCGGCGGCCACGTTCTTGCGCTTCTCATAAACGTCACTGACGGCGAGAATCTGCAATTTTCCGGTCTTGCCGGAAAGATCCAGCGCCTGGCTCAGAAGGGCATTGCCCCGACCCCCTACTCCGATAACCGCCAGATTAATACGATCATTGGCTCCTAAAATGGGATGGCTGGCAGTCGCGACTGCGCTCGCGGCAACTCCGGCGCTGACTGCGGTCTTCACAAAATCTCTGCGATTTACTTTGGACATGATCCCTCCAAGAGCGGGATCAGGTGTGCGCGGCAACTGCATAATGAGGAAAAGTGCTGATCCCAGAATATTCAGGTTAGACGATTTGCGGGACCTCTTCAAGGGCTTTGTCCTTCACCGGGCGCACCAGTGAAAAAACCAAAAAAAGCCGGAACCGCGAAGACGCGAAAGCGCGGAATCAATACAGAAACATCGGCTTGCCCAGCACCTGCTTCACTTTGGGGCGGTACTGATCAGTGTCATACAATTCATTGACATCGACCCGCTTCAGACTTTGAGTGCAGGTGTCGACCGGAACGGTGGTATATACGCCTCGCTGCAGGGCCACCATTTTGCCGGACTGTCCGGAAGCAAGCTCTTGAACAGCCAGATTTGCATAACAGATGGCCACCATGCGGTCGAGTGAGTCAGGGGGACCGGATCGCATCAGATAAGCCGGTTGCTGGCCCACGATCTCGACGCCGGTCAACCTTTTCAAAGCGTCGCCCACCATATTGCCGATCCCGCCCAGCTTTTTGTGGCCGTAAGCATCCGCTTCGCCATGCTCCTGGATGTGGCCGCCGGCAATTGTGGCCCCTTCGCTGACGACTATCATTGCGTAATGGCTGGGATTTCGATTGCGATCCTGGACGATCAGCCGCGCCAGTTTTTCCATATTAAACGGGACCTCGCTGATCAGCACCCGGTCAACGTCAGCCAGGTAGCCGGAAATGAGCGCGGTTTCGCCGCTGTTGCGGCCGAACAACTCGATCACCGCAATTCGTTCGTGAGAACCTGTGGGAGTACGCAGACCATGAATGCAATCGACGCTGCGCGTGACCGCGGTGCTGAAGCCGATGCAGTAATCGGTGCCGAAGACATCGTTATCCATCGTCTTGGGAATGGCCACAACCCGGCAGCCTTCCTGATGAAGCCTGGCGGCGTAAGAAAGAGTGTCGTCGCCGCCGATCGGGATCAGTGTGTCGATCTTTAAATGATTCAGAACCTCGAGCACATGGGGAGTGCAATCCTGTGTTTTATCGCCGTCAGACGGAAAGCGTGATTTCAAGAAGTCCGGCATTGCCGATGGCTTCACTTTTGCGGGGTTGGTGCGCGAACTGTGAAGGTGAGTCCCGCCGAATCGATCGATGGTGCGCACATCAAGATAGGTCAGTTTCTCAATCCATTGCCGTCTGTCCGACTCTTCGGCATTGATGTTGTAATTGAGAAGACCTCCCCACCCGCGCTTGATTCCCATTACTTCCCAGCCGTTCTCTTCTGCGCGAGTCACGACGGCCTTAATGCAGGGATTCAATCCGGGAACGTCGCCTCCACCAGTCAGGATTCCAATTCGCATCGGCATATCTCGCTATTTGCTCTCGATCCGATCTAAGAACTTTTGCACCACAAAGGCACAGCCCAGTCGTAGGCCGCAACCCAAAAGGCCGTCGACGTTCACGAGCACGTGCACGTCAATGACCACGTCTTACGTCTACGAACACGACCACAAACAACAGACCCCACTTGCGCGATCTGTGACGAACCGAGCGAAGTCTTAAACGTAATCGTGGACGTTGACGTGCACGTGCTCGTGAACGTCGACGGCTTTGATTGTGTCCTCTGTGCCTTTGTGGTGCACTACTCATCCTTCGTTTGCAGAATTCGAATGCCGCTGTTTTGAAATTCGTCGATATCCGCTCTGCTGTCTGTCACCAGATAGTGAATTGCTTTCAACGGCGCCACCCATGCATAGCCGATTTCCCCCAGCTTGCTTGAATCCGCCAGCACCACCACTTCCTGCGAAGACGCAATCATGGCCTGGAACAGCAGCGATTCGTCCGGATCAGAACAGGTTAAGCCATGTTTTGCCGAAAGACCGCTTGCTCCGAGAAAAAGCTTCCGCACGCGGTAACGCGAAATTGCTTCCACGGCTTCATGGCCGGTGAGCTCGTGCAGGCGCGGATTCCAGCGGCCGCCGGTCAGTCGCAGCGCAATGTCGGAGCGGGTGGCCAGCACCATGGCCGCGTCCAGGCTGTTTGTGATGACCGTGGCGCGATTCACCGTAAGCGAGCGCGCCAGGGCGTAAGTCGTTGTCCCGCTGCCGATGATAATGGCGTCGCCTTCCTCAACCAGCGTGGCTGCCAGCTTGCCGATCGAGTCTTTGGCGGAAGAAGAAAGCTCCTGCCGCACTTCATAAGGAAGCGATGGAGCCAGACGCTTGATGGCTCCACCGTGAGTGCGAAGGAGCAACTGGCGGGCGTCAAGCTGTCGCAGATCGCGCCTGATGGTATCCATGCTCACGCGCAGGCGGCGGCTCA
Organism: Acidobacteriota bacterium; assembly: GCA_036507075.1. Taxonomy (GTDB): domain Bacteria; phylum Acidobacteriota; class UBA6911; order JACQSX01; family JACQSX01; genus DASXQR01. Next base: position 33,318 of record DASXQR010000225.1, on the reverse strand, counting down.
AATCCTCCACTTCCACACGGTTGTCCGATTCCAGGATGGAAAGAATTTTCTGGCGCCTTTCGTCCGCGAAGAGTCCGTTTTCCGGTGTCTGCTTGATTTTTCTGGATTGTGCCCTTTTCATCTTGAATGGGTCGATTTTGCTGCGTATGATGACGCTTTGTCAACGTGAATTCGCACGAATCTGACTGTGTCCCCGGGGAGGGCGTGTCCACGGGTTTCGGGTTTCCGGGTTGCGGGTTGCGAGTGGGTTGTGAATTCAGAATCAAAATTGAATACCCTGTGAATTGCGCTGTTTCCGTTAAACTCGGCAATCTCTGGTGGAGGGGAAGCAAATGAGCACCAAAGTTGGAATCAACGGTTTTGGCCGTATCGGGAGGACTGCCTTGAGGGTGGCGCTTGAGAAGGGCAGCGCCTGCGACATTGTGGCGATCAACGATATAGCACCCGTCGGCACTTTGGCACACCTGTTTCGTTATGATTCAATATTCGGCCGCTATCGCGGAGAAGTTTTAGCGGAAAAAGATTCTCTGGTGATTGACGGGAAAAAAATCCGCGTGTTCGCCGAAAAGGCTCCCGAAAACATTCCCTGGTCGGACGTGGGTGTCGAACTGGTCATTGAATCGACCGGCTTGTTCACGGACAGGGACCAGGCGGCGCGCCACCTGCAAAACGGCGTGCGCAAAGTGGTGATTTCCGCGCCTGCGAAAAAAGCCGACATGACATTGGTGCTGGGCGTGAACGAAAAACAATACGATCCGGGCAAGCACCATGTGATTTCCAACGCGAGCTGCACCACCAACTGCCTGGCCCCACTTGCCAAGGTGCTGTTGGAAACCTTCGGCGTGCGCAGCGGGTTGATGACCACCATTCACTCCTACACCAATGACCAGCGTATTCTGGATCTGCCGCATTCGGACTTGAGAAGGGCCCGGGCAGGGGCGCTGTCAATGATTCCAACCAGTACCGGCGCTGCGGAAGCAGTAGGCCTGGTTCTGCCGGAACTGCAGGGAAGGCTGACGGGTATTTCCGTCCGCGTGCCCACGCCCGATGTATCGCTGGTCGATTTCACCGCCGTGCTGGAAAAGGACGCTTCCGTGGAAGAGGTGAATGCCGCTTTCAAAAAGGCGGCCGAAGGAAATCTCCGCGGAATCCTGGGTTATTCTGAGGATCCCGTCGTGTCGGTTGATTTTCTAAAGGATCCGCGATCTTCAATTGTCGATGCGCCTTTCACGCGATTGGTGGATCGCAGAACGGTCAAAGTGCTGGCCTGGTATGACAACGAATGGGCTTACTCGACGCGCCTGATTGAGTTGTGTGAGTTTGTCGGCTCTGCCGGCCTGAGAGTCGAAGGTCCACAGGTCGAAAGTCGAAAGTCTGAAGCGAAAGTCTGACAGCCGGGCTTGAACCGCTAAGAACGCCAAGAACACTAAGCTCATCATGGGTCCGAACAAACGGGCTGTCTGCAAGCAATTGAAAGTTCTGAAGAAGTGTCACGCGTACAGTGCAGTAGCATTTGAACTGCCGGACTGAAAAAGCAATTCTTAGCGCTCTTCGCGTTCTTGGCGGTTCAATTTTTTCTCACGCCCTGACGATGGATCTGAGACAACTGGAAATTCTCAAAGCCGTCGTCGACGCCGGCTCGTTTACCAAAGCGGGAGCAAAGCTGCACATCTCGCAGTCGGCGATCAGTCGTCAGATCCTGCTGCTGGAAAAAGAGCTCAACGAGCCTATCTTTTTGCGGATTGGAAAGAAACTTCGTATCACTCCGGCCGGGGAAGCCCTGCTGCAAATGAGCAACCGCATTCTGCAGGATCTAAAGGATACCGTCTCGTTGATCAGCGAAAGCCGGGAAGCGCTTACCGGTACTCTCAAACTGGTGGGAGGCATGACCGTATGCCTTTATGTTTTTCCCTTGCTGCTGAAGGAATTCCGGAGGCTGCACCCGAACGTCGAGATCAATGTCACGGCGGGCGTGAGTGAAAAATTCATCGACAATATCCGCGCCGGGATCGTCGACATGGGCCTGCTGACGCTTCCCGTCGACGAATCGGACCTGGTAACTCAGCCGGTGATTAAAGAAGAACTGCTGCTGGTTGCCGCCGCCAAGCACCCACTGTCCCGCAGAAGGAGGATCACCTCACAGGACCTTGTGCGTCAGAGCTTCGTGTTGTTTGAAGCAGGATCCAACACGCGGCGGGTGCTGGACGAGTTTTTCATACGCGAGCACATCGAACCCCGCATCGTCATGGATACCGAGAATGTGGAGATCATCAAGGCGATGGTGCGCAGCGGGCTGGGGATCACGATCATCCCGTATCAGGCGGTCGCGCGCGAGCTGCGCAGCGGCCAATTCTTCTGCGCGCGCATCCAGGGCGAGCAACTGATGCGCGAAACCGGCTGGGTCTATCTGCGATCCAACCGCATCCCTCGCATCGTGCAGGAAATGCTTCGTGCCTTTGAAAGAATCGTCCCCCGCCTTCGCCTCGGCCCGCCCCGACTCTAGCTTTGTGGCCTTTGTGCCTTTGTGGTGAACCGCTGTTGGACCACAAAGACGCAAAAGACACAAAGAAGCATAAGCAATTTAGATGGATGTCATGCAATCATTCTATTTTCCTTTTGGACCCCGGCAGATTATTCTTTTCCACCGGCGGGAGAGAGTTTATGGAGAAGGACAATCAACGGATCATCACCATCACGCTGAGCGAATCCGACTGGCGGGCCTTTTTGAATATCCAGCCTCAACCGGTTGCCTGGCTCAAAGAGAAGATTCGCGAGCAGTTGGAGAATGCCCAACCCGAGTTGGAAGCCCGGACTTAGACTTTTCTTTGAAAAATCTGCGCTTTGAGATATAAGTACCCGCGATGAGCAACGCCGCTACTACCATCCGGATGACGACGGCCTCGGCGATGTGGATGACCACGACGCGCCGCAGGACGGTGGGCCGGAGTGCAGGCGTCGCTCCGACATAAGGGTAAGGGAATTCCTCCAGCCCACCATCCGCCGCGATGGTGGGCTTTTTTTTTGGTATGAAGAAAAAGGCCGAACTTCCAAAAACAGAGCCCGCCGGCGAGTGCCGAGTCGCCATCGTCGGCTTCGGCACGGTAGGCCGGTCGGTCGCTCGAATTCTGACCGAATGCCCGCCGCCCGGCCTGAAGCTGTGTCACATATGTAATCGGGACGTGGAGCGCAAGAAGGTTCCGTGGGTGCCGTCCGACGTCCGCTGGACGGAAAAAATGGAAGAGATTTTTGCGTCGGATGCCGATGTCGTGGTGGAGTTGATCGGAGGACTGCAGCCGGCCGAAGAATGGGTCCGCGGAGCCCTGCTTGCCGGAAAATCGGTGGTGACCGCCAACAAACAATTGATCGCGCAGCGCGGAGGGGAATTGATCGATCTGGCGCAGCAGCGCGGGCTGCTGCTGCGTTTTGAGGCTTCCGTGGCTGGAGGCATTCCCGTGGTCGCCGGGCTGGAGCAGGGTCTGGCCGGCGATCGGCTGTTTCGGGTCTCGGGAATTCTGAACGGCACATGCAACTACATCCTGACCCGCATGGAAGCTTCCGGCATTCCCTTTTACGCGGCGCTCAAAGAGGCCCAGGAACTCGGATTTGCCGAGGCTGATCCCACCGATGATGTCGACGGCTTCGATGCCAGGGCGAAACTGGCTATCCTCGGTCGTGTAGGGTTGAAGTGCCAGATCCATACGAGAGATATCACCTGCCGCTCTATTTCCGTGATCGAGCCTATCGACTTCACATATGCGCGCAAGCTCGGCTTCACCATCCGTCAAATTTCCCGCGTGGAAAAAAGCCGCACGGGAGCTCCCCGGGTTTTTGCTTCGGTCCAGCCGTCGCTTGTGCCGGTGGCGTCGCCGCTGGCGCGCGTGCAGGGAAGTCAAAACCTGGTCATGTCGACGGGCGCTTTCGGAGGAGAGACCGTTTTCTCCGGCTTTGGAGCCGGCGGTGATCCCACCGCCGTCGCGGTCGTTTCCGATCTGGTTGCCGTGGCCAGGTGGGTTTCCGTTTCCAGATCTGGTTCTCCGACTCCCGTGCAGGATGCTCCTCACGAGGTGGTAAGCGAGTTTTCGTCGCCTCATTACGTCCGGTTCACGGTAAAGGACCGCCCCGGCATTATCGCGGCGCTGGCGACTATCTTTTGCAATTACGAAATCAACATCGACGCCGTTCTGCAGGAGCCCGGATCGGAAAAGTCGAAACTTCCGTTTGTCATTACGCTCGAAGAGTGCAGCAACCGCGTGCTGGAAAGCGCATTGCGCGATATCGAAGAACTTGATTTTCACCTCCAGCCGCCGGTGAGCCTGCCGATACTTGTTTAGGGGGAGCACCATGTATCTTCGATGCAGTAATTCCGCCTGTGCTGCAACACTGGATCTTAATGATCGCACGCTGACCTGCCCTCGCTGCGGAGATTTGCTGGAACTGTCTTACGAGCTCGACTTTCCTGACCCTGAACAGTTGAAGCGCACATGGCGGCAGCGGCGTCTTTCCAACGATATTCTGGACAGGAGCGGAGTGTGGCGCTTCCGCGAATTTCTCCCCCAGCTCTACCGGCCCGAGATGGTGGTCACAATGCAGGAGGGAAATGTCCCCCTGCTCTCGGGGAGCCGCAGCGCGTCCTATGCCGGATTGAACGCCCTTTGGTTCAAGCATCTTGGCTGGAATCCTACCGGCTCGTTCAAGGATACGGGAATGACCGTCGGGATAACGCAGGCGCGGCACGCGGGCGCGCGGCGGGTCGCCTGCGCCTCGACCGGCAATACCGCGGCGTCAATGTCCGCTTACGCGGCGCGCGCCGGAATTTCCGCCCGTGTTTACCTGCCGCAGGGCGCTATCTCTCTGGCCAAGCTGGCGCAGTCACTTGACTGCGGAGCGGAGATTGTCGAGGTGGAGGGAAACTTTGACGCGGCGCTGGATCTGCTGCTGCAGCGTTCAGACCCGGAGATGTATTTCCTGAACTCGGTCAATCCCTTCCGCATCGAAGGTCAAAAGACAGTGATCTTTGAGCTGATGGAGCAGTTGTCCTGGCATCCTCCCGATTACATCGTGCTTCCTGGCGGCAACCTTGGAAACACTGCAGCGTTTGGCAAAGCGCTGCAGGAACTGAAATCCGCGGCCCTGATTGAGAAAGTTCCCCGTCTGGTGGTAGTGCAGGCGGAAGGCGCCAATCCGTTTGTGAGACTGTGGGACTCGCAGGCAGAGACACTGGAGCCGATCGAGAATCCGTCCACCGCCGCTTCGGCGATCTGCATCGGCTCTCCCCGTTCATGGAAGAAGGCCTTGCGCGCGGTGAAATTTACAGGCGGCACATGCCTGGACGTCAGCGAATCTGAAATCGCCCAGGCCAAGGCTCTTATTGGAAGTGACGGAATCGGGTGCGAACCGGCCTCGGCCACTACGCTCGCCGGCATTCGCAAGCTGGTTTCAACGGGAAGGCTGGATCCAGATGCCGCCGTAGTGGCGCTGTTGACCGGCCATGTTCTCAAAGATCCGGATTACATTATTCGCTCCTGCGGCAAGCTGGCCATCGCAAAAAAGGCAAAGGAGTCCATCATTGCCCGGCATTAGGCGGATGCTGTCGGTTCGACATTTTTTCCAAAGGGACCGAAATGAAGAGATAGCTTGGCAGAACTAAATGAATCCGGCCACGTCCACGTGCACGACCACGTCAACGACCACGAAGAACTCGCCCACGTCAACGTGGACCTATTGGACTTGGGCGTGGACTTTGACGTGGTCGTGCACGTGGACGTGGCCGGCTTTTGAGTGTAGCTCCGCCCCCCGCGATTGAGCTCTAAATATTTTGCGGTTATCAGCATGAATAGAATAGAAGGAAAAGAAATTTCGGTCCCGGCATCGATTGCAAATCTCGGCCCCGGCTTTGACACGCTGGCGGTCGCCGTGAATCTGTATCTTCGGGTCCGCGTGATGCGCAGCGTCCGGGACGGGAAAGGGACGCTCGATTTTCGCTTCCTTCAGGGTCCGCTGCCGGGAGCAAACTACATTGAGCGCGCGTTGGCGCACTGGACCGGAGCAGCTCCTGCGGATCGGCCTTCGCTGATTTTGGAAGTTGACAGCGAGATTCCGCTGCAGGCAGGTCTTGGCAGCAGCGCGGCGGCAACGGTTGCGGGACTGAAGCTGGCCGAAGCATTGTATGGCGAGCGATCGCCCCGGGAGTTACTGGACGAAGCGTGCCGGCTTGAAGGCCATCCGGACAACGCCAGCGCTGCCGTGCTGGGCGGTTTGACCGGCAGTTGCCAGCGGGATGACGGCCAGGTCGTTGCCGTGCGATTTGCATGGCCGGAAAAACTGCGATTTGTAGTGGTGACTCCTGATGTTCGACTGAAGACTTCCGAGGCGCGGCAGGTGTTGCCTGCCCACCTGAGTCGCAGCGACGGTATCCACAATCTGCAGCGGGTGGTGATGTTTTTGCACAGCCTTCAAAGCGGACAGCACCATAATCTGCGCGAAGCGATGCGGGATCGCTGGCACCAGCCATACCGCCAGCCCCTGGTTCCGGGGCTGCGAGAGGCCATGGAGCTGGACCACCCCGACCTGCTCGGGGTGTGCCTGGCGGGCGCGGGCCCGTCGATTGTGGCAATCGCTGAGAAGAATTTCGGCGAAATAGGGGAGCTGCTGACCCGGGCTCACAGGAGGCTCGGCATCGCGTTCACCGTGCGCACGCTCTCTGCCCATGTCAATGAAGCTGTTCGGGATCGAACCGGGTTGCCATCCCCCTCGTCAGCCCTGCGCGAAAGGTAAACGAGTTTATGAGCTATTTCATCGGACTGCAGTGTCATATCTGTAAGAAGGAATTTCCCGCGGAAGCACTGTTTGTTTGTGACCAGTGTCTCGGTCCGCTCGAGGCCGTTTACAACTACCAGGCGATTGCAGGCGCGCTCACTCGCGAAATAATCGAGCGCCGCCCGAAAAATATCTGGAGATACCGCGAGCTGCTGCCCGTGGGCGAACCGCGTACCGGCTATCACTCTGGGTTTACGCCTTTGGTGCGTTCCCAGCGACTGGCCCGCAGGCTGGGAATGAAGGAGCTGTATATCAAGGATGATTCGGTCAACCACCCCACTTATTCCTACAAGGACCGGGTTGTTTCGGTGGCTGCTACGCGCGCCGTGGAACTGGGTTTCGAAATTTTCGGCTGTGCTTCCACGGGCAATCTGGGCAACAGCGTCGCGGCCCACTCCGCAAGGCTGGGACTGAAATGTTACGTCTTCATTCCCGACGACCTGGAGAGCGGCAAGATCCTTGGTTCGGCCATCTACAATCCGACGCTGCTGGCGATACGGGGAAATTACGACGACGTAAATCGGTTGTGCACGCAGGTAGCCGATAAGTACGGCTGGGGATTCGCCAACATCAACTTGCGGAGCTACTACGCCGAGGGCGCAAAAACCTACGGTTTTGAAATTGCGGAACAACTTGGATGGAAGTTTCCGCAGCACGTGGTTTCTCCGGTGGCGGGCGGGACATTGCTGCCGCGCATCGGCCGCGGTTTTGAAGAGCTGCGCAAGGTAGGCCTGGTGCAGGGCGAGTTGCCGAAAATCCATGCAGCGCAAGCCGCCGGCTGCGCTCCCGTAATTCGCGCCCTGCAAGCGGGGCAGGAATATCCCGATCCGGTGAAACCCAACACGATTGCCCGATCGATTGCCATCGGCAATCCGGCTGACGGTTATCAGGTGGTGCGCACTGTGCGAGGCACCGGCGGAACGGGCGCCATGGTTTCAGATGATCAAATCCTGGAGGCCATCGGCCTGCTGGCGGAAACGGAAGGGATTTTTACCGAGCCCGCCGGGGGAACCACTGTAGCCGCCGCCGTCGACCTGATCAATCAAGGAGTGATTGGAAAAGACGAATCGACGGTCATCTGCATCACCGGTAACGGATATAAGACCGCCGAAGTGATGCAGGGTCGCACTGCTCCGCCGGTGAAGCTCGGCAGATCGCTGGGAGAATTCGAGAGTTTTATGGAGGGCCCGAAGGCGCAAGTAGCAAAAAACTGAAACGCCAAGTACGCCAAGGGCGCGAAGACAATAACATAAGTCTGGCGATATTAAGTTCGATGTTCAATTTGGTAATGATTTGCGAACTAACTTCCACAGAAGTGAATTGAACTGAGAGCCATTAATGCTTCGCGTTCTTGGCGAGCTTGGCGGTTCAGTTTTCCAGGACAAGTCAATGAACGGTATTCTGGTGCAAAAGTACGGCGGTAGTTCTGTGGCGACGCCGGAGAAGATAGGCGCCATTGCGGACCGGATCGCGGTCTGTCTGAAAGAGAATCCTCACATGGTTGTGGCCGTTTCCGCGATGGGAAAGACAACAGACCAGCTCGTGGCTCTGGCTCATCAGGTAGCGGCCAAGCCGCGCGGCCGCGAAATGGATTTGCTGCTGGCTTCCGGAGAGCAGGTGGCCGTTTCCCTGCTGGGGTTGGCCCTTCAGGAGCGCGGGATTCCGGCCGTCTCGCTCACAGGCGCGCAGTGCAGGATTCGCACCGACAACATGTTTAACCGCGCGCTGATCCAATCGATCGACACCAGCCGCATCCAGGATGAATTGAATTCCGGCAAAGTGGTCATTGTCGCCGGCTTTCAGGGGATCACCGGCGACGATGAAGTGACCACGCTGGGGCGCGGCGGTGGAGACATCACCGGTGCGGCCGTGGCGGCCGCCCTGAACGCGCGCGTGTGCGAGATCTGCACGGACGTCGACGGGATCTATTCGACCGACCCGTCGGTGGTGCCGCATGCCCGGCTGCTGGCCGAAGTCAGCTACGAGGAGGCGATCGAGCTTGCCACCGGCGGGGCCAAGGTGCTCCACCCGAGAGCGGCCGAGATCTGCATGAAGTATCAGATTCCGATCCACGTTAGATCCAGCTTTCACATGAAGCCCGGAACGTGGATTCGTGGAGGTGAAGCGATGATGGAGAAGGCGGCCGTGTCTGCGATAAGCAGTGACAAGAAAATAGCCAAGGTGACTTTGCTGAATGTCCCGGATCGTCCCGGAATCGCGGCAAAGGTGTTCCAGGACCTGGCGGACGCGGAAATCAACGTGCGGCTCATCATCCAGAGCGCGGCGTCTGAAAAGCTGGCAAGGATCACCTTCATCATCGGCGCTGAACTCCTGGATGCGGCTGTCGAGTTATCCGAGCGCTGGAAAAAGGAAGGCCTGGCGCGCGATGTAATCGTCGAGAGAGACGTGGCAAAGATTTCAATTGTCGGATCGCGCCTGGCCTCAACCCCGGGCATCGCAGCGCGGATGTTTGCGGTGCTGGCAGCCGAAGGGATCAACATTGATTGCATCAGCTCGTCGGAGATGAAGATTGCCTGCGTCATTGCAGGTGATCAACTGGAACATGCCGTCCGGGCCGTGCACGACGAATTCTTCGGCCGCCCGGAAGGTTCCGTCGAGGAGGCGAGCGGACCAATGGGGGAGCGGGAGAGCGGGAGAGGGGAGGAGCGGGAGAGGGGAAGAGCAGGACAAACGAAGCGACCGACAGAACCGCGCGCGTAAGAACGCGTGAAAAATCGACGCCACCGGGCTTGGAACGTGAGAAAAAATTGAAAAATGTAAGAGCGGCTCTGCCGCCCCCTCTGGCGGAAAGGCTCCGCCTTTCCGATTTGCGCTTCCCTGCGACCCATCTCTGCGAAATCCCGGCGTACTCGGCGGCTCGGCGGTGAATACAACGTAGCCGCCTTCACAGACCTCAATACGATTAGCTCAATCCCCAAAAGAGAGGGTTGTCTGTGGGGCCTGAAAGCCCTGCTTCACGTGCTCTGCAAGCCGGCCGTCGACGCCTGGCATGACATTGCCTAGCCGGGACGTTGCGCCGGGACGTTGCCTGTCACACTCAGTTTCCGCAAGTAGTCTATGTTGCTTTCTTTTCCTTCCGGTGAGTGTGTTTTTCCAGTGCTCAGATCTTTTTTTTCGCAGATTTCATTCCTTGCCGGTTATGTGTTTCCAGGGGCGCCACGTGACAGGACAGAGTGCCTGGGCACCCCTCGGGATGACTCACAATGGCAGCTAGCAATTCAGGAATTCGAAACGAATCAGCCAGTCCTTGCGATGGTTTGTCAAAGAAGGCCATCAAGCTGCGCTGCTGGAAAGTGCGCTTCCGAGGTGTGGACAGAACGATCAGCCGCGAAATCTTCTTTGAAAAGCTCATTTCCTGCTTCTCGCGCCATGAGCGCAATCTCTACGATTCCCCTGAGTTTGTGCTGTGCGACTTGACGCGCTACGGTGATAGCATCGAGTTGCTCGTGCGGGCCCGCAGCAAACAGTCCGTGCTGCAGCGAATCAGCCGGCTGAAGATCTCCTGCCGCCAGATCCGCTGCCGGCTCTTCGATCCTGCCGGCGTTTCTTCCGCCCCTAACTTCTCTGGCTGGCTGGTCAATCAATACGGCCTGGCCAGTTCGGACCCGGGCAGGCGCGCGGTGCGCATCGGCCAGCGCCGCCCCATAGGCAACAACCACCTGCTTCACATCTGCTCGCGCTGCGTGCAGCAGCGTTTCTTGTTTGGCGAGTCGGAAAAAGACATGATCTTCCAGATCCTGGAACGGATCTGCCAGGAGCTGCCATTTCAGCTCCACGCCTTTGTCATCATGGATAACCATTTTCACCTGGTCATAACCACCAAGCAGGACGTGTCGGTGAGCCGCCTGATGAAGTCGATTAAACAAGCTATCTCCAAGCAGTTCAATCGCCTGCATGGGACCAAAGGCACGCTTTGGGAAGGACGCTTCAAATCGATCGTCTGGGAGCCAACCCCGGAAAACATCCTCAGGCTGGTCGACTACGTGCATGCCAATCCCTTGCGGGCTAACATGGTCTCGGATCCGGAGCAATACCGCTGGTCCAGCTACAGTCACTACGTCGGGACCAAAAGACGAAAGATGCTGGTTGTTCCCCTGGCATTGAAGAGAAGACACCCAAAGCGTCTGGAGCGAGAGGCCTGGTACAAACGCCACTTCCTGGAAAAATACCGGGAAGGAGATTTAGCCTACGATCCGGAGTTTTCCAGTGGCTTGGTCCGGGGATCAAAAAAGTTCTGCAAGTCGATTGTCAGGGAACTTGCTACACTCTTGCGCATTCCGGCATTGCTCACCCAGGCCATCAAACTCAAAAGAGAGGGTTGCCTGTGGGGCCTGAAGGCCCTGCTTCACGTCCTATGCAAGCCGGCAGTCGATGCCTGGCACGAAGCGATGAAATGCTGGCAGATGCCGCCATCTCAGGTACCGACCGGCGCCAGTACCTGATCTATTCCCAGCACGCCTTCAAAGACTCTCCAGAGCAGATGCAGGTCAGGTTCGTGTCTGCTTGTGTGCCTTATCCCGGCATACAGGTGGCACTTTAGGCCTGAATTCTCCCTTCAGAACATTGCCGTGGCAAATCTTGCATCTGATGGAACAAAAAACATGCCCGGCTCAGTCAGCTTTCCCTGTCGCACGAGCTACATGGATCGTCTAACCACCCGACAAAAACATCACTCGGGTTGGCGTAACTACCAGCCCGCATTGGCAAACAGCAGCGGGTGTGTGACAGGTACTATTTCATACTATTTCTCCTATATTCTCTACAACCGAAAGGGCGCACTCCAATGCCTCTCGTGCATTGACAAACAGGCGCTTGACCGTGACAGGCGCGATGCCTCTCCCCTCTCAATCTGGGCCTGCTGATGCGCCAGTTGGTTGGCGTCGGCACGCCACGCAGCCTGCAAGGCCGCCTGGTGGCGCTTTTTGAGTCTTTGAAGTCGCTCATTTTGCTCTTGCACACCCTCTGCAAGGCCATCTGCACTCTCCTGCACTCAGCGACATCACTTATCAATCCGATCGCCCGTGGCGAGGATGGGATCGATTCTGAGTTAAAAACTACTTCTGCCACGGGCTGCTAAGGTCTAATCAGAGCAATAGTCAAATCAAATGGCTTCCCGTCTACTACCAACGTCAAGGAGACAGTACAAAGGCGATGGGCTGGACCGTTAAGGTTCGCCGCCTCCTTCAAAAACAGGTGAAAGAGCAGATATCGATCATAATAGTACGGGTACGTAAGAACGAGAGCGGTTGAGGCGGCCCTAGGCCGAGATAAAAACACGCCCGCCCTCTGACCAGGCGTGTGAACAAGCCACGACCGATCGGATCTGATGTATCCCGCCGGATCGACTGAGAACCGGCGAAGCTCGAATTGCTTCGGCGCCTTATCCTCTGCCTTGATACCTAAATAGATCTGAAAAAAGTCGACGGTTCCCTCTAACACCAGACGCGAGTTGCCAACCCATATCGTCGGCCGACCAGAATCCGATAAACTCAGCCGCTTCCCATTAACAAACACTTCATCAAAGCGAAGAGGAGCGTAATCCTGCGGACGAGATATCAGCGCAGCAGCGACAGCGAAATATGAGACGTACGTTATTATCATTTCATTGACCAACCGGTGACGCAAGGCGTCTCTTTAGCTTCTCGCAGCCAGCCCTGATACCGCCCTGTAAGGTAATACGCCCATGGCTCCCCATATGCGCCGCTCCCTGTTTGTTGCAACCGCCGGTTACGTCCCGCGTGAGCTATCTCATGGGCAATAGTCATTACCAAGTGTTCTACAACGCTAACTCCTGGAAGGGGCTTGTCTAGAAGCTGCTGTGTCGAGATGTAAATACTAGATGTGTAGCCAGCGGGGGCCGAGGCAGTCGGGGATGATCCTATAGTAGCCCCATAAGCGCCCGGTACTATGCCTTCAGCGTCGTATGGTCCGACAAAAAAGTCAAGATCGTTGACGATGCTCATACCTTGTTGAAAATCTGTTATCGCCTCCTGTTCAAATACTGCCAAGTTTGCGTCATTAGTTAAACTGGAAGCGAATCGACCGAGCTGACCTTGACAGTCGTTGCTCAGTTTCTTCACTGGGAGTGGCCTGGGCGTCCCGTTACCGTTGCCGGTATTTCCAGAACCGTTCTCGAATTCGTATGATTGCTGGGCGAGATTTTCCAACGCCTCATCTGGATCATGGCCGATCACCGTGACCTTAAACGTTTTCTTGCCATCTGGATCTATATAGTTGATTGGATCATTGAGGCAGTAGGTAAGTCGATTGAGCCGCTGTGGATTAAAAATGTTCCCTCTCTCGACATCCACGCCGAGCCACCTTCCGGCCCCATTCCAGTAGTACCTCGCCCCGAAGTAGTCATTGCCTGACTCGCCGTCGCGTTCTTTGCCGGTGTTCTTGTACTTATTAATTGTGCCCGTTTCGGACCAGATTTCGCCGTAAGGGTACATATCCAGGCGGCCTGCGACAAGGCCGGAGCCGTTGGTGATGATGCGTGTGTCACCATGATGATCGTTACTCTTGAACATCATCCCATTAGAACTGTCCCATTCGATGACTCCTGTGGCTGTAGCAACGAAGACTTTCGTCCATGATCCATTGACGTTTTCGGCCAGACCAAAAAAATAACGCGTCACTGTCGCGCCCGTCGTCTTCTGAACGCGGCCGCCGGGTCCGTCATAGCTGTATGTGGTGGCGCCGCTGTCAATGGAGATGATGCGATTTTCCGCATCGTACGCGTAAGTGTGCCTTCCGTCGTTGGTGACATTGCCGACCGCATCATAGGTCCAGGTTGTCACGCGGTTGGAGCTTGCATCCACCGAAAGGGAATTGGTTGGAGGCGCTCCCTTGGTAAGATTCTGACCGAGCCGATTTCCATATCGGTCATAGGTCCACGAGAGTCCCCAGGCGGGACCCGTTGTGGCGGCTGTGGCCAGCCGGCTCAGTTCATCGTAGGTGTAGGAAATCGTGCTGTTGGCGTCAAGGTTGTCTGTGATGCTTGTGATGCGGCCGTTGTTAGCCACCCCCGCGTTGTAGGTGTAAGTCTTGTTCAGATAGGTTCCGCCGGGCCCGCCCACCTGCAAATTGGAAAGCTGCAAATCGCTGTTATAGCTTCGCATATTATTCACGCCGTTGCCGTACGATACTAGCGTCGGCTGGCCGGCGGCGTTGCGATCGATATTGCTCACGATGCTGCCCGCAAAACTGGAGGCGATATTTTCAAGGTTTCCGACTCCATCATAGCCGCCTGTCGTCGTCCAGCCGTTCGGGTAGGTGGTCGTGATTAGCTCGCCGGCCAAGTTGTAAGTGTAGCTAACCGACTGCAGCGCCATACCCGCTATGATCTTGCGGTCCTGAGTGGTTCGGCCCATCGAATCGTAATCGAAGGATTCAGAATGGCCGTTTCCACTGTTCCACCAAGCGGGCTTTCCAACGCCATTGATGGCAAGATCGTAAACCCAGTTAACAACAGGGGTGACACCGCCATCATTAAGATACGACTTTGTGGTCAGTCGGTTCAAATTGTCGTAGGTGTGGTTGGTGACCCAGCCCCGGGGATCGGTCCTGGCATTCACGTTGCCATTGTCGTCATAGGTGTAGCTAGTGGTCCCATTTTCCGGATGGATCTCCGACGTGAGCTGCCCGAAAGTGTCGTAGTTGAAGGTGCGCAACTGGACGCCCTGCGTGATTACCAGCTTGTTCTGGCCCATGGTGGGCAGGTAATCGTAGGTGACATAGTCAGGGGCCGCAACCCAGGTCCAAGTTTCATTGGCGCCGGAAGAGACGGCACCCGTTGGGAGCGCATCGTCAAACCAGACAAAACCCCCGGCGCCGGACTTGTCCCACCAGGCGCGCCCGCCATAAAGCGTAAAGGCAACCCCATACACATTTTGCGCGTCAAGGCCGACCTGTGAGGCGGGAACCTCCAGCCTTACCCACTCACTGTCCCGACGCAGGCAAAGCGCCCATGTATCGCCGGCTGTTTGTCCCATTGACTCCCCATGCGATGTTATCGGCTCCCCAGTAGGCGCGGTGTTCCCAGCCCGCTCCGTCATTCCACTGAAGCATGACTTCGCTGGGCATGTTTTTCGGATCGAGATAGATGTAAGCATACAGGGCGTCTCCGGCACCAACCGGCATCGCAGGCGATGTGAAGAAATGTTGATGCATAGACGCAAAAATTGCCGACTCATGTGACAGCGTCCCGGAAAAGGGGTCGGGTCGAGTGTCGCTGGGCACGACCTTCCAAATTCTCCCCAGCACATCGTAGTGGTAGCGCCTCGCTTTGCCTGCCGGATCGGTAACTGCTGTTTTCATCGGCCCGTAAGTGTAGCTTGTAAAGTTCTGCGTCTCGGTCCCGTCAGGTGGAATTATTTTCATCGGCCTTCCCAGAGCGTCGAACTTGGTTTGCGTCCAATAGACTATCTCCCCCAAACGGTAGGGATTGCTCACCTTGGAAACTTTCCCGTTGCAGTCGCAGACTTCATAGACAGTATCAACATAAATGTCGCCCGCCGGATCTGACTTGCGTTTCTGTTTTTCCCGCCCAACTCCATCCAGGTAGGTCGTCGAGGCCGCTTCCTGGCTTGCGGTGATCGACTTGTAGATGGTTGTCGAGAAGTTGTTTATGGTCAGGTCGTACGTCGCCCGAACGTAGCTGGTGTCAGGAAAATCGATGCGGGTGACGCGATTTAGCGAATCGTATGTTGTAGTGGTTGTGAAGTTGTTGGCGTTGGTGACGCTCTCAACTTGACCGGTGTAAAATTTATAAACGGTATTGGTCGTGTGTCCCTTGGGGTTGATGACTTGAGTGGGATACGCGAAGGCATTGGTCGAGCCGTAGTTTATGACGGTGTCATAGTTTTTGGCATCGCGCGTCTTTACGACATTGCCCAGCGTGTCGTAGAAGCTGTGCGTGGCAATCCAGCGGCTTTCCGAAGCGAGCCACCGGGATACCGTGGTCACATTGCCGCGCGTCGTGTAGCCGGTATTATACGAATCCAGATGACCGGCCACTCCGGGGCCGCGGTCGGTCATCGGATACGTGACGTACTCGTCGTAGCCGTATTGCGTTTGCGAGACAAGCGATGTGGCCAGCGCGTTGTTCAGGTCGTAGACATTCTCGGTTTGAACGCGATAAACGTTGTTTCCGAAACTCTGCCAGGTGCGCACCGTGCGGCGCCCGCGAAAGTTCAAGTCCGTTCCCATCCCGGAGCCTGGCTTGACTTCCTCCTGCAGCAAATTCCCATTCGAAACATCGTACTGGTAATCGGTGCGGGTCTCGTAGCCGTCGACGATTACCTGCTTGATCTGCACATGGGAGCCGGTCCAAGTCGTGTACTCTGATTTTCCTGATCCTGTGCGGCTGCTTTCCTTTCCATCCGAATTGAATATCACGTTGGTTGTCGCACTGTCCGGATCGATGATATTGACGCTGTGAATGGCTTGCGGGTCACCGCTGCAGTTGTCGGGCGGCTGATTGGCGGGGTAGCAATGCGAATGCTGGTAGCTGGTCGTAACATTTCCCTGCCCGTTGTTGGCATTCATTACCTTCTGCTTGCATTTGGCGTCCAGTTGGGCGTTGGAGCCGGTGTAGTTGTAAGTCGTGGTCCCTCCCATCGGATAGGTGACGCTTGCAAGCAGGAGCGTGCTGGCGCTGACGCCATGATAGTAGGTAAAGGCCCAGAATTTTCCATCGGGTAAATTGATCCGAGTCAAAAACGGGTAGTTGCCCGCCACAACCCCGGCAGGCGTGTAGCCGTAGACAGACGGATCGACATTGCGGAACTCGTACTCGAAAGTGTATGTCAGGATCTGTGCGGGAAGCCCGGTGTGGTTCAGGACAGTGATTCTTGAGGGCAAGGTCACATCGCTGGGGTTTTCGTAATAGATGTTTACGGAGCGCCCCAGCGTGTCGACGATCTGTGTCGTCTTTCCCGCCCCATCCTTGACGTAGGTGATGTAATTGCCGTTGGCATCCCCCTTGGTAACTTGGCTTGCGCTGGAAAAGTTATACTGGATGCCCGATTTCAGCAGGGCAATTTTTGTGGCTCCGTTGTACTGCATGTCGCTGCCGTTGGTCGACATTCCATCGGTGAAAGGGTGCTGGGTTCCGTCTTCAAAAGTAACACCGGCGTTGCCTCCATTTTCGATCACGTAAGGGCTAAAATTGGCGACCCACCGGCCCATGTTGGGTCCGGTGTAATTCCAGGACGCGGTGTTGCCCCACTCGTTATAAGCAAATTTCATCTGGCGCGAGTTGTAAGCCAGGTTTACTGCCAAGTTGAGCCCGGCGCGACCCTTGAGCCTTATCAGCGGAACGCCAACGTTCAGGTTCCCATCGTAAAGGTTAATCGCCTCGGTCAGTCCGCCCTTGTACGAGTAGATCGGCTCAATACCGGTGGAGTTTTCCGGGGTGGGATTGTGCTTGGAGCGGTGAACTCAAACATCGGCGCGCGCGTAAGCCTGGATTATTCAAGAAACTTAACCGCCAAGAGCGCCAAGAACGCCAAGATTTTCTTAGCGTTCTTGGCGGTTAATGTTTTTGAACCGTCAACCCTGCAAGCGCCTCGTAACATCTTCATACAGCGCTCGCACGCCGGTGGTGATTTCCTTGTATGAGCGCAGCAGGTTTGCGCCTTCCGGGGACGGCATTTGCATTCTTTTACCCAGGGTATTGCAGGCTGCGGGGTCGTTTGCAATCCAGTTGATGTTTGCATCGGCATCCAGCCGTACCCAGATCTCCAGGCGGCGCAGGAATGTGCAGGCTTGCTGCAGAAGATCGCGCTCCTGGTGGGAAAGAATTCGGAACTCCTCGATCAGTGAAAGAAGCTTGTGCGTGCCTTGTCTGCGAAATGCCGGATTCCGCGCGCCTTCGCGGATCTGGATCATCTGCAGCATGAAATCAAGATCGGAAAGCCCTCCCATGCCGGTCTTAAAGTTCAGGCGGCCACTGATTTCGCCTGACAACTCTGCTTCCATGCGAGAACGCACCGCTCTCATAAAGAGCGGCAAATCAGGATCCCAGTCGTCGTAGACGAATTCTTCAGCCCAGGCCAGTAGCTGCCGCGCCAGCTTTTCGGATCCGGCGCTGAAGCGCGCGCGCGTCCAGGCGAGCCGCTCCCATTTTTCTGCCCTCGCCTGAAGGTATTTCTTAAAGCTTTCGGCGGGCATCGCCAGGGCGCCTTTATTGCCTTCCGGACGAAGGCGGGTGTCGATCTTGTAGGCAGCGCCCGCCGGCGTAGGGTCCTCTAGGAATTTTTGAACATCCTGCACGAACTGTTGATAGTACATAAAGGTGTGAGAATCTGAAGACTTTCCCTGGTAGAGGAAAACCAGGTCGAGATCGGAGTGAATCGTCAACTCCCGGCTGCCCAGCTTCCCCAGCGCCAGCACTGTCCATTCGGGCACAGCCGCCGCGCGCTTTGAGGCGGCCGCAGGCATCCTTCGCAGAGCCCCTGCGCCTTTGGCGGATCTCGGCCGAACGCCTGCCCTTCGACGCTCACGAGATCCCGCGGCTGTGGCGCTCAGCCAGCCGGTGGCTGCAGCGACACAACATTCGGCAAGCAGCGAAAGCCTCTGCTGGAGCTCTTCCAGGCTGATGGCCGCAGACAGCCAGGCCCCTACAATCTTGAATTCTTCGACCTGCTTGAGGCGCCGCAGGTACAGTTTTTTCTCGTCCAGTGCCGCCGTGCTGATTTCATCCAGCGCGGTTTGCCAGTTGGCATGCAGTTCTTCCACAGTGAGGGGCGTATGCAGAAGGGAATCGATCAGTTCGGGGAACCGAATCAATCTCTCCGGCATCATGCGGCCTGAGTCGAGCAGCGACAGAAGCTGCTCCCGCAGCGCTTCATTTTCAAGCAGGCTTCGCAACAAGGCCGGCGCCGCGCCGGTTGACTGCGCAATCTGCTCCAGACGGTTCAACACGGCCACCGGTTCGGCGCAACGCGCCGCGCGCTCGAGGGCTATGGGGAGGAAGTTGGCCAGCAGGGTGCGTGATTCCGTCTGCGAATGTGCCAGCGAAGGCATCTGCACCAGGTTTCTTACTTCCGCGGCAGCTGCGACCGGATCGACGAAACCATATTTCTCCAGCACCTGCAGCATCTCAGATTCCGGCAGTTCCTCATTCAACATTCGCAGGAAGACACGGGTTGAAGCGCCCGCAGCGGCGCCCTTTTCCTTCAGCAGGCTCTGATAGATTTCGTGAACGCGATCGCGGTGCGCCGCCAGCGCGCGGTCGAAGGTCTCTGCCGAGGTGTAGCCCATTCGGCGAGCAGTGATCTCCCGCTCGATCGGGTCCGCGGGGACTGAATGAACCTGCTGCTCCTGCACGATCTGCAGCCGATGTTCCACGGTCCGAAGGAACGTGTAAGCCTCGGTCAAATCCTGGCAGGTCGCTTCGCTGATGATTCCGTGCTGCCTCAACCTGGAAAGGCCGCCGATGGTGTTTGTATCCTGAAGCTCGGGATTGGAGCCCCCGTACAGGATCTGGAGAATCTGCGTAAACAGCTCAATTTCGCGGATTCCTCCGCGGCCGGTTTTTACGTTCATGCTTGAGTCGGACCGGCGTTCCGTCTCCGCGTCGGCGCGCGCTTTGATGCTGATGATTTCTTCCAATGCCGCGTGATCCAGATACTTGCGGTAGACAAAGGGTTGTACCAATGCCAAAAACCGCCGCGTGAGAGTTTCGTCTCCCGCCACGCCCCGCGCCTTGATGAGCGCGAACCGCTCGAACGTATCTCCCCAATGTTCGTAGTAATGCCGGTGCTGCTGCAGGGAGTTCGCGATCGCGCCGGCCTTGCCCATAGGGCGCAATCGGAGATCGACGCGATACAGATAACCTTCTGATGTGTACTCGCTGAGCACCTGGGTGTAGTCCCGGAACAGTTTTTGAAAGAACTGCTCGCATTGGGGCGAGGGGTCAAGCGGCTCATAAACATAGATGAGATCAATATCGGAGCTGTAGTTCAACTCGCTGCCGCCGAGCTTTCCCATTCCAATCACTGCCAGCATCCCGGCAATTTGAATCTGAGTCTCTTGGTCCCACGCCTGGGCGGCGCGCCTGCCGCGAGTTTTGGCCGGCGGCTGCAGCACAGAGAGCCGTGCTTCCGGCGCTATTGCTTCAATGGTGATGGCAAGCGCCCGCTGCAGCGTCATTTCCGCCAATTGCGACAACTGCAACGTTGCCGATTCAAGCGAGATCTTCCCCAGCATGTCGAGTGTTGCAATGCGGAGAGTCTGCTGCCGGCGAAATCTCTTCAGCGCATCCAGGCGCGATTGCCGGTTAGCCAGATTTTCCAGAAGCGAATCGATATCATCGGCGTAGTCCACCGTTTCGTAGTGAGCGCGGTCATATTCATAGCGCAGCCAGTGGAAATACTCCGGATTGCGAATCAACAGCTCGCTGAGGAAGGGCGAACTTCCCAGCACGGTGGTAAGCAGGTCCAGGGCTTCGGGATCTTCATTCAGATAATTAATGAAATTTGTCCTTCCGGTTCTTGCCGAGAGGTAGCGCTCCATTCCCAGCAGCGCTTTGTCAGGGTCGGGAGCCCGGCTGAGCGAGTCCATCAAAGGCTCTGCCATCGCTCCCAGTGCATGGCGCGCGGAATAGTCATCGGCCATCAGTTGCAGATTCCGATCCGCCGCGCCGGGATCCCGGAAGCCAATCGAGCGCAGGTACGCAAAAACCGCTTCATCGGAGATCTCGGCCGCCAGGAAGAGATCAGAGGGACGGAATGGTTCGCGGTCGGAAGACATTGTTATTCAGCCGTAGGATTCAGCGGGGAACGAATACAAAAACTTCACCGCGAAGCGCGCGAAGAACGCGAAAAAATAGTCTTAGCGTTCTTCGCGTTCTTGGCGGTTCAGTTTTTTAGACGTCAAAGTAGAGCGCAAATTCCCACGGATGCGGGCGCAGTCGAATGGCGTCGAGCTCCCGCTTGCGCTTATATTCGATCCAGGTCTCGATCACGTCGCTGGTGAAGACGTCGCCCTTGAGCAGGAAAGCGTGGTCTTTCTCGAGAGCATTCAGCACCTCGTCCAGGCTTCCCGGAGCCTTTGCCACTCGGGCCATTTCCTTGGGCGGCAGATCATACAGATCACGGTCCATCGGGTCGGCCGGGACGATTTTGTTCTGAATGCCGTCCAGTCCCGCCATCATCATGGCGCTGAAGGCCAGATAACCGTTGGCGGCCGGATCCGGGAATCTGACTTCGATGCGCTTGGACTTCTCGCTTCGCGAGTAAGCGGGAATTCGGACTGCCGCGCTGCGATTTCTCTGGGAGTAAATCAGGTTAATCGGAGCTTCATAGCCCGGCACCAGACGCCGATAGGAGTTGGTCGTCGGCGCGCACAGCGCCAGCAGCGCCGGCGCGTGTTTGAGAACACCGCCGATGTAGTAAACCGCCGTCTTGCTCAGGTCCGCGTAATTGCCTGCTTCGAAAAAGACATTCTTCCCTCCTTTCCAGAGACTCTGGTGCACGTGCATGCCCGAACCATTGTCCTGGAAGATCGGCTTTGGCATCAGCGTCACGGTCTTGCCGTAGCGGCGCGCCACGTTTTTGATCACGTACTTGAACTTGAGCAGTTTGTCGGCCATGTTCTTGAGCGAGTCGAATCGCATATCGATCTCGCACTGCCCCGCAGTGGCCACTTCATGATGATGGATCTCGACGGTCACACCGACTTGCTCAAGAGTGAGCATCATTTCGGTGCGGATGTCCTGATGCGAATCCATCGGCGGAACAGGGAAGTAGCCTTCTTTATAGCGGGGCTTGTAGCCCAGGTTGGGCTTTTCTTCCTTTCCGGAATTCCAGAAGCCTTCACTGGCGTCCAGGAAGTAATAGCCATGCTCATAGGACTGGCTGAAGCGGACATCATCGAGAATGAAGAACTCAGGCTCCGGCCCGAAATAGGCAACATCGGCGATCCCTGTGGACTTAAGGTAGTTCTCGGCTTTGGCGGCGATATAGCGTGGATCGCGCGAATAAGGTTCTCCCGTAACGGGGTCCCTGACGTAACAGATCAAAACCAGTGTGGGAACGGCGGCAAAAGGATCCAGAAATGCGGTGGTGGAATCAGGGATCAGCAGCATGTCGCTTTCCTGGATCTCCTGGAAGCCGCGGATGCTGGATCCGTCGAATCCCAGGCCCTCGTCAAAAGCGTCGATGGAGAACTCACTGATCGAAGCAGTAAAATGCTGCCACAATCCGATCAAGTCCACGAAGCGCACGTCGATGGCCTGAACTTTGTTGTCTTTGATCATCGCCATCACTTCGGCCGGCGCCGGTCCATCGCGTCGAGCTTTGGATTTTGGGGTTGCTGTCGTCTTCTTTCTTGGCATTTTTCCTCCCGATGTTTGTTAGTTTTAAAGCTGGATTACGAATAAGAAAACAAGTGTCGTCAGTCTTCTATGGCTATGACCAAAAGAAAAGCCGTTCACGTGCACGTGCACGACCACGTCAACGTTCACGGCCCGCGTCTACGGTGACGAAACCTAACATTGAAATGCACTCCGGAGCGCTGTGGTCATTCGTGAGCGTGTTCGTCGTGTTCGTAGACGTTGACGTGGTCGTGCACGTTCGTGCACGTGCACGTGAACGACTTTTCTTCTCCCCACGGAACCAAGCAACTCCTCAGACCACGTCTTCTTCTCCCGTGCGGATGTTGTAGCCCCGATCGACCGGGATCACAAACACGCGGCCGTCCCCGATTTCGCCGGTGCGCGCCGCCTTGATCACGGCCTGTATCACCTCATCAACCACATCATCCGGAACAACGACTTCAATTTCCATCTTTGGCAGCAGGCTCACCGCGTACTCCTTGCCGCGGTAAACGGCCGTGTGGCCCTTTTGGCGGCCGTGGCCGCGCACCTCGGTAACCGTCATTCCCGAAATATTTAATTTCCCCAGAGCATCCTTGATGTCGTCGAGCTTGTTAGGACGAATGATGCACTTGATCAATTTCATATCCCGCCTCCAGGGCCTGCTCCAGCTCCGCTTTCAGTTCAGACTGCTCCTGTTCCGAGAGCTTGCCGTTGTTTCCGGTCAGATGAAACACGTCGATTGCCTTGTTGCCTTCTGTCGAAATCAAGACCAGGTGAATGTCTCCCGAGTGTCTGGAGATCACGCGGCTGATTCGGTAGAGCAGGCCGACTGCGTTCTGCGCGACAATTTCCATCACGGTGTAGCGCGTCGAATAGTGGTTATCGAAAACGATGGCCGTGCCCACATGCTTCTGCACCTTGCGATAAAGAATGCTGCGCTCTTTCCCCCTGATCAGCGACGGCAGATCCGTTCCGCCTCCAACCACCTGTTCCATCAGGCGGCGAAACTGAGGAGCACCATCCGGGTTAAGCCGGAAGAACTGCTCTTTATCAATGAATTGAAAGATGTCCAGCACCAACCCTTTCGGGTTAGTCATCGCCTGTCCTTTCAAAATGTCCATTCCGAAATACGAAAGGACGCCGCAGATATTGGAGAACAGGAAAGGCTTGTCCAGTGTTACGACGCTGAGCGACCAGACTTCGCCGTCCTGGTCGAGAGATATGTGCACCTGGTCGGGATGAATGTCCCGCGAGAGACGCACATGGCGATAGACAGCCTCGCGGGGAAAGAGTTTGAGATAACGCCGCGGGAAGCCGTCCAAGAAGTCGACAATCTCCGACTCAGAAAAATCTTTGGGCCGGTTCGCCAGCAGATCGGCAAGCACGCCGGGATCGCGCCGAATCACCTCGTCTCCGTATCCCAGCGTTAGGTGATTGTACGTGTCGACGAAGAGTTGCCAGAGCAGCTCCTCTTTCCAGGGGGTGAGTGTCTCGGGGCTGACCGCTTCGATATCGGCCAGAGTCAACAGGCAAAGCGCCTTCAAGTTTTCTTCCGTGCCGACCAGTTCCGCGAATTTTTTGACAACCTCGGGATCTTCGGTGTCTCTCCGGAATGCCACCAGGGAGAGCTGCAGGTGATTGGAGATCAGAAACTCGACCATACGAGCCGATTCCGGCTGAAGATGAATGCGCCGGAACACGTCCTGCACCATACGCACGCTTTCGTTGGAATGGTCCTCATCCTTCCACTTGCCCACATCATGGAAGAGCAGCGATAGAACCAGCAGTTCCGGAGCGTCGATTTCGCGCAGCACAGAGGTAAATCGCTCGCGAGACACATCGGCCGGTTCAAGCAGCCGCTCCAGATTTCTGATGGTGAGGAGCGTGTGCTCATCGACGGTGTACTTGTGGTAGAAGTCACGAATCACGCGGCAGTAAATTTTTTCGCACTCGGGAAACATTTTTCCCAGCAGCCCGCAATCGTGCATCTCCGAAAGCCGGCCGTACAGCCCCTGGCGCGGCTTGAGGAAATCCAGCAGCAAATCGCGTTCCTCTTCGCCGGGGAAAAAATCTTCCGCTTTGTAACGGCCGAGGTCCCGGCGGATGGCGGAAAGAGTGTCATCCGACACGCGGCATTGCTGATCGATGGCGGCCCGGAAGACCGTGATCCACGATGCGGGTCGTGAAATTCCCTCCTGGGCGTCAATGAATCGAACTTCGTCGCCGAGCCGCTCCACGTTTTGCGCAACTTTGACCCGGCGACTGTCTGCCGCGGGCGGCTGCGCCGCGCGGCGCGCCGTCTCCAGAAATCGCGAAGCGGTGCGGGCGTGTCGAAAGTAGTCGCTCATGAAGGTTTCCACACGCTGGTGAGCATCGGCTCCGGGGTAGCCGAGCAGATCCGCCAGTTTCTCCTGCAGCGGATGGCTCAGCGTATTCTGGTTGCGCCCGCTCTCCAGGTGAAGAATCGCCCTGATCTTAAGAAGGAAATCTTCAGCGTGATCGGCGGATTGCACGTCTGAGGACACTCGCTGCAGAGAATCAAGCGCTTCCGTTCCAACGGTTGGCGCCATGCTGTAAAGCAGGAAACGGATCCACCTGCCGGCGGTCACATCGCGCAGCGCCCCGGGCGCTTCTTTCACGTCGGGTTCCAGTTGATAAAAAGTGTGGTTGAAGCGGGCGTGACGCTGTTCAATCAAGTGCAGCAGCAGCTCCAGTATCTGCGCATAACACTCAGGGTTGGTTCGATGAAAAAGTTCATCAAATCGCTGATAGAGACTGTGTTCGCCCGCCACGAAGCGTGCGTCCAGCAGAGCGAGCAGAAACTCAGGATTGTCCTTCTCCAGGTGACGAAAGTCATCAATCTCGCGCACCTGATGTCCCAGATCCAGTCGAAGGTCCCAGAGGGGATGAAGAATGGCCTTTAGAAAAAGTTCGTCTGCTCGGGCGATCCTTCCTTCAAACAACACCAGCAGGTCAATGTCCGAGTAAGGACACAACTGGCGCCGGCCGTAACCGCCCAGTGCCAGAATACAGACCCGCTGGCTTAGTCCGGACGCGGCCTGGTTGAATATCTGCCGGAGCAGCGAATCGATCCGCTCGGTGTAGCGGGCCAGCGCGGCGCTTCCTCCTCGCCTTGCAGCTATTTCGACGCCCAGTTGGCTGCGAGCTTCCTCAAGCTGTTGCTCCAGACGGCGCCGAAATTCCGCCTTGTCGGACCTTGATCTTTCCCCGGTTGGCATTCGACCGAAAACTCTTACTCGATTTTGTGAGCTTCCGATCATACGCTAAAAGCCGGTTCAGTGGGATAGACATCATCCATTCAAAGCTTGACTGATCGATTTTCCAATTTATGATCCCTTCAGCCTAAATGGAGTATCCATGCACAGAATGATGGAGGGAATGGTGCTCAATTGGATACTGGGCTTGATCATATTGATCCTGATTGCGATTTTGCTCGTCAAAGTTATCCGAAAGTTATGACACTTTTGCTTCTGACGTGCCGGCCGGAAGGCCCGGCCGTTGCGGCGGGAAGAACGCTATCGGTAAGCGTTCTCCCCCTGGCGGCTCGCGTCTATTCCGCCCTTGAACTAAAGGCGTAAAAAAGACCCACTGTTACGGTGCTCTGAGACTTCACCAGGCCCTTGCCGATTCTGGTGAAGAAGGGGGTGTCTGACAAATCACGCCTGTATTCGAATCTCGAAACCAGACCGTTGTTAATCTTCTGTTCACTGGTGAGAGTAAATTCCTTAAGTATCTGTTTGGTGCCTGTTGTAAACCCGTCGTGGTCATCGTACCACTCGAATCGCGGCGATAGCGCGTACCACTTATTGGGCTGGAATCGCGCGTATCCAGCGAAGCCCTGCCAGTGGACCTGTGCACCTGAAGCACGATCGATTCCGTAATCGTAGTTGCCCATGAGGCTGAAGGCCGGGCTGACATTGTACGTGACAGTAGTGTCCCACAGGTTTCGGATGTCATGATCATTCTTGGGCTGGTCAGCGCCTACCATATAGTTTTGGGTGATAGACAGCTTGGCTGTCGGCTTGAGCGTCGCCTGGAATCCAAAGGTCTTTCGGTTGTTGTTATCGACGACATCATTCCACCCGTTGACGACGAATCCAGCAACTGCGACCTTGTCATTGAGAGCGTAAGTGGCACGGGCTCCCATGTGATAGTAGGGAATGGCCAAGGCAAAAAGGAGTGAGCGCGAGTAGTTCCAGTTATCCTTCGTCTCGATTACCTCAGCGCCGTGCTGTGTGACAAATTTACCGACGTCAATTTGAAGTCCCTTGCCCACCGGCGCCAGGTAACTGAGATACCCTTGCTGAAAGTGCTTCATCAGTTCCACGCCACCCGGCTCGGCTGAATGAACAATGTCGGTGGCCGGGCCGAAGTCCATGTCCATACGAAAGCCTAAACGGCGCTCCGGGGTCGGCTTTTTTTCGAGCGCGATCTCTGCAAGATTCAGCGCGAATTGATTGTGCTTCGTATCAAAATTGCGCAATTGCGCGTCACCCGTCGGCTTATTGAAGTTGTAACCGTAGTAAGCATCGACAAATCCGGTGAGCTCCGTGCTGTTGAAAAAGGCGAGCACTCCGTTGATAGACTTGTCATCCTTTACCTGCGGCCCTGCGGCGGGAGCGGTTTCTGATTTCTTGGCAGGTTCTACGCCCCCAGCCGTGTCGTTTGTCTTTTTGGACTCAAGATCCTTTATTCGTCCCTCCAGTTGCTTGATGATGGCCAACAGCTCTTCGGTGCTTGGACTCTGGGCTTGAACCGTGGCCGCACACAGCGCTATGGTGATGGTCCAGCAAAGAGAGCAGATGAGTGTTCTGTTTTTCGTCTTCATTTTTCCTCCGTTTTTCCTAAAACCCTAAAAATTGGACCGGAGCAACTCTGACTTGTCACCACACAAGACTTTGTCCTATCTTTTAGATGCTGCCCCTGTGAATCGGTGATGCAGCGCGGCAAGTGGGAAGCCTCCGGAGAATGGTCTCCAATCATCGCTCTGAAGGTCTTCCCACACGCTCGCGGGGAGAACATTGCTTTTCCTCAGTTTTCCGCAGGTTCCACCGTCAGCGTGCCACGACGCCGGGCCGGTTCAGGAACCGTCATTGTCGTAACGCTCTCAGCGAAGCCGGGCGAGATAGGGAATTCCGGGTAAGCCAGGGCACCCATTTCGGGAATATCGAGGCCTTCCAGTTCCACTTCCGCGGAGACGCGGTTGCCAATCAGCGCGTCCAGCACTTTGAAAAAGATGTAGAAGCTGCTGAAGACGAACACAAAACAAACCGCTACTCCGATCAACTCGGCGAACAACTGGCTGAACCCACCGCCGTAAAAGAGACCTTTGATCGGTCCCGGAACGCCGTTCCAGCCGTCGCCGTAAACGCCGTCGGCAAACAGGCCGAGCGAAATCACCCCCCATGCCCCATTCGTGCCATGAACCGAAATCGCCCCCACGGGGTCGTCGACTTTGAGCCTTCTCTCCACGAAAAACACGGAGAGCACCACCAGTACGCCCGCCACTCCGCCAATCAGTACCGCAGCCGGCGCACTGACGAACGCGCAGGGCGCGGTGATGGCAACCAGTCCGGCCAGCATTCCGTTGGCAAGCATGCTCGGATCCGGCTTGCCGAATCTAAGCCACATGAACAGCATGGCCGTGAAAGCGCCTGCCGCTGAAGCCAGCATCGTGTTTACCGCAACCACCGCGATGCGCAAATCTGTGCCTGCCAGCGTGGAACCCGGATTAAATCCGAACCACCCAAATGCCAGAATGAACGTTCCCACGAGGGCCATCGGAATGTGGTGGCCCGGAATCGCTACCGGCTTGCCATCTTTTGTGTATTTGCCGATGCGGGGTCCGAGAACGATTGCTCCTGCAAGGCCCGCGATGCCTCCCACCATGTGCACTACCGAGGAACCGGCAAAATCCACGTGCCCGTGGCCAATGCCAAAGTTGGTTCCCAGGGTGGCCAGCCATCCTCCTCCCCAGACCCAGTTGGCAAAGAGCGGATAGACGAACATCGACATGAAGAAGCCGAAAATCACGAAGGAAGAGAACTTCCAGCGCTCGGCCATGGCTCCTGTTGGAATGGTGGCTGCCGTGTCCATGAAGACCATCTGGAAAAGGAAGAGCGCGAACACGCCAACGTCGTACACGCTGTTACCAAGAAAAAAGCCCTTGGTTCCGAAAAGACCGAAGGTCTTGCCGAAAAGCGAGATGGTGAATTCATGGTTAAGGGGCGGTGTTCCGCCCAGCGCCGCCACTGCGCCCACGCCTCCCATCTGCAGCGCGTAGCCGCAAATCCAGAAGCCGAGCATTCCGATGGCGTAAACCATAAAGTTCATTGACATGGTGTGGGCGGCGTTCTTGGCGCGGCAAAATCCGGTTTCCACCATGGCAAAGCCGGCCTGCATGAACATGACAAGAAATCCCGCCAGCAACGTCCAGACAATGTTGATCGCAATCTTGTTATGGCCGATGGTATCCATCAGCTCCACCAGCGCGGGGCTGGCCGGGTTCTTTACGGCAACATCGCTGGCCTTGCCCGTGGAGTTGCCGGTGGGATCAGGTCCCGGTGGGGCGGACGCCCCGGCAGGCGCCTGTGCCTGCGTGGTCAGTATGGGTGTCAGGAACGAAACCAACGCCATGAAAAGCGCGCCGATTGCGAAACTGACGACGAGTCGCTTCGATTTACTCATTGTTCTTCTCCTTTCGGTGATGAGTTTTCTGGCGCCTCCGGCCAGTAGAAAAATCAGCGGGGTCAATCTCCCCAGAATTTGCCATTTCGTCGACCTCATAGTCCCAACCTCCCAATTGGAAACTCGAGAAAACTGATTGAAAGACTAAAGCGCCAGAGCGGCTCGCTCTCCGGTACGGATGCGAATTACTTCTTCGACCGAACTGACAAAGATCTTTCCGTCTCCGAATTGGCCCGTCTTGGCGGTCCGCAGAATCGCGTCGATCGCCGGATCAACACGGTCTTCAGGCAGCACCACCTCGATTTTCACCTTGGGAAGGAAATCGACCTTGTATTCGCTTCCCCGGTATGTCTCGGTATGGCCCTTCTGCCGGCCAAAGCCCTTGACCTCGGTGACTGTCATGCCGACGACTCCAACCTCCTGTAACGCATTTTTCACCGCGTCAAGCAGATGTGGCCTGATGACGCTCTCAATCTTTCTCATGCACCCTCCCCTCTTTGTTTAGCGCCTGGGCGAAGTAACTTTGCAGAGCCTCTCCGCTGCGGCGCCGGTTAGCCGCTGTGAAACGGACGGGATAAACATCTATCTAGAAAAGAAATTGAATACGCCGCGTTCATAAGCAAGGGGCGTACCATTTGGCTGTACGCCAAGGGTTCGGCGTCACGTTTGGGCTATTTGTTGTGAGTGGGAGGTTTAGGCGGAAAGCGCAGCCGGATGCGGAATACCTTGTCGGGTAACAATTTTGTAGGATTCAGTAGAGAGAGATACAGATTTGTATGGGTAGAGTGCTGGCGGGAAACCCCACTCGCCCACTCGCCCGCTCTCCCACTCGCCCGCTCTCCCACTCTCCCGCTCTCCCACTCTCCCGCTCTCAGGCTCACGCGCGGAAGCGATTGCAGTCGATGGCGTACTTTCTGACCTTGTAGTTGATAATGCGCTCGGTTGTATTGAGCAGTTTGGCTGCTTTAGCGCGATTGCCGCGGGTGGTTTTCAGGGCGTCCTGAATCAGGTCTTTTTCATAGGCGTCGACGGCTTCCGTCAGCGAGATGCTCATCACGGTTCCTGAGGCTTCTGCCGTTTGCAGCGTTGGAGGCAGATGGTGGCCGTGGACCACGTTGCCGTCGCACACCAAAGCGGCGCGCTCGATGGTATTTTCCAGTTCGCGCACGTTGCCCGGCCAGTGGTATGCCATCAACATGTCAATGGCGGGGGTGGATATGCGCTTGATGTTCTTTCCATGTTCTTTGGAGTACTTCTCCAGGAAGTAATCGGCCAGCAGCAGAACGTCCGGCTTGCGCTCGCGCAGCGGGGGGACAAAAATAGCGAACACATTAAGCCGGTAGTAAAGATCTTCGCGGAAGGTCGCTTCGCTGATCAACGTTTCCAGGTCCTTGTTGGTGGCCGCGATCATGCGCACATTCACCTTGATGCTTTCGGTTGCGCCGAGACGCTCAAATTCGCGCTCCTGCAGGACCCGCAGCAGCTTGACCTGAGTGGAGAGATTGATGTCGCCGATTTCATCCAGGAAAAGCGTTCCGCCCTCGGCCAGCTCAAAGCGGCCTTTCTTCCGTCCCTGAGCTCCGGTGAATGCTCCCTTTTCGTAGCCGAACAACTCCGACTCAATCAGCGTATCGGGCAGCGCAGCGCAGCTTATTTTCACGAAAGGCTTTTTAGCGCGGGGGGAATTGTAATGAATTGCATGCGCGATCAGCTCTTTGCCTGTACCCGATTCGCCCCGGATCAGCACGGTCGTGTTTGTTCGAGCCACCTGCGCCACCTGCTCGTAGACCTGGCGCATGGGGCCGCTGTTTCCGATGATGTTGGAAAAATCGTAGCGCTCGCGCAACTCCTCGCGCAGATGGATATTTTCGTCAAGCAGGCGCTGGCGCTCGGACTCAACCAGCCGGCTCAGTTTGACGGCATGAGCAATCATCGCCGCGACCACGCGCAGGAACTTGAGCTCTCGATCGTAGTTTCTGTCTTTCTTGAATCGCAGATCGATTCCCAGCGCCCCTACGGTCTTTTTGTTGATCACGACCGGAACGCAGATAAAGCTCAGCTCATGCTTGTTGAGATCCTTGCGCTGCCCGGCCCGATTCAAGAACATCGGCTCGCGGCTTACCTGGGGCACGATAATCGGCTTGCCCGTCTCGACGACCCGCCCGGTGATGCCTTCGCCCACGCCATAACGGACGCGCTGACCGTCGACGCTCAATCCGTGTGAAGCTTCAATTTGAAGCTCTTTGGAGTCTTCCAGCAGCAATGTCACGGCGCTCCGAATGGCGCCGTGATGGCGTTCCAGCACCTCGAGCACATGGTGCAGCGCCGGCTTGAGGTTGAGAGTGCCTGAAAGAGCCTGGCTTACTTCGAGCAGGGTCGTGAGCTTTCGAACTTCGCCTGTGGAATCTTCCATGACCCTTGAGCGCTCCGGCCCGCCGTGCTGGACAGCCGGATTCGATCTTACAATTTTGTTACCCGAATGAGCCTGTTCCGACATAATTGTATTTTTTACATTCCCCGTCAAGGCTATTTCTGCCGCCCCCGGATTCCGGGCCCCCACGCCTTGTATCGGCTTTTCGACGGAAGGGGACGCCCCTGCCACGGCGAGAATGGGCCGAAGACAATTCAACCCCACTAAACAGGAGCAATTCTGAAGCCAAATATGGGATTATTCATAAACTCAGAATCGGCGTATTGACCGGAATACAGGTCTGTGAAGACAGCAACGCTGGATTCACCGCCGAGCCGCCGAGCACGCCGAGATTTCGCGGAGGCTGGATTGCAGCTCTGTGAAACTCGGCGATCTTGGCGTCTCTGCGGTGAAAGCAGTGTCACGAATCGGCAGCGGTAGATTTTGAGCTGCTGAATGCCGAGAGCTAAAGGTCAAGACAATGAAACGATTATCAATCGGTTCCACAGCCTTTTTGATGCTCCTTACAGCTTCACTTTGGTCGCGCCAGAGTGGAGATGACATCTCCCGGCGGGCGCGGCAGCTCCACTTTTCGTCCCTGGTGCTGGATACGCACATCGATACCACGCTGCGGCTGAGGCGCCCGGACTGGTCCTTCACCAGGCAACATTCGCCGATGCCGCCGGAAATGCCCTCCGTCCCCGAGTCGGCCGGCCAGGAAGGACATGTAGATCTTCCGCGGATTCGACAAGGCGGCCTTGGGGCGCTTTTTTTTGGTGTCGTGGTGCGCGGCAATGTGACGGGACCACAGGCGGTGAATGACGCGCTTGAGCAGATAGCGGCGGTTCATAAACTTGCCGAGGATCTGCCGAACGATGTGGCCTTCTGCACCACGGCCGAGCAGGTGCGGGCGGCTCGCCGTCAGGGCCGCATCGCCGCGTTGATCGGCTTGGAAGGCGGGCACATGATCAACAACAGCCTTCCGATCCTGCGCACCTATCGCAGGCTGGGAGTCCGCTACATCACTGTGACGCATTTCTACCACACCGACTGGGCCGATTCTTCGGGTCAGGATCCAAAGCACAATGGCTTGACCGGCTTGGGAAAAGAAATAGTGCGCGAGTTTAACCGCATCGGCATGATGCTGGATATTTCTCACGTGTCGGACAAAACCTTCTGGGACATTCTCGAGGTCAGCCGCGCGCCCCTGATTGCATCCCATTCTTCCTGCCGCACGCTGGCCGGCCACGTGCGGAACATGTCCGATGAGATGATTCGAGCCCTGGCGGGCAAAGGAGGGGTGATCCACATCAATTACAACGCCCCTTATCTGGACGAGAGTCGATTTCAATACTGGAAGAGAACGCAGGCACGCGAGCGCGAATTAGCAGAGAAATATCCCGGCCAGCAGAATGCCCCGAAATGGCGCCAGGAAATTGCCGCCGAATTCGGACCGCCTCCAAAAGTAAACTGGGAAAGAATCATTGAACATATCGACCATGTGGTAAAAATTGCGGGCGTCGACCACGTCGGGCTCGGCTCAGATTTTGACGGTGCCACGATGCCCGAGGGAATGGAAGATGTCAGCAAATTGCCCAGGATCACAGAGGCGTTGCTGCGCAGGGGCTACCGTAAGTCGGATATTCAAAAAATCCTTGGCGAAAACACCCTGCGCGTCATGGAGCAGGTCGACCGTGTAGCCGCTGAAACCGGCAGGTAGGGCGCTTGTACCCGCCTTCACTCACCTCTCGATGATCGACCGGGCCGGCACGCGAAGCACAGAGCCACGTCCCGCGAGGGCGTGGCGGGAACTATGTGACCTGGCTCGCCAGCGACGTGCCTTCGGCCACGTAAAATCTGCCGAGCTGTGATAATGGAATCTCGGCCAGTCAATCGGTATTAGGGGTATTTACTTGACTCCACCACGTACTACAGGTTGTGGTTTGATCAGAGTTGAAAATGGAGCTGGCTCGACCTGCACGGCCTGCTGGACGAGACGGTAGAAAAGTTTCCCGCGCGACGCGGATTTGCGCCGGTT
>DASXQR010000224.1:0-13129 GCA_036507075.1 Acidobacteriota bacterium | reverse complement strand
CAAGCGGACCCTCCGGAGAAAAGCGGTTTCTCATTCGAATCCGATTTTCTCCGGAGGGTCCGCTTGCTTACGCGCGCGGTTCGGATGCGGCTTACCGGGGGCGGCGCGCAAAAACGCGCTTGCCCCTGGCTATTTTCTTTGACCGCTTCGCGGTCTGCTGCTGGCCTATGGCACCCTCCTGAAATAGTTCCTCTCGATGGCACGGATCTTTTCCACGCGCCGCTGATGCCTTGCTTCACCATAGGGTGTCGCCAGCCAGGCGTCCACGATCTCGATCAGCCGATCCGTGGGAAGCATCTTGCCGCCCAGTGTGAGCACATTTGCGTAGTTGTGCTCGCGGCTGTTGCGCGCCGTCGCTTCGTCATAACAGAGCGCCGCCAGGACGCCCGGAACTTTGTTTGCCGCCATGCATGAGCCGATCCCGGCTCCATCGACCAGAATTCCGCAGCGGCATTCTCCCCCCGCCACCGCTTCCGCAACCTTGCGCGCGTAATCGGGATAATCGACCTGTTCTTGTGAGTGTGTGCCGAAATCCCGGACCTGATATCCCCGCTTTTCCAGATGTTTCCTGATCGCCTGCTTGGCGGCAAAGCCTCCGTGATCGGCTCCCAGGGCGATAATCTCGCTCTGCCCGGCCTCCGATGACGGGACGAAGACGATATTCTTCTCGCGCGCCAGCTCCTGCGCCAGCGGGGTGATCACCGCCTGATCTGAGACGGAAAAAACGGATCCTGCCGGTGTTCGATGCATCTCTTCGGCGGTAATGACGTCTCTGGCGCGGGCCATGGGAGAACTCCAGGTCGAAGTATCTTACCACTACATTCTGGGAATGGAGAGACGACGATACTGACAGTAGTGGGCTAGTTTGGCTGCCATCGAAAAAAGATTTCACCACAGGTTACACAGAGCAGCATAGCCGCAACCAAAGCGGCCGGTGGTCAGCCCGCTTCAGCGGGCTTTTTGCTTTTCGGTTAGCCCCGGCTTTCAAGCCGGGGTTGACTGTTCCCACTACCAGCACCAGGCCGCTTCAGCGGCCTTCCTTTTTTCGGCTTCAGCCTCTCAGGGGCCAGCTCCAGCCAGGCCGGGTCCTGGCAGGAATTGGCGATGATGGCTCAAGCCAGCCGATTAAGGCCGCTAAAGCGGCCTGATTAAGTTTTTGGACTCCTCTCCCCGGCTTGAAAGCCGGGGCTAACCGAAAAACAAAAGCCCGCTGAAGCGGGCTGCCGCCCAAACCGCCCTTCCTGCCGCTCTTGTCAAGGCCCAAAATCATCGCGGTCCGAGAAAAAATTCGCAGTTGGTAGTACAGAGGACACAGGAAAGCCTTCAGCTTGCAGTCGTCAGGACCGGAGATTCATGCGACTCGACGCGGTTGGCGCGTCGCTATCTGGCGGTTCGCGGTACTGTAGCGCTGCTTTGCAGCGCCGGGGCCGCGCGGCCTGAAAATTGGCAGCCCTACATCGGCTTGATTAGTGTAATTACTCCGCGTTCTACCACCGCTTCGTGAGACGCGCCCTTTGCGTCTTTCCATTTTACGTAAACAGCCGATGGATGAGTGGACGTAAGAAGCAGCGGTTTTCGCCTGTCAAACGTTTGCTCCTGAAGCACGATGCGCAGGGTGATCGGATAGGCCGAGCCGACGGGATCGTTCAATCCACCTGCATAGATCTTTTCAAACTTCAGCGGAATGCGCACTTTTCCGTTGCGGAAGGAAATCGAGCTGGAAAGCCGGTCCCACAGAAATTTTCGCAATCCTTCGCTTTCGAGATCGTCTATCTTCCCGTCAAAGTTCACATCGGCGCGATCGCGCAGATCATAGACCCAGCGGCGGTCGCCTACGACCCAGTAGCATTCGCCGGAAAAAAAGTTCCTCTCTATCCGAAGGTGAAACTGAATATCGCGCACCGGGACATGGGCTTGGATAACCAGGGCGAAGAATAAAAGTATTCCCAAAACAAAGATACGCTGCAGAGGTAGGGACGAATGCGGATTTCGAAATGCGGAATGCGGAATAGAAAAGCGACTCGATTTCAGCTCAGCAGAACTAATTTGATCATATTCCGCATTCCGCATTCGGGAATCTGCATTCGGAAGTGATTTCATTTTGTTTTTGATTTAAATCCGTCTCCGTTTACGTCCACCCAGATCGGGTTGGTGAATGCGAGTGGATAGAGGCTTTCTCCCTGAATGGGAGGAACTACATCGGACAACGGCTTGAGCCCGCGCGCCACGACGACAAACCAGGTATCGGATTCCAGGTTGTAATCAAGCTTCTGATCCCAGCGAACCGGATCGCGCGAGTCTGCGATCAAAAACCGGCCTCGCGCCTCTCCGTTTGCAAATACAGTCACTTCCGCCACATCTACCCAGGGCGGCGCTTCGATGCGAATCCTCAGCGAGACGGTCTTTGCATTCTTTATCTCGGACCCGATTCCCTGTCCGTTCACGCTGAAGTGAATCATCGGGCCATTGCTGACCACAATTTCGTGGCGGCGGACCTTTTCCACCAGCGTGGCGTCCTCGATGTGAATACTGCTCACTCCAAGAATCAGGTTCCTGGGGTATCCGGCTTCCTCCAGAACGATTTGATGGGAATCCGAGTTGCCGGTAGCCGTGTACCGGTAACCCCGATTCAGGAGGTGAAACCAATCCTGCATGACAAGCAGCGCTTCGGACCATCGCCGGCCGTTAAACACCTCGATCGCATCGAATCGATCGTCATAGCCGGAGTGCTGTGGGAGTCCCGTTTGAGGATCGAGCTTGAAAGTGTTGAAATACCCGATGTCGCCGGCCCGCGGGTGATTCACCTGCAGAATTTCATCCCATGACGTCGAGGCGCGCACTTCATCGAAGAGCTGGGAGACCGTTTTTCCTTTGACCGACACAGCGCCGTTGTTTGGTGTTGAAGGAACAACCTCCAGAGGAAAGGCGTTGAAGTGATAGGAGGCGCTTACGGTGACCTCGTCGCCCACGACCGGTTTTATTTGATCCTGCAGGCCAAGCTTGCGCACCATCTCGCGATAATCGGTGATGAAGTTATGGTCGGAGGCCACGGCCAGGTCTACGCCTTCAGCCACCAGGCTGATGACTCGATCCGCAAGCGGAATGTTGCTGTCGAAGGAATTCTCCGCGTGCAGGTGAAAGTCTCCGGATATGAAGTTACCCTGGACCACCTTTTCAATCCGGAACAGAGAGTCAGTCTCCCGTGACGGGAGAACTTCAATGCGCTGCTGGTCGATGCTGTACTGAATTCCGCGAGCTGCGGTGACCTGGTAGAAACCGGGGGCGACGTCGACGTTGCCTTCCCCCGTGGCGGAGAAAACGCTGTGGTGCGCGCCGGAAGCATCGTAGGGAGGGCCCAGATCCGGCTCCTCGGTGCCGCCGATCGCCTTAAAGAGAAGCTTTGCGGGAGTGATGCGGCCGTTCTTCGCGTCCAGGACGCGAAAATGCAGCTTTCCGGCCGGACCGATTTCTATTTGCGCTGTGACCGGCTTTCCCGGATCGAGCGCAATCGGCCGGACCGCCGAAGCGACGCGCGCCCGGGCGCGGCCCTGCACGATGAAATTTCCGGGCACCAGGTTGGCGGCGAACTTTCCGTCGGGTTCCGTAAAAATCCGATTCACAGGCTGAGACTGCGGATTGCTGAGGAAGATTGCTCCCTTGACAGGACGGCCCGTGCTCCTTTCGACCAGCGACCCGGAAAACCGCGTGGTGGCAGTTTTTCGAATGGAATAAGCCTGATCAGTCACCGACGCAATGTCGCCTTTTCCGATAATCAGGTAGCGTTCATAGAATTCCATTTTTCCGGGAAGGAGATTTACAGTCTTTACATTCATATCGGACCAGGTGCCGCCGTTAGGTCCTGAGAATTTCCCGGAATCGATCGTGTAGCCGTAGGAAACCTGCGGGCCGGTGCCGGCGATCCACTCCAGCTCCAGCGTCTTTCCAGCCAGCAGCGTCCCCACGCCGGGCGCGAAATGCTCGGCCATCCCCCACTGAACGGCATCTCCCAGCTCCCAATCCCGGATGGGATTGGCGCCGTTGTTGACCAGCTCGGTCCTGATTCGCAGAAAGCCCTCGCCTTCCCGCAGCGAGTAGATGGTTTTTATGGAAAGCTGCGGAAGCCTGACTTCATGTCCGGTGACAGTCAGCTTTGCCTCTTGCGGCGTGGACTCGATGGCGGCAGCCCGATAAATGGCCTGCCGCTGGAACGTGTTATCGAAATACGTCATTACGTGGTTCAGGGCGTCGTAATTTTCGGCCGCCAGGCCGGCGTCAAGAATATTCCCTCCGCTGGCGGCGAAACCATGCGCGTTGGGAATCGCATCCACGACAATCTTGATGCGATCGTTCTGCAGCAGGAAATCACCGCTCCTTCCGGCAGCCGATCGGCCCCGCATCAAATCGGCCGCAGAATCAATCTTCCTGACGATCGGGGCGCCCCATGCCGCTTCTATAACAAACAGGCAAAGAGCCGCCCGCATCGAACGCTTGAACCAGGAAGAAAGTTTCAATCACGCCTCCCTCGTTGCTTTGTGCCTTGGTGCCTTTGTGGTAAAAAATCATGCTCGAATTTTTGTCCTTAAGCTCTGGACTCCCATTTTCATATAGAATCGCGGGATTTCATAACGGAGTGAGCAGATGGCGGCGCCCGACATGCAGTGGAGTGAAGGTCAATTGGCGGAAATCCTACTGCCCGCCGATCAAATTCAACAGAAGATCCGGGAAATCGGAGAGCAGATTACTCGAGACTATCAGGACAAACGGCCGCTCTTTATCGGCATTCTCAAAGGGGCCTGCATGTTTCACGCCGATTTGATCCGTCAGGTGAATCTTCCCGTGTCGGTCGACTTCATCGCGGTGGCCAGCTATGGCAACGCCACTCAAAGCTCAGGGCAGGTGCAGTTGATCAAGGACGTGGAATCGAGCGTGGAAGATAAAGACATCATTATCGTCGAAGACATCGTGGATACAGGCCTTACTCTGCAGTACCTGATGGACAATTTCCAGTCCCGGAACCCGCAGTCTCTGAAAGTGGCGGCGCTGCTGAACAAACCCTCGCGAAGAAAGACTCCCATCAAGCTGGACTACATCGGATTTGACATCTCCGACAAATTCGTCGTCGGCTACGGCCTGGACTACGCCCAAAAATACCGCAACCTGCCCTACGTGGCCGTGCTGAAATCGACCGAGTAGCGGCTGAAGATCCAGCCGCCGTTTTACGCACGCGGGAGGCACCGGCACGCGAAGCACGGAGCCACGTCCCGCAAGGGCGTGGCGGAAGCGATCTGAGTCGGCTCGCCTGAATGAGTGATTCGCCCCCGACTTCGTTTGTCTCCGCCATGCCCTTGCGGGACATGGCTCCGCGCTTCGCGTGCGGACCCGCGGCTTTTTGCGTCTTCCGGAATTCTTCTTTAGCAAAAAACTTAACCGCGAAGAGCGCCATTCAAAGACCTCTTTGCATCCTTTGCGGTGAAGATTTTTTGAATAATTCGGGCTAATGATCCTCGCCTCTGATTCTCGTTCGGAATTCAGCAGGAGAAATACCCAGGAACTTTTGAAAGTTCCTCTCAAGACTGCTCAGACTTCCAAAACCGCCTTGGATCGCTATTTCTAAGATTGTCGATTTCTCGTCCCGCACTCGGATTCCAGATTTCAGCACGCGGTACCGGCAAATGAGCTGGTGGAATGTCAATCCCGTTGTACTCCGAAAAAGATAATTCAGATGGTTCTGGTTCACGCCACAGGTTCTTGCCGCATGGCGAAGTGAAAGGTGGCTGTTTGAATATTCAATCTCCAGAAGGTCCCAGGCATCTTTCAGCTTCCTGTAAAAACTCAAACGGTCGACAAACTCTTCCAAAGGTTCCTGAAACAGTAATATTTCCAAAAAGATGTTCGAAAATACGGGATTTTGCGACTGCGCTTCACTCAAAGGTGCCATGCCCCGACGACTCTTCTCCTAGACGACTCTTTTCTTATTAGATGCCCGACAGCATGAAAAGTGGCCTAATCTCCGGCCTGACTCGTACGAGGTGTATTGGATAAGGGCCGACATCATTCTAACAAAGAGAGTTAGACGTTTCGTTTTGGCATTTCCAATAAAGCTTGCCATTCCACGCCGCGATGGATCAAATGGTTTCAGCGGTTAATGGGGGGCCTTGAGGCGTGCGTTTTATGGTTAGGCACGCAGGCGAGCGTGAAGTCGAGCGAATCGTTCACAGGGCTGAGCTAAAGCTCTTTGGTTGCAGGTTTGTGGAGCTGCAGGAAGAGCTGAAATCCCAGGAATTTGGCACAGAACTGTTGCGTCTCCTTTCCGATCGCTTCCAAGATCCAGACCTCACCGTGAAAGCGGCAGCCTCCACCATTACCCTCAGCTCACGAAAACTGAATTCCATCTGCAGACGAGCTACATCCTTTACGTTTCGCGATCTTCTCGTCAGAGTGCGCCTACTGCGGGCTATTGAAATGATCGCGACGAAAGACTTTGCGCTAAAAGAAGTAGCCGCTCTCACGGGGTTCATCGCCGTAGCAACCCTCCGAAGAAATCTCAGAAGATTGACCGGCCATCGACCGCGCGACTTTCGGCCTGCAGTCAAAGCGGTCTCACAAAAATGAAATAATTGCCTTACCGCCCATTTTGTCGCATTTTTCCGGATTTTTGCGGAGATTTGGCGATGTAATCCATCGTTAAATGCCAATAGACCCAGCAAGATTGGGCATGCCTCTTGCAGATGCGGCGAACGAGGAAGCAGCGCATTTTGAGTCGATTTTGGAACCCCTGCTCAGAATGCTAATGGCTCTGCGCCGGCGAGGGGAATTGTATGACTTGATTGAGAAAATTGTGTAACTACCAGTAAGGGAGGATTGATTATGTATTTCCTTAAGCCGTGCCGATCATCACCATTGTTGATTACGCTATGCCTGACCTATCTCAGTCTGGCCTCGTTGAACCTCATCGGTGCTGCTGCTCGGCCGCTCTTTGTCCCCAACCAATTAGTAGTACGGTTCCGGCCTGAAACTATCGACAGTATTAGAACCCAAGTATTCCAGAGGGTGCGTGCCATCCAAATCCGGCAGCGGATCTTCGCAAAGGAAGTGTACCAGCTGGACTTTACGGAAGGCTCTGATCTAGACGGCCTGATCGCCGCCTTGAGGAGTGAGTCATCCGTGGTTCTCGCATCTCGGAATTCGTACTTCAATCTTTCCGTGATTCCTAACGATACCTATTTTGGGAATCAGTGGAATATGAGAAACACCGGCCAGAGCGGAGGCACGCCCAATGTTGATATATCCGCTGTTAGCGCTTGGGATAAAACAACGGGCAGCAGCGCCGTGACTGTGGCAGTGATCGATGTGGGATTTGAAGTTACACACGAAGATTTAGCCGCTAGCATGCTTCCCGGGTACAACGTCGCTGACGACAACACCGATGTAAGTGACAACTCTCCGAATGGCCATGGGACTGCGGTCGCCGGAATTCTTGGCGCCATTGGAAACAATACAACCGGTGTAGCAGGACTGGGATGGAACATTAAACTATTGCCCATAAAATTCTGGAACCTTGGAACCGGAACCGGAGGTACGGATGCTGATATGGTAGATGCAATCCGATACGCTCAACAGCATGGAGCCAAGATAGTCAACTGCAGTTTCAATAATACCTTTGGCCTCCCCCAAACAATATTGGAGATGAATGCAGATGCCGCACCTGGCATTGATATGCTCTTCGTTGTCTCGGCAGGCAATGCCCCCACATACAGTACACCAGGCACAAATCTCGATACTTTAGCCACCGGTGATGAAGCGGCCAATTCGTATCCTTGCCGGGAGGCGGTTCCAACTATGATATGTGTGGCGGCGGTGGATAGATTCGGCAATAGGTCAGCATTCTCGCACTATGGACTGAACGAAGTGCATTTGGGCGCACCAGGTCAGGAAATTTGGTCAACAAAAGTTGGGAATACGTACGGGCTACAAGGGCCCAACGGTGGCGGATATCCAAACGGTACGGGGACATCATTCGCAGCGCCGCATGTTTCCGGGACACTGGCGTTAATGAAATCCCTAAATTCTACCTATGACTATAAGAAGCTTAAAGAGTATCTTCTGCTCGCAGCGCAGCCCACGCCGACAGGTCAATTGGACGACAGGACGCAAACAGGCGCAATGGTGAACGCAAATTTTGCTTTAACCGCATTCGGGGACAGCTTCGATGACGCGACAACTGACTCACGCTTCTTTACAAACGACACGACAGGTACGAGATGGGGTATTCCGAATGGAGGGCTGTGTGATCTGTTCGCGAAAATGGTTCCTCAGGTACCGGGAGTAATCGGTACCACTACGGATCGGACGGCTGAACTGAAGTTTTCCGGCATTGCCGGAGCCGGTGGCTCAACGTTCAGCATTGCGAGTTATAAGATGGCGTATCCTCCTGGTAGTCAGGCGCAGACCGTAGTTCTAAGAGTGATGACGCCTGATCGTAGTGAATTTGTGGGCAAGCAAGGCAGAGTGGGTGTAGGCATCGTTGGCGAAACTAGCCAGCAAACGCTGACTTGCTCGACGATTCCTCAGCCGCCTCAGCAATATACCCAGGTCGGGATCGGCGGTTCTATGATTGCAGGGATTGACCTTGATACACGTAAGCCCTTCATATATTTCGACCCGCCTTACTTTGAGTATACGTATCCAGATCCGCCAATAATCTTGACAAATCGGAAGAAGCTTTCGATCAGTTTGACATACGCAGTGGGCGCGGCCACACTGCGGATCTCGGACACTGCGACAGGAGAACAGCTAGCGCTGTGGCAGAACATACAGTTTCCTCCCGGCTGGGCATACGTGGGCACCGATAAGCCAGCGATTGTTTACTACGGAACAACTTCCGGCACGAGTGGTAGCCTTTATGGGCGCGCGTTTCTATCGGTGCGATAAGCGAAGCGCGTGGTAAAATTAAGAAGAAGCGGGGGAAGTGTGCCCTTTGGTCCCTCACTGCTTGGAGGATTGCAAAGGAGGAGCAAGAATTATGAGTTTTCGAAGAGAATTAATAGTCGCGTTATGCGTTTTTGCATTCTTAACCACGCTTGGCAGCGCATCATTTCCCAATGATTATGACGTTTATTTCCCCCAAGTCGCTAAAGGCATCTTTGGCAATCGATTGGAAACTGTCATTGTGATTTCGAACCCTAACCAGGACACTGCCGAAGTGACGTTGAGTTCAGTAGGTATTGACTTGCCTCAGCCAACGATTTTTACTCTTGGACCCAAGAGCACTCGGCAGGTTCTTCTGTCCGGTGGTAATC
The DNA here is from genome assembly GCA_036507075.1 of Acidobacteriota bacterium. Classification (GTDB taxonomy): domain Bacteria; phylum Acidobacteriota; class UBA6911; order JACQSX01; family JACQSX01; genus DASXQR01. Next base: position 3,830 of record DASXQR010000224.1, on the reverse strand, counting down.
CACAAGTTGGGTTCGTCCACCTAAACTCGAATGTTCCCCTTTCCGCAGTTGCCCATATCCTTGTCCGATCCCTAGTCGACCCGGGACAACTTTTGTCAAGTGTTGCAACGCTTCCCCAGCCTCGGACGTCCAAAGCGCTCATACCTGTTTTTGTGAAGTCTCAGACTGCGGATGATACCGGAATCGCCATTGCCTACCGACAGGAGGGCTTCCTGAAGTTCACCTTGTACGACACAGAAGGTACTGAAATTGTGAGTCGTACAGAGCGAATGGGCTTTGACCTTCAGAGCCCCTTTTCGTTTCACGCATCTATGTTTGTCACTGAGCTATTTCCCAACTTGCCACCCGATTTCAAGAGTGGCTCCCTCGTAATCGAACATGTAAATCCGCTTCATATCGCGCACGCTTTTGCCGTGACTGCTCTTTATGTTCGTGGCGCATCTGTAATCTCAGCACCTGTCAGCTCGGTGGACGATCCACGCTTTTATTTGCTGTTTCTGAAAACCACGATAGACGTCCAAGATCAGGTCAAACAATTAGCTGATCAATACGGTTTTACCGTAACTGTTGTTCGAAATGATTTTTCCTCGGTATTGATGACATTTGAAGTGGCTCGGGCTGTTGCACGAGACCCCAGAGTGAAGGCGGTTCTTGTCAATAACGCTGTTGTGGGTACATGAATCTCTGTTGATTTGAAGGACGACGCATCGTGTCGAGACGTTGACGTGAGCGATGGCGCGGCCATACTCGGCGTCAAACAAGCCCGACTCGATCTTGAATTCCTGCAGTCCAGCAGCCGCCACTCGGCTTGTAGCGCCTGGGCGAGAACAGATACGCAACACCAATTAGGCGGATCGCGGCCGCCGCAAAACATCACCATTTGGAATCCAGCTTATGTCCAGGGAGCGCCGCCGCCGGGCGGCCCCCCTCACCAGGGAGATGTCTACGTTGCTGGGGTGAGGTGACAGCGAGATCATGAAATTGATAAGCGAAACTCAGAAAACCGGTTGTAACAGCGGGCCATGCGCAACGGCCGCCCGAGGGGCCCCAAAGTGTTGGAGGGGGAAAATGAAACGAGTCTATGGTTTATTGTTTATTTCATTGCTCGCGGTGTCTGCCCGTGCTCAAGGGATACGAGTTATTGACGGCGGCTTTTCCGCCCAAGCCGTGTCTCTTCATTTCGGTATTCCATCCCAGGGCCATTACGTAGAAGGAGCAGCGGTTTCGGACGCATTTACCACGTGGGGTGTTACTTTCGGCGGTGGAGCTTTCGCTGTCCCGAGAATCAGATTTAGAAAGGTTGAAGTCGGCATAGTTCCCCCTATGTTGCCCATTCCAGTGCTCCGCAATGAGGGAATCTTTGGATCATCTGCCAACATTCCGTTGGTTATAGACTTCAAGACTCCAGCGCTCCGTGTCGGGCTTAGCCTCTCAAATGGAGATTCCGCAACGAGAGCCGTTGTTAAGGCGTTCGATCCTTTCGGAAATCTACTCGGAACGATTGAGAAACAAGGAATATCCGGTGGTGATCAGTTCGCGACCGTGGTGGAATTCGAAGCCACTGCTTCTCAGGGGATCGGCAAAGTCAGTATTGATTATGGGTCGGCTCCAAACGCCGAAGAATTGGATCTCCTTCGTCTGGATTTTGTGTCCAGCCCTAACTTCACCGTTTTTCTCGCTCAGGTCGGCGACGGAAAGTATTCAGCGCCTCCGCTTCCGGGAGCGAGTGCGGTTCGTACCATGGTCGTCATTACGAGCCTTGCCGAATCTCTGGCTCGCGCAAAGGTGAGCTTTTTCAAGAGCGATGGCAGCCCGCAGACATTGGTTGTAAACGGGAATGCTGGAAGTGTTTTTGATTTCTCACTGCCTCGATACGGCTCCCAAACCTTCATCACCAGTGGAAGCAGTATTCCGATGGTCAGTGGATATGCGCGGATTGAATCCAATTATCCGGTACAGAGCGTCGCTATCTATCAAGTCGTCGATTCTGCCGGCCGTGTCTTGCTGGAAGCAGGAGTCCCCGCGGCAACTGGAAGAGTCTTCGCCTCCGGTGTGGCTCAAAGGTTTTTGGTGGACGAGTTTGATACCGGAATCGCTCTCGTAAATACGACGACAAGTTCTGCCACGGTCGAGATCCGTGCGCTCGGCGAGTCCGGCAACCAGATTGGGCCACCGCAAATCTTGCAGTTAGGCCCGGGGCAGCAGACTGCCAGATTTCTGGCCGAGTTTCTGCCCGCACTCGGGTCCGCTGACTTCAAAGGAAGCGTGCTGGTGGGAAGTTCCGGGCCCGTAGCGATCGTCCTGATTCGGACGAAAAAAGGATTACCTGTCTCCAGCTTACCAGTCGGAAGCACGGAGAAGTAGTCCGATCTAGACGAAATCCTCCAAATTTCAAAGTTGTCGGTGACGTCGGGCTGACGGCCTCAGTTTTGATGTGGGCTGAGACAGTATGACGCGCACTGGAGATGCCGGCACGCGAAGCGGGGAGCCACGTCCCCGCAAGGGCGTGGCGGAAACGATCTGAGTCAGCTCGCCGGAATGGGTGATTCGCGCCCCGATTTCGGTTGCCCCGCCATGCCCTTGTGGGACATGGCTCCGCGCTTCGCGTGCAGACTCGCGGCTTTTTGCGTCTTCCGGAATTCCTCTTTAGACTTGGCGTTCGGGAGGCGTTGTATTCGCAAGTGTACCGATCCTCGGTCGTGTATTATGAAGGGATCCTGTCCTTACAGGATAATATTTGAGCCTTCTCCGCTGCAATGAAACTTGACCAAACCATCATTGACGAAATCATCCGCCGCATTGTTGAAGTGGCGCGGCCGGATCGCATCATCCTTTTTGGTTCCGCGACTCGACGCGAATTGGGTCAGGACAGTGACTTGGATTTTCTAGTCGTGAAATCTGGCGTCGAACATCGAGGCAGACTTGCAGAAAAGATTTATCTCAGTTTGTTCGGAATAACCGTCCCCGTCGATGTCATTGTGGTGCGACCCGAAGATATAGAAGCATTTCGCGACAAAGTAGGCACCATCATCGGGCCTGCGCTCCGAGAAGGAACGGAGGTTTATGTCGCCGCCTGATTACCGCGACCCCACGGATCCGCAAGAGTGGCTCCGACGGGCTCGCAGCAGTCTTGTCCGCTCGCGCGTTGGTGCTGGGGTCCCGGAGGTGCTCCACGAAGATCTCTGCTTTGATGCGCAGCAGGCTGCCGAGAAGGCAATCAAAGCCGTATTGGTGAACAGGTCGGTGGAATTTCCGAAGACGCACTCCATCGTTGACTTACTCAGCTTGGCCTATCAGAGCGGCCAGAATATCCCCGACCAAATCCGGCAGGCTGGGGTTCTTACAAGATACGCCGTAGAGACCCGATATCCTGGCCTGGCCGAACCTCCTTCAAAGGAGGATTACCAAAGGGCCGTTACACTGGCCGAGCAGGTGGTGCGATGGGCAGAGAACTTGATTTCCTCGGAGCATCCAAAGTGAGCCTGGAACCGGGTGCCAGATTTCTGGCCGAGTGTCTGCCCGCACTCGGGTCCGCTGACTTCAAAGGAAGCGTGCTGGTGGGAAGTTCCGGGCCCGTAGCGATCGTCCTGATTGGGACGAAAAAAGGATTACCTGTCTCCAGCTTACCAGTCGGAAGCACGGAGAAGTAGTCCGATCTCACAAGATCTTCCAAAATTCAAAGTTGTCGGTACTGTCGCGCTGACGGCCTCAGTTTTGATGTGGGCGGAGATAGTAGGACGCGCACTGGAGGCGCCGGCACGCGAAGCGCGGAGCCACGTCCCGCAAGGGCGTGGCGGAAACGATCTGAGTCGGCTTGCCGGAATGCGTGA
>DASXQR010000223.1:0-20951 GCA_036507075.1 Acidobacteriota bacterium | reverse complement strand
CTCATAAGCGGGAACGCAAGCCCTGTCGAGAACTTGTAAAGGCTATAACCAAAACCCCCTTCTCCGATCAGGATATTGTTCTCGGAGACGATAATCGAATCGACCCTCTTCACGGAACGAATGAAGCAACTGATGATTGGCAGGCTGGAGCAAGGATCCAGCCCCACACCTCCGGTAACACGAAAGGGAGGCCGAAGATCACCGGCATCGGAATTGAGGTAGGTTCGGGAATTGTCAAAACCGGCGGTCCGATGATCTCCTACGTTTTGGCCAAGGGTTAATGGGCTGGTAAAGATCGTCACAACGATGACCACTAAAACTGTGTGAATCATATCTGTAAACCTCGCTGGTGAGTTCTCTCAGTTGATCCGGATCCGGCGTCCAGTCATCAATGCTTGCGAAGATGAGCTTTGTTCCGTCGCGATTCGTTTTCAGCCAGTAGAGCCAGTGGCCTTCTGCCAGAAGTTCGGGAGTGGCGCGTCGCGCATCTTTCATTTTACCTCCGACAACTTTGCGCCGGAGAAGCGGTTCCCGGTAGGTCTGCGATAACAACCGGCGTCTCCGAGTTTCACTTGTCATGCTGTGCGACCGGATATTGCAGCCGGCAGCCGAACACGAATGCCGCTGTTACAGCTTTGGGCACATGATTTCCAAGGAGATAAGAAGAGATGCCGTCGTCCGCAAAAAGTCGCGGGCGATTCTCTGCGAGGCTTGACTGCACGCGGAAGCTGTCAAGTTAACATTCAGCTTTTCGAAATGTCAGGCAAGCCCATCAATTTCGGCTATTCGCAAATTTTCCGGCGCAGCGAAAACCGACTGATGGCAGTGCGTTGTTCGTTCTTCTCAGGCCGCTTGTAGCGGCCTTTCGCGAAGGGTTCCAGCCCCGGCCTTCCCAGGCCGGGGTTCCAAGCGCTTCCAATCCTTCTCAGGCCGCTTCCGCGGCCTTTCCCGCAGGGTTTCAGCTCCGGCCTTCCCAGGCCGGGGCGGCCCAGCACTAGCCGATTCTTCTCAGGCCGCTTCCAGCGGCCTTTCCCGCAGGGTTTCAGCCCCGGCCTTCCCAGGCCGGGGGTCTAAGCTCTCCAATCGTTTGTCCCAAGGCCGGTTCACCGGCCTTACCAAGACCGGCTTTAGCCAACTGAAAATTTTTTCGCAGATTTTCCAGGTGGGCAGTTATGTCCAGGTGGAGGCAACCATGGCCCACAGAGCTTACGCAGAAATCTTTCTTCACCTAACCTGGCATACCGAGCAGAATGCCCCCGCCATTACTGCCGATGTGGAAGAACGTTTGTACCGGTACCTGCGCCATCGGATTACTCAAACACCTGGAGCATGCGTGTTTGAAACCGGAGGAACAGAGGATCACATCCATCTTGCAGTTCGTGTTCCTCCCACTATCACCATCAGCGCCTGGATTGGCGACCTAAAGGGCGCCAGTTCGCATTACATCAATCAGCAGACGGGTCAACGCGCCAGACTGAAGTGGCAGGAGGGCTATGGAGCGGTGAGCTTTGGCAGGAAAGATTTGGAATTCGTTTGTGACTACATTCGGAGGCAAAAAGAACACCATGCTCGAGGAAGTTTGATCGGTAGATTGGAATGCACTCAGGATCCCGACGAGGAGTCAGCCGGCCTCAAGGCCGGCGGACAGAAAGAAAAAGGCCGTTAAAACGGCCTGGTTGTTGGACGGGTTGCGCTGCCGCTTTGCACCCCGGCCTGGGAAGGCCGGGGCTGAAACCCTTCGGGAAAGGCCGCTGGAAGCGGCCTTTCGAGAAATCACCTTTTTCGTTACGGCTGGGGCGGCGTTGGTTGGAAAGTGATCGTATAGTTTGTGCCGCTCAAAAGGACCAGCCGGTAATTACCGCTGTTGTCCGTCTGTGTAAATCCCGAATACGTTGCCGATATTCCTCCCGTCAGTTGACTCGAGGTCGCGCTCACCGATACTTTTGCGACCCCCTGGCCGGCGTTGTCGGTCACGCGGCCGGTAAATATGACGCGCGGCGGAAGCATGGGGGCGGCGAAATTGCGGGTCGTGTCGCCGTTAATCGTCAATTGTTCACCCGGCTGCGGAAATGTGAACACGCCGGCCTGCATTTCACCTTCGTTTATCGGGGCTATCACGTTCAATTGATGCGTGCGACCCGCCGTAAGAATCATTTGATACGTGTTGCTGAACGGGTCCGCAAGCACCGAGGTGATGTAAGGCGGAAAATTGCAGACCAGCGAAACTGGAAGAGTTCCGATCGAGAGGTCGGCCGCCGACATCAGCGAAAACGCCCCCGGGCCGAATTGTTCCATGTTGCTCAGGCTCCCTGAAAGACGGGCAGTAGCCGGAACCGTGAAGTTAGCGGTTGCCGCCGACGCGATCGTCAAAGTGCCGATATTGTAAACCGTCATACCCTGAAACTGCAGGGGACCGAGTTGAGCACTGCCTGTAAAGCTGACGCGATAAGAACCTCCCGGCAATTGCCCCTGGTATTGTCCATCGCTCGCAATGGGGAAAATTGCGCCGGTCTTGAAGTCCATCGACGTAAAGACCACCGTCGGGCTGGTCAAGGACGGAATGGAGCTGAAACCTTGAACAGTGCCGGAAACCTGGAACAGCGGCACGGCGCCGATGTTGATATCGCGCGTCGTGTCGGCGGTGACGGTCACGGCCGATGGATCTTCAAATGCCAGCGTAGTGGATGTCGTGGTAGGGATGCCCTGCGGGGTGTAGCAGACAAGCAGCGAGTAGGTCGCCGCCGGTACGATGATCAGATAGCGCTTGGTAGCGGGATTCACCGTACTGACGAAGATGTTGTTTCCGTCCACAGCAAAAACCACAAAGCCCTGGATCGGTCCGTTGACTGTGCCGGATAGGCGAAATCCTGGTGGAAGCGTGGCATTCAAGACCTGATCGCTGGTTGCAGTCACATTGCTGAACACCCGCCTGAGAAGAGCGGCGGGCTGCGGCGTACCTCCTCCAACGAAAGCGCCTCTGCCGACCGGAACGGTGGTAAATGTCAGCGGATCGCTGTTCTGCCGAAGCGTCAGGGCCGAAGTCGGGCGCGAAGCGGTAATGGAAAGCGAACCGCGAAAGTTTTGCAGCCCGGCAATCAATTCGGTCACGAACAATGCGAGGTGTTGATGCGAAGCAAGTGTGCGGGTCTGCGCAGGACCGACGGCGGCGCCGTTGCGATCGAATAACCGAAACGTCAGCGTCGTGCTTTCGTCGCCGGGAACAAAAAATGCGACACCGGTATTGAATTTACCCGTCGTGTCAACCGCCAAAGTGAACTCGGTGAGCGCCGGAGAATCTCCCACGCCGGCCTCAGTTATGAATCGTCCATCGGGAGCAAATGTTGTAAAGATCGCCGATACTCCGATCGGGACATTCGACGTCACACGGGCTGCACCCGCCGAGAGCGGGCCTGTGCCGTCAGTCTGGAGAATTACGGATTCACCAGGCTGCAGAGTCAGTGTAAATGTGGCTGCGGTACCCCGCCCTGGAATGGTGACGGAAAACGGCGTTCCATCGTCGCGCGTCAACGTCAGTGTCACAGTGGCGGGGGTTAGAGAAATATTAAAAATCAGGAAGGAAGTCCGAAAAGATCCGCCCGCAAAGACCCCGTTTGCGGCCTGTGGAAGATTAAACAGCAGTTGCGTGATCGCCCGGGCGACCACAGGGAGCGTGGTAAACGTGATGGGATTTGAATTCTGCCGCAGTGTGACAGCGGCAATCGGCACATTGCTGGAAACGGCGAGTGTGCCGCGAAAATTGCTGACCGAGGGAAAGAATTCTCCCGCACCCGCCACAAACTTTGCAATGTGAGCGCCGGCCGCAAGCGTAATCGTGATTCGAGCCGTCTCTTGACCCGACGCGTTGATCAGTCGCAGAAGAATCGTCGCCGTGCCGGTTCCTGGATTGAATAAAGCGAGGCCGGTGTTGAACGTTCCCGTAGCGTCAACCGGAAGAACAAAGTCGGTGAGGGTGACCGAACTGCCCACTCCTGCCTCTGTCACAAATGATCCGTCACCTCCGAATAGCGTAAAAATGGCGGAAACAGTAATGTTCTGATTGGATTGGATTCGGGCAGCGCCGGTAGTAACCGCACCGGACCCATTGGTTTGCAGGATCCGGGTTTCCCCGGGACCGAGCGTGAAACTGAATGTGCTGTTAGTGCCCAGCTCGGGAATCGTCACCTGCATCGGAGCCGCGTTATCCTGCGTCAGGATGATCGTAACGACAGCAGAAACAGTGCCGGTGTTGAACACGATAAAGGTGGTGCGAAAGCTCCCTCCGATGAATTGCCCATCCGCGACTTGCGGAACTGCAGCGTCGGTTTGGGCGAAGGCAACGGATGTACAGAACAAAAGAACGAGGACGGCCGCGGCAATTCTAGGTCTCATAGTCTCCTCACAGATTTTTGCACTTTAGCAAAATCATAGACTGAATCTTCGGCGCTGGCGAGAGGCTCTACAAAAATCGTGTTGGAACTCCTGCAAAGTTCGGTCCCTTGTCAGTGGTCCGTTGTCCATTGTCCGTGGTGTCCGTGGTGTCCGTGGTCACTTGTCAGTTCTAGCGTCGGTATCCAAAAAACCACTGACAACAGACAACTGACAACCGACAACGGACCACTGACAAAGCTCAACGGACCACGGACCACGGACCACAGGCAACGGACAACCGTGTCTTTGTGGTTAAAAGTTCTCACTGGTGATAATCCAACCCGCTGGTGCATCCTATCTGGATGACCGAGACCGCACCGCTGCGCGATCTGCCGCCCGAACAGATGGAGCAGATGTTGCGCGCGGCTGAGCAATACGTGCTGGAGTTCTTGCGCCAGCTTCCAACGGCGCCAATGGACGGCACAGCGCGCGGCGCCGAGCTGGCCGAGCAGGTTTCAATGCCGGCCTGGCCAAAGCAAGGGCGCGACTTTTTCCAACTGATGGAAGTGATCTCCGAGCAGATCATCCCACCCGCATACAGTGCCGCCGGCGGCGGGTATCTCGCCTATATTCCGGGCGGCGGAGTTTTTCCGGCGGCTGTGGCCAATCTGATTGCCGACGTCACCAATCGCTACGTTGGCGTCTGGACGCCGGCGCCGGCGGCGGTTCAAGTCGAAGTCGATGTCATCGACTGGTTCCGCCAGATGATCGGCTATCCCGAGTCGGCGCGCGGCACACTGACCAGCGGAGGATCGATCGCCAACCTGACGGCAGTCATTTGCGGCCGTGCTGCACTGGGCGAGTATTTCCAGGATGGCGTCGTTTACACCTCCAGCCAGGTCCATCATTCTGCCGAGCGCGCCGCCCGGCAGGCCGGCTTTCCCGCGAGCAGCGTCGTCGAGCTGCCGGTGGACAGCCGGTTCCGCATCGACATGACGGCGCTGGAGCGACGCATAGCGCAGGACCGCAAACAGGGGAAGCGGCCCGCGCTGATCATCGCCAGCGCCGGAACGACCAACACGGGCGCCGTCGATTCGCTGGCCGACCTGGCCGAGCTGGCGCGCCGCGAGGAAATATGGCTGCACGTCGACGGCGCCTACGGCGGCTTTTTCATGCTGACAGAACGGGGCCGCCGCGCGCTGGCTGGTATTGAGGCCTCCGATTCGGTCACGCTGGATCCGCACAAAGGATTGTTTCTTCCTTACGGGACCGGTTCGATCGTCGTGCGCGACGGGCAGCGCTTGAAGCAAGCAATGGAGGTTGAAGCTGATTATCTGCAGGATCTTTCATTTGATGAGCGCCGTATCAATCTGCACGAATACTCCCTGGAACTGTCGCGTGATTTTCGCGGCCTGCGTGTCTGGTTGCCGCTGGTGATGTTCGGCCGCGAAGCGTATCGCGCCACGCTGGATGAAAAGCTGGACATGACGGCGTGGCTGTACGAGCGATTGCGCGGCCTTAAGGAACTGACGTTTTTGGAGGAGCCGCAGCTTTCGATTCTGGCATTTACGGCCCGCGATAATGACCGTTCGCGGCATCTGATGCGCCGCGTCAATGAAAGCCAGCAGGTGCTGCTCTCCAGCACGATGATCAACGGCCGCTACGTGGTCCGTATCTGCATTCTGAACTTCCGCACCGACTGGCCCCTGATTCACCGCCTCGCCGCCCTGATCGAACAGGCCGTACGGGAAATAGGCCGCTGATCTACACGGAAAACACGGATTTGTATCGGCGTTTTCCGTGTAGATTGGCGGCTAATTCCCGCGCGGCCAATTTGTGACGAAATCTTAAGCTTGCCTTAAGGCGGCGGCCGCCGGCCTGTGGCCCACGGCGCAGCGAAGCGGAGCCGTGGGATTGCGACTGTCGGCTATCGAATCAGTGGATATCGGTTGAAGCGATATCGAAAGTGATCATGAAGCCGTTGGTTCCTTTGAACTCGAAAGCTTTGGGGCCGACTCGATAAGCTTCCACTTCGTTTGGCATCATCACAAAGCCGTCGTTGCGCGGAGCACCCCAGTATTTCAGGTTCCTGATAACCACCGGGTCGGCGGTCATTCCAGCAGCCTTGTGCAGCACTACTTCGGCGGTCTTTCCACCATTGAGGCGGGCCACCGCGCGCTCGCGTGTGTAATTCCATTCCATGCCGGCATCCTTGGCAATATTGAACGAGTTCCACTTTACCGGATATAAGTGGCCCAGAATCGCAGCGATGCCGTCACGCTGCTCTTTCTTCACCGAAGGATCGAACGTCAGCACTGCCCAATCCATCTTTCCCATTGAGAAGTCACCGCCCAAATCACCCGCCACCCAGAACTTGGCGCCATCGAGCTTGGTATTCCCGTATGCGCCTTTGTTTACTTTGAAGGCGTTATTAAAACGACAGAAGGCATGCGCGCCATGCCCCTCATGTCCAGCCGGCTTAGTGTTGAAATAACACTGGCAGAACATCGGGCAACTGCAGGCCTCAATGATGGTGGCATTCATGGACCATGCAGGAGTTGTCGCTGCCGGAGAACCGGCTGCGCCGAGCACGGCAACGGCGATCAACAAAACCAACAATGCTGTAATCGGGAAATGAAACCCGAAACGTGAAATCAGCTTGGAGCTCATATTTACCTCCTTAGTTATCGACGATAAAACTTTCCAGCGCGTGGAATTCCCTGCCTTGGTGGGTTCGACACGCCCTTTGACTGAGAAATGTGAAGTGCTAAAAGGATGTCAGAAAGAGCGAGAAAAATCTACTCTCATCTGTCGGAGGTGCCGTCATGGACCGCGTGCCCGGAAGTCTGTCAAGCGGGGCCTTGGTGCATTAGTGGGACACAGATGTCCGACATTTCGGACTAAGCATGAACACGCTGATGGCCGCCGCGCACCTGTGCGATCGCCCGTCTCGGATCTCAATATCAGTGCACCGATTTCCAACATCCACTTTGTCGCTGGAAGCCCAAACCGTATGCCCCACGCCTCCCTCAGGTCCCGCATGAAGTCCGCATAGGACACCGGGTTGGGTGAGGCGAGATTGACGGGACCTTGCAGGTCACGCTCGATCAGCCAATAAACGGCTTGCACGAAATCCCTATCATGAATCCACGACACATACTGGCGGCCGTGCCCAGCGCGCCCACCGAGATCATGGCGCACGAGGCCCAGCAAGACATCAAATATGCCGCCGTGGTCCGGGCTCATTACCATTGCGGAGCGAAGTTTGATTTTTCGCGTGTGCGGGAACGCAGCATCATCGACCGCGCGCTCCCATGACATCGCAACGTCGACGCTGAAGCGCCACGTCTCCGGCAAGCCAGGCTCCGAGGCGCCCAAGATTCCAGTGGCTTCATCGTTTGCCGCGTCGTAGCGGTGGGCATAAATGGTCGCGGTGCTCATCTGTAACCAAACACGCGGCGGGTGCGTCGTTCGAGAGATTGCCTCTGCCACCCGACGTGTTGCCTCGACGCGCGATTGCTTGATCGCCCAGCGATTCTCAGCGTGATAGCGGCAGTTGACACTGCGCCCGGCCAGGTTGATAACGGCGTCAGCCCCCTCGAAATCAGCGATCCAGTCGCCGGAGGTCTTGGCATCCGATGGCACCACGCGCCATGGCGCGCTTCCTGGCTTACGACTCAAGACAACCACCTGGTGGCCGTCCCGATGGAAGGCACGCGCCAGCAAAGTTCCCACCTGTCCTGAACCACCGGGTATGACGACTTTCATCATGGAAACTTCCAACCCGCGAGCAAGGCGAGTTCGCGCCACTTCCAGTGACAATCAACATCAACGAAGCCAATTTCTCGCAACCAGCGCAACTGAGTTTCCACATCCAGCAGCTTGTTCGACGGATCCTCCTCGCCGGCGGTGATTCCAAGTGCTGCCAGAAAACGTTCGTGAAGACGTTGTGTGGCCGAGGCTACGTGCTCGAGATTGCAGAACACACCACCAGGTTGCAGCGCCGCCCAGACCTCCTTATAGAGTTCTCGCTTTCTTTCATGTGGGAGGTGGTGAATCGCAAAGCTCGACACCACGGCATCGAACGGTCCGAGCTCGGGCAAAGGCCGGTCTAAATCATGGACCACGATTTCCACCCGTGAGTCTGCGCGAAACCTGGAGCGCAATTTTTCCAGCATTGGAGGCGAGAAATCGACGGCGACGCCCTGCGCGTCGGGGTGTGCGAGCAAAATTAGAGAGAGCAGCCTGCCATCCCCGGAGCCCAGGTCCAGTACCTGATGAACTTCGGCAGGGATCTCTTCAAGAAGCGCCGCTTCACCTTCCACGCGGTGTGGAATCTGATCTGCTCGCCCAAGATAGGCGAGCGAATGATCAACCGACTGCCACTCATTTGCCATTGTGTCGTTTGAAAGCCGAAAGGTTGGAGGGAAGTTTTCCCAAACCGCTAGCCCGGATTATTCACAAACATTGAACCGCGAAGAGCGCGAAGAACGCCAAGAGAGCGCACAGGACCGGGCTGGAACTTATAGATCCATGCTGCGCCTCCAGTTGCATTAACCTTGTGACGATCAACTCGCATAGCCCCCTAACTATAGGCATCATGAGCGGCGCGGTTTGCTGTCCGCATGCCGCGTAAGGTGCCGGCCGATTTATTTTACCGTTTTGGAGCTTTCGGCGCTGATATGTTTCCGGAATCTCCGTAGCGCCAGTCGGAAAGATGCCGGTACAAGTTTGCAAACGGAGCGATCATGCGCCGCAGGTCTCTGTCCCAGTAGACGTCCATAGACTGATCGAACCGCTGCCACGAATCCCGGAATGCATCGAGAGGTTTTGCCGCGCGGCCTTCGGGCGAGGTGAAACCATTTATATTCTGTGGATAAAACGACGGTCGGAATTCTTTCTCCGCGACATCCTGCGGTGGATCGCACCGCGTGTATGGGTCAACGTCGCCGCATGAATAAACTTCGACGGTGCCGCGGAAGTGGTAAGGAATCTCGAGACTGGTCAGGGGAAATACAAAACCGGGAGTGTTTATTCCATCGGCGATGTGCTTACCATCATCCGAAAACCTGTCCAGAATAATGTGCGTTGAAACCGGGCCTGGCCTGCATGATTCTGTTCCACGAGGGCAAAACAGGAATTGATCGTCGTAGGCGGATACTCTGAATACGACCTTGACAGGACGATGGGAGTTCGGGTTAAAGGCGAGTAGTCCAAAATCGCGTGCCCGCCACACGGATCCGTCGCGCAACAGATACGCTTCCACGTTCTCGTATCGATAATACGAAGACTTTTCGGCCAGAGAGGGCGAAATCAGCAGAAATAGAATCGCCGCAAACAACGCGTATCCCGCGAACCTCCCGCCCAGGAACGGGCGACAACCTGCACCAGGCATGATTTGTTTACCTCTGTGCACGGAACGATAGATGCAGTTTAGCAGGGAAGGTCGTGCTCTTGCGAGCCACCGGCTGCGGCGACTTCCGTGTGCAGCTTTGTGATTACGGTCCCGCCAACGTCAGCACAACTACCGAACGCGGCGGAAGCTGAGCCTTGAGGGATGAGTCCTGAAGCGTCGCCCCGGTAAAGGCGGCGGGCTGGACGCGGTTCGGCGCATCGAACGTATTGTGCGAATCCATCGCGGGGGCCGTCAGGACACGACCTGAGACGGACGTGAACTTCTGCCCGTCGATGCGAATATCCACGCTAGCAGCCGACTTGGGATCGAGGTTCACCAGGCTCAGGTGCACACGGCCCTGGGCGTCGCGTGAAGCTGAAGCGCTTACCGCGGGAAGGGACTCACTACCGAGAGTCGAGTAGTCCGTCTTGACGTCGACCGGCAGAAGCGTCGCGTCGTGATGCACCTGGTACATCTCGAAGACGTGGTAAGTCGGCGTGAGCAGCATTTTGTTGCCTTCCGTCAGAATCAGCGCCTGCAGGACATTGACGAGCTGCGCGATGTTGGCCATTTTCATGCGCCTGGCGTGGCGATGGAAGATGTTGAATGTGGCGCCGGCGACGACGGCGTCGCGAATGGTGTTCTGCTGATTGAGAAACGCAGGGTTCGTGCCCGGTGCCGCGGAGTACCAGGTGCCCCATTCATCGACGTACAAGCCAACGCGGCCATTGGGGTCATGCTTTTCCATGATCTTTTCGGCGTCGATCAGGAGCTGGTCGATCTTCAGAGCGTCTCGCAGCACCGCATACCAGTCGTTTTCAGGGAAGCCTGTGGCGAGGAGCTTGTCCTGCCAGGTGTTGCCGAGCGTGTAGTAATGCATCGAGATACCTTGCACACCTTGCTTGACGCGCTCCGCCACAACATCGAGCCAGTGCAGTTCCGTGCCCCCCGGCCCGGCGGCAATGCGCTGCAGGCGATTGCCGGACCAATCGCGCGCGAAGACGCTGAAACGGCGGTAAAGGTCGGAGTAATATTCCGGCGTCATGCGGCCGCCGCAACCCCAGTTCTCGTTGCCGATGCCGAGGAAAGGAACCTTCCAGGGCTGCAGGCGGCCGTTGGCCTGGCGGAGCTTGGCGAGGTCGCTGTCGCCGCCGAAGGTCATGTACTCGATCCAGTCGGCCATTTCCTGCGGAGATCCGCTGCCGACATTGGCAGCAACGTAGGGATCGGCGCCGATCAGCTCACAGAAATCGAGAAACTCATGGGTGCCGAAGCTGTTGTCCTCCACGACGCCGCCCCAATGAATATTGACTCGCCGTGGCCGCTTTTCCGCCGCGCCAACGCCGTCCTGCCAGTGATATTGATCGGCAAAACAGCCGCCCGGCCAGCGCAGGTTGGGGATCTTGATCTTGCGGAGGGCTTCGATGACGTCGGTGCGAATGCCGCGGGTGTTCGGGATCGACGATTTGGGACCGACCCACAACCCGTCATAGATGCAGCGGCCGAGATGCTCGGCAAAGTGCCCGTAAATGTGCCGGCTGATCTTCGGACCGGGCTCGCCGGCGCGGATCGTCAGCGTGGCACGCTTTGCTTCCTGCGCGAGCACAGCATCCGTTGCGGTCTGCAATAGCAGCAAGCCAAACAGGGAAGCCGATATCGCAAGGACCCTTCGTTTCATGGCACAGACTCCTATCGTTTCTCGATCCACGAGGCTGATTCGTTACACGAGTTGAAGCGAGACGGCGACGACCGCCTGCGCCTTCCGAGTTCCCGGCCAGTGTTCAATCATCTCAGGCTCGAGACAGGCAGAATCAATTCAACTCTAATGAAATCAATCCGGCAGCGATCAGGATGACGGAAACCCACAGCATCCAGATGAGCAGGTCGACACCGAACAGTTTCTTGTAATTCCGATAAAAACTCACGAATGCCGGCGAATTGAGGTTCTTGCCTCCCAAAGTGCCCAAGGAAGCGTCCAGAACCTCTTTCGGCATCTTCGCTGTTCGAGCGCGCAGGTACATACCCAGCAGCGATATCCACGCCAGGACCATTCCGAAAATCCACAATGCTGTTCCCTTAGAAATAGTCTCTGTACCCGGCGGGACGTCCCGAATTGAATCCGGGTGCATAGCGAGCGTCCAGAGAAACGTCACCGTCAGATACAGGAAGTACAGCACTACGGGAGCGCAAGTAAAGTCCTTTTCCCAATTTCATGCCGACGGTTTTGTGCAAGCAGAGGCACCTCAAGTTTATTCAAGAAGTTCATCGCGCCAGTAGAACGGGCACTATCATCGCGGTGAGAATCAGATTGCGAAGAGGGATTTACGGAACAGGTTCATGGTAGTCATTCCCACAAACTGGTTTTCGGAGCGCGCGCCCGTTTTAGACTCCAGATCGACATCTGAATGTGAATGAGGGAGATACTTGGTCGGGACGGGCAGATTTGAACTGCCGACCCCTTGCACCCCAAGCAAGTGCGCTACCAGGCTGCGCCACGTCCCGACTGGGTGCTTTCTACCACGCGATAGAAGCGGTGTCAAACTGGGCTAAGTTACGAGGTAGAGGCCTGGTTTTGTGCTGCTCATAGAGGAAAGGAACTCACCACAGAGGCACGTCCCGGCTGCGGCCACGACCGTGGAAGCAATTGACGCCACCGGGCTTGGGACTTATATCTGCCGGCTGTCGATTGGTCATAGTGCTTTCACCGCAGAGCCGCCGAGATCGCCGAGGCCTCGCAGAGCTGCAGTCCAGCCTCTGCGAGATCTCAGCGTACTCTGCGGCTCGGTGGTGAATGCAATTGTGGCCGGCTTCCAGATCTGTACTGGAGCGATATGCCTACTTCTCGGTTTATGCATAATCCGGGGAAGGGAGCGCAGTAGACCGCACAGGTTTTCTTAAGCCGGGCCCTTTTCAGGCCGCGCGTCGCGTTGCATAGTTTGGTTTTTTAGTTCCGGCAGGCCTGCCGCTTCCTTTTGGTAATGCTCGCACCCGTTAAAGGCTGAGTCTGAATTGCAGAAGCGTAGCTGGAACTCGAAGTTCGGGGTCTGAGTTAAGAGCTTGCAATGGCCGAAATAGAATTCATCGCCCTCGGGGACAACGATGGTGCTCTTGTCGACAAGTATGTGTTTTTTAAAATGCCTGCAGCTCAATGGTCCATTCTCCTCAGTCTTTGGAATTGAAGGGTCCTTCAGAACCCTTCAGAACTCCTTCGATCCTCCAGTCCCGATGGGATGCGATTGAAATAGTTTCAAAAAGACTGTGGTTAAATCACAGGACCCCCGAGGGGGGCTGGTATAATCAGAGGTTCTGATGAGCAAGCCGCTGATTTTTGTGACCAATGACGATGGAATCAACGCCCCCGGACTGCGTGCCCTGGCCCGCGCTCTCGAGAGTCTGGGTGAGGTGATTCTGGCGGCCCCGGCCGACGAAAAGAGCGCGGTAAGTCACTCGCTTACCATTCATCATCCGGTTCGGATCTGGCCGGTGGGGAAGCGGCGTTTTGCCGTGACCGGGACGCCCGTGGACTGCGTCCTGTTCGGTTTGCAGAAATTGACCGACAGAAAACCGGACCTGCTGGTTTCCGGAATCAATGCCGGCGCCAACGTGGGCGATGACACTCTGTATTCCGGCACGGTGGCGGCGGCTCGGGAAGGTTCTCTATACCAGGTCTGCTCCATTGCCGTATCGCACGCAATCTTGAACAGCAAACCCGATTATCTCGCGGCCGCCGAATTTACCCGCGATCTTGCAGCCGCGGTTCTGAAAGAGGGTCTTCCACCGGGAGTTTTCTTGAATCTGAATTTTCCCGCCGGTAAGCCCATAGGAGTGAAGATTACTCGACAGGGAACCAAAGAAATTCAGGATTCTCTGATCTCTGAAAAGGACGATCCCCGAGGCCAGAAGTACTACTGGATCGGGCAGGACGTGAATGACTTTACCGGAGAGCCAGACACGGATTATTTCGCGTTGAAAAACGGGTACATTTCCATTTCCCCGCTGCAGCGCGACGCCACGGCATATCGGGCACTGGAGGCGATTCAATCGTTCGCGCTCAGCCACCGCAACGGCGACAGGAAGAGAAAATAGACTGGTTACGAGTTACGGGTTTTCGAGTTACGGGTTTCAGTTGGTGGGTTCAACTGGCTTGGTGTCTTGGTGGAAAAAAACTCATAAACCACCAAGGCACCAAGACACCAGCAAACCAACCCGAAACTCGAAAACCCGTAACTCGCAAACCTGGCGTCCCCGAAGCGGGTTTACAAACGGGCGGTGGGACTCTAGAATACTGTTCTTTTGCGACTTCTTTTCCATCCGGGTAAGTCGGGGCGTGGCGCAGCTTGGTCGCGCGCACGGTTCGGGACCGTGAGGCCGGAGGTTCGAATCCTCTCGCCCCGACCATTTGGATGTTCGAAGAGCTAGCCGCCGATTGACGCGGATTACCCTGAGTTGGCCGCTGATTGACGCGGACTGCGCTGAGCTGGCCGCCGATTCACGCGGACTACGCCGACTGATGTAACTTCAAGCACAACCTGTAGCTGTTCCGGCAAATTCACTTCACGCCAGCAGCGCGACAGCCATTTGTTCTCGATCCGGTCTGTATGACTATCGGCCGCAAGCATTACTGGCTTTCAGGCATGGTTCAAGGCGTGGGATTTCGCTATTTTGCATTTCGCCTCGCCCGAGAGCTGGAATTAAAGGGATGGGTCAGGAACCTCAGTGACGGCAGGGTGGAAATCGACATTCAGGGAGAAGAATCTCAGCTTGATCAGTTTCTGCTGGAGATCAAGTCAGGCCCCCAGCTTGCTGTGGTAAGGGACATTGCCGTCGAAACCCGGCAACCGGATGACAACTGCATCGACTTCCGTATTGAGGACTGAGCGTGACGCACACTATGACGGATCTGAAAAAAATCATTCGCGAAGTTCCAGACTTCCCCAAGCCGGGCATTCTGTTCTACGACGTCACCACACTGCTGCGGGAGCCGGCGGCGTTAAAGGAGGTAATCGACGCGTTTGTGAACCGCTTCTCGGACCAGGGTGTGGATTTGGTGCTGGGCATGGAAAGCCGCGGATTCATTTTCGCCCCTCCGGTAGCTTGCCGCCTGGGCGCAGGATTTGTGCCCGTGCGCAAGCCCGGCAAGCTTCCCTGGAAAACCAAAACTGTCACCTACGACCTCGAATACGGCAAGGACGCTTTGGAAATCCATGAAGATGCGGTGCAGCCAGGACAGAAGGTGCTCATCGTGGACGACGTGATAGCCACGGGAGGGACGGCTGCTGCGACGGTGAAAATGGCGCGCGAGATGGGAGCGGAAGTTGTCGGGGCGGCTTTTTTAATCGAACTTACTTTCCTCCGTGGAAGAGAGAAACTAGACGGGACTCCGTTTTTTTCCATCCTGCAGTACTGATTCGGGCAGGATTTTCAAAACCACCAAGGCACCAAGGCACAAAGGGGACTGAGGGACAAAAGGGATTGAGGGACTGAGGGACCGAAAACTGAAACTGAGTGGCAGCGAGCCACTGGACGACTCTGTGTTGACAGCCGCCTTGGCCGAGCTGCCGCCGCCGCAACGGGAGGTCCTGCTGCTTCGTTACTGGGACGGGCGCGATCAAAGGCGCCATTCGGAATGCCACGTTCTCCCCTTTTGTGCCTTGGCGGTTGAAAATCCTTCCCGAATTTCTGCAGCCATGCCTCAAAATGATAAACTAATCCTTTTCATTGAGTGCGCCTGTAGCTCAGGTGGATAGAGCAGAGGTTTCCTAAACCTCGTGCCGGGGGTTCGAGTCCTCCCAGGCGCATTGATCGCACGCCAGCGGCTTGGAACGGTGGCAAAAAATGCGAATGCGGAATGGGGAATGCGGAATAAGCGAGTGACTTGATCTGGCGGAATACAATCAATTATCAGTCTTCTTTATTTCGCATTCCACATTCCCCATTCCGCATTCCGAAATTCGAAATAGAATTTGCCGAGGCGAAAAGGAAGAGGAATTGGCGCATAAACATTTAACTCGACGGGAACTGAAGCGTGAGGATCAAATTCACGCCGGACTTAGCCGGGCTTCCGCCGTGCTTGTGGGCAGAGGACGGATGTGGCTCACTGTCGGCGTGGTGGCGGCTGTGGTCGTGGTGGGAGCGCTGCTGTGGAGAAATTTCCAGCATTCGCGAGATATGGAAGCTCAAAAGCAGTTCGCCGAGGCGCTGGAAACCTACCATGCCAACGTGATCGCGGCCGGTGCGCCCGCGCCAAAAGACCAGCCCGTCTTTAACAGCGAAACACAGAAGTACCAGCAGGCTCTGGCCCAGTTCACCAAAGTCTATCAGCGCTACTCGTCGCACAAAATTGGTTTGCTGGCGCGCTACTACATGGCTCTATGCCAGCATGCTTTAAACAAGAACGAAGAAGCCGTCCGCATTCTTACCGAGCTGCAGAGCAGTTCGGATGGGCAGTTCCGAAGTCTGGTGCGAAGCGCGCTGGCCGACATTTATCGGGCAACAGGGAAAAACGAACAGGCGTTGCAGCAATATCAGGCGATTCTGAGGGATCCGGAGAGCAAATTTCCCAAAGACGCTCTGCTGATGAGCATGGCCCAGACCGCCGAGGCGCTGGGCCGCCACAGCGAAGCTGTCGGCTATTACCAGCGACTCACTCGCGAGCACGCTCAGTCGGTTTACAGTGCCGAAGCGCGTTCTCATCTGGACTCACCCGTCGCCACTGCCAAATAGTTCATGGCCGATCTTGCTCCCTACGCCATGCGCGATTCGGAATCGCTGGGGCGCAGGTATCCCGAGCCCCCGCACGCCTACCGCTCCGAATACCAGCGCGACCGCGATCGCGTAATTCACTCCCGGGCATTCCGAAGACTGGAAAAGAAAACACAGGTTTTTGATCCGGACCTGTCCGACCATTTCCGCAACCGTCTCACACACACCATCGAAGTCGCTCAGGTCGCGCGCACGGTGAGCGCCCGCCTGAGGCTGAATAGCGACTTGTGCGAGGCGCTGGCGCTCAGCCATGACATCGGGCACAGCCCCTTCAGTCACACCGGAGAACGGGTGCTTGACGACCTGATGCGAACCTATGGCGAATCGTTTGACCACAATATCCACGCCCTCAGGATCGTGGAGCACTTCGAGGAGAAGTATCCGGATTTTCCGGGCCTCAATCTCACGTTTGAGCTGCGCGAAGGGATCGTGAAGCATTCGCGCGATTACCCACCGCAGGCTGGCGTTTACGCCGAGCTGAAAGAGTACCTCCTGCAACAGCGGCCGCCGCTGGAGGCGCAGTTGATTGATCTGGCAGACGAGATCGCATACAACACCGCCGATTTGGACGACGGCTACGAAGCGAAGCTGCTCAATGTGGAAATGATTCTGGAAGAAGTGCCGTTGTTCCGCCGGTTTTTTCGCAGCGCTGAAGAGAAGTACCCCGCGCGGCCCGAAAAGCTCAAATTCAACGAAGCGCTCCGGGGTACGCTGGACGCGCTGGTGACCGACCTGATCGAGTCCTCGGAAGACAGCATCAGGATTGCGGGAGTACAGCGGGTCCAGGATGTCCGGGAATGCGGGGAACGTTTGCTGCGCTTTGGCGAATTGAGCGGGGAAAATCTGCATATCAAGCAATTTCTGACGGCGCGCCTCTACTCGCATCGCAAAGTCACCGACGGACGGCTGGAGGCGGAGACAATCCTGAAGAAGCTGTTTGAATTTTATATGGCCCAGCCGGAACGCCTGCCGCGAAATCACTTGTCCAAGATCAACGAAAAGATCGAGCCGGCGCACCGCGTAGTGTGCGACTATTTGGCGGGAATGACCGACGAGTATGTGCGCAGGAAATATCGGGAGCACTTCGTTTTTCCCAAAAGCGGCGACGATCCCGTATAATAAAGGATTTTAGTGAGCATTTATGCTGGTGGATGTCAGGGAGCTTCACGAGCGTCGGGAGCCGATGTTCTGGGAGCATACGTTTCGGCCCGGTGAGCTGCCGCTAAAAAGCGATCTTTATGCGCTGCGCAACCCGGTGCATTTCAGCGGATCAGCGGCGCCGATAGGCGCCCAGGACGTCCGCCTGTCGGGTATCGTGTCGGCGCGCCTCGATCTGGTTTGCGGCCGCTGTCTGAAGGGCTTTCCGAGGAATATTGAAAAATCGTTTGATCTGACATATGTCCCAAACCAGCCGCGACAACCCGACGAGGAGATCGCGCTTTCCTACGACGAGCTGGACATCGGTTTTTTCAGCGACTCCAGGATTGATTTGAATTTGGTGATCACTGAACAAATCATCCTGGAAATCCCGATGAAGCCTGTTTGCTCGCCGGAATGTCGAGGGCTGTGCGGCAAGTGCGGAGCGGATCTAAACCTGGGGACTTGTTCCTGCACGCAGGAATCTGCCGATCCGCGGTTAGCGCCTCTTGCGGCCCTGCGCGACCGTTTGAAGAAATGAGGAGTCTCAATGCCCAATCCTAAAAGAAGACATTCCAAATCACGCACATCGAAACGCCGTGCGCACGACGCGTTGAAAGCCGCTTCGCTTTCCATCTGCCCGCAATGTCACGAACGCATTCTTCCGCATCGGGCTTGCCCGCACTGCGGGTATTACAAGGGACGGCAGGTCATCGCAGTCGAAGAAAGCTGATCCAAAACTGGAACTCTTTGTGTCTTTGTGGTGAAGGAC
This sequence comes from Acidobacteriota bacterium, assembly GCA_036507075.1. Lineage (GTDB taxonomy): Bacteria > Acidobacteriota > UBA6911 > JACQSX01 > JACQSX01 > DASXQR01. The sequence continues at coordinate 2,517 of DASXQR010000223.1, read as the reverse complement.
CTTTTGATCACAGAGACAGAGTCCGACCCTCGAATGCGGATTTCGGAATGCGGAATGCGGAATAGGAATTGATCTGGGCTCGGCTTCAAAGATATAAGTTGGATTTATTCCGCATTCCGCATTCCACAATCCGCATTCAGAAGTATGCAGGATGGGGTGTCTATTGACAATCAAGTCGATGAATACCATTGTCGTCGACGCAATGGGGAGCGACAACGCTCCATACAGTGAAGTGGAAGGCGTGATTCAGGCGGTGCGCGAACTCTCGCTTTCGGCGGTGCTGGTGGGCCGTGAGGACGTATTGACCAAGGTGCTGCGGCAGCATCAGGCCGACGGTCTTCCCATCCGGATCGAACATGCCTCGGAGGTTATCGGCATGAACGAATCGGCCGCCATCGCCGTGCGGAGGAAAAAAGACAGCTCGATTCATGTAGCCTGCCGTCTGGTTCGCGAATCCAAGGCGCACGGAATGGTCAGCGCCGGCAACACCGGCGCGGTAATGGCGGTGAGTAAGCTGATCATGGGCACGCTTCCATCAGTTGATCGCCCCGCTCTGGCCGCCGTGCTTCCCACCAAAACGGGCGCTTCGGTTTTAATCGACGTGGGCGCCAATGTGGACTGCAAGCCGCACCAGATGGTGCAGTTTGCAATTATGGGCCACATCTACAGCAAGAATATCCTGCACAAAGCCAATCCCACCGTCGGTCTGATGTCGGTGGGCGAAGAAGAGAGCAAGGGAAACGAGCTCACAAAAGAGGTTTACAAAATCCTTTCGGCGTCCAAGCTGAACTTTGTCGGCAACGTGGAAGGCAGGGATGTATACGACGGAAAAATTGACGTGATCGTGTGCGACGGCTTCACCGGAAACGTAGCGCTGAAGATCAGTGAAGGTCTGATCGAGGCCGTGCTGATGTTGCTGAAAGAAGAGTTGTCGAGAAACTGGTCGACCAAAGTGGGGGCGCTGCTGACGCAGCAGTCCTTTCGGGCCTTGAAGCGAAAGCTCGATTATTCTGAATATGGAGGCGCGCCGCTGTTGGGTATTCGCGGAGTATCGATCATCTGCCACGGGCGGTCAAACAGCAACGCCATCAAGAATGCCGTGCGCGTGGCCCACGAATTCTGCGCCATGAAGGTCAACGATCGGATCCAGCAGGGTATTTCGCAGCTAGCCCGCCCGTATGAATCGTGAGTTCCCTGCCTGTGCCTCACGAATTCCGAGGCACAGCCTCGGATGTTTGTGGAGTGGTTCTCGACGGAAAGGAGAAGCCTTTCCGCAAGAGCTGGCGGCAAAGCCACTATCCCGTGTCGCGGGACCAGATTAATCTTTGTCTTTGCCACCTTTGTGGTTAATATCCCTTCCGCATCCGAGGCTTCACAATTTGAAATGAGGTCCAGTTTGCCGTCTGAGAATGCTTCCCATCCTACCGCCTTCCTTTTCCCCGGGCAGGGTTCGCAGGAGGTGGGAATGGGAAAGGACCTGTACGAACATCACCCGGAAGCGAGGGAAATCTTCCAGGCCGCAGACGACGCTCTCGGGTTTTCTCTCAGCCGCCTCTGTTTCGATGGACCGGCCGAAGAACTGAAGCTCACGGCCAACACGCAGCCGGCGATTCTAACCTGCAGCGTGGCCGCCTTCCGCGTTCTACAACGCCGCGGCGTGCAGCCTTCCCTGGTCGCGGGACACAGTCTGGGCGAATACTCCGCGCTGGTGGCCGCCGGCGGTCTGGATTTTGAGGATGCCGCGCGCGTCACACGCAAGCGCGGCGAGTGGATGCAGGAAGCCGTGCCGGTGGGCACCGGCAGCATGGCCGCTGTGCTGGGCCTGGGAGAAGAGGACCTGGTGGACATATGCCGCTCGGTCCGCGACTGGATCGTCACACCCGCCAACTTCAACGATCCGGGCCAGATTGTCATCGCCGGCCACAAGGAGGGAGTGGCGCTGGCATCGGAAAGAGCCATGCAGCGGGGCGCGAAAAGAGTAATCCCGCTTCAGGTAAGCGCTCCTTTCCATTGTCCTCTTATGAAGCCGGCCCAGGAAAAACTGGAGCGCCTGCTGGGCGAAATTCAATTTCGCGATCTTCAGGTGCCGCTGGTCTGCAACGTCGATGCGCGCAGGATCCGCGCCGGTCAGGAGGCGCGTGAGTGCCTGATTCGGCAGGTGTCTTCTCCGGTGCGATGGACGCAGAGCATCGAGCTGATGCTCGCGGGCGGCGTATCGAGCTTCCTTGAAGTCGGGCCGGGCCGCGTGTTGACCGCGTTGGTCAAGCGCATTTCCAGGACGAGCAATATCGCCTGTGCGGGAGATGTTGCTTCCATCGAGTCCCTGGTTTCGAGTCCCCGGGGAACAACATGAGAGATCGCATCGCGGTTGTTACAGGCGCATCGCGTGGCATTGGCTATGAGATTGCGCGCGTCCTGATCCGGCAGGGCTGCCGCGTGGCCATGGTCGCGCGCTCGCGCGAGGCGCTGGACAAAAGCAGCGCTTTGATTGAAGCCGAAAGCGTCAATTATTTTGCT
>DASXQR010000222.1:0-47940 GCA_036507075.1 Acidobacteriota bacterium | reverse complement strand
AAGCCAGTGTGTGCGGTACCCCGGTAGGGTTTGTGTCGCAGTGAAGAATCGCGTTCACCACCGGGACAAGCCCGGTGGCGTCGATTTTTTCACAAAGCTTATTCTTCTTCATCATCAGTCAGGCCCATCAGATCGCGCAATGCTCGATCCCTGTCCGGAGGCCGAATTTCCGGCTGAGGCGGCCCGACCGGAGGCGCGCTGGGAGGCACCGGCCGGGACGTAATAATTGACGGCGTAACCCGGGTCTTAGAACCGTTGAACCGGCTCTTGATACGGTCCAGCCAACCCGGTTGCACTTCGGTATCGTAGCGGTATCTGTAATAGTGATAATCGCCGCGCCGGTAGTCGATCTCGGCCTGGATGTCGTTCATGATCACACCCCAAATGCGCGCGCCCAGACCCTCGAGGCGAAGCTTGGAACGCTTCAAAACATCCCTTCCGATGCGTCCAATCTGGTACGACAGCACTACTCCGTCCACCTTGGGCGCAAGAATGGATGGATCGGCAACCGGGAGCACCGGTGACGAGTCGATCAGAACCACGTCAAAACTCGCTCTCGCTTCGCTGATCAACTTGTCGATGGCGGACGAATTCAAAAGCTCGGCGGGGTTGTCCACCTGACGACCGGCCAGAAGCAGCGACAGGTATTCCAGACCGGGAGTGACCTGCGCCATTCTCAAGCCGTATTTGCCGAGCATCAGGTCGCCAATCGTTCTGTAGCAGTCCTTCGGTTCCCTGGTTCCGAGAAGGATGTCTGACAGGCCGGGGGTTTTGTCCAGACCAAATACCTTGTCCACATGCGGCCGGCGAAGGTCGGCGTCAATGAGCAGCGTCCTGCGCCCGCTCTGGGCAAACACGGTAGCCAGATTGGAAAGCGACGTGGTCTTTCCTTCCTGCAGCACAGAGCTTGTGATCATCAGAACCTTTGCGTTGGTCTTCTCCATCAGGCTGCTGATATTGGTTCTCATGCTGCGGTAAGCTTCTGAGGCCACCGACTTTGGGTCAAAATGCGTGGTGAGCCGGGCGAACTGGTCGAGGTCCTCTTCCAGCACATTGGGGCTGGTAAACTCTTCCCTCAGCCGCGCCTTGATTTCCTCAAGTTCGATGTGAGGCACCACGCCCACAACGGACGACGCGATGTATTGTTCGACATCTTCGATCGTCCCGATGGATGTGTCGAGCGATTCGATTACAAACGCGAAGACACCACCCAGCAGCAGTCCGATAACCGCGCCGATCAAGGCCTGATAGATGCGGTTCTTAGGGCGTATTTCGACGGCGCTGTGAGCCCGCTCCACGAATACGATGTCTTCAGTTTTTTCTTTCTGCTTGATTTCCGCTTCCTGAAGCCGCTTGCGCAGATTGGATGCAAGCTCTCCCTTCTCCCGGATCACGTTCTGCAGGTCTTCAATTTGAGCGTACACCTGTGGTTGTCTCGCAAACTCTGATTCCTGGCGCGCCAGAATGCCGTCGAGCCTTTCGTACTCTGCCAAAAGACTTCTGAGCCGGCCAATAAGGCTGTTCAACTGCGAGTTAACGCGCTGTTCTTCCAATTCCAATTTGGCGGCGGTGGCGGTCACCTGGGGCGACGCTGTGGTCTGGTACTTCAGCAGGTCGGCCTTGCGGCTTCGCAGTTCCACTACGTTGGCCGCCCGCTTTGCAACGTCTTCGGCCATGTAGCGCAGGGCCGGATCATCAACCTGAATATAAGTCTGCACCAGCGTTTCGTAATCCTTGGAACGCTGGATCGGCGCGAGCAGAGCGACAGCGGCGCGAATATCCTGAACCCGCCGCTCGTACTGGATCCGCCTTTCGCGAATGTCAGCGCTTTGCGCCGGATTCAGGGCCAGGTTTACGGCATTGAGCCGTCTGAAGTTGTTCAGATCTCTTTCGGCCCGGCCCACCTCGTTATTGATCTCATGGGCCTGCCCGCGGATGAATTCGACCATCTCATCAAGGCGGCGGGTCTTCTCGTCCGCAGAGTGCTTGATGTAGATTTCAGCGGTGGTGTTGGCCAGAGCGATCGCTTCCTCGCGGCTTTCCGAAGTAGCTCTGACTTCCAAAATGTCGCTGTTCTCCTGCTGGCTGGCCGAGATTTTTCCTTTCAGTTCATCCACCGCTTGCTTAGGGTTGTGGCCTTTGACCATGTTTAGACGGTAAGCCACCTCTTCCAGAATAGGCTGGCTCTTGACCACCACAATCTGTGTGGCCATGTTGTCGTAGGCGCCATAGTTGACAATGTCAACCATCAGGCCGGCCAGAGTGGAGCTGCGGCTGATGCGCACCAGTGCGCTCGCCTCGTAAATGGGAACAGGAGCTTCGGTAACGGCAAACGTGGCGAGGCCCATCAGCAGCGGGGAGATCATGATGATCCATCTGCGCTTTCGCAGAACCCGGTACAGATCTCTGAGATTTACGTCGATCTGGGCCATCTTCTATCTCCGGGAAACATCCACGATCAGAAGCGTATCTCTGATGAATCCCAGCAGCGGCGAAACAGCATTCAGGAGGTCGGTGAACTTGACGCGGGGATTTTTGGGAACGTAAATGATGTCGCCGCTCTTGAGGGGAACGTTTTGCGAAAAATCGCCCTTCTTGTAAAGGGCGGTGAGGTTGATGTCCATCACTTCGGCAGCGCCACTCGAGCCCTGGCGTATCACAAAAACGTGCTTGGCCTGCGCGCTTGGCGTGAGAGTGCCGGAACGCGCAATAGCTTCCAGCAGATTCAGATCCTGCGGCGTTTGCAGTACTTGCGGGACGCGCAGCTCTCCAAGCATAAAGTATCGTTTGCTGATCGTCTCGAGTGAGGGAACGTACACGGTATCTCCGGCCTGCAGCAGTACGTTCTGGGACTGATCTCCCTTCAGGATCACGTCAAACACATTCACTTTCAATTGCTCCGCGCCGGCTCTTCGGATCAGCACTTCGGCCAGGTTGGCTCGCTCAGAAAAACCGCCATGCTGCGCGATAAACTCCAGAATCCTGGTGTTTCCAAAAATTGGAAATTGCCCCGGGTTTGCGACCTCGCCTACAAGCACGGCGCGGCTGCTTTCAAAGCCCACAACGGCCACGTGGACGACCGGCTGGAGATAGATCCTCTTAAGTTCTTCCTGAATCAGATCGCGAATCTGCTGAGCTGTCATCCCCGTCACATTCACGATCCGATTTGCCATGAATGGAATGAACAAAGTTCCGTCGGGAGCCACCATCAGCACCTGCTCCTGGTAGTCGGCGCCCGTCCACACGGTGACTCTCAAAGAGTCGCCCGGACCCAGCTTGTAGTCGGCGGGTGGGACACCGATGGAAGGCGAAGCGAAGGCTGGTCTGGAAACCTGTGACTGGGCGGGCACAACGGAACCGGGGTTTTGCGAGCGCAGCCAGGAGGCGTGGAGGCAGCAAAGAATCAACGCAACAGGGGCAAACTTTTTACCGTGCTTCATTTCAGGCTACGGGCAGCTCCTGTGGTGAAATTGCACGAGTGATGTACAGAGATGAGTTTCGTGCGAGATTGATAATCTTTGGCTCGTACAGCTCTTCGCCGTCGGCGGTGTGCAGAATCTTGACGGTGGGACGAAGGGCGTTCTCGGTATTAATGTTGATCACCTTGCCAATTTCGCCCGTGTTTAAGAGCACGTATTCATTGAACGGATAAACTGAAAAACTTCGAATCATTGCCTTGACAACCCGATCCGAAAAGGCCGATCCCTCTGCTGTCAAACCTTCCAGTGTCTGATAACCGGTCATCGGGGGACGGTGCGGGCGTGGATGGATGCATGCCTCAAACACATCGGCGATGCCGAGAACCTTCGCTTCGTCGCAAATTTCCCTTCCCTCCAGACCGTTGGGATACCCTTTGCCGTTCTCGCGTTCGTATACCTGGCTGACGATCTGAGGCAGCCACTCGAATCCCGGGATATTTGTCAATATCTGCGCCGAATAGATCGGACGACGTTGAATTTCGGCGCGCTCGGTGGCCGTGTAAGCGCCCAGCTTATAAATTAACTGCTTGGGAAGTTTTATGATCCCGATATCATGAACCAGTCCGGACAACGCCACGCGTGGAAGGCGGTCCTCGGGGAGTCCCAGAGTTTGCGCAATGCGCGTGCCGATGATTGAAGTGTTGACCGAGTGCTGCACCGGCGAAAATTCGGTGGTTCGGTCGGTAGCCAGCAGGAGAAGCCCGGTGTCTCTGCGCAACAGATCGGGAACTCTGCAGGCGATATTGTAGCCAAGCCGGGCATCAATCATTTCGCCCGCTTCGGCGCGCCGGATGCAGGACAGCACGTACACGGCAGCTTCCTTGTAGTGCAGCAGCGGAGCTTCGCCGATCTCGTCTACCTCAACACGGCCCCGCACTTTGGTTCGCACCAGTATGTCGATGTTTACCGGATGATCCAGAGGAACCGTCGGGTCTGCTTTGGCTTCGATCTTCTTCTCTTCTGGTTTCTGCATTGCCTCTATGGTGGCGGGGGATCTGACCGCTGGGGTCGGTGTTTTATCATCGTTTACATGCGAGCCCTCGAGTGACTTGGCCCGGAATTCGGCCAGCATTTCATCGACGGCCTGCGTCTCTGGACCAGCAGGCGGCATGGACCGGGCTGTTCGCAGATTCCTGTATTCGGCAAGAAGCTTTTCAACATCGGCTGAAGTCTCATCGCCGCCGGTGGGCGCGACGGGCTTTTCCGCTGTGGATGACATTCCCTGGCTCACCGGCGCATGCATTTTCAGCACGGCCCTCAGGCGGTTCTCAAATTCTGAAGCGTTGACAGGGCGCTGCACATAATCGCTGGCAAAGGTCTGGTGGCCGACAAGCTTGTCGGGAATCACCCCCTGGGGACTGATGAACATGAATGGCACGGTTTCCGTATGTCGTTGTTCGCGCAGTTTTTGACACAGTTGGTAACCATCCAGGTAGGGAGGGTTCAACACAGCGATAACCAGGCGGGGAGAGAGGCGCAACGCCAATTCCAGGGCGGCTGTCCCTTCGGTGGCCTGCATGACCCGCAGTCCGTGCTTCTCCAGGATCGGCTTTAGAATGCTTGCTTCTGCGTCGTTGTCGTCGGCCAGCACCACCACCGGTCTGGAATCCGAATCGAAAGTCATTCGTGATGGATTTTGAGATCGTCGCAGTAGCTGGCTGTTTCGAAACATCTCAGAAGCATTTAAAGTGGCCCTAAAGCACAAAAAAACAGACAGGCGACCAAATTAGGTCAGGATAACATCCGTAAGCTCGACTTTTCAAGAGAATTACCTCGGCTAAACAGCAAAGAACTTGAGTAGAATCCTGCACTTGCGAGAATTTCGGATTCCGCCGAGTGCGCCCCGTGTGGACTAGGAGGGATTTTGTGAACTGAAACCCGGTGCCGCTGCGCCCTAAAAGTGCGATGCGGATTTCTTTTCCAAGGCTTTGGCCCAGCTTTCAACCTGTGTTCTCTTTACGGGCGACGGTTCAAAAAATTTACCGTCCATGCTGAGAAGTTTTACCGTTGCCAGCGTCACCAAAGCGATCAGCACATAAGCGACAAACATCGTTCTTCCTCTCCTTAGAGCATTACGGATTTGCGGCTTGCGCATACTTACTCCGCTGCCCCCCTGACATTGCGCCCAGTTTAATCCCCGTGGACAGGGATGGTGGTGACACGCCGCACAGCTTTAACACATATATCAGTCAATAAGTTGACGCTCGCAGTGTGCTTGCAAGCACCGGGCGGGTAAAGTAACATCGAAGCCGGGAAAAACGATGAATTCGTCAACTTTGCCCCGGCTGCGAAAGACCTCCACCTGAATGGAGAAAATTGACCGTCTCGGGTGGACGGATGGGATCTCGTTTTCGGCCTTCGGTGTTCGACTGGGTATTCGGCTCAACGATGGGTCCCTGCTCGACCGCATTCGCACTTTCATTCCCCCTGGATCAAAACCCGCCAACTCCCCTGTCGTCGACCACCTATATTCGCTGATGACAGGCCGCGAAACACGGGCCAAGGTGCGGCGGTTTAACCTGCTTTATTCCGGCGCGGGCAGGCTTGCCAGAACTCTCGATTTGGAAGAGGCCCTGGCGGCGCTGGAATCGGATCTCGGGCTCTACATCGCCGAGTTCGCGCGTCAACGTTTATTCGTCCACGCAGGAGTGGTCGGTTGGCAAGGAAAGGCCATCGTGATACCGGGGCGTTCCTTTTCAGGCAAGAGCACCTTGGTCGCGGCGCTGCTGCGCGCGGGGGCGGTCTACTACTCTGATGAGTACGCGGTCTTTGACTCCCTGGGGCGCGTTCATCCCTTTCCGCGTCCGCTGTCCCTGAGATCCAAAGGTGACTGCTCCGTTGCCCATGTACCCAGCGAATCTTTCGGAAGTTCTGCCGGAATCAAACCGCTGCCGGTGGCGCTGGTCGTAGGCAGTGATTACGCTCCGAATGCAAAGTGGAGACCCCGGACGCTCTCCCTGGGTCAAGGAGTACTGCTGCTGCTCAACAATACCGTAGCCGCCCGTAACCGTCCGAAAGCCGCACTGGCGACCCTTCGCAGGGTGGTTTCAGATGCCAAAATCATTCGAAGCAAACGCCCCGAAGCGGAGAAGACGGCAGAATTGTTGCTCCAGGCAATGCTCGCGACAGGCCGGCCGGAATGAATAAAGTTGGGTGTAAATGCGCTTTTTTTGATAGCAGGACGACAACGGGCGGTTGTAAAACCAAAGGCGACCGCAAATCGGAGGACATTTGAAACTACCGCGTGCAAGGCGTGACAAACTGGTCATCGAGAACCTCCCGGAGGAAACGCTGATCTACGATCTAGAGCGCGACAAAGCGCATTGTCTCAATAGAACGGCAACCTGGGTATGGCAACATTGTGACGGGCGCACTACGGTGCGGCAGCTTTCTGCGCGTCTGCGGCAGGAGCTTCATCCTCAAGCAGAAGAAGAGTTGATCTTTCTTGCGCTCGAGAAGCTAAGAAAAGCGCGTCTGGTTGAAGACACCACAATGAGAATCGGCGCAGAGTTTCAATCACGTCGACAATTGACCCGGCGCATCGCCGTGATCGGCGGCCTCTCATTATTGCTTCCGGCTGTTGTTTCCATCGTCGCACCCACTGCCGTTGCCGCCGCGAGTTGCACCACGGCAGCAGGTTGTCTGGCAGATCCAAGAAATATCAATTTGTGCTGCTGTGATGTCAGCCCCAGGAAGACCTGCAGGACTAACGGGAAGTGCACGGGAAATGCCTGCTGAGACCGCCCGGCTCGGTTCAATTCAAGAGCGTAAAGGAGTGAACGTGCTGATCGGCCAAGTGGTGGCTGACGCACTGGCACAGTCCTGGCGTTCCCCTGTTCCTCCTCTCCGCCTGTCTCCGGAAGTCCTGGTTGAGGTGTCGAACATTCTCCTGCCCAAGGGAGGAGCGCCACTGCTTTGGAGACGCCTGCGCCAATCGGAGCCTGGAAATGGTATCGGGGTTCAACTGCAGCAGGCATATCGGCACCATACGTTGCTGGCCGCTGTGCACGAGCGCGAGATCGTCGCGGTGATCAAGTTTCTCCGTTCGGCGGGCATCCACCCGCTGCTCGCCAAGGGATGGTCAGTTGCCCGGCTGTACCCGGAGAAAGGGTTGAGACCGTACGGTGACATCGACCTTCTCATCAGGCCGGAACAGTACGCGCGCGCTTCAGCCCTGATGGTCCGGCCGGAGGCTCCGCAGTGCTGCGTCGACCTGCATCGCCGGTTCCGTGAGCTTACCGACCGAACTGCAGATCAACTTTTCGATCGCAGTCGAACTGTCCTGCTGGACGGGATCCAGATTCAGATAATGGGCCTGGAAGATCAGTTGCGCCATCTCTGTATTCACATGCTTGCCGATGGTATGTGGCGACCTTTGTGGTTGTGCGATGTCGCACTTATCGTCGAATCGGTGACTGTAGGCTTCGACTGGGACCTCTGTCTTGCAGGAACTCGCACCAGATCGAGGTGGATTATATGCGCCCTGGGACTGGCGGGCGCTCTGCTCAAAGCTGACATCGGGGCCGTCCCACTGCGGCAGGATACGGCACTCGACTTACCGCGATGGCTGGTTCCGGCGGTGCTTTGTGAATGGGGAAAGAAGGAGCATTACATGCGCGCCGACCCAATGTCGGTGCGGCTGGGAAAACCTCGCACACTGTTTCGGGGCTTGCAGCTTCGATGGCCTAATCCCATCCAGGCGACCGTGTGTACCGGCGGAGCGTTTAATGAAGCGCCGCGGCTGCCGTTTCAAGTGGGCGAGTGCCTGCGACGCGGGTCACTGTTTGTTCGCGAGCTGCGACGAAGATCGGCCCGTGGCGAAGGAGAAGGGGTAGGAAGGGGTAGGAAGGGGTAGGAAGGGGGTAGGAAGGGTGATGAAGGGGAATGAAGGGGTGTGAAGGAGGCGGGGGGAACGAGTGGAATCAAGCGGTATGAATGGAAGTCCTCAAGGCAGTCACGATTCGTTCGCTTGGTGTCTTGGTGGTTTCAATTCCTTCTTAACCACCAAGACACCAAGCCACCGAACTTACTTTTCTTTTTTTCCCCACTCCCATTCCCAACCTTTGCCCCCTTCATTCCCCTTCATCACCCCTTCATAAACCCTTCTTCCCCTTCCTACTTATGGGCCTGGATATTTCCCTTGATCAGTTGTGGAAGTCCGGAATAGTAAAAGGCGCTTGGGCCCGCAATGATGGTCAATTCAAACTCATCAGGCGGGATTCCCTTCTTGCCCGTCCCAGGTTCGCCGTAATCTACGACCCGAATCTGGCAGGTATCTACTTCACGGTGTCCCTTCGCGTCGGATCTACGAACACTGCAGGGAGCACGAAACTGGATTCCTATGCCCCCTGGAACAATGTTGGCCGGCACCTGAAAGGTACTCACCCCGGTGTTGATCTTGATCTGAACCGGGCCGGGAAAGACTTTCTTTCCTGCTGACGGGTTGTCGTTGTACTCGAGTTTCACCTCCAGCACATTCTGTTTGATATGGAGGTTCATGCCGAAGTTGTGGTCTCGGTTCGCTACTTCTGATGTGACTGCTCCACCGCCGGTAATTTTGGAAAAAGTCACGACGGGAGGAGGCGGCAGCGGGACAGGATCACAGGCATCGCCCGAGCCATCAAAGTCGCTGTCGGCCTGGCCTGGATTGACGACTGTGGGACAGTTGTCCCTGAAATCGGGAACCCCGTCGTTGTCTGTGTCTGTGGGATTATTAATCGCGACAAAGCTGAGATTCCTCAAGAACACATTCGAGTCGCCGTAACCGTCGCCGACGTCGGCTATGGCGATCCTGATAGTATTCTCCTGGCCGACTAGGACCGGCGCCTGAATTCTGAGCGCTTTGGTCAGCCCATCCATTTGAATCGAGGGGATTGCGAGCTGATTGGTGTTTGAAACGAAAAGATCAGGGTTTACCGGCGGTATCTGAAATCTGGGATTCCCGTTGTTGACCGTATCTATCGCAACCGGAACAGTCTGATTGGGCAGCAACGCCACGTTTTGCCCATTCAGAAAGAAAGCGAAAACGTCGTTGAAACCCGTTCCCACGAATTCGGGGTACTCGTCGGACGAGAAAACATACTGCAGCTCGATCCAGCTTTTGTCCGGCACAAACTTTATCTCCAGCCAGGCGGCGTCATGGGTCACAGGATCGCCGGTGGGATCGCCTACCAGTTTTTCCAGTAGTGGATCTCCCGGAGTGTTGTTGACGGTGCTGATCAAATCGGTCAGGTTGACAGGATTTCCGGTCGTGGCAGGCGGGATGGGAGGGAAAAAAAGCGTAAGGTACGGCGAATCCTGCCCCGCGACATTGCGCACATCCCCTGTACTGAGCATGACTCCGCTCACTTGGCCGCCGACGATGGTTGCATCCGGCGGGAAGTTCAAGATCGAGTTGTCAGTCGTAAACAGGGCGGCCGCATTGAGAGCACCCGCGTAAGTCGCACTCTTCAACTGGATTCCGCCACCAGGAGCGATCAACTCGAGTGCAAGCCTTGTCGCGTCCACACCGGGAGTATTGAGATCCCGGAAGGTCCACACCTGCTGCGCCAGAACCGTCGACGACGAGTGAATCATCGACAGAATGAGCAGGACGACGACGGACCAGCGCAAACGCAGACAGCTCAACCGATACCTGACGGAAATCAACGGTGAATCCCCCTAAAGTTGAAATGTTCAGGATTGATGAGTCGAATCTTAAAGCGAACTACAAATCACAACGGTTCGTCACTCTCAAATCATTGACAAACAATCATTTTTTGAGTGGTCCCCCGTGAAATCTATCGAAAACCCTTTTGTGATGTCAATCACATTTTGTCAAAAGCGAACTTGAAAGTCCAAGGTCGAAGGTCGAAAGCTGGAACCGCGAAGGCGCGAAAGCGCGAAATAAGTGAGATTACCTGGCTACCCAAATGTGACGAGGTAATGAAATAACTGCGGTCCTGACCATCCAGGAAAACTATAGCAGTTTTTGCCTTCGCGCTTTCGCGCCTTCGCGGTGAATTGTTTCGAATTTCGAATTTCGAATTTCGACCTTCGACTTTCGACCTTACAGCACCGCTTTTATGACTTCTTCGGTGATTTCCCTGGTCTGCATCTGATAACCCTGCAGCAAACAGAGATCGCACAAGTTGTTGATGCGGCGGGGCACTCCGTAGCTGATCTTGAAAATGAGGTAGTAAATCTCGGGAGTGAAGGTTTCCTCGGTCCGTCCCGCCACCTTGAGACGATGTCGGATATAAGCGATGGTCTCCTCGTGTCCAAAGCGGTGCAAATGGAATTTAACCCCGATACGCTGATCCAACTGCGGATACTGAAGAATTCTCTCGCGTAATTCCGGCTGTCCCACCAGAAAAATGTGGGTCAGAAACCGGTCCTCCATCTGCATGTTAAGCAACAGGCGGATTTCCTCGAAGACATGGGGATCTTCGATCAGTTGAGCCTCATCGATGATGACCAGATTCTGCTTGCCCTTTTGAATATTTTCGAAAACCAGCCCGGAAATCTGATTGAAGATGTCCAGGCGTGAGCCCGATGACGTGCTTGCGCCGTACTGGAGGAGAATCTCGCGCAGGAATTCCCCGGCCGCGAAGATGGGATAATTGATGAGCGCCAGCTCATACTGGTTTGGATCCAGGCTGTTGACTATGGTGCGAACCAGCAGCGTTTTGCCGCAGCCATATTCGCCCGTCAACATGGCGCAGCCCTTCCGATCACTAATAGCGTAAAGCAGCCGCCTCAAACCTTCCCGATGCTCAGCGGAAAGATAAAGATATTTAGAATCCGGAGTATTCTCAAAAGGCTTCTCTTTAAGTCCCCAGTACTCCAAATACATGGCGCTCCAGAAGAGTTTCGGGTTTGCGGGTTTCGGGTTTGCGGGTTTCGGGTTAACGCCGCATTACCCGGCCCACTCGCACTCTCTATTCGAGCCGATCTCCAGTTTTGAATTCCGAAATCGCCCACCCCACCATGGAACCCGCAACTCGATAACCCGTAACCCGGTAACTGGCGGACGTTCTAGCCCGCCTTTGAAAGCCCTTTTTGCTGCTGAAGGTACTCTGTGATGAACGGATCAAGATTGCCGTTCAGTACGCCGTCTACGTCGCCGACTTCCTTCTTGGTTCTGTGATCTTTTGCCAGTCGATAGGGATGCAGCACGTAGCTTCGGATCTGGCTTCCCCAACTGATGTCTGATTTCGAGTCTTCGATGCGTGAAAGCTCCCGCCGCTTCTTCTCCAATTCCAGTTCGTACAGTTTGGATTTCAATACCTTCATGGCCGTATCTCGATTGCGATGCTGCGAGCGTTCGTTCTGGCAGGCAACGACGATCCCTGTGGGAAGATGGGTAATGCGAATCGCAGAATCAGTCACGTTGACATGCTGCCCGCCGGCGCCCGACGAGCGGTAGGTGTCCACGCGCAGGTCCTTTTCTTCGATTTTGACTTCAATGTTCTCATCCAGCTCGGGGGATACGAACACGGACGCAAAGCTGGTGTGCCGTCGTGAATTGGAGTCAAACGGCGAAATCCGCACCAGCCGATGCACGCCTATTTCCGAGCGAAGATAGCCGTAAGCATAGTCACCGCTGACGCTGAAGGTGACTGACTTCAAACCGGCCTCCTCGCCTGCCTGATACTCGATCATTTCCACTTTATAATCGCGTTTTTCCGCCCAGCGCAGATACATGCGCAAGAGCATCTCGGCCCAGTCCTGGCTTTCAGTTCCGCCGGCGCCCGGATGAATACTGACAATCGCGTTCGAGGGGTCGTGCTCACCGGAGAGAAGCGTCTTCATCTCCATTTCGGTCGTCAGATTTTCCAGCTTCTCCAACTCGGACCGCAGATCATCCAGAACGGGCTCGCCTTCGGCGGCCAGTTGGAACAGTGCTTCAGCGTCATCGATGTGGCGCTGGAGCCCGATCGCAGACTTCAACTCGTTTTCAATCTGGCTGCGCTTCTGGAGAATGGGTTGCGCCTCTTCCTGCGACTTCCAGAAATCAGGCTTAGAAGCGATCTCTTCCAGCCGCTCGAGTTCCTTCTCAAGTGTGGGAACGTCAAAGATAAACCCGTATGGAATGGACTCTTTGCTTCAACGCGTCAAACTTCTGCTGCAGTTCTTCTGTCAATGCGTCGTCTCCCGTAAATTCGCAGAATAAAAAGGCTGGCGCCGAAGATCATCGCGCACGCGCGGGCAAACAGATCTCCGTGCCGGACATAGAATGTCAGTTGCTGCAGAGGCCGTGTCCCGGCAAGCAATACCCCCGTCTTGAAAACTCCAAGCTGGCCTTTCACGCGGCCGGCCGGATCAACAACCGCCGAAATTCCCGTGTTGGCGCACCGTATCAGAAAGCGCCGGTTTTCAATCGCGCGCATGCGCGCCATCTGAAAATGCTGCAGCGGCGCCGCGGTTTTGCCGTACCAGGCATCATCGGTAATGTTCACCAGCAGCTCGGCGCCGGCCCCGGAGAATTTTCGAACCAATTCGGGGAAGATGGCCTCGTAACAGATAAAACCACCTACCCTGACTCCGCCCTGCTCGGCCACCAAAGCTTCACTTCCGGCAGAAAAGCTGCTCACTTCCCTGACCAGAGGCCGGACAAAGAACAACCAACGGGAGCCGGGAACGTACTCGCCAAATGGAACCAAGTGGATCTTATCATAACGTTGATCGCTGCTTCCGTCGGCACGGACAAACACAATACTGTTGTAGTACTGGCCGGAGGGATCGCTGTGGGTATTGTTGAAGATTAAAGCGACGCGAAGCTGCGCCGCCAGATTATTGATCAATTCCGCGTAGTCCTGGTCCCGATAATAGTTGAACACGGTGGGCGCTTCGGGCAGCACCACAAGGCGGGCGCCCCGCGACGCCAGTTCCCTGACCATCACCGGTATGCGGTGGAAGTATTGTTCGCGCAGGTAGGATTCTGAGCCTTCCAGCTCGATTCCCGGCTGCACCGCGCCCACAATAAGATTGGATGGAAAATATGAAACCTCCTTTTGTCGGGCTCCGTAAAGCGCCGAGACAACGAGCAGCACAACAATCGCGGCCGCGGCTCGCATCCGCGCCCCGCCAACGAATGCCCACGCCGCTAAAGAGTTGACTGCCACTATCAGGAATGTAACGGCATAGATTCCACCCAGATCGGCGATCTGCCCCCACAGAAGGTCAATCTGCGTGTAACCGAGCGAGCCCCAGGGAAAGCCGTTCACCATCCAGAAATTCCGAATCAGATCGCAGGCAATCCAGCCAAACGGGAACGTCAGGCAGGCCAGTCCCACACCCGCGCGCCGCATGAAAATGAAACCCAAAATGGCCGGAACATAGAACAAGGCCAGCGCGGCGCACAGCAGAAAGTAGAGCAGGACGCTGATGATCCAGGAAAGGCCGCCGTACAAAACCATCACCCGTGGAATCCAGTAAAGGATACTGAGAAAGAAGAGCAGAAAAGACAGCAGCGGCAGCAGAAACCTCCGTACTCCCGACTCCGCTTCCAGCAGGTAGAAGACGGGCAACAGGGCCAGAAAGGCCAGAGACTTCAGGTTCCAGTTGGGAAACAGCGACGCCAGGGCCAGGCCGGAAAGCAGCGAGGCAAGAACGGATTTCATCGTGCCGTGAGGGAAGTCGAAAAACCCAGCTTGCCCAGCTTCGCCGCCGCCGATTCGGCCTCCATACGCTCGCGGAAGGGGCCGATTTCGACGCGGTGCTTCAAACCGCTGTTACTGATCCGCGGATTGAATCCCTGCGCCTGAAGCCTGCGGGAAACTTGCTCCGCTTCTTCACGGCTGTCAAAGCCGGAAAGCTGCACTGCATAGCCTGGTGCGGTAGTTTCGTCGTTCCGGAAATCCGGAGCTCCCGGGTTGCGCTTTTTTGTATCAGGCTGATTGAGGCGCGCCGAATTGATGAATTCCAATTCGCTGCGCACATCCGGAGATTTCGCCTTTGATTTCACGCGCGATTCAGGGGCGGCATTCACGTTTTCCAAGGGGATATCCAGTCTTCCCTGGCGCAACCCTAGCGTGTAAAAACCGAGCAGCGCCGCCAGCAGCGCAATGAAACCGCCTACCGCCTTCCGTTCATTAATCAAGAGCGGTCCTTGCCTCCAAACAATCCTTCCAGAATATTCACGGGCACCGGGAAAATGACGGTGGTGTTCCTTTCCACTCCGATTTCGGTGAGCGTTTGCAGATACCTTAGCTGAATGGTGATCGGATGATGGGACATGATCTCGGCCGCTTCGCCCAGTTTGGTCGCCGCTTGATACTCTCCCTCGGCATGGATGATCTTGGCTCTCTTTTCGCGCTCCGCTTCGGCCTGCTTCGCCATGGCGCGCTGCATGTCGGGAGGCAGATCGACCTGTTTTACTTCCACCAGGCTGATTTTAATTCCCCACGGATCGGTGTGCTGATCGAGGATTGTCTGCAGCTTGAGGTTGAGGGTTTCGCGCTTGCTCAACAGGTCGTCCAGCTCCACTTCACCCAGGACGGATCGCAGGGTAGTTTGCGCCAGCTGCGAGGTCGCGTACAGGAAGTTCTCTACGCTCACGATCGCCTTATTGGCGTCCACTACACGAAAATAGATGATCGCATTCACCTTCACCGAGACGTTGTCGCGCGTAATGATGTCCTGAGGCGGCACTTCCAGCGTCACGGTGCGCAGGCTGACCCGAACAATTTTGTCGATGGGCCAGAATACCAGGATGATTCCGGGCCCTTTGGATCTATCAAGAATTCTCCCCAGCCTGAAAACGACTGCGCGCTCATATTCTTTGAGCACATTGATGACGCTCAGCAGGTACAACGCGACAATTCCCAGCACAATCAAAGTGAAGCCACTCATCGGTTCTCCTCCGGCTCGATTTCTTCCACTTCCAGCTTTAGATTATCCACTCTCACAACACGAATGCGTCTTCCTTGTTCGATAGGCGTCTTTGAGTAAGCATCCCAGAGCTCGCCCGACACAAAAACTTTCCCGCCGGCGGCCACCGGGCTGCGCGCCATTCCCGGCGAGCCAATCAAAGCTTCAATTCCGGTTTTGACCCGTTGGGCATGTGTCTTTAGCACCAGGCGAAGCAAAAACATGAAAATCAGCACAAAAGGAATACTGACTGCGAGCGCGATCTCCGGCCTCACGCGCATTCCCGGATCGGGACTTTCCACCAGGAACAGAATCCCCAAAAATAACGCGATCGCACCGCCTACTCCCAGGATTCCAAACCCCTGCACCTTCACTTCGGCGACCAGCAGTCCCAGAGCGAGTACAATCAGAAGAACAGCCACGTAATTTACGGGCAGCACGGAAAAACCCGCCATGGCCAGCAGCAGCGACAGCGCTCCGACTACGCCCGGAACTATCAGCCCGGGGTGCGTGAATTCCGCATACAGCGCCAGCAATCCCAGGATGCCGAGCACTACCGCCAGATTGGGATTCTGCACTGCCGCCAATACCTTCTCCCGAACCGTCATTTCCAGGTCTTCAATCGGTTGATTTAAGAGTGGTCCTCGAATATGCCGCCCGTGGATTTCGGAACGCTGGTCAATTTGCTTGAAAAGATCCCGCTCGTCGACCGCGATAAAGTCGATCAGGCCGGACTGCAATGCTTCCTTTTCGGTAAATGAGATGCTGTCGCGTACTCCTTTTTCCGCCGCTTCGCGATTGCGGCCGCGTTTGTCGGCAATACTGCGCAGGCTGGCCATGGCATCATTGGTGACCTTGTCCATCAGAATCTTGTTCTCTCCGCCGATGGGAAAGATCGGATGCGCTGCTCCGGTGTTGGTCCCGGGTGCCATGGCGGCGATATCGGAGGCCAGCAGCACAAAGAACCCGGCGGACGCGGCATGGGCGCCGCTCGGCGCGACGTAAACCGCGACCGGCACCGGCGAATTCAGAAGACCTTCTACGATTTCCTGCATGGAGGACCCGAGTCCCCCCGGTGTCTTGAGGCGAATCAGCAGCAGCGAATGATTGCGAGTGGCAGCCTCGTGCAGCGATCTCTTGATAAATGAAGCCGTGGTAGGGACGATTACGCCCTCAAGTTCCACCCTCAGTACGGCGGCCTGCCCGCCGACACTGCAGGCCAGGATAAGAATCAGGAGCAGACGTCTTGAGCCGCGAAGTTGAGAGATCTGCATGGGGAACCATTCACCGGTGAAACTGCGACGATAATTATATTTGATTTCATGTGACAAGTATGCAGCAGCAAGAGTAACCAGTTTGTTTTCGCGGGAAAGTGGGAGCCATTCTCCACCACAGCCAGGCCGCACGCGTCGGCAAGCGGACCCTCTATGTGCCACTTCCGCACCGCCATTCAGATATACTGCTGCTGATGCGGATCGAGGTTCTGCTGTTCGCCACGTTCGCCGACGTCGCCGGATGCAGAACCGTTTCGCTCGAAGTGGAAGAGTCTTGTACCGTCAGGTCGATGATCCAGGCATTACAGGAGAAATTTCCTGCGCTGCGCGACTATACCGCGGCGCGTATTCTGGTCGCCGTCAATCAGGAGATGGCAGGGCCGGAGCAGCAACTGAGCCGGGGTGACGAGGTGGGTGTCTTCCCTCCCGTCAGCGGGGGCTGAACATATTAAGGTTAACGAGTTGGGGGGTTGGTGGGTTGGCGGGTTGGCGCGGTGTTGGCGGGTTGCGGGTTGGCGGGTTGCGGGTTGGTGAATTGGGGAATTGGGGAATTGGCGGATGTTCGAATACGAAAACCCGGAAACTCGTAACTCGATAACCCGTAACCCGATAACCCGTAACCCGATAACCCGATAACCCGATAACCCGATAACCCGATAACTTAACTAAAATGATTGCCATCGTCGATGATGCCATTCAGCCCTCGGAATGGGTGAAGAAAATGGCGCGTCCGGAAGCGGGCGCGCTGGTCAGCTTTGAGGGAGTAGTGCGCAATCACGCTCACGGCAAGACAGTCACTTCTCTGGAATATCATGCTTACCGGCCTATGGCGCTTCGGGAAATGGAGCGGATTGAGAAGGAGGCGCGGTCGCGATTTCGTATTCTTGACCTGGCGCTGGTGCACCGGCTTGGCCCTATGTCCATCGGCGAAACCAGCGTGCTGGTGCTGGTGATATCCGAACACAGGGATGCCGCTTTTCAGGCCTGCCGTTTCTGCATTGACGCACTGAAGACCACCGTGCCCATCTGGAAGAAGGAATATGGCGAGGGAGGCGAATATTGGATTGAAGGAGATGTCCCGGCGATCTAGAACGCGAAACACTTGAACCGCCAAGAGCGCCAAGAACGCGAAGAACCTTGAATCTGTCCGAAGACTCACATTGTGACCACCGAATCAAAGTTCAAGCTTCGCGTTCTTGGTGGTCTTGGCGGTTCAAGTGTTTTGCGTTCTTGGCGCTCTTGGCGGTTCAAGTTTTGGGAGCAGGATGAAAGTTGCCCTGATCACTGTCAGCGACAGTTGTTTTCACGGAACCAGGCAAGATACATCCGGAGATTCGCTTGCCTCAATCTTGAAGGCAGCCGGCTTTGAAATTGTCAGCCGCACGCTGTTGCCCGATGACCAGGAAGGACTTGCAAAACGCTTCGAACAGATCTGCGATCAAGGCGATGCCGACCTGCTGATCACAACGGGCGGAACCGGGCTGGGACCACGTGACGTTACTCCGGAAGCCACCACGGCAATTGCAGACAAAATCGTGCCCGGCCTTGCAGAACTGATGCGGAGCGAAGGATTGAAGAAGACCCCACGCGCGGCATTGAGCCGCTCGCTGGCCGCAGTCCGCAGCCACACGTTGATACTCAATCTTCCGGGCAGTCAAAAAGGAGCAGAGGAGAGTCTAAACGCCGTGCTACCGCTGCTCAAGCACGCCGTCGAGATCATCCACGGCGCCGGGCATTGAAGGGATGGAGGGATGAAGGGATGGAGGGATGGAGGGATGGAGGGATGGAGAGAGGGAGAGAGGGAGAGAGGGAGGGATGGAGGGATGGAGAGACTGAGAGACGGAGGGACTGAGAGACGGAGGGACTGAGGAACATGAGAGCAATCTCTCCATCCCTCCATCCCTCAATCCCTCCATCCCTCCGTCCCTCCGTCCCTCCATCAATCCTTCTCGGTAACGGACGGAGCTTCTTCTAAAGTTTCCGACGTTCGCTCCTGGATCGGCGCCACGTCGCTGGGGGGACGGTCGGCAACCGTCGACACGGTCCGCTTCCGATGTACTTCCTTCGGTGACTCCACGTGAGGCACCGGCTCCTGCAGATTCCGGCGCGTGGGATAAGCGAGCTCCACGTCCGGCTGGCTCTCGATATAGCTCAGGATCTTCTCAGTGATGTCGTCGAAATAAGTTCTGCGGGCCCGCACGGGAGTGACATATCTCACCACCAGCGATACGCCGCTGTCGGCCATTTGCGTATACACGATGGGGGTGAGCTTCCCCACCTTCAGCAAAAAGCGCCTGGCCATGGTGCGCATCTCCTGCTCGGCGGCTTGGATATCGGGCGCCACGGCTTCTTCGGCAATCCGCAGCAGGGCTTCCTTCGCCTTGCGCCAGTTGCTCTCGTAGGTGAGCGTGACGGTGATTTCGTCCCAGATGAAGCGGCTCCCGATGTGATAGTTGAAGAAGTGGTTTCGAAATACAAAGCTGTTTGGAAAAAAGACAACCCTGCCGGTCGCCTGCTCGGTCTGCACCCAGTTTCCCACCTCCAGAAGAACAGTGCGAAAGACGCCGATATCGATCACATCGCCTTTAACATCGTTAATCTCGACGCGATCACCCACCGACAGGCCGAGACGCCCAATGATGAAGAACCACCCGACAATACTGACAATTACATCCTGAAGGGCAATTGCCAAACCGGCGCCGACCAGGCCGATGACCGGGCCCAGATAAATGAACTGGCCCAGCAGAGCGAAAACCGCCGACATGATCACTGCGAACACCGTCACAAAATGTATGATCTTGCGCGAGTAATAGCGACTCTTCTCATCGTGAACAAAGCGATCCGGGACCTTGCCCAGCAGCATGGACAAGAGCAGGATCGCAACAATGACCATGGCCAGGCCAAGAATTCGAACCAGCAGTCGCAGCGCAATATCAGTGGAATCTCTCCAGAGTGTGTCCCTCCAGCGGGCCAGCAGCCGCAATTGCTCGTCAACAACCGCGTTGAGAGCGCGCAGGCTTTCAATCATCTCGGCTGAATCCTGATGTACTTTCAGAGTGACTTGCTGCGCCTGGCCGACACCCGCCTGGGCCAGCCGCTGCAGCAGACTCTGATGCTCTTCCCAAAGGCGGTTCAGGTAAGCAAATACCACCTCGTGCTGGCGTTCCACGTCCTGCTGGTAATGCTTGATTCGATTTGAGCGGCCACCGGTGCCAAGCAAAAGCATCAGATCGGCCCACATGCCCCGGGTCGATTCGCCCCCTTCGACCTTCCCTTGCAGACTTGCTTCCTCGATGCTTTTGCTGATGCTCTTCAATCTGCTTTGAATGAGCGACGTCTGGGCGTTGCTGATGCCACGCCGGCTTCCAAGCGCGGGATTTGCCTGTTCGGACTTAAGCTCGAGAGCCTCGAGCTTGTGTTTCAGCGTGTGAATTTCCACTTGGAGTTGCTCTGCCTTCAGCCCGCTGGCCGCCTCCAGCTCCTTTTCCTTCTGGGCCAGTTCAGCTCGCAGCCGGATGACTTCCGCTTCCTCCTGAACGCCGAGAAGCTTCAGCCGCACGCGGGCAAGCCCGATCAATGATTCAATCTTGTCCTTTTGAGCCTGGATCAGATTGTCAACGATCAGACGCTCCGACACGCTGCCAATGGCTTCGCCGCGCTCCTGCTGGAACTGGCGAAACAGGTCGACTTCGCTTTCTATTTGTTCCACCAGTTGAACCGGGTCCTCCAGGCTTTGCTGGGACAGAACGGAGCTTTCCTTGGTGCGCTGATAGAAGAGAAGAATGACCAGTAACACGAAAAGCAGGCCGAAGGAGGCAAGAAGAAGCAGGACTCGCCGATTAGTCATGAGCGTCTGCCATTGTACAGCAGCCGCGGCGGGGGGCGAACTGGCTGGTCTAACCGTCAGCCAAAAGGCTGCCATCAAATGCGGATTTCGGAATGCGGAATGCGGAATATGTTGCGGTCAGATTCCCGGAGCTGGCGGTAACACACCACCCATTCCGCGTTCGACATTCCGCATTCAGCATTTGGGGCTCACTGCCCGGAGGCGATTTGTTCTGCGCCGAAGAAAATGCCGCGGCGACGGGAGCTGAGCTGTTTGTCGCCGGCTGCGGGAAGCAGTTCGTGCATGCGGCGGAAGCGCATGCACTGCTTCAGCTTTTGAATGGCCTTTTTCTCGATCTGGCGGATCCGCTCACGCGTAACGCCCAGTATCCTGCCGATTTCCTCCAGCGTATGCTCTTTGCCGTTTTCGGACAGGCCGAATCTCAACCGCATGATCCGCTCTTCGCGCGGGGTAAGCGTATGCAGAATGGAATCGGTGTATTTGCCCAGCATCCCCTTGAGCACGTTGCTGTCAGGATTGATCGAGGACTTGTCTTCGATAAAGTCGGCGATGGCCGCATCGTCGTTGTCGCCCACTACCGCTTCCAATGAAACCGGTTCCTGCGCGATCTTGAAGATCTTGCGCACCTTCTTGACCGGCATCTTCATGGCTCGGGCGATTTCGTCTTCACTGGGCTCGCGCCCGTTTTCCTGTGTGAACTCGTTTACCAGTTTGAACACCTTGTTGATGGTTTCAACCATATGCACCGGAATGCGAATGGTTCGTCCGTGATCGGCAATGGCGCGGGTGATCGATTGGCGAATCCACCACGTTGCATAAGTCGAAAACTTGTAGCCGCGATGATGATCGAATTTCTCCACAGCCCGCATTAACCCGATATTGCCTTCCTGCACCAGGTCAAGAAAATGAAGGTTGCGGCAGGAATACTTTTTCGCAATCGAAACTACCAGGCGAAGATTGGCCGCCGTAAGGTCCTCTTTTGCATGCTGGATTTCGATCTGATGGCGCCGCAGGATTTCGCCGGTCTTCAGGATTTCGGTCCGTCCCGCATAAAGTGTCGACTCGACAGTCCTGATCTGTGCCTCCAGATCATGAATCTTCGCCGCGACGGCAGGCGTGCGTTTTCCCGCGCACTCCTCTTTGATTTTCTTTATGCGCCGCACCAGTCGCCGCAGATCTGCTTCGTGAAGGAGAAAAAGTTCAGCATGCCTGTTAACAATGTCATAGTTGAGCCCGAGGTTGTGGATAGCCTTTGAAATCTGACGCCGCGCCCGAAGTGCAAGAAATTCACGCTGCTTTGCGTTGGACTTGGCAAGAGAAGCCTCCAGCTTTTGCACCTGGCGCTCCAGGTCTTCGATCCTGGCAACCGTCCTTAAACGGATGGACTTCAACTCTTTCCTTTTGAGATCGTTATCGAGGGCCAGGAAGTTCTTGATTTTCATCGTATGGCGCACCAGCCTGTTTTTGCCGTCGATGACGACGTGGGCCATATAAAAGGTCTGTGTCAAAGTGTTTTCAATGTTGATTTTTGCATTGTCTATGCGCTGGGCCAGGTCCAGTTCCTTTTTTCTATCCAACAACGGAATTCGGCCCATCTCCTTAAAGTAGAGATTAGTCGGATCCGCGTCGGGCACTGAAATATTTTCCGCACTTTCGGCGCTGGCTGAAGATTCTTCTGCATTCTTTTCACGCGGATCTTCCGCAAAGTAGAGGCCTTCTGCGTTCTCCTGGTCGTAGTCCAAAGTGTGCTTTTGAGTGTTTTGTCGCATCTTTTCCTCTCCAGGTTTGAGTTCGGTTTGCCGAGCAGAGCCACTCAGCACGGATAAGGGAAGCAATTAGCAGGCCAGTAGGAGGGACGAACACACCAAGACGGTGCGGCGTTTTTCAAGCCTCTGTAATCATGTTACACACGATGGCAAGCTATTCCATATCGCGGCGGCCCGACAGCGCTTTGGAGAGCGTAACTTCGTCGGCATACTCGAGATCGCTACCCACAGGAATTCCCAGCGCAATGCGCGTCACCTTCAAGCCCAACGGTTTGAGAAGGCGCGACAAATAGATTGCCGTGGCTTCTCCTTCAATATTGGGATTGGTGGCCAGAATGACTTCCTCCACGCGATCGCGCTGGATTCGGCCGAACAGGTTTTTCAGCTTCAGGTCTTCAGGACCCACGCCGTTGATAGGAGAAAGCGCGCCGTGAAGAATGTGGTAGACACCCTTGAACTCGCGCGTCTTTTCAATGGAATAGACATTGAACGGGTCTTCCACCACGCAAATGACCTGGTGGTTGCGCGAGGGGTTCGAACAGAAGTGACAGGGATCTACATCGGTTATGTTATTGCACTCGGAGCAAAGCCCGATCTTGCTTTTCAAATCCAGGATTGCCTGGGCCAGACGGGCGCAGTCATCCGAAGATCGGCGAATCAGTGCAAACACAAGCCGTTGAGCCGATTTCGGTCCGATGCCCGGCATCTTCTTGAATTCGTCAATCAGGCGCGCGACCGGTCCGGCCAGGTCTTCCATTTACAACAACCCTTTAAGGTTGAACCCTCCCGCCAGATTTCCCAACTGGCTGCCCAGCGTCTCGTCCACCTTTCGGCTCGCTTCGTTGACTGCCGCCATGACAAGGTCCTGCAGCATTTCGTTGTCATTCTCCAGCGCCTGCTTATCGATTCGCACGGAGACCAGTTGCTTTGCTCCGTTCATGGTGACTGCGACCATGCCTCCGCCGGCGGAAGCTTCAACCTTGAGGTTGGCCATTTCTTTCTGCAGCTTTTCCTGCATCTGCCTGGCCTGGTTCATCAATTGCTGAAAGTTCGTCATTCTGGCAAATCCTCGATAGATATTTTACCCGGGAAAGCTTCACGAAAGAGTTGAACTCTGGGATCCTGCAGGGCGCGATGCGATTTCGTTTCCGGCGGCGCCGAATCCGGTTCCTCACTTTCGATGCGAACGCGACAGGGACTGCCGGTCAAGCCCGCGCATATTCTTTCCAGTAGTTCCAGGTTTCCCTTCTCTTCAACACATTGCCGCGCAAATTTCTGTCGCGGGCCAAAACGTATGGTGAACTGGTCAGAAGTGATCTCGAGACCTGCCCGCTCCAGGAAGGCAGACAAAGAAGGACGCTGCTGGTGTACGTTCTCAAGCACGGACTGGATCAGCGGATTACGCCCATCCTTTTCCGGCTCGTCTTCCTGCCCGCCCGGATCAACCGGCCGCGACGATTTGGGCGCGGATTTGGCGCCGCCGGTTCCTCCTGCCGCCTTTGTGCCGGCCAGGACTTTTTCAATTTCCTCCAGATGGGGAAGCTGGAGGACCTTCAGCAGCGTAATTTCCAGATGGAACAGCGGAACGGAATGCCAGCGCAGCTCGCTTTCCGCCCGGAACATCAAGTCGTAGCTTCGCAGCAGGTCGATTTCCGAGAAGTTTTCCGACTGCTCCTTCAGGAGATTCGCCTGGGCTGAGGTTACCGGAATCATGTCGGGATGGAATCCGGCAGCTTTGATAACCAGCAGATGGCGAAAATGCTCCAGCAGTTTTCGGCAGAACACTTGCAGGTCATGGCCATGCCGCGCTATTTCGCTCAGTTGGTCCAGCATTTGTTTGCGATCGCGCTTGATCAGGGAATCCACGACGGCGTTCAATGAATCTTCCGCAATTACGCCGAGCAATGATCGTACGTCCTCATCGCGTACTTCGGCGCCGCTGAAGGCCAGAATCTGGTCCAGCGCGGACTGGGCATCGCGCATGCTGCCTTCGCTGGCGCTGCAGACCAGCCGCAGGGCGTAGTCGGAGATCTCAATTCCCTCCCGCTGCGCGATCAGGCGCAGCCTGTCAAAGATCTGCTGGTAGGGTATCATCTTGAACTCGAATTGCTGGCACCGCGACAGGATGGTGACGGGAATGCGGTGGGGTTCCGTGGTCGCCATGATGAACTTCACATGCTCGGGTGGCTCTTCAAGAGTCTTCAGCAGCGCGTTAAAAGCGGCATTGGACAGCATATGAACTTCATCAATGATGAAGATCTTAAATCGATCGCGGGCGGTTCGGTACTGAAGGGTCTCTCTGAGCTCGCGAATGTTGTCTACACCCGTGTTTGAAGCCGCATCTATTTCCAGGACATCCAGCGCGTTACCGGCCGCAATTTCCAGGCACGACGGACACTCGCCGCATGGTTGAGGCGTCGGTCCGCGATGGCAGTTCAACGCGCGCGCCAGAATCCGGGCGACCGTGGTTTTTCCCACACCGCGCGGTCCGGAGAAAAGAAACGCGTGCCCCACCCGGTTGGACCGGATTGCATTCTGCAGCGTTTGAGTGATGGTCTTCTGGCCGACGACGTCCTCAAAATTTTGAGGCCGCCACTTGCGCGCGATTACGGTATAGGTCATTCTGGTTCAAATTAGCAGGAGCAAGACTTCAAGTGAATCAAATTATGAAACATCAGCCGCAAATGGGGAGTTCGGAATGCGGAATCTACCGAATGCGGAATTCGGAATGCGGAATGTGGAATGGGAATAAACGAATTTCCGCTGTGTAGACCGCGTCCGACCTCTGATTAACCCGGGACCCGCATCTGAACCATGCCACATTCCCCATTCCGAATTCCGCATTTGAAACATTCCGCATTCTGAATTCCGCATTTTGAAGACGCCGGGAAAATCATGCCAAAGGGCAAGAAGTGACGGATTTTTTCCCAAACTAAATCTATTTCAATACGTCACGCACTTTCTGCAACAACAGGTCGGCTGTGAAAGGCTTTCCCAGAAACGGGACTTCGTTCGCTGGAAAATCGCCGTCCAGAACGTCATCGGCATATCCGGACATAAAGATGATCTTCATTTCCGGTCGCAGCGGCGACAGCGATTGCGCCAACTGGCGACCGCTCATCTGAGGCATTACCACGTCGGTGATCAGCAGATGAATCGGCCCGGAGTGGTTCTGACAAATCAGCATCGCCTCTCCCGCATTGGACGCGTCCAGCACCGCATAGCCGCTCATCTGTAATACCCGACGCGCCAGCGAACGCACCGCCGGTTCGTCCTCGACCAGCAGAATTGTCTCAGCGCCGCGAGCCTGTGGACGCGCCGGCCGTCGATCGGGTTTCAGGGGGGTAGGTTCTTCGGCCGCCGGAAAGTAAATCCTGAAGGTGGTTCCCTCCTCATCGCTCTCCACTTCGATGTCTCCACCGCTCTGCTTGACGATCCCGTAGACGGTTGAAAGGCCAAGGCCGGTTCCCTTTTCCTTTTCCTTGGTTGTAAAGAAAGGCTCAAACACCTTGGACCGGATTTCTTTGTCCATTCCCATCCCGGTATCCGTCACTTCCAGCATCACCGCTCCTAACGGAACGGTTTTGGGGAGGATTTCGCCCGGCGCAAACTTGCCGGTTCGAATTGTCAACTGACCTCCTTCGGGCATGGCATCGCGCCCGTTGATCGCCAGGTTCAAAATCACCTGCTCGATCTGTCCGCGATCCAGTCTCACGCGCTCAAGGGCCGGATCGAGCCTGGTCACCAGCCGCACATGTTCGCCGATCAACCGCGCCAGCATTTTCTCCATGTCCGAAATCACCTCATTCAAATCGATGACCACCGGTCGAAGCATCTGCTTGCGGCTGAACGCCAATAACTGCTGCGTCAGGGCCTGCGCGCGCTCTCCCGCCTTCTTGATTTCCAGCGCGTCATTCTTCTTGGAGTCCCAGTCCGGCAACTGTTCCAACAGCAAGTCACTGTAGCCCAGAATGGCGGTAAGAATGTTGTTAAAATCGTGCGCAATTCCGCCTGCAAGCCGCCCGATTGCCTCCATCTTTTGTGCCTGTCGAAGCTGTTCCTCGAGGCGCCGCCGTTCGGTTATGTCCTGTGTTGTTCCGATCATCTTGAACGCTTTGCCTCCCGCATCGGAGATAACCTGACCCTGGATGTGAAGAATCCGCTCTGTGCCGTCCACGCGCTTGATTCCATGCTCGAAACTGAACGTCAGATGATTCTCCCTGGCTTTCAGAATTGTTTCCATTACCCGCTCACGGTCTTCAGGGTGGATGTGCTTGAGGATCGAATCGGAAGTTAAAGGGAATTCCTGCGGTTCGTATCCATAAATGCGATAGAGTTCGTCGGACCAGTGAACCGTTTCACCGTCGATGTTCCACTCCCAACTGCCCAGGTGCACCAGTCGCTGGGTTTCTGCCAGCAGTCTTTCGCTTTGCCGTATTTTGTCCTGCGCCCGTTTTCGTTCACTGATGTCGCGAAGCGCCGTGACGCGAACCGGCCGTCCATGAAAGTTTTGTAATCGTCCTATAATCTCGAATTCGACCGGAGTCCCGTCTTTCCTCAGCGCGGTTGCTTCGTAGAGCCGCTGGTCCGCGGCGGCAATCTTCTGCCGGACAAGCTCGCGGGAATTATCCGCCAGGAAATCGAGCACGTTCCTTCCGATCATTTCATCCGGACGGTAGCCGAGCATGTCGGCCAGTCCTCTGTTTACATGAATGATGACGCCTTTCTCGTGAATTGAAATTCCATCAAAGACTCCCTCGAGCAGGTCGCGAAACCTCTCCTCGCTTTCCTGCAGGGCAAGTTCGGCGTTCTTACTCTCCGTGACATCGAGCGCCATTCCTCCGATGAATGCGGGACGCCCTCTGTTGTCGGGAATGGGAAATTTGCTGACCAGCCAGTATCGGGTTTCATTTCTGGCCGTTCCGCGTTCGATCCCGTGGTAGTGAGCGTTGTTGGCCAGCACCCACTGATCGCTCTTGTGGAAGAGCGCCGCCGTCTCAGGGGGCCACAGGTCCGCATCGGTGACCTCGAACGAATCCCCCAGCGGCGGTTCGAATTGGCGTTTCCAGACTTCGTTGCCGTAAAGGTAGCGGCCGTCGCGATCCTTTATAAAGCAGGCGCCCGGGATTTTTTCCATAAACAGCGTGAAGAGATCTTTTTTTTCCTGCCGTTCGCGAAGCGGCGTTCGTTCTTCCTTTACTGCGGCCGAGCCGTCGCGGGGGTTGCGCCTTGCAGCGCGGCCTCTGGCTGGGCCGGCTGCGGGTGCCTCCGGTTCTCCGCCGGCCTTTAAAACTGCCGGTTTTCGTTGTTTATTTTTCTTTTGCTGACGGGCCATAGACCTGATCTCAGGGTACCTCATTCACACCCAAAAATCCCCAACTTGCCTTCGCGCTTTCGCGCCTTCGCGGTGAACCTGTAGCTCACAAAAGAATTAGGCGAAAAGCGACCGATCAGCTAGTCTAAAGGTTTAAGCTGCGGAAAGGTGTCCGAGTGGCTGAAGGAGCACGCTTGGAAAGCGTGTGTACGTGAAAGCGTACCGTGGGTTCGAATCCCACCCTTTCCGTTCAAGTTACCAGGAGTCAGGAATAACCAGTTACAAGTGGTTCAACTCAGACGTTGGCAAGAATTACCATTGACAAGGTGGCTCGCAGTTACTGCGGTGAATCACCACTTGTAACTGGTTACTCTTGCCCCTTGTCACTTCAATGGCTTCGGGCCCTGTGCAAGGTGCTCCTCGAATCATGTCAGGTCCGGAAGGAAGCAGCATTAAGAGGGTCTGCACCTGTGCCGCAGGTATCCCGAAGCCTTTCAAGTGACAAGTGTACAGGGGCAAGAGTTACCAGTTCAGGTGAACAGTTGTCAGGGGCAAGAATTACCGGTTGGTGGAGCCGACACCGACTGGTGGTGCCATCACCCACTGGTAACTCTTGCCCCTTTCAACTTGCCACATGAACGGAGAGGTAGCGAAGAGGTCGTAACGCGCTCGACTCGAAATCGAGTTACCCCAAAAGGGTACGTGGGTTCGAATCCCACCCTCTCCGCCATCTTCTTAAACGCCACAAGGGCTTCTTCTTGAACCAGACATGCCTTCTCTGTGGTTCCAATGATTGGCAGTGGCTGGTGACCGGTTTTGATCGACTGCAAGCCACGGATGCTGATTACGAGTATTGCCGCTGCAAACGATGCGGCCTGGTTTCGCTCCAGACGCCGGTTGCATGCGACGCGATTGGTAATCTTTACCCGCCCGATTATCCGCCTCACCAGCCGAGCGGCAACGGCATCCCTAAGAGTAGGGTGACGAGACTGGCAATCCGCCACTATTACTCGCCAGAAAGTTCAACAGGATCGCGATTGCTGCGCTCGATATTCAAACTCCTGTCCAGCCGGATTATGCGTGACGTCTGTGAGCCGCGCGGCCCCTGTCGCCTGCTCGACCTGGGCTGCGGTTCGGGTGATTTGATGGCGCGTCATCAAGCGCTGGGATGGGAGGTGTTTGGCATCGACCACGACGCTCGCGCCTGTGCCGCGTGCCGCGCGCGCGGTCTGGCGGTACACGAGGGGACGATCTTTGATGCGCCACAGGGCGAGAAATTTGATGTGGTTTTAATCAGTCACCTCATCGAGCACGTGCGCGATCCGGTCATCGTCCTCAGGGCCGCTGCCAAATTTCTCGCAGACCAGGGACGGATCGTTCTCCGTACACCCAATATCCAGAGCGCCGCATTTAAGCTCTACGGTTCGTGCTGGTTCGCTCTGGATGCGCCACGCCATGTGCATCTGTTCACACCTCACACAATCCGCCGTCTGGCTGAGCGGGCCGGGTTGGTGGTTTGCAGACTTAAGACCTACTTTGATCCGATGATCTACTGCAACAGCCGGCATTATTCGCTCACCCAAGGCCGGCGCTTGCCTCGGCCCATTGAGGAGAGGAAGGTGCTTCTGTCTGCGTCCAATCGGCATCATAAAAAGCACCGGGTTTTCCGACAATTGACCTTCCCGCTCGCCTCGCTTTCTCTTTTGGGAAAGGGTGATCTTTTGGAAGTAGAGCTCGAAAGAGCTGAAAACCGCGTAGCCAAAAGCGTGAAGCCGCCTAACGCAATGCGGCTCAGAAGGCATGGAAAAATTCACCGCGAAGGCGCGAAGGCGCGAAAGGAAAATTGCTCTAGTTTTTTTCGCGCTTTCGCGCCTTGGCGGTAAATTCCTTTGCCGGGATTTTAGAGAGCACCAGATCGTAGGAATGTCTGATCAGCTTTCGCAATTTGGCGGGGCTTAAAGCTTGCAGGTCCTGCACTTTGACCCAGTGATAGCGGGCCACGTAAGGGGCGGGGGCGAATGCCTTCCGTTTCGATCAACTCGGCGAATGTCTCCGGATCACATTTAAAAGATACGCCACCCGCCTGTTCGCCGCTCATGTCGATGACTGCGAATATCTTTCCGCCGATGCGGAACAGAAGATCGCTGCCCCACTGAATGTCTTCCGTTGCATGGGGCAGCGACAAGCAATACCGGCGAATCATTTCAATGTCCATGGAGGGCCAATTCTATCGCTGGCAAAGCTTTCCGGACGAATGGAGTGTTATAATCGCCACCGGTACGCTGGCGTTTCCGGAGCAGACCCATCTTGAAAACCCGAGGTGAGAATTCGCAGCACAGCACCATTATCGCCGCGAGCATTCTCAACCGACCGGCGCGCCCAACGATCCCTGCAGCGGAGGTGCTTAGATGAAGCGCAGCTTTTCTTTTTTTGTCGTTCTGCTCGCATTTCTTGGCTGTTTTTCAAACCCGGCATTGGCCCAGGTGGAACAGGCGACCATTACCGGGACTGTGACCGACCAGTCGGGAGCCCTTATTCCCGGGGCGCGCGTGGTTGTCACCAACTTAAGGACGGGCACTGTTGTTGAAACCGTGACCAATGATGAGGGCGAGTATCGAGTTCCTTACCTGCATCCGGGTCAGTACGAGATCAGCGTCGAGCTGACCGGCTTCAGCAAGGCCCGAGTGCCTGACGTTTCATTGAAGGTAGGCCAGATCGCGACGGTAAACGTGTCGCTCAAGCCGGGAGAAATCTCCGACGCCGTGACGGTGACCGCCAGCGCGATACAGTTGGAACGCTCCAGCGCGTCACTGGGCAACGTGGTTGGCAGCCTCCAGCTTCTGGAACTGCCGCTGTTCGGCCGTAATCCTTACGCTCTGGTGACGCTTGCTCCAGGGGTTTTGCCTCGGGGCAACACGGGAACCGGACCGATCATCAACGGCGGCAGGTCCAATACCACGGAATTCCTGCTGGATGGAGCGGAATCGCGCAACAGCACGACCAATGACATCGCCTACACCCCGCCCCTGGAGGTGGTGCAGGAATTCAAAGTGATCACCAACAGCATGGCAGCCGAGTTCGGACGATCGGGCGGCGGTGTCGTAACTGCCGCCACGCGTGCCGGCAGCAATGAACTCCACGGCAGCATTTATGAGTTTTTGCGCAACGACAAACTGAATGCCAACAGTTGGACCACCAACCGGACCGGAACACCCGATCCAAAGACAGGAAAGGTTCCGCGCAGCCCCTTTAAGAGAAACGAGTACGGTTTTACCGTCGGCGGCCCTGTTTATCTGCCGGCGATTTACAACGGGCATGACAAGACATTCTTCTTTGTCAACTGGGAACAGACCAAACAACGTTCTCCCGATGACTTCATCACCACGGTTCCCACCGAGCTGCAGCGCAAGGGCGATTTTTCGCAGACCGTCGACGGCCGCAACGCCCTGATCCGGGTTTTTGATCCGTCCACGACGCGGCCCGATCCCGCGCGTCAGGGATCGTTTATTCGAGATCAGTTTCCCGGAAATCAGATTCCCGCCAACCGTCTCGATCCGATCACACTTAAGATGCTGCAGTTCTATCCGCTTCCTACCCGCCCGACGCTCACACAAAATTTCGTTTTCCCGGCTTCACGGATAGACGACACCTGGAAGTTGTTTTTCCGCGTCGACCATAATGTCGGAAACAAGCAGCATCTGTTTCTTACTTATGGACGGTCCGACCGCAGTCGCTCCTCGCCGGGCCTGAATGCGGCTTTTCCCGGAGAAGGCACAAACGGCCAGAACGGTATAATTGACGACCATCCGAGGACCGCGGTGTTGAGCGACACGGTTACATTTGCCCCGACGCTGATTGGCGAATTTCGCGGCAGCTTTACGCGGCTCAACAATATCACTAACCCGCGCAGCGTCGGTTTTGATTACGCGGCCCTCGGGCTGCCTGCTTCATTAAAGGAATACGGGAAGACGCTGCTTTTCCCGCGAATTGATGTTACCGATGTTGCGTCGCTCGGGCCGGACCGCGCGTCGTACTTCAGCGACGTGGAAAACGCTGAAGAACTGCAGGCCCACATGACCTGGCTGCGCGGAGTGCATTCGCTGAAAACAGGGTTCGACTTCACGTTCATGACGTTTAACGTATTCCGTCCGGAACGCCCCGCGGGGAGCTACTCGTTCGGCCGGACCTTTACCCAGGGACCGGACCCGCTCACGGCAGGAAGCACTTCCGGTTTCT
Source organism: Acidobacteriota bacterium (assembly GCA_036507075.1). Classification (GTDB taxonomy): domain Bacteria; phylum Acidobacteriota; class UBA6911; order JACQSX01; family JACQSX01; genus DASXQR01. Next base: position 16,171 of record DASXQR010000222.1, on the reverse strand, counting down.
CAGTGGCCACGTTCCTGCTGGGCGCTCCTACGGGCGGGCAGATCACAGCCGATCCGACACTGGCCGCATCGCAGCGGTATTACGCCTGGTATTTCCAGGATGACTGGAAGCTGATGCGCAATTTGACGCTCAATCTCGGCATCCGCTGGGAATATCAGACGCCCTGGACGGACCGATTCAATCAACTGGCTTTCTTTGACCCCAACGCTACAGAACCAAACACAGGCCAGAAGGGGATCCTGAAGTTTGTCGGCCGCGATGGAAATTCGCGCTACCAGTCCGATCCGGACAGGAACAACTTTGCGCCGCGCGCGGGACTTTCCTGGGAATTCATGAAGGACACGGTGGTGCGCGCCGGATATGGTTTGTTCTATTTTCCGGGCAGCGGAGGAATCGGCGCCGGCGCCAGTGACCTGGGAAGCGGATTCCTGGCCAGCACGGGCATTTTCCTGGGCCAGCCTCCGGCGGCTCCAAACACGCCGCCGGCCGGCGCGACGCTTTCCAACCCGTTCCAGGCGGGCTTCCTCATTCCGCCCACCACCGGAGTAGGCGGCGGCGTGACGACTATGTTTCGCAGCTGGGTCACTCCCTACAATCATCAGTGGAACTTGAATATCCAGCGATCACTGAAAGCAGGACTGATTGTCGAGATCGCATATGTCGGCAGCCGGGGACAGCGCATCTGGGTCAACCGCGCGCGCAACGCCGTGAGCACGGAGTTTTTGTCGCTCGGTCCAGGTTTGAACGAGCTGGTGGCGAATCCGTTCTTCGGAAAAATTCCGGGAATAGGCGCATCCAGAAACGTGAGGCGCTCGCAACTGTTGAAACCCTTCCCGCATTACGATTCAGTGACGCGCTTCCGCGATCCTGTGGGCGATTCCATATACCACGGCATGACCGCGCGTGTGGAGAAGCAGTGGGAGCATGGGCTGATGTTTCAGGCCTCCTACACGGGGAGCAAATTGATCGACAATGTGCAGGAGAGATTCGGCGCGGGAACGTCGTTCATCGACCCGAACAACCTGTCGCGTTCCCGTTCCCTGTCCGAAGACGATCGCCCGCAGTTGCTGGTAATCAACTATGTCTACGCTCTCCCGTTCGGCTCGGGAAGGAAGTGGCTGGGCGACGGCTGGGCCCGGCGGGTGGTGGGGAACTGGGATGTCAGTGGAATTACAACTTTGGCGAGCGGCCGCCCGCTGGCTATCTCCAGTCCCAGCAGCACTCAATTGCCGGGAGTAAATGCTTATGCAGAGCGGCTCAAGTCGCCCGTTCTGCCAAAGAAAGAGCAAACGCTCGACCGCTGGTTTGACACGACCGCGTTTAAAGCAGCCCCGGCCTTTTCTTTGGGAAACGATTCCCGCACGCAGCCGGATCTGCGAGGGCCGGGAATCACGACCTTCGACATTGGACTGCATCGAAACGACCGCATCTCCGAGAGGGTCAACCTGCAGTTCAGGGTCGAATTTCAAAACGCATTCAACACCACGCAATTTGCCCAGCCCAGCACCGGCGTGACCGCGGCCGACTTTGGCAGAATCACGTCGGGCGGATCTCCGAGACAGATCCAGTTCGGTTTGAGATTGTCATACTAATAAAACAAAGTCGAAGGTCTGGAAACTAGGTCGAATGTCGAAGGTCGAAAGTCGAAAGTCATCGAAGGCTTTGGCCCGTAGTCTTTTGACTTTCGACTTTTGACCTTTGACTTTCGACTTTCGACTTTTGACTTTATGTTCCAACCGGGATATCTGACGCTGGATCGAGCCGAGCTGGGCCGGCGGGTGGAAGCGGCCGTGGCCATGCTCGCCGACTGCCGGGCTTGCCCCCGCGACTGCGGGGTCAACCGCCTGGAAGACAAATGGGCCGCCTGCAAGACAGGCAGATATGCGGTCGTGGGCAGTTATTTCCCGCACTTCGGCGAAGAAGACTGTCTTCGCGGATGGAGAGGTTCGGGCACAATCTTCTTTTCCCACTGCAATCTGCGCTGCGTCTTCTGCCAGAATTACGAGATCAGCCAGGCCATCAAGGCAGGACGCGGCACGGGTGGATCCACTCCCGACCAACTGGCCGGCATGATGCTGGAACTCCAGCGGTCGGGCTGCCATAACATCAATTTTGTCACACCCGAGCATGTCGTCCCCCAGGTGATCGAGGCGGTAGCCGCCGCTGTCGAGAAGGGCCTGTGCGTTCCGCTGGTTTACAACACCAGCGCCTACGATTCTCTCGAGAGCATTGCGCACCTGGAAGGGCTCGTCGACATCTACATGCCCGACTTTAAGTATTGGACAGCCGAGCAGAGCCGAACCTACATGATGGCTGAAAACTATCCCGATGCGGCTCGCGCCGCCATCAAAGCCATGCACGATCAGGTAGGACCGCTGGTCTTTGACGATGACGGTCTGGCGCGTCGCGGCCTGCTGATCCGCCACCTTGTCATGCCCAGAGGCCTGGATGAAACCCGCGCCATTCTGGAGTGGATCTCCTCGGAGCTGGGCCCGGAAACTTACGTCAATCTGATGGATCAGTACTATCCCGCCGGCAAAGTCAGCTCAGAACGATATTCTGAGATCAATCGGCACGTCAGCAAGGCGGAATTTCTCGAGGCGCAGCAGATCGCGCGCGGGCTCGGCCTTCGACGTCTCGATGTGCGACGGCCGCACCCGCGCCTGTTGCAAAGGCTTATTTTCGCTTAGTGCTTCGTTACAAAACACGTAAGAACTTTTTCACCACAAAGGCACCAAGAACACGAAGCCTCAACTGACTTTGTGTCCTTCGTGTCTTTGTGGTGAAAATTCTACCGCAGCATTGCACCGCGCCTCGGATCGTGTGAAAAAATCGACGCCACCGGGCTTGTCCCAGTGGTGAGCGCGATTCTTCGCTAGACCGAAAACCCCACTACACTTCAGACACCGGAACCTTTTAGGCGGCGGCTGCGTCTAACGCAGAGTGGTCGTCGGGCGGAGTGCAGGGATCTCGGCAGCGGGGCGACAATTTATGAAGATCGGAAAAGCTCTGACTGCGGCGTTGCTGTTCAGTGTCTTTTTGCTGGAAGTTCGCGCCGGAGCAGCGGAAAACGCAGGTGATTCCAAGCTCCTGGTCAGAGCGCGGCGCCTGCAGGAGCCCATTACGCTTGACGGCGTGCTTTCGGAAGCCGTTTGGGGGAACGAACTGGCGGTCTCTCAATTCACGCAGCGAGACCCGAAGGAGGGGGAGCCGCCTACCGAAAAGACCGAGGTGCGCATCGCCTACGACAACTCGGCGATCTATATTGGCGCCCAGATGTTCGATTCCACTCCCGACCGGATCGTGGGGAGGCTGGGCCGGCGCGATGCCGCGCTTGAAACTGACGAATTCGTGTTCTTCGTTGATCCCTATCATGACAAGCGCAGCGGATTCTTCTTTTCCATCAATCCTGCCGGATGCATTCGCGACGGCACGCTTTACAACGACAGTTGGCAGGACGGCTCCTGGGACGGCGTGTGGGAAGGCAAGGCCCGCATCGATGACAAGGGATGGACCGCCGAGATGCGCATCCCGTATTCCCAACTTCGGTTCCAGAAAAAGGACGGCTACGTCTGGGGCGTGAATTTTCGCCGCTTTATTTCGCGCAAAAACGAGGAAGACTATCTGGTTTTCACTCCCAAGAACGGAAGCGGCTTTGTCTCCCGTTTTCCGGATCTGTTGGGCATTGCCGAAGTCACACCGCCCAGACGTATCGAGATCCTGCCATACATGACTGCCCGCACAGCTTACACGCAGCACCAGTCCGGTGATCCCTTCAATGACGGGTCTCTTTACTCGGCGGCGGCGGGGGCCGACATGAAGATCGGCTTTGGGAGCAATCTCACACTGGACGCTACGGTCAATCCGGACTTCGGGCAGGTTGAAGTGGACCCGGCGGTGGTCAACCTGAGCGATGTGGAAACATTCTTTGAGGAGAAGCGGCCCTTCTTCATAGAAGGCGCCAATATCTTTAATTTTGGACACGGCGGCGCCACCAGCTTCTGGGGTTTTAACTGGGGAGAGCCGAACTTCTTTTATACACGCCGTATTGGACGAGCGCCGCAGGGGCATGTTCCTTCCGCCGATTTCACTCACATTCCGCCGGGCACGGGCATAGTGGGCGCAGGAAAGCTGACCGGGAAAATCGGAAAGTGGAACATTGGAACAATTAACGCGCTTACCGATCATGAAATCGGAGAGGCCGATCAGTCCGGCCGGCGGTTCCATTTCGACGCTGAACCGGCAAGCTACTACGGGATTTTTCGCGCGCAGCGGGAATACAAGGAAGGACGCCACGGGCTGGGCTTTATCTCGACGGTCACCAGCCGGCATTTTGAAACCGGCGAACTGAAGGACGACATCAACGCATCCGCTCACACTTTCGGTGTTGACGGATGGAAATTCCTAGACTCCAAAAAGACCTGGGTGCTCGCGGGATGGGCCGGGATGAGCCACGTCACAGGAACGCAGCAGCGAATTCTGGATCTCCAGCAAAACTCGCAGCACTATCTCCAACGGCCCGATGCCAGGCATGTCCGGCTGGACCCTTCGGCCACTTCCCTTACCGGCTTTGCCGGAAGAGTTTACTTGAACAAAGAGAAAGGCAATTTCTTTCTCAACTCCGCTGCCGGGTTTATCGATCCGAAATTTGACGTCAACGACGCCGGATTCCTATGGCGCGGCGACGTGATCAACTGGCACCTGGGCGCCGGATATAGATGGACCAAACCGGGGCGTTTTACGCGTTCGGCAGAAGCGCTGGGAGCAATTTTTCGGAGCTATGACTTTGACCATAACACCATCTGGTCGGGATATTTTCTGCTGGGGGCTGTGCGCTTTCTCAATTATTACAGTCTCCAGTCGATCTTCGCTTACAACCCTGCAGGCAGTGTGAACAGCAGGCTTACACGCGGCGGCCCCCTGACGTTGAACCAGCCGGGATGGGAAGCCAATTTGTTCTTGCGGACGGATGACCGGAAAAAGTGGGTCTTCGGTTTGGGAGCCTTTACAGAACAATATGCCAACGGTTCGTCAAGGGGCGTCGGCACGGGTCCCAGTGTCGAATGGAAGCCCGCAAGCAACTTTTCACTTTCGGTTCAACCGAACCTGAATCGCAGTCACAACGGTGCCCAGTGGGTGAACGTCTTCGACAGCGCGGAGGCAACGGCTACTTTTGGAAAGCGTTATGTGTTCGCTGAACTGGAACAAACAGCGCTTTCGGCCAGCATCCGGCTGAACTGGACATTCACGCCCAAGATCAGCCTTCAGTTTTACGGCCAGCCCCTGATCTCGGCCGGCGACTATCATGGGTACAAAGAGCTGGCGCGACCTCGCAGCTACGACTTCAATCTGTACGGCCGCGGGAGTTCGACGTTTGACGAGAAAACCTATCTCGCCGATCCGGACGGCCCCGGTCCTGCAGCGCCGATCCAACTGCCAAATCCGGACTTCAACTTTAAGTCCCTTCGGGCAAACGCCGTCTGGCGATGGGAATACCGGCCGGGCTCGACGATGTATCTTGTCTGGACGCAAAGCCGCTCAGATTCCGAAAACATCGGCAAATTCAACCTGGGCCGCTCTTTCGGAAGGCTGTGGGATGCCAGGGGAGACAATATTTTCCTGGTGAAGCTTACCTACTGGAGGAGCGAGTGAGTTCGAATGCGGAATGGGGAATGCGGAATGCGGAATGGGGAATGGGGAATGGGGAATGCGGAAGGCTGTGGCCCCGGTGAAAAATCCAATGCGCAGGCGCGAAGGCGCGAAACCAAATTCCTCTAGTTTTCGCTGGTGGCCGGAACTGCTTACATTTCAGCCCACATACACAAAATGGGGGACAGTCCCCAAGTAAAATGGGGACAGTCCCCAAATTCGGACCCAGTTCCATCCGGCCAAGTAATCTCCCTTAATTCGCGCTTTCGCGCCTTCGCGGTTAACGATCAGTTGCTCTCGAAGGGGAGGTTGTCTTCTAATATCCAGGAGCGGCTAACAAAATTGAGGTGAGAAAAGTGGCGGTAACTATCGAATTCTCCGGTTTAGAAAACCGAGCGGCAGAACAACAGATTCGGACGTCCGTGCAGCAGGCTTTTAAATCTCTGCCGGACAATTGGACTGCCATCATCCTGTCCAGATACGGCGATGCTGAATGGAAAATGATTGTCAAGGGACCGCAGAGATTTGAAATCGATGTCACTCTGGGGGCCGGAGAACACAGCCCCGAAGCCGTCGTCACGGCAATCAAACACGTCATCGTTGGCCAGTTGTCAGGCTAAGCTGCGCTCACGGCTGGCTCGACGGCGGGTGATCCACGATCGACTCCGTTTTGGGCTCCCAGTACAGTTTTTTTCCTTCGCGGTACGCCCGGGCTGCCATGATCACCGCCACTGAATGCGCGAAGCCATTCTGAACCGTGGCGTTCGGCTGTTTCCTGGAGCGCAGGCAATCAATCCAGTTGGACATGTGGGAGAGGTCATCATCGCTAATGGACGTCGGAGCTAGAGATTCATCGCTGGGCAGCGTTATGTATTTCTCCGCGCGTTTAACATCGGGTTCGCTTTCATGGGTCCCCTTTTCCTCTACCCATTTCCAACGAGGACTTCCTTCTCCGCCGAGGTTGATCAAGGTCGCCGACTTTCCCATGATGCGACTGAAACTGTCGCTGTCGTTTCCAAAGCTCGTCGAGTAGCTCACCAGAAAGCCGCGCGGGTATTCCAGCAGTGCCTGGAAAGTGTCGGGGTTTTGCCGTCCATCTTTCCATGCAAAAATTCCGCCGTGCGCAACAACCGATTTGGGATAGGAGTCGTCCAGGAAATAGTGGACCAGATCAATTCCATGACTCATCCACTGGTCTGCAATCCCGCTGGAGAAATCGCGATATAGCCGGAATTCAAAATACTGCTGCGGATCGAATGGCCTGTATTGTTTGGTGAGCAGCCAGCGTTTCCAGTCGGTGTCCTGTTCGCGAATCTGCTTCACTTCAGGGCGGCCGCGCCAGCGTGGCCCGTGATAGTTCCACACGATCTCCACCTTGCTCACATCACCTAGGGCGCCGGTGCGAATGAAATCCCGGACGGCGATCTGATAAGGTTCACTGCGATGTTGCGTTCCGATCTGCACTATCAGATTGCGCTTGAGCACGGCATCCCGCGCCGCCTTGGCCTCGTCCAGGTCATTTGCCATCGGTTTTTCGCAGTAGACGTGTTTTCCAGCTTCAGCGGCCATTTTGAGATGCGGCGAGTGCTGGAAATCAGCCGTGGAGATCAGCACGGCATCCACGTCCTTGAGCGCCAGCAGATCCTCCATGTTTTGGAAGGCCCGAGGCGGTGCTCTGCTTGAGTTGGGCGGCAATGCGCGCCAGACCCCGACCTCGGTTCCCTACTCCAATGTGACCCAGCGAAATTCGGTCATTGGCGCCGAGGACTCTGGTGTAGGACCGTGCGGTGGCCGCTGCCACGCCTGCAGCCAAACCGGCCTGGCTGAGAAAGGATCGTCGATTCATTGTGCTCGTCATAGTTCGCCTCCTTCTGGGAGCGGAGAGACGGCCCTCAGGCCGTCTCTCCTCACAAATGCAAAATTCCCGGAGACGGCCCTCGGGCCGTCTCTCCGCTCACGCTTGCTATTTCCCCAGCCACTGGGATAACACTGCTCCCAGACCTTGGGAATCTTCCCAGTCTCGAATCTGCACATTTTGGCCGGCGTTCTGCCGCGCATAAGCCGAGCGGACGACTTGCAATTCTTGATCTACCGAAGATCGGTCGGCTCGCGAGGATAACTGATCCCGCATGTTGACGATCAGCAGCCTGCGCGGAGCAAGGGCAGCTTCCAAGTCAGGCAGGTCATATGCGGTCAGCGCATTCGCCACCATGTCGGCAAAGTTCCCTTTGTAATACCGATTCAAGACGACTGATCTAAAGGAAATCAGCGGCTCGATCAGAGCGATCCTGCGGATGGATTCATCAAATGCGGCCGCGTGAAGAAGCGGAATCGCCATGCCGCCGCGCGAGACGGCGACTATTTCACTCGAATCTATCTCCTGGCGGCTCCTCAAGTACCGCACGCACCGAATAATGTCGGCAGCACGCAAGCCTGCAATGCTGCGGCCGGTGTGCATTCCAAGGAATGAGACGGAATCATTGGCGCTGCCCAGTTCGCCCGTAGCCGCAAGGTCGGGCGCAAGCACGGCATAACCGAGCTTCGCAAACTGCTCCATCTCACCGCCCGCGGCCGCGCCTTCGGACTTGCCTCCGGGATGAAGGTAAATCAACGCGGGATAACTGGCCTTGGCGTCGGGAATCATCAAAAGAAAGGGCACGATGGTTTCGCCTTCACCGCGTATCACGTGCATCTCAACTGCGTAGCCGGGTCTCTGATGCCTGCCGCGAAAGACATGTCCGGAAAGCGCTTCAGGCTCGCGGTAGCCGGATATCTGTCTTGCAGCCGACCTGACGCGGCTTAAGTGAGCAGCAGGCTCTTTGCGCGAGGTATCAAGTTTCTCGAATAGTTTTAATGCTTCCCTTCGATTCAAGGAAAAGACCGTTTCACCCCCCAGCGAATCGCCCACCTGGCCGGTGGATGTCACGCGCAAATCATCGGGCGGGGCGAGGGCGACTGAAACCTCACCGGCACTTCCCGGATTGTTCAGGGATTTTTGGAAAAAGGCACAGATTGCCTCGCGCGTCTTTCTGGTATATCCGTGTCCGAAGTCATCCTCCACCATTTCCAGATTGCCGGGGGCTCCCAGAGCCCGGAAGGCCGCCTTTGCTTCCGTCACCGTTTCGCGACTGCCTTGGATGCTGAAGAAGTCCCGCGTGGTGGCAACCACCAGTGTCGGCTTAGGCGCTCGGACTTCCAGAAAATCAGCGTGATCGATGCCGCGAAACACGCCGCTGTTGAGATTCTGCTCGGCATCCTGCGGCCCGATGGACTCAAACAAGCGCCGGAAGCTGGTGATATAGCAGGTGGGTGCGGCAGCGACGATCCGGTCGTCCAGAGCGGCAATGTAGCTGGTTTGGGTTCCTCCTCCGGAAATGCCTGTCACCCCGATGCGAATGGGATCGACCTCGGGCCGGGACACCAGATAATCGATGGCGCGCATTCCGTCCCAGACAAAGTAACGCGCCGCTGAGCTTCCACTGACAAAGCACTGGCGGCCAAAGTAAGTATGCTCGGTGGTCGGCCCGCCCACGGTGGAGCGCTTCACGGAAGGATCGTAGTACTGCAGCCGCTCTCCCTGCCCGACCGGGTCCATGGCCAAAATAATGAAGCCTTTTTTGACCAGATTCAAGATCAGCTCCTGGTACATGGGAGCTCGAAAAGCGATGTCCGTATGTCCGATCACATTCAGAATGGCCGGCGCTTTGGCTTCAAGGCGATCAGGAATAAAGAGACAGGAAGTAACATAGAAGCCGGGAACGGACTCAAATACGATTTTTTCAATCCGGTATCCATCCTTCCTCACCACGCCGAGCGTTCTCGGGTTCAGCGGAGTCTTTTCGGGAAATGGCCCTACAGTGCTTTCCAAAACCTTTCTTACTTCAGCTTGGCGCAGCTTCCAATCTGTTGCGGTGCTTAGTCTCTTTATGGAGTCCCTTCGCCGGTCCAGCAATTGAAATGCGATTTTGTTCAGATGCCGCTGCAGTTGATTCGTCGAGCCGGACCATTCGACCCAGCCTTTGACCACCGATAAATCCTCATCCTGGCCTCCAGCCGGAGCGGCAAGGATCGTCACAAGCAGCAAAGTCAAACCTACAAACCGCACGACGCGTCGAAACATGCGTGTTCCTCCCTTGCGGGCCGTCTATCCAAACGTCGGGTCTGCCATCATCATACGCCTGCAGGGAGCACAGTCAGTACCGCGACCGCGCCATGCGCCCACAGACCGCAACCGGAAGGGCGTGTCGCCCAAATCGAAGCCCGCCGTAGACGAACGCGTTGCATTCACCGCAGAGCCGCAAAGAACGCCGAGTTTCCGCAGAGTTTCATCACAACCTCAGCAAAACTTGGCGTTCTCGGCGGCTCTGCGGTGAACATAATGCAGCCGTTTCCATTCGTTCCGATTTGGGCAACACGCCCGGAAAGGAGCGGCGCACCTCTTTTGATTTTTTTTTCACAGGGCTGCGAAAAGCATTAACATACAGCAATACAACCCACGATCACATGAACGTTCGAGGCGCTACTCCTATCTCTTTTCAGGCCGAAGCCTTTCCTGTGTCGATCAGAGCCTTCCTGTGTGTGTTCCTGGTGGGCCTTGCCACCTGCCCTGCTTTCTCTCAGGTGAGTCTGACGTCCGGTTCAATTCTGGGCAGCGTGACAGATGTCTCGGGCGCCGTGATCCCGGGAGTGGAAATCTCGGTGCAGCATTCTCAGACCGGGTTGCTCCGCCATGCCACAACCAATGATTCGGGCTACTACTCCATTCCACAGTTACCGGTGGGAATGTATCGGGTCTCTGCCGCGCTGGCGGGGTTTAAGACCGCGGTCGCCGAAACCATCGAGCTGCAGGTCAATCAAAGGGCGCGCGTGGACTTTAAGCTGGAGGTGGGTGAAATCAGCGACCAGGTTCAGGTGACCAGCCTGACACCGCTGCTTGAAACTGACACCTCCACGGTAGGCGAGGTGATCGACGAAAAGCAGGTATCCGAGCTGCCACTGAACGGACGAAACTTTCTGCAACTGGCGCTGCTTGTTCCCGGCAGTATGGAAGGGGAAGGAAGCCGGCAGGATGAGCGCACGGGCGCGGCTGTCAGTGTCAATGGCTTGCGCACTGCCGAGAACAGCTACTCGGTCGACGGAGTGGACGCCAATGACAACCTGAACAACTTTTTTACCCTGCGGCCCAATGTCGACGCCATTCGGGAGTTCAAGGTGCTCACCAATCTTTATGACGCGGAATTCGGACGCACCGCCGGGGCGCAGATCAACGTGGCGACAAAATCGGGAACGAACAGGTACCACGGCACGTTGTTTGACTTTCACCGCAACAGCGTCCTGAACGCGCGGAATTTCTTTGATACTGAGAACCGCAAGGAGCCTTTTGTCTACAACCAGTTTGGCGGCACGTTCGGATTTCCAGTCGTGAAAAACAAGATGTTCGGTTTTTTTGAATATCAGGGCCTGAGAAGCAGAAGGGGAAATCTGCGGCGCGGCCTGGTGCCCACGGAAAGGATGCGGCGCGGCGATCTGACGGAGGTGTCGAAAACGATCAGAGACCCACTGACAGGTGCGGCCTTCCCGGGCAAAATCATTCCACCTAATCGCCTCGATCCGGCCACTCAGAAGGTCCTTCAGTTTGTGCCGCTGCCTAATTTGAGCGAACGTCAGGGGAGCATAAACTTTTCCTCATTCCAAAAAGTGAAAGAAGACCGGGATCAGTACACGATTCGACTCGATCATCGTGTCACCGATTCGGACAGTGTCTTTGTTCGCGTTTCCACCTGGGACCAGAATCGCCTTCTGCCCGGAGTCTTTCCCACGCCCGCCATCGGCGACGCAGCGCTGAGCAGCAGCGGGGAAGAAAGTTTTGAACGAGTGGTCAACATGGCCATCAGCTACTCGCGGACCGTGTCTCCCAGGACAATCAACGAATTTCGCTTCGGCTACAACCGCAATCATGTGGATCGCTTCACCCTGTACTCCGATCGAAACTGGGCCAGAGAACTGGGAATCGCGGGCCCACCCGACACACCCCGGGATTTCCTCTTTCCGCGGTTTACCATCTCCGGCTGGACCAGCTACGGGTCGGCGTCGTTTCTCCCCAACTTGAGAGTGGTGGAGAATCTTCAGTGGGCGGACACATTTTCGCTGGTGCGCCGCAATCACACCATCAAGACCGGGTTTGACATCCGCCACATCCGGCTGGACGGTTTTTTCCCGCCCAACCTGGGTGGAAATTTCAACTTCAGCGGCCGTTTCAGCGGCGACGGCATCACCGATTTTCTCCTCGGATATCCCGACACTGCCAACGTCACCAAAGTGGAAGATTACGTGCGCGACCGCGCCTGGTGGTCCTCCGGGTTTGTGCAGGATGACTGGGGAGTCGCCTCCAGGCTGACACTCAATTTGGGCTTGCGATGGGATCTCTTTCAACCGCCCAGGGAAATTCGTGACCGCAAGGCGGTATTTGACCCGGTTCGGGCGCGACTGATCCAAGCGGGCACCGAAGGAATTCCACGAGGCGGCTTTCAAACGGACTGGAATAATTTCGGACCGAGGGTTGGATTTGCTTACCGACCCTTCAGCCGATTCGTGCTGCGCGGCGGATATGGAATTTTCTCCAGCAGCCAAACTCTCAACACGCAAAATAATCTGGGTCGGAATCCCCCTTATCAGGTGAACCTTACGACCACTTCCGACCCGACGCGTCCCACGCTCAATGTCACCACCACTCTGGCCGGAGGAACCGAACAGCTCTTCCCCACCGCCAACGGCGTCACCCCGGACTGGCGCGACGCGTACACGCAGCACTTCAGTTTGTCGATGCAGTACTTGATTCAGGGAGACCTGGCGCTGGAAGTCGGTTATGTCGGCACACACGGCCTGGCGCTTCCCATGACGCCCAACATCAACCAGCCTACTCCGGGACAGGGAACGATTCAGCCCCGCCGGCCGTACCCGCAGGTGTTCTCTTCGATCCTGCTCTTCTCTTCCATCGGCAACAGCATTTATCATTCGCTCCAGACAAAGCTTGAAAAGCGGCTGTCGCACGGGCTGACTTACCGTCTCGCTTACACTCTGTCAAAAGCCCTTTCGGAAGGCGACGAATTCGCTTCCGGCTACCAGAACATCCGCGATCACCGTTACGATCGAGGACGCACCAACTTTGACGCCCGGCACAGGCTGACGGCCAATTTCTCTTATCAGTTACCGTTCGGGCGAAACCGGAAATCCGGCGGCAACTGGAGCGTTCCGCTGAATGCGCTTCTGGGAGGCTGGCAACTGGTGGGCATCGCAACGCTTCGCTCAGGCTTTCCCTTCACGCCAACTGTGCCTGCCGATCCGGCCAACGTGGGTGGAAGTAATCGGCCGAACCGGCTTGCCGATGGGCGACTGAGCAAGCCGACCATCCAACGCTGGTTTGATCCGGGAGCATTTGCGGTGCCTGATCGATTCAAGTTCGGCACGTCGGGTCGCAACATCTTGAGCGGGCCAGCGCTGAGAAGGGTCGATTTAGGCCTGCACAAAAACTTCATAATCAGTGAGGGCCACAAGCTCCAGTTTCGAGCCGAATTCTTCAACGCAACCAACACGCCTAAGTTTCTCAATCCGGGAACCAACATTACCGTGAGTTCGGCCGGCCAAATCTCGGCGGCCACGGGCGAGCGGGAAATTCAACTGGCGCTGAAGTACAGCTTCTAATCTACTGAATCCCAGCTTTGCTGGCTGGAAGGACAAACGATCTTCAGCTTCTGAATCCCTTCCGTGGCTGACCGGTTCTGTATGTCCCCCCCGATGAAAAAGTTCAGGGCCAGCGAAAAAAACAATGCCAGAAACATGGGGCTACCTCTCTTACGCGGATCTTCAAAGCAAAGGACGTGCCAATGAGCTCGCGACGTGGACGGGGAATCTCTTCTGCAAAATTTACCTTTGAAATCAGGATTTGCGGAGGATTTTGCTGCGGGGACACACGCCAGTGCACTGTAACGCTTGATTCGATACCGTAGCGACGCGACATGTCGCGTCTGACTCTGACGAGGCATGCCGCGTCGCTACGCGTGAAAATGTCGAAGAGACCGCCGGTTTGGCAGTGCTTGGCTAAGCCGGTTTCCAGATGCCAAGCAGCCGTCGAAGGATTACAAACTGGCCCAGGTGGTACGCATTATGATCGGCAACCAGCAACAGTTCGCGCAGGTATGTTTGGCCCGTGCCGTGCGGGATCGTGGCAAAGAGGTCCTGGTTGGGATCACGGGCGATTTCCTTGAGAGCCTTGAAGTCGCTGCGAATAGCTGCGACGCTTTTATCCCACGCGGAGGCATTGGGCGGGGCATCCGACGACGGCCAGTATTCCTCGATCTTCAGTTCTTTGTAGTCGGGGTTCCGGCAAAAATCAAGAATATCTTTCTGGCACAAACGCATGTGTTCGAGGAGCTGCCAGAGCGAGTAGGGCAGTCCAGCGGGCCGGACGCCGCGGAGTTCCGGCGGCACGCCGGCAACCGCCGCGTCAAAATTCGCGTGCGCATCCTGCCAGTCGAGTAGGCCTTCAAGAAGCGTCCGAAGCGAATGGTTCCAGTTATTGGTCATTGGTCATTGGTCATCGCTGGGGCTGCACGTGATTTCATCCAAGTTCTCCGAATATTCTATATTCTATCCGCATGCCTCCTTCGAGACGAATCCCTTCCGGAAGAAAACATCCCCAGGCTGCCGGATCGAAACATGCGGCGCCTGAATCTTCTCACCATTCCATGGCGCACGGAAGCAGGGCGCTGCTGATCAGCGCGGCGCTATTGCTCCTGACCGCCTATTCATACTGGAACGTGCGGTCCAGCGACTTTGTGCGATTCGACGACGGCGATTACGTAACCGAGAATCGGCGCGTCCAGACCGGTTTGAACTGGGGGAACGTGACGTGGGCGTTTACTTCGTATCATTCCGCAAACTGGCATCCCCTGACATGGATCTCCCACATGGCAGACTGCTATTTCTACGGATTGGACGCGGGCGGACACCATACGACCAGTCTTGTGATTCACCTGGCCAATTCCGTGCTGCTCTTTCTGGCCCTGTGGCGACTTACCGGCACTCTGTGGCGCAGCGGCACCGTCGCTGCCCTGTTTGCCGTGCATCCCATTCACGTGGAATCGGTGGCATGGATCGCCGAACGTAAAGACGTGTTGAGCGCGTTTTTCGGCATCCTCACTCTTCTGGCATACGCCTCTTATGCGCGAAACAGGACCGTGCTGCGTTATGCCGGCATATTGGTTCTTTTCAGTCTGGGTCTGATGGCCAAACCAATGCTGGTCACACTCCCATTCGTGCTCCTTCTTCTCGATTGCTGGCCTCTGGGGACAACGGGGAAAACACCGGCGCGCGCGCGGTTTAATCGACCCGGGTGGATCCAGGTCGCTGAAAAACTCCCCCTGCTTGGCCTCGCATTAGTCTCGAGCATCATCACCTTCAGGGCGCAGCGGGCCGGAATGGCAGTAGCTCCCCTTAGTGCGCTTCCCCTCCAGGCACGCTTTGAAAACGCGGTTGTCAGCTACGTTCGATATCTAGGGAAGATCTTTCAACCGAAAGATCTGGCTTTCTTTTATCCCATGCAGCCTGTCGAAGCCTGGAGGGCGGCCGGCGCGTCCTTGCTCCTTGTCGCGATTACCATCACCGTGATCTGTCTTGCGGCGCGACGACCTTATCTGCCTGTCGGGTGGTTCTGGTATCTGGGGACGCTGGTTCCGGTGATCGGGATAATCCAGGTCGGCGACCAGGCTCTGGCTGACCGTTATACTTATTTGCCCTCGATCGGTTTGTTCATCGCACTTGTCTGGGCCTTGCACGATGTACTGGCCGCTTTGCCCGCCTCAAGACCGGTGTATGCCGTCTCGGTGCTGGCAGTGCTTGGTCTCCTGACGGGAACAACGCGGGCTCAGGTTGGGTACTGGAGAAACAGCGTTACCCTCTTTGAACACGCCATCGAAGTGACGCCGAATAACTACGTAGCGCACACGAATCTCGGGCTGATTCTTGCCGAGCAGGGCAGACCTTTGGAAGCGATCTCCCACTATCATGAGGCGATCCGCTCGCGGCCGGATTTTGCCGACGCCTATATCAATCTCGGCATCGAACTGGTGAATTCCGGAAAACCGCTGGAAGCCTATCCTTATCTAACGAAAGCCCTGAGACTCAATCCGAACCATCCGAAGGCCCACTTCAATTTTGGATTGGTCCTGGCAGGCCGGGGAGAGTGGGACCAGGCGATTGATCAGTACCTTCAAGCGCTGCGCCTGAAGCCCGAGTACCCGGAGGCTCATCAGAATCTGGCCATCGCTTTGGCGCAAAAAGGGGCCCTTTCGGAAGCTCTGTCGCACTACCGCGAAGCGCTCAGGATGCGCCCGGACTACGTGGAAGCGCACATCAACATGGGTATCGATCTTGCGGGCGCAGGAAGAATTCAGGAAGCCCTGGAAGAATTCCAGCAGGCTGCGCGCATTAATCCAAATTCGGCTGAAGCTCACTACAATCTGGC
>DASXQR010000221.1:0-101037 GCA_036507075.1 Acidobacteriota bacterium | reverse complement strand
TGGCCCACGGCGCAGCGAAGCGGAGCCGTGGGAACAGGAACATTCTACTCGATAAAGCCCGCCGTTTTTTTAGGGCGGGCGACAGCAGTCGATTCTTTGGAGAAAAGAGAGCGGACAAGGATTAAACGAATTGTCGGTGCGGCGGCTGTCGCCCGCCTCAAAAAGCGGGCGGGCTTTATCTTATGAGAGAGCCGCAATTCCCACGGCTGCGCTTCGCTGCGCCGTGGGCTACAGGCTGGCGCCCGCCAAAAGGCGGCGGGCTGGTGATCCACGGCCATTTAACTAATCGCCTTCTCGCAACCCCAAGAACTAATTTGGACAGGCGTGACGTGGTCGTAGACGTGGGCGGCTTTAAAAAACTCTGCCAAAAAATAAAAAATCACTTTTTCCCGGAGGCGTTGCGGTACATCTCCCCCAGCATGCGGATCGCCGCCTGCACCATCAGCTCCCCGGAACCCGATCCGCATCGGGCGCTGATTACTTCGTAGCTGCCTTCAGGATAAGCCTTCTGATTGGGAACATATCCCACCGAGCCGTTCGCCAGTTCGACGATAGTGGTATACGCAAACGGCGAAACCTTCTTGATATCCAGACCCAGCTCGACAAAAATCTCTCCCGGCAAACCCACCCAGGCAATCTGGTCACCCAGGGTGATGACTTGTACTTCGGCTTCCAGGGGACGTCCCTGCCGCTCGGCAACATCCAGCGTCTTAAATGCAAAAACCAGCTCCATAAACGCAGGATTATTGGGCGTCTCAAAACGTGCCGCCAGTTCGCGCGCCTTCTGAAGATCATCCTCTTTAATCTGCGGCAGCGGAAGCTTCAAAATCTCCTGCCGGACCTGAAGCGGGCCCGGGCTGACAGGACCGAGCCGCGTGTAGGTTTTGAGCACTTCTCCCGCCAGCGCCGTGCCGATGCGGCCGGCTTCGGCGAAGCCTTTCAATTGCTCGGAGTTCTTTACATCAATGTGGTTGACATTGCCCGCCGCGCCGGTAGTGAACACGGTGAGCATGTCGGTCCCTTTAACTCGGCCGAGCACCTGGGAGAGCGTAAAAGGGTAGTCGGCGGAAATCTGCAGCCCTCCGGTGGTATCCAGGTGCATCGGAAAATTGACATAAGTGGCAAGTGCCGCGGACCGGGGAGATTCAAAATAGAGCACGGAAACGTCAGGGTCGATCGGTCCCACGGGCCGCACGATATCCGGATTCATTCTGCCCGGGTTAAACCGGACGCCGCCGTCCTTCATCAGGTATCGGCGATTGAAACTGAGAGAGGTCTCGTGACCCGTCCCGGCGGAAACTTTCACAGTCTGCAGATCCGACGCGGCAAGCCTGACGCTCTCTGCGATCTTGCCCGGAAGTTCATCCAGATATTCTTTGGTTATCGGTCTGTCCCGGCCCATCGTCAAGTCGCGGGATGTTCGATCGACCAGCACAGGCCCAGTGTGCGTATGCGTCGCGCTGATCATCACATGTGTTGCCGGAATGCCGGTGTTCTTTTCAATCAGCCGCCGCGCTTCTTCCACGGATGGGCGGCCAATCGAGATCAGGTCGCATGAAACCATCGCCACTCTGACACCGTCCCGATCAAGCACCAGCGCTTTGGCATAAAGGTCATCGTGCACTCCCTCGGAAAGGCGCGTGTAGTAATAACCCGACATGGGCATACCGGAAGGGGGAGTGATTCTTACGGCTGCGCGGCCAAGATGCAGATCTCCGCCGCTGGCGACAGGACCCGCCAGCAATATCGTCAGTATGAAGCTGCAAAATTTCATGCTTCGACAAAGCGCGTGAACGCACATCACTATACCTTGTTCATCAGCATGGACGGAATCAAAACAGCAGCGACGGTCACGCGTCATTGGTCATTCGGTCTGTCAGTCTGTCAGTCTGTCAGTCTGTCGGTCTCTAGGTCGTCAGTTAACTGGTGACCGAGAGACTGAGAGACCGAGAGACTGAGAGACTGAATGACCAACGCCCCCTGGAGGGTCCGCTTGCTTACGCGCGCGGTTCGGATTTAGGCGCAGATTTCAGGCGCGCTGCGGTAAGATATGAGCCACTCAGGAGGTGTGGAATGACGCTGCATGCCCGCCTTGGACTTTTTCTTCTTCTGCTTTTGTTTCTTTTGTCGCCCACCGCGGTAAACGGGCAGGTGGAAAACGCCGAGATGTTGGGTACCGTGCGTGATACAAGCGGGGCGCTTGTTCCTGGCGTGCAAATCATCGTCACCCATGTGCATACCAACCGCCGGTTCACTACCATCACCAACGACCAAGGGCGTTACGTCGTCGTGGCGCTGCCGGTCGGCGAGTATCAGGTGGAAGCGGAATTGCCGGGATTCAAGAAGGCTGTGCGGACGGGAATCCTTCTTCAGATTCAAGAGAAAGCCGTGGTGGACTTGACTTTGTCCATCGGCGAAGTGACCGAACAGATTCAAGTAACCGCAGATGCGCCGCTGCTGAATATTTCGGAGCCGTCCCAGGGACAGGTAATCGACAATCGACGCATGGTGGATATGCCTCTCAACGGCCGCGACTACGCGCAACTGGCGCTGCTTTCGGCAGGGGCCGTGGAACCAATCGGGGGACGCGCCGGAGGATTCAGCGCCGGCGGTCAGCGCACCACGCAGAACAATTATCTTCTCGACGGTGTTGACAACAACAGCGTGGAACTGGCGACGGCGGGACGGCAAGCGGAAATGGTCAAGCCGTCCATCGATGCCATACAGGAGTTCAAGGTACAGACGAACGCCTATTCAGCCGAATTCGGACACGGCACGGGCGCGGTCGTCAATGTCACGACAAAGTCCGGATCCAATCAATTACATGGGACCGCGTTTGAGTTTCTGCGCAATGAGGTGCTCGATGCCCGCAACTTCTTTGATACCCCGGGAACTCGGAAGCCTCCGTTCAAACGCAACCAGTTCGGATTTTCTGCAGGAGGACCCGTCGTCAAGGACAAAACTTTTGTGTTTGGTGATTACGAAGGCACGCGCATCCGGGAATCGCGCACGGTCGTGAGCACCGTCCCCACGGTCAAAATGCGAAGGGGGGATCTCTCCGAGATCGGCACGGTTTACGATCCCGCGACATACAATTCCGCCACGCGAACGCGCCAGCCATTTCCCGGGAACCAGATTCCCGACAATCGAATTGACCCGATATCGAAAAGTTTGATCGCGCTCTTTCCAACGCCGCAGAACAACAGCCTGACAACCAACTATGTGTACAATCCGCCCTCGATTCAAGATATCGATAAATTCGACATTCGCGTCGATCACGTCTTCAACACGCGCGACAATATTTACTATCGCCTCAGTTTTCAGGACCAGAATATTCCCGCCTCTTTAAATCTGCCGGTGCCGGCATTCGGCGGGGGAGTTTTCGATTCCACCATTCGGGGCTGGAACACGGGGTTGGTTTGGAATCACATGTTCGCCGCCAACCTGATCAGCTCAAACCGGCTCGCCTGGAACTTCACCCGGTTTACGCGCGTCAATCCTGCCGAAGGCGGGAAGGAAAACCTGAATGCGAAATTCGGCTTGAAGGGCGTTGATTTGACAACGGCGGGAGCTTTTTCACAATTTGCGATCACAGGATATCGCAACCTCGGCCTGGGCTCGTTTAACGGGGTTGATCGCGACTCGCAAAACCGGCAGTTCGCCAGCGACACTAGTTGGATCCACGGAGGACAAACCATCAAATTTGGCATCAACATCGTGCGAAGCCAGAACAACATTTTCAACATTCGCGACTTTGTGGGGAATTTCACCTTCAACGGGCGGTTTACCAACAATCCCGCCACCGGCAGCGGCGGTGAGGCGGTGGCAGATTTCCTGCTCGGCATCCCATCCCGATTCGTCCGCAGCACGCCGATCGACGTTAACCTGCGCGGATGGCTGCACGGACTGTACGTGCAGGATGACTGGCAGGTGAGACCGGGCTTCACGCTGAACCTCGGGCTTCGCTATGAATTGTCATTGCCTTACACTGAGAAGCGGAACTTGATGGCGCAGTTTGACATGGATACCGATCCTGCCAATCCCAAAATTGTTCCCGCATCATCGAAAAACCGGGCCGACGAGGCGCTGATTGCTGCGGACAGGAACAATTTTGCGCCGCGCATCGGTTTTTCTTATCAGGTCACGCCCCGCACAGTGGTGCGAAGCGGCTACGGGATCTTCTATGGCTACATGGAACCAAGCGGTGACGCCGAATACCTGATCGGGAACCCGCCGGTTGCTTTTGGGGCGCAAATCAACACGGACAGCATCACTCCGGCGTTTCTGCTGCTGAACGGCGCCCCTCCGGATTTGCTCACCGTGGAAAAGGCGACCAACCTCAGCTTTTCTTCCTTCGAGCGCGAGCCGTCGCGCGATTATGCGCAGCAGTGGAACCTGAATATTCAACGGCAGGTGGGGCGAGACTGGCTCTTTGAACTGGGCTACTACGGGAACCAAGCCACCCACCTGCTGCGGCGGATTTTCGGCAATCCTTCGCCTCGGGGCGCCGGCAACATCGATGCCAAGCGGCGCTACAAGAGTATTGTGCTTCCGGGAAGCAACCGGATTGTCTCTCCTCTCGGGCCGGTGCTGCGGCACGAATGGAGCGGCAACTCGAATTTCCATTCTCTGCAAACGAAGGCGGAAAAACGCTTTTCTTCCGGATTTACGCTCCTCAGCTCCTACATCTGGTCTAAGACGATCGGCGACACGTGCGGCTTCGCCGGTTCGGGAAACGCACCGGATTGTAACTATCAGGATCCTGCGAACATGCGGCTGGAACGAGGGCTGGACAATCAGCACATGGCGCATCGCTTCGTGCACAGTTCTATCTGGGAACTCCCTTTTGGAAGCGGCCGCCAATGGGGAAATTCCTGGACGGGTCCGGTCAAAGCCCTGCTGGGCGGATGGTCGGTTGCCGACATTGTTACCATCGAAACGGGCCAGCCTTTCAGCGTAACCAATTCGACGGATCAGGCGAACACCGGCGAGCTTAATCGACCTAATCTGGTTGGGAAAGCCGCACTGAAGCGCGGTGAGCGCGCCGTGGAAAAATGGTTCAACACGGCAGCGTTTGTTGCCAACGAACGGTATGCTTTTGGAAACACAGCACGGAACATTTTGACCCAGCCCGGAGTGGCCAATATCGATTTTGCGACTTACAAGCGCTTTGTCGTTAGCGAGAAACTCTCCGCACAATTCCGCTTTGAGGCGTTCAATCTGTTCAACACGCCTCATTTTGGGGCTCCCAACGGCCAGTTCGGCAACCGTAATTTCGGTCGAGTCACCAGTGCGGGCCGGCCCCGGACGCTGCAATTCGGGTTGAAGTTCGTGTTTTGAAGTGTGAAAAAAAATGAACCGCGAGGACCGCCAGGAACGCCAAGCGATTAATTCAGTTCGGCGGCATCCAGGTGGACGTTTTGATTTCGATCCCCCTGTGGAACCATTTGGGAAAAGGGGGACGGTCCGCCAATTGAATTTAAAAGGGGGACAGTCCCCAATTTAAAAGGGGGACAGTCCCCCAATTAGTCGTCCGCTTGGCGCTCTTAGCGTTCTTGGCGGTTCCCTTTTTGAATTTTTCGCATCACGGCCGGTTTCGCGAGCGGCCCATGCCGATCGAGAGCGGGCGCTCGCGATGATAGGCCTGCACGGAAGAATCATAGTAGTCATAGGCCTTCGACACGGTCGCTTCAGCCCGAACCGGATAAAGCGATTTGATCTGAAAACTGAATGCCATCGTCTGCGTCCGCGCAAGACCATCAATGTAGAAGATCACTTTGCGGCCCGCCACTTCGATTCTCTGGACAGTTTTTTGCTCTGTAAGCGCATCAAGCGAAGCGCGCACCGCTTCGAATCCGGTGGGAACGCCGACATCAGCAATAATCATTGCCGTGCGGCTCTTCAGACCCGTGTAAGCAAGGCGTACATTGACGTCTACCGTGTTATCCGATTCAATCCGGGAGGTGTCGTAGGAAACGTCCAGTAGTAGATCCCTCGGCGGAGGGAGAAAACTTCCCGGCACGTTGAAGCGGCTGATCACCTGGTACACGACGCTTCCGCTTCCAGACGCTCGCAGCGTTAATGTCCCCTCACCGACCGGAAGATCGACCTCATGCAGCAGATCGAAGTTGGTCGGATCAATGCGGAAGGTATGCAGCGTTCGGCCCTTCTGCACCAGCTCCACATCCATGTAGATATCCCGGCGTACCCTTCGCGCGGCCTGGAAAAGCGCCCTCAGCGCCACAACCGTGTCCTGAGTGGAATGGCCGTAGCCTCCGAGCGCGTTGCGCTGCGTGGAGAGCCATTCGAGCGCCGCGTTCGCTTCGGGCCTGCCCTTGCCATCTCTGGACATCAGCAGGGCCATTGTCGCGTAGGCCGTTGTCTCCACCGGGTAAGGTTCCCAATGAATACCCGCCTTATCAAGTATGGCCTGTTGCAGCAGGCGTTCGATAATCAACTCGGCCGTGCTCTCAAAGCCGGGTACCTTCTGCAACGCCACAGCCGCGATCGCCAGCGCGTAGGAAGAACCGGCAATAGCCGGGATACTGCGCGACTGGGCCAGGAAAAGTGCAGCCTTGGGCAAGGCCGCAGCCGTTTCCTTGCCTCCGTAGTCGGCAAGAGCGTTTGTCACATAGGCCGACAGCGTGTAGATATTGTCGATTCCACCGTCCATTTCCGTGTGGATCAGAAAGCGGTCCGTTCGGAAGGAGCCATCGGCGTTCTGCCGGGCAACAAGCATTCCTGCAGCTTTGGCAAGCACGGTTTCATCAATGTCCCTGACCTCCCGGGCGCCGGAAAAAGTTGAAAGCACGAAGGCGGTAAGCCACAGGCTGCCGTTGTCCCCACCGAAGGCGGCAAAACCGCCATCTTTGGTCTGGAATGTGAGCTGACGCTGATAGCCCGTATTAATGAAATTCTCGGCCTTGGCTCGAATCTCCGGCGCCAGTTCGCCTGTCTCGCGCAGGTATTTGAGAATCTCGACATCGGGCGCAAGGAAAATCATGTTCTGCTCGCCGCAGCCGAAAGGCATATGCAGAAGCTCTGAAACCCCTTTCATTGTTTGCGCAACCGGACTGGGCGTCAGATGCAGCGACGCCCTGCCCGAGCCGGGCACGGCCACCGCCGACAGGGCAGGATCGACCTGAGCGGATTCTCCGGCGCGGAGCACCGCGTTTAAGACCTGCTCGACAGGCGTGCCTTCGGGTAGAACTGTCAAGTTTCGGAGAACCGCGTCCGATCTGGAAGAACCTGCGGCGGTAATCTTAAGGGGCAGGTCGCCGAGACTCGTGGGCCGGATCGGAAACTCGGCCGAAGAGGCGGAATTGGCCGGCACCTTGACCGAGACTTCGCCGTTGCCGAACAGCTCGATGCCGTTCGGCTTGTCCAGGGTGAGCGTGACGGTCTGCTCGCGATCGAGATAATTGAAGATGTCCACTTTGATGGAGAAGAGCTCTCCGCGAATTACCGACGATGGAATCGAGGGCTCGACAAAGAAATCCTGAAAAACGGTCAACTCCGCCTCGCCGAAACCGATTCCGCTCTTAGCCGAAGTTTCAGGACAAGTCCCCACCGCCGCCAGTTTCCAACTGGTAATGCTGTCGGGCGCCTCCAGCTTCAACTTCGCCTTCCCCGAGTCATCGGTCAGCAACAGCGGCTGCCAGACCCAGGTTTCGGGAAAAAACTGTCGCAGCCGCGGCGCGTCCGGCACGGGCGGCGAGCCGATGGGACCCGCAGGCGGTGGACTGAGGATTATGTCGGGTACGACTCCTCCGCCAAAAACGACGCGCCCTTCGGGAACCGCGATCCCGCTTGACACGCCGACGGACAGGCCCGCTTCCTTCAAAACATCCAGAGCCCCGCGCGTCCGCACTGAATTTGCGGCGGGAAGAGGACCCGGCGGAAGCTGCAGGTTTACCTCGGTCACCTGCGCCTGGGGCTCCAGAAAGCGTCTTTCCAGGTCCTCAAAGACCTGCTGCAGATGCAGCCGGCTGCGGCCGAGCGCCAGCACCGAGTTGTCGACAATAGAAATGCCCAGGAGCGTACGATTTCCGGTTCCCGAGTCGATGGTCACTTCTACCGGGTCGCCGGGCTTTACCTGGCCGGCGTTGAAATTCGCCGCCATGGAAACAGAGATATTCAAGGCCACGTCAAAGCTGCCGCTGTCGGCAGTGACTTCGCTGTTGGGGGTGATTTTGTAGGCCACAACTTTGGCCCGGGGCATCATCTCGGGAGTGACGGCAAATGAAAAACTATTGTTCTCGTTGGCGTCGGAAAGGACCGTCCTGCCGCCCGCGTAAACCTCGTAATAAACCGTTCCCGGCTCGGTTGACAGCACTGAAAAGTTGACCACCTGTCCCACAGACGCGGTGCTGGCAGCGTCGGTGCGAGTCAACGACAGAAAGTTCCCCGAGGGCGTATAGGCGCTGCCGACGCGTACCAGGGAAGCCGTCGTGCGTCCTTGTACGCGAGCCTGCGCCCGGATTTCTCCATAAGCGCTGCCCGCCGGCGGGACAAGGCTCAGAGTTCCGATGCCGTTTGTCGTGACGATTGTTTTTGTCGTCTGAGAGAGGAGCACGCTGCCGGAAGAGTAGAAACTCGAAGTTATATCCACCGGCAGGCTGAGAGGAGAGCCGTCGGGAACCTGCGATGTGATGGTGAATTCCGCGACCAGGGTCGGCTTTAAAGTCTTCATTCGCGGGATAATGTTTAAGACGACCGGAGCTTCCGCAATGGTAAGCGCTTCGGTAATGGATTGAGTCTGGCCGGTCGAATCGGTAGCGGAGATTTCGATGCTGACGGCGCCCTTTCCGCCGTTTTCCAGCGTGCCGGCCACAAACTTCACAGCCGGCAGCTCAAATTTCCACCGGCCGTCGGACAAAGATCCATCGAGCCGGGCGTACTCAGTCCAGGTGCCGACCCATTTTTTGGCGCGAATGCTGACCTTGCCCTGAACGTCCTTGCCAAAGAAGTACCGCGCGCTGATCGACCCGCGAACAGGCTCGTCGACCAAGGCCCAACTCTTTTCAAAGTCCGCTTTCAGGTCGAAGCGCGGCAACGTGTAGTGCTCCACGCGCACGTCCCGGACGCTTTCCACGCCTTCGCTGCGCGCGCGGATCTTCCAGGTCCCAAGGTTCAGTTCGTGCGCGAGAGGCAGCGAAAAGGCCGTGGCGCCGAACCGGTCAATGGTGGCCTTCTGGCGCGCGATCCGGATTCCCTTTGCGTCGTGAAACGTGATCTCCACCTGGCCGGCTCTGGGACGGAGGGTGCTATCCAGGAGCACGACGCGCCCCTGAATGACCTGCGAGGGTTTGTAAATCGGTTTGTCTGTCTCAATGAGGATAGCCGGAGTGCTGGTGATCGACGTGTCCACCGACACCGGTTCAGAGAGCGTGCTCAGGAAGGCCTGCAGCTTGTAGCTGCCGGAAGGAGCTTCAGGGACACTGAACTCATAGCGCGCCTGCCCGTTCCGTCCCGTGCTTCCAAGGCCGAGCCACCAGCGGCTACTGCCGTCCGTGGAGACAAGGGCAAGACTGTAGGTCAGTAATCGCGGCTGGCGTGTTTTGGCATCAAAAGTGGTGAGGGTGACTGCCGAAATCGAGCCTGCGTACAAACGCGACGGCGCTGTAAGGACGGCCGCATCCCCTGCCCTCAGAGAAACCGTGCTGGCCCCCAGCAGGAGGAAACTGACTGAGAGCAGGCGGCTCCTCCAGGTTTTCCCGGATGCGCTGTGCAGGCTTCGGCTAAAGCAGTTCTTGCGCCGGACGCAAATTGCGGGGCAAAAGGACAAAGACAGCGGGTGATCGGGCGTTGCGGGTCGCGCGGACATGGTTTCCCCCTGGTTGAAAAGGCAAAGGTCTTCACCAGCCGAGAACTTCCCTCGGAGTCAAGACGTGCCGCGGTGAATCTTCGGTCAGAAAATAAAAGATGCAGCAGGCGCAAAAAAGTCGCCGGCGCGATGCTGTTCCTCGGAAAGCCGGAACCGCGAAGGCGCGAAAGCGCGAATTTTGAAATGCGGACGGTCCTTGACAGTCCCTGTTTTGTGCAATCAGGGAAAGGCCCCCGAGTTGCACGCGAAGCACAGAGCCACGTCCCGCAAGGGCGTGGTGGGGACCAGTTGAGTCGGCTCGAACCCAGCCATCACGTTCTTCCCTCGTCCGGTGGTTTCGCCTGCTCCAAAGTAGCGAACCTCATAGTGGCTCGGTGGCGAATTCCACGCGGAACTGACTCACGTGTTTCCACCCCGCCCTTGCGGGACGTGGCTCTGTGCTTCGCGTGCTACACCGATCAATTGTCGACGCAAGGCCATCGCTGGAGACACTGAAGGCGATCCAGGCAACCCGCACCAGGGGCTCCTCAATTTTCGCTTGCAACCCCGGTTAGTAAGCATTAACTTACTAACTTACGCGGAGGGTTTTTTGGAATGTGCCCACTCCGAATGACGGGGGAGGATCGCAAGAACCAGATTGTCGACACCGCTATCCGAATCTTCTCGGAAAAGGGATTCAGTGGAACAAAAACCAAGGAAATTGCCGATGCCGTCGGCATCAGCGAGGCCGGCATCTTCAAATATTTCGCGACCAAGGAAGAGCTGTACTCAGCCATCATTGATCGCAAGGCAGATGAGTCGCCTCACTTTAAGTTCCCTGAAAAGGAAGCGCGCGAGCGCAATGACTTCATGGTTTTCCTCAAAATCGCCGACCTGCTGCTCAAACGCCATCTGAAAGACCCCAGCTTCCTGCGACTGCTCTATTTCGCCGCTCTTGAAGGACACGAACTGATCCAGATGGTGTATGGCCGTTACTACTCGAAGAACTGCCGCAGCATCGCCCAATACATCGAGCTCAGGGTGCGCGAAAAGGCCTTCTCGCCGGTTGATCCATCCCTGGCGGCGCGCGCTTTTGTCGGAATGATCATCCACTATATCGTCTCGCGCGTGATCTTCAAGGATCCCTCCATTCAATCGGATCCCTCGGTGGAGCCCGGGTCGTTTCTTGTGAAACTGTTTCTCCATGGCATTCGTAACGACGCAGGGGTGCGTTCATGATCAGCAAAAGAGCTTTTGTTCCCGTGCTTCTGCTCTGCGCATTGTCCGGTTGTGCGCGAAAATCCGAGCAGAGTGTGGAGGCGTCGCGACAGGTTCAGGTTCCTACGGTCAAGGTAAGCCTGAGTCGCGAACAAAGCCTGCAGCAAACGCTGGAGGTTTCGGGAAATCTGATCGGCAACGATGAGGTGATCGTCAGCAGCCAGGTCGAAGGAGTTGCCAGGCGTGTGCCGCGGGATCTGGGAGACGCCGTCGGCCGGGGAACAGTTCTGGCGGAGCTCGATTCTACTGAGTTCGATATTCAGGTACAGCGCGCCGAGGCCTCCTATCGCGAGGCGCTCGCGCGACTGGGCGTGCCCGCCGGCTCGACTCAGATTCCACCGATCGACTCGGCGTCGGAAGTGCGCCAGGCCAAAGCGCAACTGGAGGATGCCAATACCAAGGTACAGCGGCAGGAGAGCCTGCTGCAGCGCGGCGTGGTTTCACAGCAGATCGTCGACGACGCACGCACCACCCAGAAGGTCGCCGCCGCCCGTTACCAGTCCGCCGTGGAGAATGTGCAGAACATGATCGCTTCGGCGCAGCAGTTTCGCGCGGCGCTGGACTGGGCCCGAAAAAAGGCCCGAGACACCACCGTGCTGTCACCGATCGCCGGCATTGTTCAGGAGAAGCTTGTGAGCACGGGTGAATACGTGAAAGTAAACCAGCCGCTTTTCAAACTGGTGTCTGTTCACGTTTTGAAATTGCGCGCCCAGATCATGGAAAGAGACGCGCGCCTGATTCGGCCCGGCATGAAAGTGGAGCTCACCGTCGATGCTTTTCCCGATCTGCATTTCAGCGGGACAATCAACCGCATTGCGCCGGCCGTGGATGAAAAATCGCGGACTTTCGCCATCGAGGCTCTGGTGCCCAATACCGGGGCGCTGCTGAAGCCGGGATTTTTTGCGCGCTGCGTCATTCCCGTGGGAACATATCCGGCGATTCTGGTTCCCGAGCAATCCATCCTGTCGCTGGCGGGTTTGAAGAAGGCCTATGTGGTGCAGGACAGCGTGGCACGCGAACGCACCCTGCAGGTGGGTCGCGCGGTGAATGACTGGGTGGAAGTCAAAAGCGGCATCCAGCCGCATGAATACGTGGCGCTCAACAATCAACAAATGCTGAGCGACGGGCAGAAAGTGAAAGTGGAACGCGATTAATGAACTTTGTGTCCTTTGTGCCTTTGTGGTGAAAACTTTTTTGAACCACAAAGGCACAAAGGACACAAAACTAGAAAACTGTTAACTCTTGCCCCTGTTAACTTGAAACTTGCATGCATAAATTAGCCGATCTCTGCGTGCGCAGACCGGTGTTCGCCACCATGCTGATTATGTCGCTGGTGGTGCTGGGACTGGCGTCCTATCTGCAACTGGGCGTCGATCTCTTCCCCAAGGTGGAATTTCCCAACGTCACCGTCCAGATCACTCTGGAAGGCGCCAGCCCCGAAGAGATGGAAACCCAGATCACCAAGCCGGTGGAAGAGGCTTTGAATACCATCAGCGATCTGGAAGAGCTGCGCTCCGTCTCCCAGGAAGGCGTCTCACTTACCATCGTCACGTTCAAACTGGAGCGAAACGTCGACACCGCCGCCCAGGACGTGCGGGACAAAATCGCGCGCATCCAGGACCGGTTCCCCTTCGGCACCAATCCTCCGATAGTTGAAAAAGCCGATCCCGACGCCACACCCGTGATGGCGCTGACCGTTTCCGGCAAACGAAGCCTGCGTGAAATCACCGAGATTGCGCGCACTGAAATCAAAGAGCCGCTGGAAGGCTTGAGCGGCGTCGGTTCCATCGACGTCATCGGCGGCCGGCGCCGCGAGATTCAGATTTACATCGATCCCAACAGGCTCAACGCCTACGGGCTGACCATCGACCGCGTCCGCCAGGCGCTGCAGGCGCAGAACGTTGAAGTGCCCGGAGGCCGCGTGCAGCAGCCTGGCCAGGAACTGGTGCTGCGCACTATGGGAAGAGTGGAACAGGTGGAACAGTTCCGCGATGTCATCGTCCATTACGTCAACGGCGCCCCGGTGAAAATATCCGATCTGGGGCGGGTGGAAGACGGCGTGGTAGAACCGCGAAACCTTTCCCGTTTTGACGGAAGGAACTCGGTCACCATGCTGGTGCGCAAGCAGTCCGGCACCAATACGGTGAAGGTCGCCGATCTGCTGTTCCGCCAGGTCAATGCTATCCGTCAGACCCTTCCCTCCGACTTGAATCTGGAAGTATCCCGGGACCTGTCGCGCTTCATCCGCAGATCCGTGGGCGAGCTGATGTTCCATCTGATTCTGGGCGGAGTGCTGTCCAGCTTTGTGGTGCTGCTGTTTTTGCGCAATCTTCGCAGCGCGTTGATCGCCGCCGTTTCCATTCCCACGTCGCTGATCGCCACCTTCACGCTGATGCGGGTGATGGATTTCACTATCAACAACATGACTTTGCTGGGGCTGACGCTCTCGGTCGGAATCGTCATCGATGACGCGATCGTGGTCCTGGAAAACATCTTCCGACACGTGGAAGAAGGCGGAGAATCTCCCAGAGCTTCAGCGGCTGCGGCCACTGCCGAAATCGGCCTGGCTGTGATGGCAACGACACTCTCCCTGGTGGTTATCTTTCTCCCGGTGGGATTCATGTCGGGAATCGTGGGACGGTTTTTCAGCAGTTTCGGATTGACCATGGCCTTTGCCGTCATGGTTTCCCTGCTGGTGGCCTTCACACTGACACCAATGCTCTGCTCCATTCTTTTCCGCGGCGGCACCGCAGAGCGCAGCGCCGGCAGCCAGACTCACGCCGCTTCCCGGGAAAGCAGGTTCTACCGGGCCATCGAGAATACTTACGGATCGATGCTGGGCTGGTCCATGGCACACCGTGTTGCCATTGTGTTGATCAGCGGCGCGATCATTTTATCCACCATCCCGGTTTTCTCGCTGGTAGGAAAGGACGTTATTCCGTTTGATGACCAGGGCGAATACGAAATCACGCTGAAACTTCCGCCCGGGTACACGCTCGATATGGCGGATGCCCTGGCGCGGAAAGTAGAAGCCAGGGTCTCCAAGTTGCCCGGCGTCGATCATGTGCTGGTAACGATCGGTGATCCGGATGGTTTTGCCGTCAACAATATCAGTGTTTACGTGCGGCTGGTGGACGCGGAATTCCGAAAGTTTTCCCAATTCCAGGCGATGGCGGAGGCGCGCCGTACCATGAAGGAGCTGTTGCCTCCCGACATTCGCTCCAGCGTCCAAACCGTAAGCGCGATCGCGACGCGCGGAAATACGTGGAGCATTCCGGTCAACTTCAGCATCCGGGGCGACGACCTCAAGCGGCTGGAGCAGTTTTCATCGCACATCATCTCGGAGATGAAGAAGATTCCCGGCTTTGTGGATGTGGACACCTCGCTGGAGGCCGGCAAACCGGAATTGCGTGTGGAACTTAACCGGGAAAAATCCGCCAGCTTCGGTGTGCAAGCTGGTGATGTTGCTTATGCGCTCCGAACCTTCGTAGGCGGTGACAAGCTCGGGAAGTTCCGCGATCTGGATCAGCAGTACGATGTGCGACTGCGTCTGGACGAGCGCTACCGAAACGATTTGGGAACCCTGCAGCGGCTGCTGATTGCAGGACAGTCCGGGTCGCGCGTGGAGCTTGGAAACCTGGCTCGAGTGGAGTACGGAACCGGGCCGGTTCAGATCGAACGTCTCGACCGGCGCCGCAATGTGACGATTCTTTCCAATCTTTCCACTTCCAAGCCTTTGGCCTCCGCCCTCGAGGATGTGAAAAAGATTGTCGCTCAAATGAACATTCCCGCCGGCTATGACGTGTCTTTCACCGGCCGCGCCAAGACCCTGGCTGAATCTCAGCAGGGATTCGTGGTCGCGTTCATCCTGTCGCTGATTTTCATGTACATGGTACTGGCATCACAGTTTGAAAGCTTTCTTCATCCGATCACCATCATGCTTTCGCTGCCGCTGTGTGTGCCCTTCGCGCTGCTTTCGCTCTGGGTCACGAATCAGACACTGAACATTTATTCCGCGCTCGGCCTGCTGGTCCTTTTTGGAATTGTGAAGAAGAACGCGATCCTGCAGGTCGATTTTGCAAACACGCTGCGCAGCCGGGGGATGGATCGTCTTTCAGCGGTGATGACGGCGTGCCGGACACGACTGCGGCCCATTCTGATGACCACCATCGCATTCGTGGCGGGTATGATTCCCATTGCTCTCGGCACCGGGGCGGGATCGGCGAGCCGCCGTTCCATCGCCATTGTCGCGATCGGAGGCCAGACACTGTGCCTGCTGATCACGCTGCTGATAACGCCGGTCGCCTACACCTTGTTCGATGATCTGAAGATCAAGTCCTTTGCTCTGGCCCGCGCGCGCTTCCCCAGGCTGGCCGGCTACCGCCGGAAGTGGGCGCAGGTAACCTCGCACTTTTTCAGCCTGTTCCATTAACGGACTCGATGATGAACCGAAACATTCTGCTGCCGTTGATGCTGCTGCTCTGTTTTGCCGATCTGCTTGGCGCGGATCAGCCCGCGCAGGTTTTCAGACGGTATTTTCGGAATGTCGACATTCCGCAGATCACGTCCGGTCCGAATGCTCTCGCCGCGCTGGCGCCGGCAGGCGGCGCGCTTTCGATGAGCGAGCAGACGGCCATCGAACTAGCGCTGCAAAGCAACATCGACATTAATGTAGAGCGTCACTCGCGGTGGATCGCATTGGAAGATTTGCGCCGCCAGCGGGCGCCTTTCGACCCGGTAGGTCGATTCAATGTCCTGCTCGATCGTCTGACCAGCCCCACCACCAGCGTCCTGGCAGGCGGAAAGGAAGTGACCGAGATTCGAACTACCTACGATCTCGATTACCGTCAGGACTTCCCGGCCGGCGGCGGATTCGAAGTACGAGGAGGAGGCAACCGTTTCCGTACCACCAACACGTTTTTCAATCTGATTCCCGCAATCGGAACCAATTTTGAAGTCATTCTGCGGCAGCAACTGCTGCAGGGCTTCGGCGCGGTGCCGGCAACTTACCGGCTCAGGATCGCCAGAAACAACGTGACTGTTTCCGAGGAAGAATTCAGGCGCAAGGCAAGCGATGTGATACTGCAGGTGCAGGATCGATATTGGGAACTCGCGTTTGCGGGAGAAGATCTGCAGGTGAAACAGAAATCTCTCGATCTGGCCAACACCGTGCTCAAGCAGAACCGCGACCGGCTGCAGGTGGGAACGGCCGCGCGGCTGGAGGTGATCCAGAGCGAAGCGGAAGTGGCGGCGCGTCAGGAAGAATTCATCCGCACCCAATACAACTACCGGCGCGTTCAGGACCAACTGGTAAAGCTGATCAGCAATTTCCAGGACCCGCGCGAATTTCAGGCTGAAATCCGGCCCGCCAGTCCGGTGGAGCTTCCCGGCGCGACCGGCAATGATTTCAAACAACTCTTTGAGATCGCCCGGCAGAATCGGCCTGAACTCAAGCAGGCCGAGCTGGACGTTGCCAACCAGCGCATCCAGTTTGAACTTACGCAGAACCGCCTGAAACCGAGATTGGATCTGCAGGCCAGCTACAAACAGGTGGGACTGGGAGGCAACCTGCTGCTGCGCGATTTCAGCGGCGGTCTTTTCAACGCTCCCATCATCGGCGTCACGCCGGGCGGATTGGCCGAATCCCTGCGACAGCTCTTCGGAGGCGATTTCAAGGGCTACACGGTGGGCTTCAATCTTCAGTTCCCCATTTTCAACCACGAAGCGCGGGCCGACAACGCCACTGCCGGGTTGGAATTGAGCCGCGCCGAAATGCGCCGCGCCAGCCTGTTTCAGGCAGTGGCCCTGGAAGTGCGCGATGCCCTCACGCAGATGGATTCCAACCGCGCCCGGCTGCAGGCGGCGCAGGCGGCTGCGCGGTTTGCGCGCGAACGTTATGAAGGTGAACAGGTGCGTTTTGAAGTAGGAACCGCGACCACGCGGGACTTGATTGAAGCGCAGCGGGACCTGGTAGCCGCAGAATCCAGCGAAGTGCGCGCCAAGATCGATCTGATCAAAAGCCACAGCGTGCTGCAGCGCGCCACCGGAGAAACCTTCGCAGCGCACCGCATCGACCTGCAGCAGACGCTGGCCCAGAATGTGAATCCGTAAAAAAGGCGGGTTTGCGGACTCGAAAACTCGTAACCGCAACTGGTGGAACTGATAGGATCGGATCAAATGATGCTGAGTTCCCTTGCCCGGATGATCGATCATTCGCTGCTCCATCCCACCATAACCGACAAGGGGATCGTTCACGGTTGTCATGTGGCAAAAAAGTATCAAGTGGCCAGCGCCTGCGTGAAACCATACGCAACCCTGATGGCGCGCGACATTCTCGCCGGCTCCGGCGTGGCCGTTTGTGCTGTGATCGCGTTTCCACACGGCAACTCTGCCACCAGGATCAAGTTGAGAGAGGCAGACCAGGTGCTTGGCGACGGCGCCGTTGAAATTGACATGGTGGTGAACATCGGAAAGGTGTTGGGAGGCGACTGGGACTATGTCTCGGAAGAAATAAACCGCGTCAATCAGGTTGTCAGGGATCATGGTGCGCTCCTGAAAGTCATCTTTGAAAACGACTATCTGGAAGATACTCAAATTATTCGTTTATGTGAGATCTGTGCTTCGCATGCGGTCGCCTTCGTTAAAACCTCCACAGGGTATGGATTCGTAAAGCAATCCAATGGCATGTATTCCTATGGCGGCGCCACCGATTACGATCTGCGGCTGATGCGCAGCCATTGTACCGAGAGCGTGCAAGTCAAGGCAGCGGGAGGAGTGCGAAACCTGGAGGATTTGTTACGCGTGCGGGACCTTGGCGTGACGCGAGTCGGCGCCACGGCTACCGAAGCGATTCTGGAAGAAGCCAGGAAGCGGGGATACAAGTGAGTGGGAGAGTGTACGAATAACAGAGTCACGACCGAGTTACGGGTTACGGGTTTTCGAGTTTCGGGTTCCGAGTTTCGGTCATCACCGATATCGGTTCTGCAGCAGGAAATTCGCCGCGTCCCCCAACTCGTAACCCGAAAACCCGTAACCCGTAACCCGTAACTCGGTCGTGACTCTGTTACTCATCCATTCCTCCCGCTTACTTTCCCAGAATCCGCCGCATTTTCTCTTCGCTGTAGCGCTGCATTTCCTTTTCGGCGGCGGTGCGGTCGGCGGGAACATTGGGCTGGTTTATCTGTCGTGCCGTAAGATCGACATGGGGCTCGGTCTCCGTTTCTACTTGAAACCAGCGCAGTAAAGCTTCCTTCATGTACTGAATTTCTCCCTGCCGGTCGGGGTCATCGGCAAGATTCTTGATCTCCAGCGGATCGCTTTCAAGGTCGAAGAAAAGGGATCGACCCGGCTGCGCGCTGTAAAGCAGCTTGCGCGTGCTTGAGCGTACCATTACAAACCCGGCGTCTTCGGCAAAAACGAGATCACGGCCGGCTTCCCTCGAAAGCCCGCCGCTGTAAAGCGAGCGCCCTTTCATCTCGGGCGCCGGCTCGAGTGCCGCTTCCCGAAGAATTGTTGCCGTCACATCAATAGAACTCACCAGGATCCCGGAGACAGCGCCGGCAAGGCGGTTCTGCGGATACTTGATGATCAGCGGAACCTTGATCAGCGGATCATACATATGGTTGCTCTTCAGAAGCATGTGGTGAAATCCCAGATACTCGCCATGATCCGCGGTGTAAACAATCAGCGTTTTCTCGTAAAGGCCTTTGCGCTTCAGCGAATCGAGCATCTTTCCAACCTGCGCATCCAGTTGTGAAATGGCGGCATAGTAGTACGCCATCACGCGGCGCAGCGCCGGCAGGCTCAGCGTGGTGTGTTCGAAATAGCCGCGGTTGCGCTCCAGGTCCCGCGATAGAGGCTGGTCAGTCCAACCGGGAAGCACGGTCAACGCCGCAGGATCATACATGCGGTCCCAGGGCGCGGGGGGATCGAACGGATGATGAGGTTTGATGAAGCCGACCATCAACAAAGCCGGTTTGTCCGGCTTCCATTTTGAAAGCTGCTCCAGAGCGCGATTGCCAATCCAGGTCGTCGAATGATGCTCTTCCGGTAGATTCGAAACCGCGGCGCCGAACGTCTGCCAGTAGTCCTGTGGCGCCCGATTTCGATAGAGTCTCTCCTGATCAATCAGATCGACTGAATCGATCAATCCCCGCTCTTTGAGATAGCGATGATAGTCGTCCACCCAGCGACCGCGGCCGTTCTGCTCGGCCAGTTGGAGTTCGCTGAATCCGACGTCCTGGTATGCCGGGGTGAAGTGCATTTTCCCTACCGCCGCCGTGGAGTAGCCGGCCGCGCGCAGCAGGGCCGGAAATGTCCGGGTTCCGGGAAGCAGTGTAGCCTGATTGGAACGCCCCCGATGCTGTTTTACGTATTGCCCGCTCAACAGCGAGTAACGCGACGGTGTGCAGACGGGCCAGGTGCAAAAGCTGTTTCGAAACAGCACCCCGTCGCGCGCCAGGGAATCCAGATATGGAGTCTTTACGTTGGGGTTCCCCGCAGCCCCCAAACAGTCGAATCGATGCTGGTCGGCGTAGATGACAAGCACGTACGGCGGCCGGTTTGCCGCCGAGGAAACGGGCCGCGAGGAGTAGCGGGCGGCGCCCCAGAGGACCATCATCAGCAGAAGTGAGCGGATTGCAGTACGAAAGAGGAATGTGTATTGTTTCATGGAAATCAATATCACCACAGAGGCACAAAAGGCACAAAGGCTCTTTTTTGGAGGAATGAAGATGACTAATCGATTGTTTATCAAACTGGCCGCGGTCGGCTTGGCCTCAGTCGCCTGCCTTTTAGCCATCGCTTCGAACCAGGAAAGGACAGGTTCTCAGGCCCGGCGCCCCAACATTGTCTTTATACTCACCGACGACCAGCGATGGGATGAGCTGGGCATTGCGGGCCATCCATTCTTAAGAACGCCGAATATTGATCGAATCGGAAGAGAAGGCGCCCTGTTTCGAAATTTTTTCGTGGTGATCCCTCTCTGCTCTCCCAGCCGGGCCAGCTTCCTGACCGGCCAGTATCCGCACAAACACGGCGTTACCACAAACGGCAACAACAATGAATTGAGTCACAAACTGATCACGTTCCCGCGCCTGCTTCACGATGCCGGCTACCGAACCGGGTACGTTGGAAAGTGGCACATGGGCAACGACGACATGCCGCGGCCCGGTTTTGATCGCTGGGTCAGCTTCAAGGGGCAGGGCGCTTACGACGATCCCGTTTTGAACAAAGATGGGAAGGTGGAAAAGGTTTCCGGCTATATAACGGATATTCTCAACGACGAAGCGGTAGCGTTCATCGAGCGTTCCCACCGCGGCCCTTTTCTGCTCTATCTGGCGCACAAGGCAGTGCACGGCCCCTTCATTCCGGCCGCGCGCCACAAAGGCCTCTACTCAGAGCAGGCGATCGTTCGCGCACCCAGCACTCAGGACACGCTGCAGGGGAAACCAGCGCTGCTGCGGAAAATCGAAAACCAGACACCACCCGGCCCGGGAACCGGCCCCAACGACGAGTTGATTCGCAACCAAATGCGCGCTCTCATGTCGATTGACGAGGGAGTGGGCCGCATTTTCAGGGCCCTGGAGGAAACCCAACAGCTCGACAACACAATTCTGATCTTCACCAGCGACAACGGTTATTTCTGGGGCGAACACGGGTTGGGCGACAAGCGCGCTGCTTACGAAGAATCAATCCGGGATCCGCTGCTTGTACGATACCCAAAGATGATCAAGCCGGGAACCGTTCGCGATCAGATGACTCTCAATATCGACATTGCTCCTACCTTGCTTGAAATAGGCGGTGTTTCGCTGCCGAAGGATTTCGCTGGACGGTCGCTGCTGCCGCTGTTCAAATCCAACACAAAGAACTGGCGCAGCGCCTTTATTGCCGAGTACTACGCGGAACGGCAAAACCCTCGAGTTCCCAGTTGGCAGGCAGTCCGCAGCGATAGATGGAAATATATTCATTATCCGGAAATGACGGATATGGATGAGCTGTACGATTTGAAATCGGATCCCTACGAGATGAAAAATGTCATTCAGCAAGCCCGTGTGCAGGATAAGTTGAAGGAATTGAAGAACGAATTGCAAAAGCAGCTCAAGGCGACTGAATAGATGTCAACGGCACCGACAGAGGCGCAACCTGAGGGGCGCGGGTTTGCCACGAAGACACGAAGACACGAAGACACGAAGTTTAACGATTTAAGTAAAAAATGACACTTCTGCGAAAGCTGGGATTGGAGTTATAGAGAAGTATCACTTCAAAAAAGACAAGTGCCTTTCGTGCCTTCGAGGCTTCGTGGCAAACCCGCGCCCTTCAGGTTGCGCCTCTGTGGGTGCAGCCAGATTCAGAGGATGCCTGTGAAATTACTACGCTTGATCCTCACTGTTGCGGCGGCGACGGTCTGCTGTGCCGCCAAGGAGGCCGGCGATTGGCCACGCTTCCGCGGTCCGAATGGCTCCGGAGTCTCTCAGGCCACCGGTCTGCCGATTGAATTCAACCGCAGCCAAAACCTGTTGTGGAAGGCCGCTGTTCCTCCGGGACATTCCTCGCCGGTTTTGCCGGATAATCGCGCGCAGTGGAAAGCCGGCGTTGCCGAAATCGACATTACACCCGAGACTTCCGTTTGGATGGCGGGTTATGCCGCCCGCAACAAACCGTCGGAAGGAACGGCTCAGGACCTGCACGCCAAGGCGCTGGCCCTTGAGGACAGCAGGGGCAAGAGAGCGGTGCTGATCACGGCAGACTTGCTCGGCTTCCCGAGAGAGACCAGCGCGCACATAGCGGAACAACTGAGACAGAAGCATCACCTGCCGCGAGACGCCGTTCTGTTCAACGCCTCCCATACGCACGGCGGTCCGGTGGTGCGCAGAACTTTGGCGGTAGCTTATGACCTGAATCCGGAACAGTGGAGTGCCATCGAAGATTACACCAAGCAGTTGGAAGAAAAGATCGCAGCCGTCGTGGAAAAGGCGCTGCAGAATCTCGCGCCGGCACACGTCAAATTTGGACGCAGCAGCGCTTCATTCGCCAAAAATCGTCGTGAGCTGCGAGACGGGCGGTTCGTCGGAGGCACCAATCCGGCCGGGCCCGTCGACCATGATGTTCCCGTGCTGCGAGTTGAGAAGGGAGACGGCGGTCTTCTCGCGGTAGTTTTCCAATATGCCTGCCATAACACAACAGTGGGTGCAGATATGGTCCGCTTCCATGGCGATTACACCGGCTGGGCGCAGCAGTGGCTGCAAAACAAACACCCCGGCGCCATCGCCATGTTCATGGCTGGTTGCGGCGCCGACGCCAATCCCAGCCCGCGCGGAACGATGGAACTGGCCCGGCAGCATGGCGAAGCGCTTGCCCAGTCGGTGGAAGCCGCAATGCAGGGTCCCATGAAGGTAGTGCAAAGTCCGCTCACGATGAAGTTTGAAGAATTCCCCGTGGACTTCGCCCGTCCGCCCGGCCGCGGGGATTTCGAGCAGAAAATCAAGACTGGAAATGTTTACGAGCGGCGGCACGCGCAGGAGATGCTGCGCATTATGGACAGGGATGGGCGCCTTCCGAACCGGTATCCTTACAGCGTCCAAGTCTGGAAGTTTGGCCCCGATCTCACCATGATCGCGCTTGCCGGTGAAGTGGTCGTGGATTATGTGCTGCGCCTCAAACGCGAACTCGGGTCTGAAAAGCTGTGGGTGGCCGGATATTCAAACGATGTTTTCGCCTACATTCCTTCGCTGCGAATTTTGCAGGAAGGTGGATATGAGGGCGGTGGGGCCATGATTTACTACGTGCAGCCCGGCCCCTTCGCTCCTTCCATCGAAGAGACCATTATCGGACGAATACACCAAATGATTGACCGGATGAACTAAAGGTAGCAATCTGTTGCAAGAGCGGAGCCGCGCCGCTCCCCTCGGGTCGCGGCTCTATGGGTGCAATTGGGCCCTGAAAGGAGAATCATGACTCTGACACGACGACATTTTTTGACCGGCGCCTCGACCGGCATGGCCGCCCTGGGGTTCAGCAGACCGCTCAAAGCCCCCGACAATACGCTCGCCATCCTGGGCGGAAAGCCGGTGCGCTCGAAGGCCTTTCCCTCCTGGCCCGTGATTCAGAGCAATGACGAGACCACCTGGATGGAAGTTCTGCGCAAAAAGAAATGGGGCCGCGGCAACGGCAACTACGGCAAGCTCTTTGACGAAACCTGGGCCAGGACTCTGGGAGCCAAACACTGCCTGGCGGTGGCCAATGGCACAAGCGCTCTTTATATTTCTCTGAAGGCGCTCGGCATCGGCCCGGGAGATGAAGTTGTGGTGCCGCCTTATACTTTCGTCGCCACTATCAACGTGGTGCTTGCCTGCCATGCTCTTCCCATTTTTGTGGACACGGATCGGGAAACTTTTCAGATCGATGCCGACAAGATTGAAGCGGCTATCACCCCGCGCACTCGCTGCATTCTGCCGGTCCATTTGGGCGGGTCCGCCGCCGACATGGACAAAATTCTTACTGTGGCCCGCAAATACAGCCTGCCCGTGATTGAGGATGCCTGCCAGGCTCACCTTGCCGAATGGAAGCGCCAGAAAGTCAGCACGCTCGGTGATCTGGGTTGTTTTAGCTTTCAGGCAAGTAAGAATCTGAATTCCGGTGAAGGCGGCGCCATCATTACGCAGCGCGACGATCTGATTGAGTTCTGCGAGAGCTTTCACAATAACGGCCGCGGATTCAAGTCAACTCGATCCGGATTTTCCTACGACGGCCCCGGATTCAACCTGCGCATTACCGAGTTTCAGGCGGCGCTGCTGCTCGAACAGCTCTCGCGGGTGGAGGAACAATCGCGCATTCGCGAGCAGAACGCCCAGTATCTGACGCGCAGGCTCGGCGAGATTCCGGGCATCCGGCCGGCTCGCATGTATGACGGATGCACTCGCAACGCCTACCACCTTTATATGTTCCGGTACGACAAGAGCCACTTTTCCGGGATTTCACGCGCCCGCTTTCTCGAGGCCATGCGCGCCGAAGGAGTTCCCTGTTCGGGGGGATATACGCCCTTGAACAAGGAGCCCTTCCTGACTCAGACACTCAATTCTCGGGGGTTTCGCGCCATTTATCCCGCTCAGGAGCTTGCCCGCTACGGTGAACGAAACCAGTGCCCGGCAAATGACCGCCTGTGCGACGAGGCGGTCTGGTTTACGCAGACCATGCTGCTTGGGCCGCGCGAAGACATGGACCAGATCATCGAAGGCGTGCGCAAAATCCAGGCCCGCGCCGCGCAGCTGGGTTGAGTGTTGAGCACGAATTTCACGAATTTTACGAATTTCACGAAATTAAAAATAAGAAGATTCGTGTAATTCGTGCAATTCGTGCTCAACCCCGTGCTCAACCTCCTCAATTAATCCTTATTTTAAAGACCTATACGTACCTGAATTGACAGGCTGGAGAACAGGACTACAATTCTCCTAGGAGTGAAAGATTATCGCACGTCTCATGGCGCGCAAAATACAAGAAGTAAATGGCAAATTCTCCGGAGAAAGACGAAAACTCTACCAAACTCAATCCTGCGCAAGCATCGTTTGACTGTTCCGACCTGCAGGATCACTCCGCTTCACTTCCGCTTGCAGGAATAAAGGTCCTTGTCGTTGACGATGATTTCAGTTCGCTGCAGGTTTTCTCCTGCGCGCTGGAAATTGAGGGAGCCAAGGTCAGGGAGGCTGCCAGTGCCGCCAAAGCCCTGACAGCGATCGAGCAGGATACGCCCGATATCGTAATTTCCGACCTCGCCATGCCCGACCAGGACGGATACGATCTTATCCGCCAGATCAGGAGCCATCCTGAGAAGGAAGTAAGGGAGGTTCCGGCGCTGGCCATCACTGGCTTCTCAGGTCCACAAAGGCGAACTGTTCTGGCCGCCGGTTTTCAGGATCTGATTTCAAAGCCTGTGGACCTTGATTTCCTGGTGCTTCGAATCGCCCGCTTGTTATCGGTACCGGGCCGGTAAAAAAAATTCACCACAAAGACACAAAGAATCCTTTAGCTTCCAGTAGTCAGCTCTCGGGCAAATAGTGGAATGTTCAACAAGATGACGAGGGCTGACCACTGGAAGCTAAAGGCCTCTTTGTGTCTTTGTGGTGAATTTTTTTTACCGGTCCCTGTCCGGCGGCGATTAACCCCTTCTACCAGCCGGCGCCGCGGGTTTTTGTTTTGACGCGGCAGAGATATTTATCGGCCGTAATGTAAAGAACGCTGCCGTCTTCTCCCCATGCGCAATTGGCCGTCTTCTGGCCCGTATCGATGCGGCCGACCCTTTTGCCGTCGGGCGCAAAAACATGGACGCCACCAGGACCGGTAGCAAACAAATTTCCCCCGCGATCCACTTTCATTCCGTCGGGCAGCCCCGGATATTGATCCACCATTGAGGTTACGTCGGAGAACAGGCGGCCCTTGTCCAGCGTTCCGTCTGACTTGACGGGAAAGGCCATCCAGATTGCCTTCTTTGGGTCTGACTGGGCGACGTAAAGAGTTTTTTCGTCGGGTGAAAAAGCAAGCCCGTTAGGGCGGGTCATTTCCGACGTAAGCAGCGTCAGTTTGCCATCGACAGAGAATCGATAAACACCAAACACCTGCAGCTCGCGCCTTGGATCGTCCGCCTGCTGGGGAAGGCCGTAAGGCGGGTCGGTGAAATAAAGATCGCCGTTGGATTTGTAAATCAGATCATTGGGGCTGTTGAGACGTTTTCCCTGATAGTTGTCTACCAGCGTCCGCTTTCCGCCGTCACGCTCCAGCCTCGAAATACGCCGGTCTCCATGCTCGCACAAGGTGAGCCGCCCCTGCGGGTCGACGGTCAGTCCGTTGCTCCCGGGTTCTCTGCCATAGTCGACAACGCCGGTATAGCCGGAAGGCTTCATGAACAGCGACAGACCCTTGCCTTCCTGCCACTTCATGATCGAATTTCGCGGAATGTCGGAGAAAAGCAGGTAACCGCCGTCCTTGATCCACACCGGCCCTTCCGACCATTCAAAGCCCGATGCAAGGACTTCAATCTTTGCTTCGGAAGCAATCAGCTCATAGAAACGCGGGTCTTCCTGAACTAATTTTCCAAGCGTCGGAAATGTCATTTTGTCCTGTCCTGCCAGGTGTTGAATCCGGCCTGCGGTGGCGCAAATAAGCACGCCAATCCAAAGCTGTCGAATGATACGCAATCTGCGCATGGGAATTTGCATAATCTGTGATGCTCCGGGATCAGCATTCTAGCAGAGTTCCTCGCTAAAAGGACTTCACCACAGAGACACAGGGAGCACAGGGTTTT
The DNA here is from genome assembly GCA_036507075.1 of Acidobacteriota bacterium. GTDB lineage: Bacteria > Acidobacteriota > UBA6911 > JACQSX01 > JACQSX01 > DASXQR01. The sequence continues at coordinate 74,659 of DASXQR010000221.1, read as the reverse complement.
GTGTGTGGTCCGTGATCCGGGGCCCGCTGTCAGTTGTGCGTTGTCAGGAACGGTTCACAACATAACTGACCACTGACAACGGACTACGGACAAAACTCTGTGTCCTCTGTACTACTAACTATGAGAATTTTCGCGGCCTGCGTAAATTATTCGGGAGCGGAGAGACGGCCTGAGGGCCGTCTCTGCTTGGCAGAACACCGCAGAGAGACGGCCCGCAGGCCGTCTCTCCTTGACTTTTGGTTGCGGCTTCGCCGCGCTAAGCCTCTGTGGTGAAGTTCGTGATTTTTATTCGGGCTCGCAGTATGCTTCTCGCAATGTTTATTTCCAAAAGGCTACTGGTCGTATCCGCAGCAGGTGTGCTCGCCTGCTCGGCCCTGATTCCTGCGACCGGAAAGGACTCGAAACCCAAGGTGGTTTTTGTTTCCGGCGATCACGAGTACGGCTCGGAATCAACTTTCCCAATCCTGTCCTCGGAGCTGGAACGACGCTACCGTATACAAGCCACCGTGCTGAAGTCCTATCCCGATGAAAACGCCGAAACCAATATTCCCGGTTTGGAGGCGTTAGACACCGCCGACCTGGCCGTGTTCTTCCTGCGATGGCGACAGCTTCCTGAAGAGCAACTGGACCATATCCGCAAATATCTCGACTCCGGCCGGCCAGTGGTTGCGTTTCGTACCACAACACACGCTTTCAACTACCCCAAAGGACACGTGCTCGAAAAATGGAACGGCTTCGCTGCGGAATACCTGGGTGCGCCGCCGGGATGGGGGAAAGGACATTACCACTACGGACATACATCCAGTACGGATGTGTCGACAGCTCCTGCAGCAGCCACCGATGCGATTCTCAAGGGAGTGGAGAAGAACTTTCAGGTGCGGTCCTGGCTTTATCATGTTCTTCCCTACCCTCCGCAGGAAGCACGCGTGCTGCTGATGGGCCACTCCATAAATCCCGAGAGAAAAGACGCGATCGACAATCCGGTTGCGTGGACTTGGACGAACAAAGCGGGCGGAAAAGTTTTTATGACCACGCTGGGACACCCGGAAGATTTCAGAGTCGAAAGCTTTCAGCGGCTCGTCATGAACGTTATCCAGTGGGCCCTGGGCCGCCGCGTACCCGGGAAGTGGGCCGGAAAAATTGACTTCAACGTGCCCTACCACGGCATTAGAAAAACAGCAGGCAAGTAAGCCAAGAGCATTTGCCGACTGCCAATTCGTGATAGTGCTTTCAACGCGAGTCGCCGAGATCGCCGAGGTCTCGCAGAGTTGCAGTCCAGCCTCTGCGAAATCTCTGCGTACTCTGCGAAGGTGTGAATGCAATTGTCGCTTTAGGGAACCTTTTCCTGGCTCTGGCAGTACTAATACGAATAAGGACAAGCCATGGCAAACCTTCTCGATGCTCTTTTGCAGGATCTTCGCTTTGGCGCTCGAGTGCTGCTCAAGAATCCGGCTTTCACGCTGGTTGCCATGTTGGCCCTTGCGCTGGGGATCGCCGCCAATACTGCCATTTTCAGCGTGGTAAATGCGGTGCTTTTGCAGCCTCTTCCCTACAAGGATGCCGATCATCTGGTCAAAGTCTGGGGTCGCTTTACCGGGATCGGATTACCGAATGACCAGAACTGGTTTTCGGCGCCCGAATTCCGGGAGCTTCAGCAGCTCAACAAAAGCTTCACTCATGTCGCGGCAATTTCCGGCGCCAGTTTTAACATCAATGCAGACGGGACTCCGGAACGCATCGAGGGTGCCCAGGTTTCGGCCGGCTTCTTTTCGCTGCTCGGAGTGCAGGCGCATGTGGGGCGCACTTTTCTTCCCGGCGAAGACGAGCCCGGACGGGACAATGTCGTAGTGTTGACCCACGGCCTGTGGAACCGCCGTTTCGGCGGAGACCGAAATGTTTCCGCGAAGACCATTAATGTCAACGGTCGCACTTTCAGCATCGCGGGAGTATTACCACCCGATTTCCAATTCCCGGGAGAAGCCGAGATGTGGGCGCCGCTGGCCTTCTCTCCCGATGCGCTGGGTCCCGGAAATCGCGGCTCGCACGGGCTGGAAGTGCTGGCCCGGATCAAACCGGAACTGTCGCTGCAGCAGGCCCGGGCCGACATGGCGACTGTTACCCGCCGAATCATCGAGCAGAACAAGGATTACCCTTACCGGCGATTTGATTATGAACTGCTCCTGGTCCCCCTGCTGGACGAAGTCGTGGGAGACATCCGCGCCGCGTTGTGGATTTTGATGGGCGCTGTCGGATTCGTGCTGATGATCGCCTGCGCCAATGTCGCCAACCTTCTGCTCGCGCGGGGAGCGGCGCGAGATCGCGAAATCGCGGTGCGCGGAGCCTTGGGAGCAGGGCGCGCGCGCCTGGTGCGCCAGTTACTCACCGAAAGCCTGTTGCTTTCCCTGCTGGGCGGCATCGCCGGCCTGTTGCTGGCGCACTGGGGGTTGCGTGTGCTGATTCATTTGAGTGAAGCAACCTATCCCCGCATCGCGGGAGCGACGCTGGATGGATCTGTTCTCGCATTCACCATTTTGATATCCCTGCTGACGGGAGTGTTGTTCGGCATCGTGCCGGCGCTTCAGTCTTCGCGGCTGCAGCTCCATGATTCGCTCAAGGAGAGCACTCGAGCGATGAGCAGCGGACCTGCGTCGCTGCGCTTGCGGCGCCTTCTGATCGCGGCGGAAATCGCGCTGTCCCTGGTACTGTTGGTCGGCGCCGGACTTTTGATCAAAAGCTTCCTCAGATTGCAGGACGTGGATGGTGGGTTCCGTCCGGAAGGCGTTTTGACGATGCGGATTTCTCTCCCGCAGCCGAAATATGCCCAACCGGAGTTGAGGCGGGCGTTTTTCCGCGAGTTGATGAACCGCGTTTCCAGGCTGCCCGGCGTGGAAGCCGCGGGCGGAATCGCCGCGCTTCCTGTCACCGGCGCGGGAGGCTCCGGTACAACCACAGTGGACAGCCGCGCCGTCAGCGGGGACAAGGCTTCGCCCGAAGCCGACTGGCGCGCCGTTACTCCCGACGCTTTTCGGGCCCTGGGAGTTGCCCTGCTCAAAGGACGTTACTTTGACGACCGCGACAACGAGACTTCCGAACCTGTGGCGATCATCGACGAAACCATGTCTCGGACCTTCTGGCCCGATGAAAATCCCATCGGCCGGCGCCTGAAGCGAGGCGGGGCGCAATCGACCAACCCCTGGATGAAGATTGTGGGTGTGGTAAAGCACGTCCGTTACAGAACTCTGGAGACGCCTTCCCGCGTTCAACTTTATTGGCCGCACGCGCAAACACCCACTTCGGCGCTGAGCCTGGCGATCCACTCCTCGCTGGATCCGGGCAGTCTCACCAATGCGGTTCGCGCGCAGGTATCGGCAATAGATCGCGACCAGCCGCTCTATCGAGTGCGCACCATGGAGCAGATCCTTTCCGACTCGCTGGCGCGGCGCCGGCTGTTGATGGTCTTGCTGGCGATCTTTGCCGGGTGCGCATTGCTGCTGGCGGCGGTGGGAATTTACGGCGTGATGTCGTATTCCGTCAGCCAGCGGGCGCACGAAATCGGGATCCGCATGGCGCTGGGCGCGAAGAGATATCAGGTGCTCAAACTGGTGCTCGCCCAGAGCTTCAGCCTCACGCTTGCCGGCGTGGCCGCCGGCCTGATCGGATCCTACGCCCTGACAAAGCTGATGGCGACGCTTCTGTTCAACGTAGGAACCAAGGATCCGGCAACCTTTGCGCTGGTTGCAGGCACGCTGACGATAGTGGCCCTGCTCGCAAGCTATCTGCCGGCCAGGCGTGCCACTCTGGTCGATCCGATGCGAGTGCTGCGAGACGAGTAACGGTGTCAGCATCCTGCGGACGACCGGCCGGCACGCGAAGCACAGAGCCACGTCCCGCAAGGGCGTGGTGGGAACCATGTAATGTGTGCGGGTTGCACCCGAAATCGGCCCTCTAACCCGTATGGCATCGGCCGCGCCCGATCAGGGAACCGCCAGGGGCGATGAAAGGCATGATGCGCAGACGTCGAGCCGACTCACCGGGTCCCTACCACGCCCTTGCGGGACGTGGCTCTGTGCTTCGCGTGCCGGCTATTCCTCACAGTTTTCTACCACGAAACCCAATTCTGTGGTTAAATCCGGCATAAGCATCATTTCAAGCTGAATTCATCCGCTCTATTGCTTTGTGGCCAGAAATCCCAGACCGGGAGGGAGCACCATGACCAAAAACCTAAAACTATGTGTTCTTCTTTTTCTAATGTGTGTTTGCGCGCTGGGCTCGGTAGTACGGGCACAGAGCGGCGAAATCCACGGCACGGTTGTTGACAGCCAGGGAGCGGTAATACCGGGCGCAAAGGTGGAAGCGCGCGACGAAGAGAAAAGCCTGGTGTCGCGCGAAACTCTTTCGGGAGACGACGGCTCGTTTCAACTTCTTCCGCTGCAGCCCGGAAAATACACGGTGCGAGTGGAGCTGACAGGGTTCAAGATCCTCGAGCGAAAAGGACTGGTCCTTGACCTCAACCAGAAGATGAACCTCGGTTTGCTGCAGCTCCAGATCGGTGAGTTTTCAGAAACCGTCAAAGTGGTGGAAACCGAGGTGCCACTGGTAGAAACTTCCACGGCACAAAAATCCTTTGTGGTGACTTCAGATCAGATCACCGAGCTGAGTCTGAACGGGCGCGAGTTTTCTTCATTGATAAAAACGCTGCCCGGGGTTTCTTCATCCGGTCAATTCGATTTCCAGCTCACCTTCAACTCCACGGACAATTTCAATGTCAACGGCACGCGCGGAAGCATGAACAACGTCTACCTTGACGGCGCAATCAACACGGACGTGGGAGCCAACGACGGCCAGTACACGCAGATCAACCTGGACGCTGTGGGCGAGTTCAAGCTTCAGCACAGCACGTTCAATGCCGAGTACGGCCGGAATCCCGGTATCCTCATCTCCGCAAACACAAAGAGCGGCGGCAGTAGTTTTCACGGGTCGATATATGAGTTCTTTCGCAACGAGGCTCTGGATGCCCGCCGGCCCTTCGATCAAACACGACTGAAGCTGCGACTTAATCAGTTTGGCGCCAATCTGGGGGGCCCCCTTCTTGTGCCGCATTTCTCTAACCGGGAAAACAAGAGGCTGTTCTTCTTTTTCAGCTACGAAGGAACCCGGGGAGTGGAGCCGAACGGCCCCTCTTTTGTGGATATCCCGCATCCCGATCTGCTAAACGGTGATTTCAGGCGGCTGCTCCGCACCGGCAACATTGCAGGCACCAGCTTCCGCGTCGGCACGGTATTCCAGCCGGGCACGATCACACGCGACGCTAACGGCAACATTACCGGAGGAGTTCCCTTCCCGGATAATATCGTTCCCCAGACTCTCTGGAACCGAAACGCGGCGGGATTTCTAAAAGTTCTCACCGCCATTGATCGCTCCAAGGGGACTCAACCTCCGGGCCTCAATCCCGAACTGCTGCGAGTGCCGATCGGCGACAGTCACACGCTTGACAAGAATCAGAAAGTGGCTCGGATCGACTGGCATGTCAGCCCCGATACCAACTTCTTCTTCCGGTGGATAGACGATTCGCAAAATGAGACACGCGGCCTCGGGATCTTTACCTCCACTCCCTACCCTGTTTACCCCATGTTCCGGGAAAAACCGGGCGCGAGTTGGTCATGGAACCTGGTCAACATTGTTTCTCCCACCTTGAACAACGAATTTATTTTCGCTTACAACCACCTGACGCAACTGGTAGACGTAAAAGCCGGCACAGATCCCGCCACGTATGATCGGGACAAGCTCGGCTTCACATTCAAGGAAATCTTTCCGAATTCCAACGTTCGAAAGAAGTTTCCGCGCTTCAATTGCGCGCTGGGAAGCTGCAACTTCAGCGGTTTTGCTTCCGACTGGCTCAGTGAGGGCAAGACATTCGCCTGGACTGACAACCTCACAAAGACGGTGCGCGCGCACACGTTCAAGGCCGGTGTGTTTTTCAACATGAACGACAACGGGCAGCAACCCGCCTGGAATGACGCGGGAAACTTTGACTTCAGCTCAAACCGCGATAACGGGAATGATTCCAACAACGGTCTCGCCAATCTGCTTCTAGGTAATTACACCAGCTACTCTCAGGCCAATGGCGTTTTTTATGGCGCTTTCCGGTTTTTCGGAACGGAATTTTACGCCCAGGACAGTTGGAAGATTAACCGCAGGCTGATGCTCGAATACGGCGCGCGCTATGTCTACCTGGGTCCGACATACACGCGCGGCAAATACCTGATGAGCTATTTCGACCCGGACCGATACGATCCGTCCAAGGCCGTCAAAATCCAGACAACACGCGGATTCACTCAGGGAAGCATTATTCCCGGCTCCGGCGACCCGTTCAACGGCATGGTGGAAGAAGGTAAGGGCCTCCCCCTCGGCGGCGTGGAGCACAAGATGAACCAGGTGTCGCCTCGATTCGGATTCGCCTACGCTCCTTTCGGCAACAACAAGACATCGATTCGCGGCGGGTTTGGAACCTTCTTTGAACGCATTCGGCAAAACGTCAACAGCTTCGACGGGCTGGGGAATCCGCCCCTCGCCTACACGCCCATTCTGTTCGCCGGATCACTGGACACGCTCTCTCCCGAGTTGGTGAGCAGTGGCACGCGTTTTCCTGTATCACTCAGAGCCATTAACAAGGAGGGCGAGATTCCTACCATCTACAGTTGGAGTCTTGGCGTGCAGCAGGAGCTTCCCGGGAAAACAGCCATCGATGTCGCTTACGTCGGCAACGTGGGTCGTCACCTGCAATACGGCCGAAATATCAACCATTTGCCTGTCGGAAGCACCATCGGACCGGGCAATATCCTGGCGCAGAACAACAGCGTCGCCAACGCAGTGCGGCCTTACAAAGGTTATACGGATATTCTGATCACGGAATTTGGAGGCAACAGCAGTTACCACGCCCTGCAGGCGCGGATGAGCCGCCGCTTTTCCCGGAACTTTACATTCAATGGCAATTACACCTGGTCGAAAACACTAGACGAGGTGGACAGCGACGGCACTACGATCGGCTATTTTCTGGATCGGCGGCGGGAGTGGGGACCGGCCGGTTTCGATCGCACTCACATCCTGAACATCGATTATGTGTATCACCTTCCCAAGGCGGGGAGCCGATGGTTGAATAACGGCGCCGGAAGAACACTGCTGGATGGATGGGAGTTGACCGGTATCACGCGATTTCAGTCAGGCCTGCCGTTGACGGTGACCTCTTCGGGAAATCCGGGCACCCTCGGAGGAGGAGTACGGGCCGACTATCGAGGCGGCCCAATCTATCCGAAGCATAAAACCCGCACGGAGTACTTCAATCCGCTGGCCTTTGGCCGCCCGGCTGATGGAAGTCTGGGCAACACAGGCAGAGGCTTCCTGCGCGCACCGGGCATTCACAACTGGAACGTGTCGCTGTTTAAGAACACAAGGATCAACGAGCGGGTGAAAACACAGTTCCGGTTTGAGACGTTCAATCTCTTTAATCACCCGCAGTGGTTCGGCATCAACACGGGCCTGAGCGGCAACGTGCAGCCGGGACAGCAGGTCACCGAAGCTACCCGCGGCACGACCGGCCAGGCCAACAGCGCAGCCAGGGATCCGAGAAACATCCAGTTCGCGTTTAAGATAATGTTTTAGGTTTTTATTAACCACAAAGACACAAAGGACACAAAGGACTCTTCGTGTCCTTTGTAAGGGTAACTGTAGAGTTTTCTTGCGAAGAAAAGATTTTTCAAAGCCGTCTATGTTCACGAGCACGTGCACGTCAACGTCTACGATTACGTTTACCACTTCGCTCAATTCGACACAGACTGGGCAGAACTGAGGGGCTGCCTCTATGTTGTCGTGTTCGTGGACCTGAGACGTGGTCGTTGACGTGCTCGTGAACGTAGACGGCTTTTTGGTTGCAGCCTACAGCCGTCTTTGGGGTTTAGACTTCTCTATGGCACCTCTTCTCTTCCTCATTCTCCTGACCCAGAGCACAGAAGAAATCTTCCGGCAGGCTGTCTCCGCTCTCGCCCAGGGCAACTACGCCGCCGCCGAATCGGGATTCCAGAAAGTGCTGGAGATTTCTCCCGACAACATGGCGGCGCTGGGGAATCTGGGCGTCGTTTACTCGCGCCGCGGCCGCTATGGCAAGGCTGTCGAAGTGTACACCAGAGCGCTGCGGATCAGCCCTTCAGATCCGGGCCTGCTGCTAAATCTCGGGCTGGCTTACATGAAACAAGAGATGTACTCCCGGGCGATCCCGTCCTTTGAGCGTCTTTACGCCCTCAAACCTCGTGATGCGAGTGTGGCTCAGTTGCTGGCCGCGTGCCACCTGCAAAATGGCAACATTGACGCCGCCATCAAGGCGCTCGAATCCGCCGATCAAGAGCGGCCGAGGGAAAGCGGCGTGCTTTACCTGCTTGGGATTGCGTATCTGAAAAAGCAGGAGCCCGAAAAGGCCGAGCAGATCCTGACGCAGATGTTACGCACGGCGTCATCCCCGGCGCAGGCCGGCTTTCTCATGGGTAAAGCCTATGCCGATGGGGGCCACGCGACGGAAGCTGTTGAGCACTTTCGGAAAACTCTCGAATTGCAACCTGACTATCCCAGGGTTCATTTGGAGCTGGGAAAAGTATTCGCCGGATTGCGCCGAAACCAGGAAGCGGAAGAGGAATTCCGGTTCGCCTTATCCCAGGACCGGGCCGATGCCGAAGCGTACTACCTTTTGGGTGCCCTGCTGGTCGAGCAAAGACAATCGTCTGAAGGCGTTACGTTTCTCGAGAAGGCGCGCGAACTGCAACCCGACTCATGGGGCGTTCTTTACTATCTTGGAAAGGCCAGTCTTCAACAAAATAAGCCTTCAAAGGCCGCGGAACTGCTGCAGCAATCGGCGGCACTCAACCCTGAAGAGGCCGGAATTTTTTATCTTCTCGGCAGGGCGCTGAAGGGCTGCGGCAAAAACCTGGAGGCAGACCAGGCGCTGCGGCGCGCCACCGAGCTCAATAGCGGCAAACTGGAGAAGGAGATTCAGATTTTCCGACGCCCGCGTTGAGCACGAATTTCGAAGACGAATTAACACGAATTACACGAATTTCACGAAGCCATTCAAACGATTCGCGCAGTTCGTGTAATTCGTGCAATTCGTGTAATTCGTGTTCTAAAATTACTGGGAACGTGATGAAGGCTGCCGGTTCGAAGAGTTCCGTTCCCCTTGACAGACTGCGCGTCGACAGGCTCACGGCGCTGGTCAACGCGTCGCGATTGCTAAACACTTCGCTGGACCTGGAAGTAATCCTGACAAATTTTCTCGCGACTGCCCTCGATCTTCTCAGCAGCGAACGGGGTACCGTTTACCTGATCAACCAAGAGAAAACGGAGCTTTCGTCGTTCGCCTTGGCGGCGGCAAAGGAAGAATCGCAAAAGCCCCGCATGACTTCCATCAAGCTGCCGCTTGGCAAGGGAATCGCCGGTCACGTGGCTGCGACGGGCGACCCGGTTTTGCTGAACGACGCCTACGCCGACCTGCGCTTTAACCGCGAAATCGATAAAAAAACCGGAATCCGCACACGCAATCTACTGACCGTTCCCATTCGAAATGAGAGCGAGGAGATTATCGGTGTGATGCAGGTACTGAATCATCCCACCGGCTACAGCGATGAGGATTCGATCTTCCTGATCGAACTCTCCTCCCAGGCAGCGGTTGCCATCGAGCGTGCCCGGCTGCACGAGGCGCTGGTGGAGTCGTCACGCATAGAGAAAGAGCTCGACATTGCGCGCCAGATTCAGGAACGGCTGCTGCCTTCGATTTCGCTCTCGAGCCCCAATTTTGAAGTCGTCTCTTTTTCGCATCCGTGTTACGCGGTAGGCGGAGATTTCTTCGACCTGCAGCAGATCGATGACGGCAGTTTCATGGTGGCGTGCGGGGATGTGAGCGGCAAGGGGGTCCCGGCGGCCCTGGTCAACTCGCTGGTAAAGGCCAGCTACCGGCACCTCCTGCAGCGTCAATACAGCCCCAACGAAATCATGAAGAATCTCAATACATTCCTCCGCGACAACGTCCTGGAGGGGCGCTTTTGCACCATGGTGATCGCCCGCGTGGACACGGTTTCGCGCAACCTCACCTACTGCAACGCGGGCCACAATTATCCGCTGCTGATACGGCATGACGGACAGGTCGAGATGATGCGGGGCGGAGGTCTGCCGCTGGGACTGAATGTTCCCGTCCGGAATTATGAAGAGTATCAGCAGCCGCTGCACAAAGGAGACAGCCTGCTGCTTTATTCAGATGGGGTGACCGAAGCGGTCAATCCGGACGAGGAAGAATTCGGCGAGGCGCGCCTGATCGAAGCGGTGACACCCGCCGTCCGCGGCTCGCTGCAGCAGGGCATCGACTATATCTATTCCGCATTGAAGCACTTTACCCAAAGCCAGCCCCAGGCCGACGACATCACCATGCTCCTTTGCCGCCTCCCGTAATGCAACAGGGCGCGCGGCTCGGATGTCTTCATAAACCGAGAAGTAGGCGGATCGCTCCAGTACATTTCTGCAAGCCGGTCACAATTGCATTCACCGCAGAGGCGCAGAGTACGCTGAGATTTCGCAGAGGCTGGACTGCAACTCTGCAAGACCTCAGCGATCTCGGCGACTCTGCGGTGAAAGCACTATGACCAATCGGCAGACGGCAGATATAAACACCACGCTCTTGCAGGCATGCTTGGGGTTGCAGTTCGTTGTCCAGTTTGTGAATAATCCGGGCTTACGCGCGCGGCTCGGATGTCTAGCCATTTGTGATTTCTTTCAAACTTTCGTCACGCTAAAAGCTCCCGGATCGGTTTGCCAGTGCCGTCTTTGGTGACAAAGAAGGGGCGTTTTTCCACCTCGTACGCCAGGTCGGGCGGGATACCCAGGGCGTGATAGAGGGTGGCATGAAGGTCTTCAATACTTACCGGCTTTTCGACCACTCTGCAGGGTCGCTCATCGTCGGTTCTGCCGTACAACAATCCTCTCTTGAAGCCTCCGCCGAAAATCACCACGCTGCAGGCCTCGGTGAAATGGCGATGCATTCCGTAGTGCTTCGGCTCGGTCATGATTTCCGGCTGCCTGATCTGCTCCTTGACGGTGTTGTCCGGTTTGCCCTCGATCATCATGTCTCTGCCAAATTCACTGGCCAGGACAACGAGGGTGCGATCCAGCAGGCCCCTTTCTTCCAGATCCAGGATCAGCCGGGCAACCGGCGCGTCAATCATTTTCTTCAGCGTGATTGTTCTCTCATGGCCGTTCTCGTGCGTGTCCCAGTAGCGGAAGGGAACATACTCGGAGGTCACTTCGATGAAGCGAGCGCCGGCTTCGGCCAGACGCCGCGCGAGCAGGCAACCCAGCCCGAATCTTCCCGTGTTGTAAGCGTCGTAAGTTTTCCTCGGCTCCAGAGAAAGATCAAAAGCTTTTGCCGCGGGAGAATTCAGCAGGCGATAAGCGTTTTCCAGAGAACGCAGCAGGGACTCCTGCTGATAGTCGCTGCCCAGTTTCAAGACGGGGCTGTTTTCGACCAGCTTGCGGAACTGACCGTAGCGGCGCTGAAAGCGTCGAGGACCGACATGTTCGGGCGGGCGAACGGCGGCAACCGCATCGCGCGGGTCTGCAATCATGAAAGGGCCGTACTCTGAGCCCAGGAACCCGGCTGTGTGAAAAGCCTTCAGCGAATCGCTCTCGGCGCCAATCTCCATGTTCTGCCCGATATCGATGAAAGCGGGGACATCAGGATTCTTCGCCCCCAGCGTGCGGGCAATCACGGCTCCCATATGGGGAGCGGCCACCGTCTGCGGCGGCGCGTAGCCTGTATGCCAGTGGTATTGGTGACGGGAATGCAAAATGAATCCAAGGTCCCCTACGCGGTGGCTTCGGACAACGGTAGCTCGATCCATTACGCGCGCCATGCTCTCAAGACCCTGCGAAATCTTGATGTCCTCGACGGCCGTGTCGATGCGTGGGAATGTGCTCAGCACTCGCTTCGATTCCATGCCTGTCTGGAAGGGAGTGTAACGCTTGGGATCGAATGTTTCCGTCTGCGCCATTCCGCCGGCCATCCAGAGAAGGATCAGAGTATCTGCCCGGGGCTCAATCTTCGTTCTCCCCTGACCCGACAACTGGCGTGCTTCTCCCGCCGCAAGCGCGGCCAGAGCGGCGGCTGCCGAACTGCGTAGAAAATCGCGCCGGGTTAATCCGGCGCCGAAGTGGTTTTCATAGTTCATGGCATCACATAGATCGCGTCTCTGTGGGGCGCGATAAATCGCGCCCTGAAGTTTCTACATTTTTGGGAGCGGAGAGACGGCCTGAGGGCCGTCTCCGAGAGTGAGCAGAGCGGCCTCAGGCCGTCTCTCCACCACCAAAATGTAGAAAGTCCATGACGCGGCATGCCGCGTCGCTACAGCTTCATCCATAGTCTCAGCGAATAAACTGAAACTCAGGTGACAAGAACAAAGACCACAACAAATCCTCCAGGCCCTCAGGAGAAATTTTGCCCGGCGCGCTCCCCGCCTTGAGAAAATCGCGCGCGATGGCGCGTTCGCCGGCAGAAGGCTCGCGTCCCAGCATGGCACGATAGAGATAGGCGACAAGACCGCGCTCCGTAAATTTCCCTGCCTTCATCGCGACGGGAAGATCGCCTGCGACCCGGATGAGCTGTCGCATATCGGGCCGTTCGGAAAAGACAAAAAAACGGATCCTGGGACCTATATCGTCGCGCATGCTGCTTTCATCGACGCCAGCCACGGCGCGGAAACGCGTGTAGCCTTTTCCCGCGATGTCATAGACGACCGTCGATGGAACCGGAGCCGTCAAAGCTTCGGGATAATCGTGATAGGTCGTCTCGTATTTCGTTTCGTCTTCCCGGGTCTCAATCGGGCGTTTTACTACCATCCGCATCGATTGTTTCCGAACCTGGGAATCTGTCTTCAGGTCGACCAGCCGGGTTCGTCCGTCCGGACCCGTCAACTCAGCCTCCGCCCACCCGGCAGTCACGCGCTCGCGATCGTAGGAATCGACATCTTCAATCAGGAGCCACAATTGCTTCAGACCTGAAATGTCAATATCCACCGATGCTTTGCCGGAAGTCATCAGCCCACTGTCGAAAAGATTCGCGGGCGGCGGCTTCAATTCATTGAGCAACCTAAGGGCGCCTCTGTGGAGCAGGTAGGCCAGCTCGTCACCGTTGATCAACTCGAGCGCCTGCAACGTGGTCGCCCGGGTGTTGCGATCGGTGAACACCTGATCCCGGATCGGCCTTCCGAGCGCGCGTGTCAATGCGGTGGATTTCAATCTCCAATCACGGCTGTAAGCTCCCGGTTCCGCTTTCTTTGGCCGCAGGGTCCGCCATTCGCCGGTCACAGACGACACGGCATCGAGAAACTGTTCTGCCGTTAAGCGCCGCAAAAGCGGGCCTTTGAAAACGTAGCTCGTCTCCCTGTCGGAAGCTGGAAGAACGGCCGGAAGCTGATACGCCTGCGAGGTCATAATCCGGCGCAAGAGAAACTTGATGTCGTAGCCGTGATCGACAAAATCCGACGCCAGCCAGTCCAGCAGATCGGGGTCCCAGGCAGAACCATCCATGATGTCCACCGGCTCCACCATGCCTCTGCCAAGGAGCTTCTTCCAAATCCGGTTCACCAGCGTGCGCGCGAAGCGACCATTTTCAGGGGTGGTAAATAAACGGGCGGCCTCGGCCCGGCGCTCGGCCGGCGTAGCGGCGCTGATTGGACCCAACTCGGGAAATAGAAATTTCGGCTCCGCCCGCAGGCCCAGTTTTACATCGCAGCGGACCAGCTCGAGCGGATCTTCGGAAAACAGGCCGGCCATCCCATAACTGTCCTTGAGTTTCCAACCATCGATGAAACTGTCATGGCAGGAGGCGCACTTCAGGTTCACGCCGAGAAAGACCTGAGCGCTGTTTTGCGCCGCCTGCATGGCGGGGGTTTGGCTGGCATTGACCAGGCCGCGCCAGTTTACGCCGACCAGAAAGCCCTTCGGGTCGTCCTTATGAATGGGATTGAGCAGGGCCGACACGAACCGGCCGTAGGACAGATTGGACTCCAGAGCTTTGAGAAGCCAGGTGGAAATCGATTCACGGGTCCCGTGATAGACGACGCCTTCGTCATTGCGCAACAGGTCGTTCCAAAAAGTAATCCAGTGCTCGCCGTAGTTTTTCTGATGAGACAGTAACTGTTCAATCAGGCGGTCCCGCTTATCGGCCCGCGGATCGCTGAGAAATTCTTCCAGTTGTTCGGGGGCGGGAAGCAGGCCCCATAGATCCAGGTAAGCCCGGCGCGCAAAGACGGCATCCGGCACAACCTGTGGCAACGAGTTCCCGCGCGCTGAAAAGCAGGCCGCGACAAGGGCATCCACAGGATTTGCGAACTGCGTGCCGTTGCCATCCGGAAGCGAAGGACGCCGCAGTGCCAGCGGAGGCGGTAGTGTCACTGATTTTGTGGGAAGACTCGGTGCCGTTTTTTCGGACTGATTCGACTGAGCAGAAACGACAGTTGCTTCCTGAGCGCCCCAGAAAAAGGTAATGAAGCACAACCCGAGTGGTATGCCAACGGATGACCAGTATACGCAGTTACGCCGCCTCATGATCCTTGTCAATTTAACACGAGATACAGTGTGGGATGTTTTAAATGCGGATTTCGGAATGCGGAATCGGGGATTGATATAGAGGACGATAGTGAAATCTGTTTTAAATGCGGATTTCGGAATGCGGAATTGGGATTGATTTTGATCTCAGTTAGGAAACTTTGGATATATATGGCATTCCCATATTCAGCATCCCGCATTCCGCATTCCCCATTCCCCATTCCCCATTCCGCATTCCGCATTCAACATTCCGCATTCCCCATTCCCCATTCCCCATTCCCCATTCCCCATTCCGCATTCAACATTCCGCATTCCGCATTCAACATTCCGCATTCTATCGGCGCGCCGCCGGCCCGAGCAGAATCTGCCCTGGCCGCGCAGCCGTGACTTTGCCGTCGTCGAGCACCAGTGCGCCATTGACCAGTACGTAGGTGAAGCCGTCGGCGTACTGATGCGGGCTGGCAAAAGTAGCGCGATCGCGCACTCGTTCGGGATCAAAGATGACAATGTCGGCTCTCATACGCGGCCGCAGCAGGCCACGACCATTGAGACCGATCCGCTGCGCAGGAAGCGAGGACATTTTTCGAATTGCATCTTCCAGGGCCAGCGTATGTTTCTCTCTCACGTACACGCCAAGCACCCGGGTAAACGTTCCATAACTTCTCGGATGCGGGGCGCCGCGCCTGGGAACTGTCACCTCGCCGTCGGAAGCGACCATGGTCATCGGGTACTTCAAGATCCGTTCCACATCGCGTTCATCTATGGCATGGAATACCCCCTGGGCAGAACCGTGCGTAACGATATCCATTGCCGTTTCCGCCGCATTGGGAATACTTGGGGCGCGGCCGCGCTCCCGTGTAATTCGCGCCAGGCTCTTTCCCTCCAGGCTGGTGTCCCATTCGCATCGAGAGATGACGATGTTTTCCGGGTTTCCTCCGCCCCGGTTGTCACGTATGTTTTCCTCGACGACGGCTTTGATTCGCGCGCGCGTTGCCGGGTCGGAAAGTCTCTTCAGGATCTGATCGCGACCGCCCTCCTGCGCCCATTGAGGCAGCAGAGACGCGATGCCCGTGCTGGAGGCAGTATAAGGATACTGATCGAGGGTGACGTCGACTCCGCGCGCGCGGGCGTTTTCAATCAGCCGCAGTGTCTCCACGCTGCGGCCCCAGTTCTTGGGGCCGATGATTTTGTGATGCGTGATCTGAGCCGGCAGCCCACCGCGTTCCCCGATGGCAATCGTCTCGGCAACGCTCTCCAACACTCCTGCCGTTTCATCGCGCATGTGCGAGATATAAATACCACCCAGGCATCCAGCCACTCGCGCCAGCTCGACAACCTCTTCCGTCGGCGTGAAATTCCCCGGGACGTAAAACAAGCCCGTGCTCAGGCCCAAAGCCCCATCTTCCATGGCCGCGCGAACCAGATCTTTCATCTTTTGCAGCTCTTCGGCCGTCGCAGCGCGATTGACAGACCCCATGACGCGTTCGCGAACCGTACCCTGCCCCACGAACAGGCCGAAGTTGAGCGAGATTTCCTTTTCGCGAAGCCTGTCAAGGAAGGGCTTCAAGGGCAGGGGTGAACTGCCATCGTTGCCCTCGATCAAGGTTGTCACTCCCTGCCGCATATAGTTTTCAGCGGTGGGCACCTCCAGGATGGCGCGCCGCGCGTGGGTGTGAATGTCAATGAAACCCGGGGCGACAACATGGCCGGCGGCATCGATGGTGCGGCGTGCTGCGGCGCGGTCCAACAGGCCGACCGCCTCGATGATCCCTGCCCGGATCCCGACGTCGCCGCGGAACCAGGGATTTCCGGCGCCATCCAGAATGCGGCCGTTGCGGATCAGAATGTCGTATTCGGGCGGGCCGGTCTGACCGAATAATGCCGCGCAAATGAACAGCAGGCACAGGCTGAGGGATCGAATCTTCATACCGTATTCTCTATCAGAAAGACTTCACCACAAAGGCACAGCCCGGCCGCAGGCGCAACCAAAAAGCCGTCCACGTTCACGAGCACGTGCACGTCAACGACCAGGTCTCAGGTCCACGAACACGACAACGTACAGACAGCCCCTCAGTTCTGCTCAGTCTGTGACGAACCGAGCGGGTTCGTAAACGTAATCGTGGACCTTGACGTGCACGTGCTCGTGGACTTGGACGGCTTTGAAAAACTTTGCAAAAATAAAAGAAGTTGCCATCCTGTGCCAGTGGTCCGCGGCAAAGCGGTCACTTGCCAAACATAAGAATTTAGTCCACAGTGTTCGGTCTGTAGAAACCCAGCTTATACGAAGGAGAATTTATGCCCAAGAATCATCGATCAGCGGTGGTTTGCGTCGCGCTGTGGCTGGCGTGCGCGCTGCCGGCGCTCGCTCAGGAGGGCTTCAAAAAAATCCAGGATCGGGTGACCGAGCATACGTTGAAGAACGGACTGAAATTGATCATTCTGGAGCGCCACGAGGTTCCTACAGTCTCGTTCCAAACCTATGTCGATACCGGCAGCGTCAATGAGACTCGCGGTATCACAGGCATGGCACATATGTTCGAACATATGGCCTTCAAAGGTACACCGGTGATCGGCTCGAAGGATTACGCAAAAGAAAAAGCGGCGCTGGAAAGGCTCGATTCAACCTATGAGAAATACCGGGCCGAGAGACTCAAGGGCGACAAAGCCGACCCGAATAAGTTAAAAGAGCTGGAAGCGGCTTTCAAGTCGGCCCAGGAGGAAGCAAGCAAATATGTCGACAGCGACAGGTTCGGGAAGACCATAAGCCAGGCCGGCGGTCAGGGGCTGAACGCTTTCACGCAGGCCGATTCCACACAGTACTTTTACAGCCTTCCGTCGAACAAACTGGAACTTTGGATGCTCCTTGAGTCTGAGCGCTTTCTGCGTCCCGTGCTGCGCGATTTCTACAAAGAACGCGACGTGGTGATGGAAGAGAGACGGATGCGCACGGAAAGCCAGCCGATCGGCAAGCTGATCGAAGAGGTGCTGTCGATAGGCTTCAAAGCGCATGCTTACAAGGAACCCACCATAGGCCACATGAGCGATCTGCAAACACTGTCGCGCACCGAGGCTGAAGATTTTCTCCGCAAGCATTACGTTGCCAGCAACATGGTGATCGCGATCGTCGGCGATGTCGATCCAAAGGAAGTAATCCGGCTGGCCGAAACTTATTTTGGACGCCTGCCGAAGGTGCCCAAGCCCGACCCAATCCACACGGTCGAGCCGCCCCAGGTGGGCGAACGCCGCGTCACCATTTACGAGCAGTCGCAGCCGATCTACGTGGCGGCCTATCACAAACCCGCAGCCTCCGACAAAGATGATGTTGTATTCGACGTAATGCAGGACATTCTCAGCCAGGGGCGCACCAGTCGCCTCTATCGCGGCCTGGTACGCGACAAAAAGATCGTGTCCTTTGCCGGCGGTTTCAACAACTTTCCGGGCGAAAAGTACCCAAATATGTTCCTGCTTTTCGGAATCACCGCCCCCGGACATACCAACGCAGAGGTAGAGCAGGCGATCGATGCCGAGATAGAAAGGCTCAAGAACGAACCGATCGACGATCCGACGCTGCGCGCGGTTAAAACGCGCGCAAAAGCGGGACTGATCCGGCAGCTCAACTCGAACTCCGGACTGGCATTCCAACTGGTGAACGCCGAAGGGAAGCTCGGCAACTGGCGCCAACTCTTCACCCAGCTTGACAAAATCAATGCGGTGACGGCCGCTGACATCCAGCGTGTGGCACGCCAGTATTTCACGCGCAACAACCGGGTTGTGGGCGTTCTAGAACCGGTTCAGAAGAGCGCAGAACAGAACGAGGAGAAGCGATGAAGAAATCGATTTCAATAAAAATCATCCTCCTGGTACTGATGCTTCTGAGTATTTCTGAAGCGCTGGCCCAGAAGACCGCGCAGGGGCCTGCGACAGGGCGCGCCGCGCAGCCGCCTGCGGACCCGAAGCAACTCAAATACCCGCGGCTGCGGGACTGGAAAGTTCCCGAACCGGTGCGAGTGGAACTTTCCAACGGGATGGTCGTCTACATGCTCGAGGACCACGAGCTTCCCGTTATCAATATGTCGGCATTAGTCCGTACCGGAGGCCGCTGGGATCCTGCTGATAAAGGGGGTCTCGCTTCGATCGCCGCAAGCGTGATGCGCACCGGCGGCACAACAAGCAAGACAGGCGATCAGCTTGATGACGAGTTGGAACGGATCGCTGCGGCCGTCGAGACTTCTGCCGACAACACATCAGGCTCCACTTCGATGTCGGTGCTCAAAGAGGACCTCGATACGGGCTTGAGGATTCTGGCCGATGTGCTGATGAATCCGGCATTCCGCGAGGACAAGATCGAGCTGGAGAAGATCCAGCACCGCGACGCCATCGCCCGGCGCAACGACGACATACAAGAGATCACGGATCGCGAATTTCAGAAGCTGGTCTACGGTCCCACCAGCCCATATGCCCGCAACGAAGAGTACCGGACGATCGACAACATTACACGCGAGGACCTGATAGCGTTCCACAAGCGTTACTACCATCCCAACAATGTGATCGCCGGAGTGTGGGGCGATTTTACGATCGACGAGATGAGGGCGAAGCTCGAATCGTATTTCGGCAAGTGGCAGCGGACGCGGCTCGACGTGCCGCCGCTGCCACAGGTGAACTACCAGCCGGGCGGCCGCGTCTTCTTTATCAGCAAAGAGAATGTCAACCAATCCAACGTCGCCGTCGGCCACCTGGGGGGCAAGCAGAGCGATCCCGATTATTTCCTGCTGCTCACACTTAACCGTGTGCTGGGAGAGCGGTTTTTCGTCAACATCCGGGACAAACAAGGCCTGGCATATTCGGTCTTTGCCAACTGGAATGCGGGCTTCGACGCGCCCGGCTACTTCTTTATGGGGGGCCAGACAAAGTCGGAGTCGACCGTCAAGTTCATCAAGACCCTGCTCGCTGAAATCGACAAGCTTTCAAAAGAACAGGTGAGCGATGAAGAGCTGATGCGCGCGAAAGATTCGATCTTGAACTCTTTCATTTTCAACTTTGACACCACCGGCAAAGTGATCGGCCGTCTTCTGCGCTATGAATACTTCGGCTATCCGAAGGATTTTCTGCTGCAATACAAGCAGCGAGTTGAAAAGGTGACGCAGGCCGATCTGTTGCGCGTTGCAAAGGAGCACTTACGCCCGGAAAAGTTTGCCTTTCTGGTGGCCGGGAGAGATAAAGATTTTGACGCGCCGCTTGGCAGCCTCGGCCTGGGCGAAGTGGCAAAGGTAGATATCGCCATTCCGGAGCCCAAGGCGGCGCCCGTGGCGGCGGCTACGGCAGAGTCGGCGGCCAAAGGCAAAGCGCTCCTTCAGGCTGCTCGGAAGGCGACGGGAGGCGAGGCGTTGGATGCGGTAAAGGACATCGTTTTGAAAGCCGATGCCAAGCTGATTACTCCGCAGGGCGAATTCGCGATTAAGAATGAGACTACGATCAAGTACCCGAACAAGATCCTAAATAAGCTCGCCTTGCCCTTCGGTGAAGTGTTGCAGGTTTACGATGGACAAGTCGCCTGGGCAAAGACGCCGCAGGGCACCAGGGAACTTTCAAGTGACGACGCCGTTGAGTTCCAGAATGCCATCGCGGCCGACATCGTCTTTCTGCTTACCCATCTGGACGCCCCCGGCTATCAGGCACAATTTCTCGAACAGGCCGATGTCGATGGCCGCCGCGCCAATGTGGTATTGGTGAAGACCCCCAACGAGCACGCGATCAAGGTCTATCTGGATGCCGATACCGGAATGGTGCTGCGCGAATCGCGTCTTTCGAAGGCGGGCGGGGCTCCCGCGGACGCAGAGGAGAACTATTCGGACTACCGTGAAGTCTCCGGCGTTCGCCTTCCCTTTAAGCGCACGGCCAAGCGCAATGGCCAACCCTTTGCCGAAGTCACCATAACGGAGATAAAGGTCAACACCGGCGTTACCGACCAGGTCTTCGTCAAGCAGTAAGCCAGGGGGGCAGACACTTCTCCGCAGCCCCCTCGGTAGTAATTCGGAACATCACTTTCAACGCAGAGTCGCCGAGGACGCCAAGCTTCGCAGAGGTCGGCAATGGAATCTCTGCGGAAACTCGGCGTTCTTTGCGGCTCTGCGGTGAATACAACGAGTCCGTCTTTGGCCCGCTTAAGGCAATATCCCCGGGCTTGCCGTCAAAAGGCGGCATCATGCGGATTGCAGAGAATAACCTCTTCCGGTCTTCCCTGGACTTTCTCGGCAGAACTGACAACCCCCTCTGCTTCGGCATGGCACTGGTCGCACACGTAGTGGTCGCTTTCCGCATCTCGTCGCACATTGCCGCCGCAATTCGCATGCATCAACGTGTTTTCAGGTTCTTCCATAATGTCACACTCCACTAGTATTGTAGCAACAGCCGCCAGCCAGCCGGGATTTGTAAGTCAGGCCTTGGTACGAATACAATTTCGTCTGAAGATTGCCGCCGCGACCGGGAGCGCATGAAGGATTCCGGTTCAGAACCCATTCAATTGAGGAGGTTTCAATGAGATCCAGATTTTTGTCCCTCTTATTGCTTGCGCTGTTTTCGTTAACCCTTCGAGCCCAACAGCAAAAGGATTCGATCATCGCCGAAGGCGGCGGTCCCGACGAACGCGCCTCAGCCCGCATCCTTTACTGGAACAGGACCAAAAATGCCGCCGCCGGCCAGTTCGCCATCGACTATGGCCGTCCCACCTGGAAAAAGGAGTACGAAAACAAAGCGAAATTTGAGGAAATGACCAGGGGAAAAGTCTGGCGGCTGGGCAAGGACTTTTGGACGGTTCTGGATACCGCTATTCCACTGAAGATCGGAGGCCGCGATATCCCTGCAGGGGCCTGGTATCTCGGCCTGCACCGCTCCGATGACGGGGCGGTGTGGAGTCTGGCTTTCATCGATCCTTCCAAAATCCGAAAAACCGGCCTGGATGCTTTCGAGATCAACCGCGCGCCAATCGAATTCAGGATTCCCGTCACCTCCTCGCAGGCAGAGACAGCGGCCGATAAGCTCACTGTCACGCTCTCTGCTAAAGAGTCCGATATAAAGGACGTAACACTGAAGATCCTCTGGGGGAAACTACAGGTAAGCGCGCCGGTTCAGGCAGTCCCGAAAAACTGATCATGCGTGAAAACAGGTAGCAGTCCCAGGTCTGACGCTCATATCGCGGAGAGACGGCCTGAGGGCCGTCTCGGGCGGGTACTTATATCGCGGAGAAAGGGCCTGAGCGTCCTCTCTACTCACAAAACGTAAGATTTAATTCCCTGAGACGGCCCTCAGGCCGTCTCTCCGCATTCAACTGACGCCCGCGGCTCTGACGCGGGTGAAAATCGTTTACAATGATCACATCCTGGTGGTTAACTTTTCCCAACAAACTGTCGCACTGATGACACTGGCGCTTCCCTGTCTCTTGATGATTTTCTGCGCGACCAATACGCGGCTGAATGCCGTGCCGCCACAGGAACAGAGCGAACAGGGAAGCCCAGGCGGGCAGGATGCGCGCCCGGCGGCGAGGCCGGCGGACCGAAGCGAAAGCGTCAGATTCGCCGTAATTGTGACCGATGAAAACGGTGTGGCCGTTGCGGCAGCGCAGATATTTCTCTCTCAAAAAGATACGCGCGCCGTATTCAGAGGAGAAACAGACCACGCCGGACGTTATGAGTTCCTCCAGCTTCGATCGGGCGACTACGACATCCGCGTGGAAAAGGAGGGCTTCTATGCGGTATCACGCAGCGACATTTCCGTGGCTCAGTCCGACCAGGTGGCCATCACGCTGAATCATTTTCAGGAATTCTCAGAACATACAGAAGTAGTCTATTCGCCGCCGACGGTCGATCCGGCGAAAACGGCCTCCGCTGAATCCCTGACCACGCGCGAAATCGTTAACCTGCCATATCCCACCACGCGCGATTTCCGGAATGTGCTGCCGACCATCCCCGGGGTGCTGCGCGATCCGAACGGCCAGATTCATATCAACGGCGCGGCCACTCACCAGATATTCGACCAGCTCGACGGTTTCAACATCACTCATCCCGCAACCGGTGCGCTCGAAATGCGGGTGAGCGTCGACGCGCTCAGGCAGATTGAGGTGCAGGGGAGTCGTTACTCGGCCGAGTACGGCAAAGGATCAGGAGGAGCGGTGAGTTTGACCACCGGAATGGGCGACGACCATTTCCGCTTTTCCGCCACCAATTTTGTTCCATCCGTTCAAAGCCATCGAGGTCTGAAGATTGATGACTGGACACCCCGCATAACTTTGTCCGGCCCGCTGCGGAAAGCAAGAGCCTGGTTCTTTAATGCAACGGACGGCGAAACACACCTGAACGCGTTTAAGGAACTGCCGCCGGGCGCCGACGCAAGCCGCACCTGGAGATTCAGTAATTTGACCAAGGTGCAGGCCAATCTGACTGCGTCGAATATTCTTACCACCAGCGTGCTCGTCAACCGGTTCCGTTCGGCGCACTTTGGCCTGTCGCGGTTCAATCCTGTTGAAACCACCCGCACCGTGGATCGATCCGCATACCTGTTCACAGTGAAAGACCAGATTCTCTTTTCGGGCGTAATCCTGGGCATAGGCTTTGCATTCAACACGTTCGATGACGATTTGAGTCCCCGGGGAAATCTCCCTTACGTGATTCGGCCCAAGGGAAACAGCGGCAATTTCTTTAAAAGCGAGCAGGGAGATGTTCGCCGCTTCCAGTGGATCGCCGATTTGATCTTTCAGCCCCATCAGTGGCTCGGCAAGCACGAATTTAAAACGGGCATCGACGCGGACAAGATCCGGTTTCACCGGTTCTCCGAGCACCGCCCCATTTTCATTTACCGGCAGAATGGCACGCTTTCAAGGCGGATCGAATTTGTCGGAACGGCCGGGATAAGGAGGAATAACTCCGAGTTCAGCGGCTATGCGCAGGACCGGTGGTCTCCGACAGAATGGCTGCTCGTGGAACTGGGGATTCGATCCGACTGGGACCAGATCATAAGGCAGGCGTCGGTTTCTCCCCGGCTCGCTTCGACCTGCACGCTTCCGGGTGGCAACACAAAACTTTCAGCAGGTATCGGCATTTTCCACGACGCGACAAACCTGTCCTTCATTACCCGTCCGCTGGAGGGCCGCCGCATCGACCTTTTTTATCCCGCCGGCAGCCAGACGCCAGGCAGGCCGTTGGAGACATCTTTCGAGGTGAATGAAAGCCAGTTGAGAGCTCCTCGCTTTCACAATTGGAGCCTTGCTCTGGAGCGGATGCTCCCCGCGTCCGTTTACGCGCGCGTGGAGTTCATTCAGAAGCGCGGCAGTGCGTTTACGTTTGTTAGAGCCGACGAGGAGTCAACGGCAAAGGCGCTGTACACATTGCGCAATTTTCAGCGGGACCGATTCAACTCGCTCGAATTCACACTCAAGAAGAATATGGAAACGTACGGGCTGATGGCATCTTACACACGTTCGTCGGCCCGCTCAAACGCGGCGATCGACTTCAATCTGGACAATCCGATTTTCGCGCAGCAGGGAGGCGGACCGCTTCCCTGGGATGCCCCCAACCGCCTCCTGTCCTGGGGCTGGTTGCCGCTGCGCCACGGATATGACTTTGCCTATCTGCTGGAATGGCGCAGCGGTTATCCGTACAGCCTGGTCAACGAAGAGCAGAGGCTTGTCGGCGCGGTCAACACTCACCGCCTTCCTGACTACTTCATCCTCAATCTGCACGTGGAGCGTCGTTTCAGGTTGTCGGGTCATCAATGGGCGCTGCGCGCCGGTTTCAACAATGTAACCGGCCATGAAAATCCAGCCGTGGTGAACAATAACATCGATTCTCCGGAATTCATGACGTTTGGCGGCATTCAGAGCCGGGTGTTCACGGCGCGAATCCGGTTGCTGGGGCGGAAATAACTCACCACAAAGACACAGCGCGGCAGGGGAGCAACCAAACACGTCATCGGTCATTAGTCATTGGTCATTAGTTAAAGAATCTTGCTAAAAAAACAAGAAGTTGCCAACTTGTTACACGAAGGACGCAAAGTTGTGAGCTTCCAGGTTTGTGTCCTTTGTGTCTTTGTGGTGAAGAAGTTCTAAACAGAGGTTAATGGTTCTTGGCCATAGGGGCGGGACGAAGCTAAAATGCAGCTATCCACCCGCGGCAATAGCCGATGACCGATGACCAATGACCGATGACCAATGACCAATGACCGATGACCGAAAGCTGAATCATCTAAACTTGCAGACAACCGAGAGGGATGGCGGCATGAGCGGAATTTCGGCTGTTGAAAGGCGGCTCCTATCGGAGGTGCTCAGAAGGGTGGGCAATCCTCCAATCCATTTTACTTTATGGAATGGCGAGCAAATCGCGCGCCCGGGCAACCGCACCGTTGCCGGGATTGTTTTCCGGGACCGCGCCATTATGCTCAAGTTCCTTTGGCATCCCGAACTTTATTTTGGAGAGGGATATGAGACGGGACGAATAGAAGTGCAGGGTGATCTCGTTCAGTTGATCGAAACCGTCTACCAGAACCTGCCGCGCTTTCCGCGTGCTTCGAGACAAGAGTCGACGTTGCGCTGGTGGAACAGATTCTTGCGCTACGGTGCCGCCGGCGGCTCGATGTTCGGGCGCCGCAAAAACACCACCGAACGTTCCCGGCGAAACATTCACAGACATTACGATATCGGCAACAGCTTCTACAAACTGTGGCTTGACTCAAACCTGGTCTATACATGCGCCTACTTTCCTTCGCCCGAAGACGATCTGGAGAAGGCGCAGGTTGAAAAGATGGATTTGGTCTGCCGCAAGGTCCGGTTGCAGCCGGGAGAGAGCGTGGTCGACGCAGGCTGCGGATGGGGAGCGCTGGCGCTCCACATGGCCCGGCATTACGGGGCGACGGTGAAGGCTTTCAACATCTCCCGCGAGCAAATTCTTTACGCCCGCCAGAGGGCGCGTGAAGAAGGATTGCAAGGCAGAGTTGAGTTTATCGAGGACGACTATCGAAACATATCAGGCCGCTTCGATGTCTTTGTTTCGATTGGAATGCTCGAGCATGTCGGATTGGGAAATTATGCCCAGCTGGCCAGTGTAATCGATCGCAGCTTGACGGATCAGGGACGCGGCCTGCTGCATTTTATCGGACGCAACCGCCAGATGGCACTGAATCCATGGATACTGCGGCGAATTTTCCCGGGTGCTTACCCTCCCAGTATCCGGCAGGCAATGAAGATATTTGAGAGTCAGGATCTGTCGGTTTTAGATCTCGAAAATCTGCGCCTGCATTACGCTAAAACTCTGCAACATTGGCTGGATCGATTTGAGAATTCGGCTGATATCGTACAACAGATGTTTGGCCGGAGTTTTGTTCGTGCCTGGCGGCTCTACCTTGCCAGCTCAGTGGCTTCGTTTCTCTCCGGTTATCTCCAACTTTTCCAGGTTACCTTCACCCGCGCCGCTAACAATCAGATTCCATGGACGCGGGCGTATCTGTACGCGAGTAACGACCTGCAGCCTGCAGGTGCTGCTCTGCCCAACCCTTCCGTACATGCAGAAATGTGATGTCTTGATCGCAGGCGGAGGCCCAGCCGGATCTTCCTGCGCCTGGAAGCTGTCGAAGGCCGGATTGAAAGTATTGGTTCTCGACCAGCATACATTTCCACGCAATAAGGTGTGCGGAGGCTGGATCACGCCTGCAGTGCTTGAAGAATTGCAGATCCAGACCGAGGATTACGCAGCCCGAAATGTCCTGCAGCCCATTACCGGCTTCCTCACCGGCGTAATGGGCGGCATCCAGACAGTTACCAGGTACTGCCGCCCGGTTAGCTACGGCGTCAGGCGGTGCGAGTTCGATTACTATCTGCTCCGCCGGTGCGGCGCAAAACTTCAGCAGAGCACGCCCTTCAGGCAAATGCGGCGTTCCGGACATGAATGGGTAGTAAATGAAGAGTTTACTGCCTCCGTAGTAGTCGGCGCCGGTGGGCATTTCTGTCCGGTGGCAAGATTTCTGGGAGCCGTTTTGAAGCGGGAAAGAGTTGTGGCCGCCCAGGAAGTTGAATTTGAAATCGACGAAAACCTCCGGGCCGGGTGCGCTGTATCAGGCGAAATCCCCGAACTGTATTTTTGTTCGGATCTTAAAGGTTATGGCTGGTGTTTTCGAAAGGGCAATTTTCTCAACATCGGTTTGGGCCGCATGGGCAACGACGGCCTTAATTCGCAGGTGGAGCGTTTCTGCGAGTTTCTCACCACTGAAAGAAGAATTCCGGCCGAGCGCGTCCGCAAGCTTAAAGGCCATGCCTACCTGCTCTACGGAGTCACACCGCGCCGGCTGATTGATGACGGCGTCCTTCTGACGGGCGATGCGGCGGGCCTGGCCTATCCGCTCAGCGGAGAAGGAATTCGTCCTGCGATTGAGTCCGGGCTGATGGCAGCCGATGCGTTGCTGAATGCAAACGGCAGATATACTGCCGATAATCTGGAAAGCTACCGCCGGGCTCTGGTGCGCCGCTTCGGGCAGGTAAAGGAGGGTGGGCTGGCGACGATTACGGGACTGTTTCCTCCTGGCATGATCTGCTCGCTGGGAAGGATGCTGCTGAAGTCACGCTCATTTTCGCGAAGTGTGCTGCTGGACCGGTGGTTCCTGCATGCGCATGAGGCTCCGCTGATCTGAATTGGGCCGCGGATTTTCGCGGAGATCACGGATTGAAGGTCAGCCGCGGATTTTCGCGGGGATCGCGGATTGAAGGTCGGCCGCGGATTTTCGCGGGGATCGGGGATTGAAGGTCGGCCGCGGATTCTAGCGGGGATCGCGGATCGCAGACTTGGACAGGCTCACAGTTTGGCGAGGCGGTTCAGCGATTCATCGGCCGGGCTGAGCCGCAGGCTCTTAGGCAAGGGAGCGTGGGTAAAGCCGAAGAGTTCCCGGCGCAGGTCAATGTAATCGAGGACGCCGTCCAGGTGCAGGCGCGCGATTCCGCCCGACATCGGATGCACCTGCTTGAACGCAGAGAGGCGTGAGAAGAAAGAGCAACCGGAGGTAATAAGCAGCTCGAAAGGATCAGCTTTCCTGTAAAAGCGCTCCAGGCTCCTTCTAATCACGTGGGATGTGGAGTAAAACTTCCGGTAACAGTAGAACAGCAACTTCCGCAATTCCTCGGGCCGCAGATGCGGGTGCCGCCAGGTAGGACAACTTCCGTCATATCGATCGAGGTTCGTCTCTGTAATTAAATCCGCCGCCAGGAAGTCGTCGTACTGTTCTGTTCCGGGGATGGGCGTGAGGATATAGAAAGAGGCCACGTCTGGAGCCATGGCCTGGACCGCGTGCAGGTGTTCAAGCACGCTTTCCCCGGTATCATCCGGAAACCCGATGATGTTCGAGAAGTGAATGCCGATTCCCCGGCTGCGGCACAGCGCGACGATCATCGTGTAATCCTCGGGATGATTCTGGTACTTCTTTGCGTCCCGCAAAGTCTTGCGATTGAACGATTCAACCCCGAGAAAGATCTGGAAACACCCTGCCCGCGCGAGCAGGTCGACCAATTCCGGCTGATGCGCAATCTGCGTGTCGCACTGGACGAAAAATGGAATCCGGATGCGCTCGTCGATCATGGCCTGAAGCAGCTCCGCTGCCTCCTGGTACTTGTTGAAATTGTCTGATACGAACATGATCAGGCGAATCCCGGCGGCCCGGGCCGCCCTTAAACTCGCCAGAGTTATTTCCAGCGGCTGGCTGCGAATCTTCCGTCCGGCGATCTTTATTACCGAACAGAAGTTGCAATTGAACGGGCAGCCGCGCGCCGGATAAACCCCCAGCATGGGCACAATGTACCGCCGCAAGTCCCTGCCGGAGGGAGGCGTCAGCACCGGCGAGTCGAGCTGCTGCTGCCAGCGTTGACCCTCTCCATAGACGGGCTGCAGTCGATCGTTGGCCGCATCGCTCAAAATCGCGGGCCATACCATTTCCGCCTCCGCCAGTGAAAAGCTCACTCCGCGATTTTGCAGAGGCGCCGTGTCGCAGGTCATGCAGTGCGGTCCGCCGATGATGCAGTTCCGAATGCCGTGGCGGCGCGCGTAGGCGGCCAGGTCAAGGCTGCGGTGGAGCTGATGCGACTGAACCCCCACGATTGCCAGCAGCGTGGGATCCTTGGTGTGAAGCAGCTTCAGATAATCGAGATCGCTCTGCACATACTCGTCGATCGCAAAGGTCTCGACCGTATGTCCTTCCACCACGCGCGGTGTCATGCTTCTCAAGTATGGAACGGTGCTGTTGGGCATAAAGCCCCAACGAAATCTTTCAACGTGACCATTGGGGCCATACTTGCTTGGCTTGAGTATGACGACTCGCAGCTTTTTCATGACGGACCGGAAGCGAGGGCTTTGTGGCCTTTGTGCCTTTGTGGTGAAGATTTTGTGTTTAACAATTAACCACAAAGGCACGAAGGACACAAGGTTGGACTCGATCAGACATTTGCTGTTATAAAAACGTGGCGTAGAATCTCTGGGCGCGGGTAAGAACTTTTCACCACAGAGGCACAGCCCGGCAGAGCCGCAACCAAACGCGTCATCGGTCATTAGTCATTGGTCATTAGTTAAAGAATCTTGCTAGAAAATAAGAAATCGCCCACAGGTTGCGCAGAGGACACGGAATGATCATCGGCGTTCCTAAAGAGACAGTCTCCGGCGAAAGGCGCGTGGCGCTGGTTCCGGACCTTGTTCCCACACTTACAAAGACGGGTCTGGAAGTACTTGTGCAGCACGGTGCGGGTGAGGCGGCCGGATTCTTGGACTCAAGCTACGCCGAAAAGGGCGCGCGTCTGGAGCCTGAGGTTTTCGACAAGGCCGACATCCTGATAAAAGTCCTTCCGCCGACAGAGGGTGAAATCGGAAAGATACGTGAAGGCGTGCTGCTGGTGAGTTTTCTTCAACCTTACACCAGCACAGCCGAAATCAAAGCCTTGGCGGCGCGACACGTCACGGCCTTTTCAATGGAACTGATGCCGCGCATCACGCGCGCGCAGCCAATGGACGCTCTGAGCGCCATGAGCACGGTTTCCGGCTATAAGGCCGTCCTGATCGCCGCCGGCCGCCTGCCGAAATTCTTCCCTCTCCTGATGACAGCAGCCGGCACGATGACGCCCGCGCGGGTGTTTGTAATCGGCGCCGGGGTGGCTGGACTTCAGGCAATCGGCACGGCCAAAAGATTGGGCGCCGTCGTTGAGGCATATGACACGCGTCCTGTGGTCAAAGAACAGGTGGAAAGCCTGGGCGCAAAATTTGCGGCCATCAGCCTTGAAACCACAGATTCGCAGGAGAAAACCGGGTATGCCAAGGCCCAGTCTGAAGAATTCTACCGAAAGCAGCAGCAACTGATGCTTAAGTGCATCTCGGCTGCGGACGTCGTAATAACGACGGCGCTCGTCCCGGGCAAGCGGGCTCCCGTTCTAATCACCGAAGAGATGGTGCAAAACATGCGGCCGGGTTCGGTGATTGTCGATCTGGCGTCCGAACAGGGGGGAAACTGCGCGCTTACCGAAC
Source organism: Acidobacteriota bacterium (assembly GCA_036507075.1). Taxonomy (GTDB): domain Bacteria; phylum Acidobacteriota; class UBA6911; order JACQSX01; family JACQSX01; genus DASXQR01. The sequence goes on along the minus strand of DASXQR010000221.1, from coordinate 44,495 downwards.
CGGGAAGCGAGGTGGTGAAGCACGGCGTCGTCATTGTAGGAACTACCAATCTTCCCAGTACGATGGCGTTTCATGCCAGCCAGATGTATGCAAAAACCGTCACCAATTTCCTGGGGCACCTTCTGCAGGACGGCTCAGTTCACTTGGACCTCGAAGATGAGCTGACTCGGGGCCCGCTTGTTACCCATCGCGGAGAGATCCTCAACGAAGCAATCAAGTCGGCGCTCTCGGCGGGAGGGACTGCTTGACCACCGAGTTGGAAATTGGGCTCTATATCTTCATACTTGCGGGCTTTCTCGGATATCACGTTATTTCACGAGTCCCGCCGCTGCTGCACACCCCGTTGATGTCGGCCACCAACGCCATGTCCGGTATTTCACTGGTCGGTTCCCTGGTGGTTGCCGGTTCGGCTCATGGCACCTTGAGCACAACATTCGGATTCATCGCGGTGGCCTGCTCGTCAACCAATGTGGTCGGAGGATTTCTCATTACCGACCGCATGTTGAAAATGTTCAAGAAACGCCCCAGCGACGGACCCGTATCGGCTGCTCAGGGGACGCAGCGTAAAGCACTTAGTTTAAGTCCTCGCACATTGCTGCTGTCGATTTCTGCCGTATTGATTGTCGCCGCTGTTTATTGGTTCGCAGAGCTGAGACTCTATGCAACCAGCTTTGACCCGGCCAGCGTGCTGAGCGTTTTCTATATTGTGTCGGCCGTTCTTTTCATCCTGGGTCTGAAAGGCCTGAGTTCACCTAAGTATGCGCGCAAAGGCATGTTCCTGGCCGAATTCGGCATGCTCGTAGCTGTCACAGGGACACTGTTTCATCACGAAATTGTCACGTATCGGTGGATCTTTTCAGGCTTGGCGATCGGTTCGGTCCTTGGCGGCAGCATGGGAATGTGGATCCCGATGACAGCCGTGCCGCAGCGGACCGCGCTTTCGCATTCGCTGGGGGCACTGGCCGCCACTTTGATTGGAGTTTCCGAATATTTCCGACATGGCGGTGAACTTGGCAGGGTGCTGATGACAGCCATAGGTTTTGAGGTCGTTATCGGTGGCCTGACGTTCACCGGGAGCCTGATGGCAGCCGGAAAACTCCAGGGAATTCTGCCTGGAGCTCCCATCACGTACCGCGGGCAGAATGCTTCCAATATCGTTTTGCTTGCAATTATTGTGGGCAGCCTCATTTACCTGATCATTGTGCCGTCGGCCGGCATGGTGTTCTACATCATGGTCGGGTTGTCCCTGCTGTTTGGATTCCTGCTGGTGATTCCCATTGGGGCGGCCGACATGCCGGTAGTGATATCTCTGCTGAATTCATACGCGGGACTGGCCGACGCTGCAATGGGGTTTGTGCTGATGAACAAAATCCAGATCATTACCGGATCGCTGGACGGCACGTCGGGATTCCTTCTTTCTTTGCTCATGTGCCGGGCCATGAACCGTTCGGCGATGAACGTTCTGTTCGGCGCATTCGGCAAGATCGAACAAGAGACCGAAGGACCTGCGTCGGACGCAAAGGGAACGGTTCGAAGCATCGTGCCTGATGAAGCGAGCGTGCTTTTCGACAGCGCCCGATCTGTCATCATTGTTCCGGGCTACGGCATGGCCGTTGCACAGGCACAACATGGTGTCAGCGAGCTGGCGAACATCCTGATGAAGCGCGGCATCGACGTAAAATACGCCATCCACCCGGTTGCGGGCCGGATGCCGGGCCACATGAATGTCCTTCTTGCCGAGGCAAACGTTCCTTACGACCAGTTGTTCGAAATGGATCACATCAACCCCTATTTTGCCGAAGCGGACATCGCGCTGGTGGTTGGGGCAAACGACGTGACCAACCCGGCGGCCAAGAACAACAAGAGCAGTCCCCTTTATGGAATGCCGATATTGGAAGTGGAGCGCGCCAAGTCGATCATTGTCCTCAAGCGCAGCATGCGCCCCGGTTTCGCCGGCGTGGATAATGATCTTTACTACAATCCGAAATGCATGATGCTTTTCGGCGACGCCAAAGACAGCCTCACCAAACTGTTCACCGCCCTTAAGTCCTGAGCACGAACTACACGAATTCCACGAATTACACGAACTTAGAATTCAAGATTGTTGATTTTTTGGGAGTGATGGCTTGACACGGCTTCGATTCACGCTATTTTTAGTTTGGGGGGAAAGTTTTTGCTGTTTTGGTTGATTGCAATACATAGTTTTTACCCCCGCGTTTAGAAAGTAAAAGGCTACGGTTTTCACCACGTTGAAATTCCGGTTGAGTCCGCTATTGACAGAAGGAAGTTTCGATACTTAGATAATTGGCAAGGTCAAGTCCGTGGGGGGCGGCTGAGCAAAAGTTCCGGCCTGACTCGTTTTCCCGCGTACAAGCAAGGAGATTACAGGCAGTGAATCGCAGGCTTAGCTGCAGTGTCTTTCTTTTTTGGCTCCTCTCGTCGAGTCTCGTTTCCGCCGAGAAACGATTTATTGCGCGCGTGCCGGGTGGAAACGGGCCGCTGCAAACAATCTGCGCTGTGATCGGATGCAACGTACAGCGTGGACTGGATGAGTCCCTTGGCCAGGTTTTCCTTGTATCTACTTCAGACCTGGTCGATCCGGATGCGTTCCTCGCGACTTTGCGGGCCCAGCCCGGCGTTTCCAACGCCGAGCTGGATATTCTGGCAATAGCACTGGCAACCCCTGCCTACGCCATTCCTCCAGCCCTGACCGACGCCTGGCCCGTCGACTTTTTCGGCCAGAGAGTGCGCCGCGGCTATGTCGAGCAGCCGGCCAACGCGATCGTAAGGATTTCAGACACTCAGAATGCCTTCAACGTAAGAGGGTCCGGCATTGTCGCGGTGATCGACACGGGAGTAGACCCCAATCATCCGGTGTTGATGAATTTTCTAGTTAAGGGGTACGACTTCACGCGCGATCTGGATGAGACGGGTTCAGAAAGGGGAGATCTGGACCAGTCTACGGCGGCCCTTGTAGACGATCAGTCTGAATTCGACCCAGCCTGGGTCAATCAATCAACGGCAGCCTTGGTCGACGAGATCGCCGCTGGCGAGTTAAATAGCCTGCAGTATGCCGCATTCGGCCATGGGACCATGGTGGCAGGGGTCATCCATCTGGTTGCGCCCAGAGCCATGATTATGCCGATGAAGGCCTTCCAGGCCAGCGGAATGGGTTACATGTCCGATGTGCTTCGAGCCATCTACAGGAGCGTGCAAAAGAACGCGAAGATTCTGAACATGAGCTTCGGTTTTTCGACCTACTCCAGCGAGCTGCAGGAAGCGATTGATTATGCGGCCGCCAGAGGAGTCATCCCGGTCGCATCGGCAGGAAACAATGGAAGCAGCACGCCTGTCTACCCTGGAGCGCTCAATAATGTGATATGTGTTGCCTCCACAGACAACCTTGATCAACGGTCATTATTCTCCAATTACGGGTTTGTATGGGTGGCGGCGCCAGGCGAAGGCATAGTGACGACTTATCCGTACGGCAAGTATGCCGCTGCCTGGGGGACGTCGTTCAGCGCCCCGTTCGTCGCCGGAGCTGTAGCGCTGCTCTTAGACCTTCAACCCGACTGCAGTCCTTCACAGGCGGCAGGCGCAATTGCCCATGCCAAGTGGATTTCTCAAGACTTAGGACAGGGCCGACTCGATCTTTTCCAGGCTGTCCAGTCTCTCGGGCAAGTGACCACGCCCCAGCAGTGAGCACAAAATGATCCGCTACTGTCTGCGGCGGATCATAAACAGCTTATTCCTGCTTGCGGCAGTTTCTGTTCTGACCTTCCTACTCTTTGAGATCGCTCCCGGAAACTTCCTGGATGAACTGCGGCTGAATCCTCAGGTATCCGAGCAAACCATCGCTAATCTCAAGGCAAAATACGCACTCGACCAGCCGATAGGAGTCAAATACGCTCAATGGGCTCGATCGGTCGCCCACGGCGATCTGGGATTCTCCGTGGCGTATAACATGGCGGCGGCTCCTCTGCTTTGGCATCGAGCCGCCAATACACTGCTTTTGACCGTCACGGCCATGGTGTTGTCCTGGCTGATCGCTATTCCCACGGGCGCCTGGATCGCTGCCCGTCGAGGCAAGTGGCAGGATATTCTGTTCGGCGGCGCGAACGTGATTCTTCTCGCCATTCCCCACCTGATGCTAGCGCTGATTCTGCTTTTGTTTGCGCTGCGCAGCGGTTTGTTGCCGGTGGGCGGTATTTCTTCTACGGCGTTGTCCTCTCGCGGCTGGGGGACCACAACCGGAGATCTCATGGCCCATCTGGTCCTTCCGGTTCTGTGCCTGGTTCTTGTGACATTGCCAATGCTGCTGCCGCACGTTCGCAGGGCTGTTTCCGACGTGCTCGATTCCCCGTTCATATTAGCCGCTCGGGCGCGCGGTTTGCCCGATTCTCGTCTCCTGGTGGGGCACGCGCTCCGGGCCTCGGCGAATCCGGTGATTTCGCTGTTCGGCTTATCCATTTCCGAGCTGCTGAGTTCTTCACTGCTGGTGGAGATCGTAATGAGCTGGCCGGGACTGGGTCGCCTGCTGTTGGAAGCCATCCTTGCCAGAGATTTTCATCTGGTGGTCGGTTGCGTCCTCCTGTCGACTGCCTTTCTCGCCGGTGGAAATCTGATTGCGGACCTGCTGCTGTATGCCAGCGACCCGCGGATTCGGGCAAAGCAATGAATCCAAAACGGCTCTTTCGCTTTGCAGGGGCGAGTCTGGCCCTGTGGCACGGTTTGATTCTTTTTGCGGGATTCTTTTCACCTTACGATCCGACCATGCAAAACCGGACGCTCGCGTTTGCGCCTCCCACCAGAATTCATTTTTTTGATCGCTACCAGAGATTTCATCTGCGGCCTTTCGTCTATGGTGTTCGGGCGCAACCGCACAATCCGGAAGCTTATGAGGAGGAGCGTTCGCAAGTCTACCCGATCAAATGGATGGTCAGGGGCCACGGCTACAAAGCCGGTGGGTTATTTCCAACGCGATGGCACCTGTTCGGAGTGGACGAACCCGGCCGAATTTTTTTGTTCGGCAGCGACGATTTTGGCCGCGATCAGTTTTCAAGGCTGCTTTTCGGCGGTCAAATTTCCATCGCGGCCGGTTTGGCTGCCACCGCTCTTTCGCTGGGCCTGGGCTTCCTGCTGGGGATGATGGCCGGACTGCAGGCGGGATGGTTGGATGAAGTAGTAATGCGGTGCGCCGAGGTTTTCATGGCGCTTCCGTGGCTTTACCTGCTGTTTGCCGTGCGGGCGGTGATGCCGCTTCACGTTTCAGCCGGGAAAGCTTTCCTGCTGGTGGTGGTTGTTATAGGAGTTCTTGGTTGGGCTCGGCCGGCTCGGCTGATTCGCGGCGTGGTGCTGAGCGCCAAGGAGAAAGATTTTGTTGTGGCGGCGCGCGGACTTGGAGCTTCCGGCGCCTACCTGGTCGGGCGTCACGTAGCGCCCCAGACACGCGGAGTTATGCTCACGCAAGCCTCTGTTCTTATCCCGCAATATATCCTGGCGGAAGTGACACTCTCTTTCCTGGGACTGGGAGTAAGCGAACCCACTGCGAGTTGGGGAAACATGCTCTCGACTCTTCAGCAGTACCATGTACTGCTATCGTACTGGTGGATGTTCATTCCCGGGCTTGCCTTGATTCCTCTTATCTGGGGGTACTATACTCTTGCAAATACGATAAAAATGCGGCTTTGACGCACTCAAGCGTAACGCGCTAGCCAAAAAGGGGGGCGCGATGAGTCATGCTTGGCTCGCAAGAAATCTCGCACTGTGTCTGCTGGCTGCAGCGGTTGCGACTGTCCCGTCGGGTGGGTCTCAACCGGCTCGCCCCGGGCGTGAAGAGCTGCTGGTTAGCAAAACGCCGGCCGGCAACCAGGGCGGCAGGCTGATCGTCTCACAGCGCGGTGAGCCAAAAACCTTGAATCCGGTCCTCGCCCTTGATCTGCCTTCGCGTGAGGTAATCTACCGCCTGATGGGGGATCTGGTTCACATTGATCGTTCCACACTTCAGACCCAGCCCGCCTTGGCCACTTCGTGGGCCGTTTCGCCCGATCTTCGCCGCTATACATTAAACCTGCGACGTGGAATCAAGTTTTCTGATGGTTTTCCATTCACAGCCGATGACGTGACCTTCAGCTTCAAAGTCTATCTGGATGAAAAAGTGGGCGCCCCGCAGCGCGATCTGCTCGTGGTGGAGAACACACCGATACAGTGCCGAAAGATTGACGATCACACAGTGATGTTCGAGCTGGCGCGATCTTATGCCGCTGCGGAAAGGATTTTCGACAGCATTGCCATCCTTCCGCGTCATCTACTGGAAAAGGATTACCAGCAGGGCCTGTTGCGCCAGGTCTGGAGCCTTAACACGCCACCCGACAAAATTGCCGGCCTCGGTCCCTTTCAACTGCATGCCTATGTTCCGGGCCAGCAACTGGTGCTGCGGCGCAACCCTTTCTACTGGAAGTCGGATCAGAACGGAAATCGTCTGCCTTACCTGGACGAGGTGGTATTTGTTCCCAGTCCAAGCGAGGATGCGCAGGTGATGCGTTTCCAGAGCGGCGAAGTCGACATCGTCAGCCGGGTGGGGGCGCAGAACTTTTCCGTGCTGCAGCGTTTGCAGCGGCCGGGCGATTACAAGCTCTTCGATCTGGGACCGGGCTTTGAATATAATTTCTTGTTCTTCAATCTGAACGATCTACGGTCGAAGGGCCTGACCGACATTTCACGGAAACAATCCTGGTTCCGCCAGACGGAATTCCGCCAGGCTGTGTCGGCAGCGATAGATCGCCAGGCAATCACCCAGCTCGTTTACAAGGGGCGAGCTGCGCCTCTGGCCATTCACGTGACGCCCGCCAACACGCTCTGGGTCAACCGCGCCATCGCACAGCCCCAGCGTTCGCTCGAGCGCGCCCGGAAATTATTGGAGAGCGCCGGCTTTTCCTGGAAGGACGGAGCTCTTGCCGACGCAGGCGGCCAAAAAGTTGAATTTTCCATCCTGACCAGCGCGGGAAACACGCAGCGCGGACAGATGGCGACAATAATTCAGGACGACTTAAAGCAGCTCGGAATGACGGTAAATGTGGTAAGCCTCGAATTTCGCACCGTCATAGACCGGGCACTTCGTACCTACGACTACGAGGCCGCCATTCTCTCCCTGGCCAGCGGTGACGCGGATCCGAATTCCGAAATGAACGTGATGCTGTCGAGCGGCCGGACGCACATTTGGAATGTCGGGCAGAGCCATCCGGCGACCGCCTGGGAGGCCGAGATCGATCGGCTGATGAAGTTGCAACTGATCACTCCCAACTATCAGCAGCGTAAACGCATCTATGACAGAGTGCAGCAACTGATGGCCGACAACCAGCCGATGATCTGTCTGGCAAGCCCGAACATCCTGGTGGCGGCCAGAGAGAAGGTTGGAAACCTGCGGCCTGTGGTATTGGACGATTACGTCCTCTGGAATGCAGAGCAGCTTTTCATTCGCAAGAATGTGCCATGAGAATTCGTCAAAAGGCTGCCAGTGGACCAGAAATCAAAGTTGCTCGGGCAGGAAAGGTGTCCTGGACGGATGAACGTCTGGTTCGTGAGTGTCTCAAAGGGAGCAACGAAGCCTGGTCGGCGCTGATTGATAAATACAAGAATCTGATCTTCTCTATCCCCATCAAGTATCAGTTATCTCCGGAGGACGCCAGCGACATTTTTCAGGGGGTTTGCCTGGACCTTCTTTCCGAATTGCCGCGGCTGCAACAGCCACGGGCTTTGCCGGCATGGCTGATCAAGGTCGCTTCGCACAGATGTTTTCATCACAACAGGCATCACAGGCGGTTTGCGGCCGTAGAGTTACACGAGGAGACGTCCCTTCAGACGGACGGGGATTTACCTGAGGATGTGCTGCACCAGCTCGAGCGCGAGCAGATCCTGCGCGAGGCTTTGTTGGAGATGTCACCGCGCTGCCATCAGTTGCTTCAGATGCTGTTCTTCGAAGAGCCGGCCCGTCCATATCAGGATATTGCCGCCAGACTGGGACTCAAGACGGGTTCTGTCGGATTCATTCGGATGCGATGTTTGAAACGACTGAAGCAGGCTTTGGAGAAGAAGGGTTTCAAGTGAAATCAAAAGAGGTAAAAAACCCCCGCACCGAGAAACTTTTCGAAAAGATCGCGGCTCTTCCAGACGAGGCTGGAAGACAAAGATTTCTGCGCCGGCACCAGCGGCTGCTTCGCGCGGACGTGGCCGAAAAGCTCGCCAGAGCCGTTTATGATCACCTCAGAGTGGACGTGCCACAGTCTCTCCGGCTGGCCGAGGCCGCTGTGGCGGTAGCGCGAGAAATCGACAATAAAGAGACTCTGGCGATAAGCCTGCGTGCCAAGGCGAATGCGCTGTATTTCATGGGCCAAAATCGCTCCGCGGTTGATCTGCATGAACAGTGCCTGGTCCTGTTCCGTGAACTGGGCCGGGACAACGAAGTGGCAAGGACGTTGAATTCATCCATCCAACCGCTTGCTCTTCTGGGCGAATACCAGCAGGCCTACACTGCGGCCGAGCTGGCCCGGAAGATCTTCACCGAGAAACGTGAAAACCGGCGCCTGGCCCGTCTGGAGAACAATCTCGGGAATATTCTGCACCGCCAGGACCGGTTCGCGGATGCCCTCGCCTGCTACGAACGCGCCTATCAACAACTGCTGCCTTATCAAGACATCGAAGGCATCGCAGTGACTCTTCACAACATGGCGGTATGCCTGATCAGCTTGAACGATTTTCACCGGGCCCTGGAGGCCTATCAGAATGCGCGTGCTCTCAGCGAACAGCACGGGCTGGTGCTGCTGACGGTACAGGCCGACTACAACATCGCCTACTTGTATTACCTGCGAGGAGAATACAGCCGTGCCATCGAGTTATTGAGCGCCACGCGCGAGTCGTGCGGTAGATACGGCGATGCTTACCACCTGGCCTTGTGCAACCTGGATCAATCAGAAATCTTCCTTGAACTGAATCTGGTTGAGGAAGCGGCGGAAATGGCCCAGGAAGGTTTTACCCAATTCCAGCGCCTCGGAATGGGGTACGAGGCCGCCAAGTCGTTGGTGAACCTGGCCATTGCGAGAAGCGAACAGAAAGACATTTCGCGGGCATTGGATCTTTTCAGGCAGGCGAGAGGCATGTTTGTTCGGGAAAAGAACCGCGTCTGGCCGTCACTCATCGATTTGTATCAGGCTCTGGTGCTTTTCAACGCCGGCCGATTTTTTGAAGCGCGGCAATTGACCGTGGCCGCGCTGGACTTCTTCGGCTCGTCCATCCTCCCCGGCAAAGCTGTTCTCTGCAAGCTGCTGCTGGCGCGGCTGTCCGTTTACGCCAATGACTTGGCGTCCGGACGCCGGCATTGCTCGGAGGCTCTGATGCAACTGGCGAAGATTGAATCACCGATCCTCAGTTATCAGGCGCACATCCTGATGGGCCGGATCCAGGACACTGCTGGAGACGTTGCGAAAGCCTGCGATTGCTATCAGAAGGCCCGCCGCACGCTGGAAAAGCTACACACCGGCCTCCGCGCCGAAGAGCTCAAGATTGCGTTCATGAAGAACAAGCAGGAGGTTTACGAGGGCCTCGTGAGACTCCACTTGCGCGGGGATTCAAACCTGGTAACAACGGAGAATGCTTTTGGCTATATCGAGCAGGCGAAGTCACGCAGTCTGAGAGACCTGATCTTCGGACGCGCGCACCCTCTGCCTGCTGGAAAATCGGGACGGGACCAGAGCGAACTGGTCCGGCGAATCCGGGATCTGCGCGAGGAGCTAAACTGGTGTTATCGCCGTGTTGAGCTGGAACAGCTTCGGTGGGAAGAGCTCTCCCCGAAGCGGATCGAGCAACTTCAAGATCGGGCCCGCGCGCGCGAAGGTGAATTGCAACATCTGCTCCGAGATCTCCCTCCGTCGGAACCGGAGCATGTCGCGCTGCATCCGCCTGCGGTCTCGAGCGTGGAGGAAATACGGGCCGCTTTGACCCCCGATACCACCATCGTGGAGTACTTCCGCGTCGATGACCGTGTGGTCGCGGCGCTGCTCACGCGAAAAAGACTTGAAATCCTGCCGGTGACCTCTCTATCCAGAGTGACCGGCATGCTGCGCATGCTGCGCTTTCAATTAGCCAAATTTTGCCTTGGCGAGGACTATATTGCCACATTCAGGGAATCCTTTCTGAGCGCCACAAATGCTCATCTGCGCGAGCTATACAACGAGCTGATAGCCCCGGTGCGTCGGCGCCTGCAGGGAACTCATCTTGTCATGGTGCCGCACGGTGTCCTGCATTATCTGCCGTTTCAAGCCCTGTTTGACGGAAAGCGATATCTTATCGATTCGTTTACGCTCTCTTATGCTCCAAGTGCCGACATCTATGCCAATTGCCACCGCAAATCTGCCAATGCCACAGGCCCATCGTTGATTTTGGGAGTTCCCGATCTGCATGCGCCGTCCATCCTGCAAGAGGTTGAATCGGTGGCGGCCATGCTTCCCGGCTCTGAGGTTTTTCTCGGCTCTGAAGCGAACGAGGCGGTCCTCAGCCGGAAAGGCCCGACCAGCCGGGTGGTTCACATCGCTACGCATGGTTCTTTCCGGCAGGACAACCCCATGTTTTCGGCCATTCGCCTGGGCGGCTCCTATCTGAACCTGTATGACCTGTATAAACTGAAATTGCCGGTGGAACTGGTGACACTGAGCGGGTGTGCCACCGGTTTGAACGTGGTCGCTGGAGGAGACGAGTTACTGGGCCTGGCTCGAGGTCTGCTGTACGCGGGAGCACAGACCCTGCTGTTGACAATGTGGGACGTTCACGATGCAAGTACAGCCGAGTTCATGAAGTCTTTCTACGGTCGATTGCGGCAGCATGGCCAGAAGGCGCTGGCGCTGCGTGAGGCAATGCTGGACTTGCGCCAGCGCTATGCTCATCCCTATTATTGGGCTCCCTTCGCACTTGTCGGCAAGGCCTTTGCCTCGTCTAATTAGATTATTTTTTATGTGCCTATATTTTTTTGCTCGCTGCCTACCCTTCTTCATAGATGGCAAGAAGTTCGGTGCTGAGAATGAACGGAGGTAAATCTGCTTTCAGGGAAAGGTGTTAGATGAAGCACTTCAGCTTAGAGGACTGGGCCGATTTCGCTCGCCAGACTATACCGGCGGACCAAAGGTCGGCAATGCAGAGTCATCTCAATCATGGCTGCGAGAAATGCTCCAAAATTTTGGAAATTTGGCGAAGCGTCCATAACGTCGCGACCAGGGAATTTTTCTACCAGCCGCCTGAAAACACGGTTCGTCGGGCAAAGGCCCTTTTCGCGGAAGTGTGGAGAATCCCCTCCGGAAAAATGAGTGTTGCGCGGCTGATCTTTGATAGTCTCCGCCAGCCTGCACCTGCGGGATTGCGCAATTCCAGGCGGCCCGCACGGCAGGCCCTCTACAGGGCGGGGAATTTCCTGATCGATACGCGCGTGGATTCAGAGTCCGAATCGAACCGGATTTCTCTGGCAGGACAAGTACTGAATTCCGCCAGGCCCCACCGGAGAATTAGGGCCTCCTCGATATTCCTGGTGCGGGAAAAAAAGTTGGTTGCCAGAACGGTTACCAATCAGTTTGGCGAATTCCATCTCGATTTTGAAGGGGGCAGCGGGCTTCGGCTCCTGGTGGAGATCGAGGGGCAAAGACCGATCTCCGTGGTGCTGCGCAGTCTTGAAGCAAATTGATCCCAATTTTATAGAGGTTTGTCCCCTTGAATCGATACCGTAGAGACGCGGCATGCCGCGTCAGAGTTCAGACGCGGCACGCCGCGTCTCTACGTCTAAGAATGAGACGGCCGAGCGGGCCGTCTCTACCGCTACCGAATCAAGTGTTACAGTGCGCTAGCTCGCCAACAATCTATTCCCATGAACGCTTTAGGTAAAGTTATCGTCCGGACTTGTCAGGGAACAGTTGTCTCCGGATTCAGCCGAGAGGACAAGATAAAGGATTGCGTCAAGGTCATCACAAGAGACGGCAAGGAAGAGATTTTTACTCCGGAAGACCTGAAAGCCATTTTTTTTGTAAAAGACTTTCAGGGCGACCCCAAATATGAGGAAGTCGATTTCCTGACGAAACAACCAATCAGCGAGAAGCTATGGGTGAGAGTGGTGTTCTTTGACGGCGAGACTTTGGAGGGCGCCGTCAAAAACGACGGGGAACTGCTGAATTCCCTGGGCCTGTATCTTAGGCTTTCCGACCACGACGCCAATAACGAACTGGCTTACATTCCAAAATCTGCCATCAAAGCGCTCACCATTCTGGGCACCGAGTAGCGCGCTTACCTTGATTCGCTGTTTTTTGGTCAGCGGCGACGAGATTTTGGATAGGAGGGAGTATTTTGATGCACGCAGAGACTGGCCAGCCACGCAAAGTCTTGTTCATAGACGATGAGGACGCATTTCAAAGGTATGTGACCAGGAAGTTGGGCTCCAGTGGCTATGAGGTGATGACAACTCCCGATTGGGATGCAGCAAGAACTCTTATCAATGAGCGCAAAATCCAACCCGACGTCATATTTATCGATCCACTTTCAAGTCACAGGGAATCAGAGGACCTGGAGGATATCTGTCGTGAACTTGGTTCGGTCCCGATTGTGATTTTGACAACCCTGAGCGATCCCAAAAGCGTGGTAAAGGCCATCCGTTCTGGGGCCCGCGATTATTTGTTAAAACCCTTCGACATCCAAGAGTTGGATCATACAATTGACGAAATCACACGTAAGATACCGAAAAATGAATGTGCACGTGAACGCCCGACAAAAAAGGATGGGAAGGTCGAGTTTATTTTTTGCAATCCAAGGATGAAGGAAATTCTTGATACCATTCTCCAAATTGCCAATGCGCGAATCCCGGTGTTACTTCAGGGAGAAAGTGGTGTGGGCAAAGATATCGTTGCACGAACCATTCATCAGCATTCCCAATGGTGCAATCGCCCCTTTGTGAAGGTTAACTGCGCAGCCATGCCAGCTGAACTCGCTGAGAGTGAGCTTTTTGGTTATGAAAAGGGAGCCTTCACAGGGGCTTACATTGATCGGCCTGGCAAATTTGAATTTGCCAACGGCGGCACTGTTTTCCTGGATGAAATCGCCGAATTCACGCCCTCAACCCAGGCAAAATTGCTGCAGGTGCTTCAGGACGGAAAGTTTTCTCGTCTAGGCAGTAACCAGGAAGTAGAAGTCGATGTACGGGTTATCGCTGCTACCAATCAAAGGCTCGAAGAAACAATCGAAAAGGGGTCATTTCGAAAAGATTTGTATTATCGACTAAATGTGGTGAATATCGAAATTCCCCCACTGCGGAAGCGAAAGGATGAAATTAGCTTTTACTGTCAGTATTTTCTCGAGAAATTTGGTAAGTACTATAACGCTGAGGTTCGCCAACTTCCTGAGGAGCTGTACAGTTTGTTTGAAACGTATCACTGGCCAGGGAACATTCGCGAGCTGGAAAACATAATCAAGCGCTATGTTGTCCTGGGCGACACCGAATCCATTCGACTGGAGCTGGAAACCAAGACTTCTCGCCAAACATCCGAGGAATTAGATGAGCTGGTGGACATTTACCTGGAGGAGAATGAAGGCGACTTGTTTTTGAAGGAAATTGGCAAAAGAGCTGCTGCTGTGGTCGAAAGGAACATGATTTCAAAGACCCTTCGTAAAACCAATTGGAATAAATGGGCTGCAGCTAAAGAACTTAAGGTTAGCTATAAAACCCTCCTCACAAAGATCGAGCAGTACGAAATTAGACCTGCGATTTGATTTTTTGCTATCCGGGACCTGGCGCAGAAGCCGAGATCTGTCTTATGCGGCCTATCCTTCCGCGGCCAACTCTCTAAAGGTCGTTTTTTGCCAGGCCTCCAGGCTTTGGAAGAAAGCGGCTGTGTGCCTCGCGGCCCCTACCTCAAACTGCAGAGTCCTTCAAGACCACTTACGACCCAAATTTTTCCATCGGTTTCCGACGGCGAGCCGTTTAATTGCGCTGCGGCGCCTTCAGGATTAGACTGTAAGTCGCAGGATATACGTAACAACCCGATGTAGTGTGGCTTTTGCCGTATTCCAGGGCAAAACTTACCAGATCCGGGCTCGCCAGGCGAAAGGATTCCGGAAATTAGTAGCCGATGCCAGATAAGTTGTGGTGAAATCCCGCTGACAGTGCTGTGGCATTAAGAAAATGAGCTCCCTAAGGAAGGTTATAGTTCGAACACGAGATGGGAAAGTCACCGCTGGCTTTGCCAGGGAGGACACTATCAAAGACGAAGTGGGGATCCTAACGAGGCAGGGAAAAGATGAAGTTTTTAACATTGAAGATATCAAGGCCATTTTTTTCGTGAAAGATTTTGACGGAGATCCGAAGCACGAAGAATTTAAGTTTTTCACCAAGCAACCGATCAGCGAGAAGATCTGGGTACGAGTCGAGCTCGTGGATGGTGAGATTTTGGAGGGAGCAGTCAAGAACAATGTGGATCTACAAAATCTACATGGTTTTTACCTGTGGCCCTCAGACAAGGACGCTAACAACGAAATCGCTTATATACCAAGATCTTTTGTAAGGCGGCTGACCATCCTGAGCCCATTTGTTCCCTAACCAGTGATAGGCAGCATCGACTCGGCGTTAAGGAGTCACCTTCTTAAAAGCCAGCCCGTACCCTCACAAGGTTTCGTCCCAAAGCGACGCAGGCGTGTCTGGATGCAAAGGGGTTGACGAGGGGCACGGGGCGATTGTGTAAGTCCTTACCGTTATTGTGAAAGCCGATACACACAATTCCGACCAAAACCGTTGAATCCTTCGTTTGGCATCCGAGTTGCTGCATGTGTCGACAGTACGAAAGCTGGACGTAATATGAGTCCCGCGGCTAAAGCGAAATACATCAACTTTTACCGGGCAACTGGGCAGCCGACTCTGTATAAGCCGTCGATGGCTGCCTTTTCAGATTAACGTGACGCGGGAAATTAGAACTATCCAGGACGTAGTGGATTGGGGATTGTGCATCGGCTGTGGAGCTTGCTATTACGCCTGCACCAAGGGGGGGGTGTCTCTTGTCAACATCAAATCGGTCGGAATCCGCCCCAAGTTTGATCCGACCGAATGCTCATCCTGTACGGAATGTCTTTCGATCTGCCCGGGCTATTTCGTCGATGGCGAGACAGGTGGACTTCCCAAACAGACCGAAGCTGATCACGAGTTTGGGCCGGCACTGGAGATCTGGGAAGGCTGTGCGAGCGATCCGCATATCCGTTACTCAGCCTCGTCGGGAGGAATTCTTTCGGCGCTGGCGCTCTACTGTCTCGAGCGCGAAAACATGGAATTTGTTCTGCATAGTGGAATGGACGAAACAGAACCGTGGACCAACAAAACTGTCCAAAGCAGGAATCGGGATGAGATCCTCGCACGGACCGGTTCCCGATATGCGCCAGCTTCTCCCTGTGAAAGTCTTCGGCTGATTGCGCAGAGCAAAGGTCCGTGCGTGTTTATCGGCAAACCCTGCGATGCCGCAGCGGTTGCCCTGCTACGAAAACAACGCCCGGATTTGGATCGAAATGTTGGGCTGGTGTTAACCTTCTTTTGCGCCGGAACGCCCAGTACACAAGGAACTCTGGACATTCTTGAGTCCCTGGAAATCAGACGGGATAAAGTGAACTCGTTGCGTTACCGTGGCGAGGGGTGGCCCGGCAGCTTCAAGGTCCTTTACGACGACAGCAGAAGTGAAAAGTCCCTATCCTACACGCACTCTTGGGGCAAGCTTGCCAGTTACCGTCCACTTCGATGTCACCTTTGTCCGGATGGCCTGGGGCGAGTGGCAGATATATCTTGCGGTGATGCCTGGAATCGGTTCACAGACAACGGCGATATTGGCCGTTCGATCGTGCTGGTACGTACTCGAAGGGGTCAAGAAATCCTTCATCGAGCAATGGCTGCGAACTACGTTGAACTGAGACCTGCCGGCGCAGGGGGGGTTCTCTCGGCTCAGGCCGATCTCCTACAGCGGCGCCAACAACTTTTCGGCAGGCTGCTTGCAATGCGACTTCTGCTCATTCCGACCCCAAAATTTGTCGGATTCTCGCTTTTCCGAAGTTGGATCAGGCTTCCCTTTCTAAGAAAGGCCCGCACAGTTCTCGGAACCGTGCGGCGATTAATCCGACGACAATTGTGGCGGCGCCGGCACCCCTATGCCGGATCCGTCACCGAAGTAGCAAAATTGTGAAGTTATTCGGGCTCCCCCGAATTTCTCACCAGACATTCTCGACAGCTTCCGGACCTTCCACCTGGCTCTATCTGCGCGAGGCAAGCCTCGACTTGATCCAACAAATGAGAAAGTCGAAGAGCGAAGTGTGAAGTCAGCTACTCAGTCGAGGAAACCTGCTTCATGCTGACTCCTCTGTTTCGCTGGTATTAATAGGTCAGTTGATTTGGCATAGGACTTGCAGGCCAAATCGTGGATTTTGCGGTATCCCACCATGACTGTAACTGAGAGGGCGAAGCTATATCAGGCGATTCAGTATCCCGAGCTTCAGGAAATTCCAAACTGTTTCTTGTTTTGCAGAATTTGAGTAGAGCCTTTCATTGTTAAGAGTTCTGAGATTCTCTTTATTTATTGATTTCCGGTCAGTTAGCTCCTCTTCACTGAGGCGGAATGATAATTGCGTTCCTTTCCTATCGAAGTGTGCTGCCTTTTCCTACTATCTGACTCTTCGGGAAATATCCAGTCAGGATACTTCTGGTCCAGAGGGGGAGCGCGACGACTTACCGAGGGATCGATGCTTGTGGAGAAATCAGTGAAACACCAGGGTCAAAAATGAGCGTTTTTGCTTTGGACATACTGCCTTTGAAAGCCAGACAAGATTCTCGACGCTCGAAATCTTCTGATTCTTTCGCTTACCCTCAAGATTCCGGCATCCTCCCAGAGAGCTTATTTAACAGGATGCTTTGCTTGGAACGAAAACGAGCAGAGCGCTCCCGGAGGCTGATGGTGCTCGCACTCTTGGATGTCGGAAGCTTGTGTCAAAATATCAGAGACGATGCAGTCCTACTCAAATTAATGTCTGGCCTGTCTGCGTCAATCCGAGAGACTGATGTTATTGGATGGCAGA
This sequence comes from Acidobacteriota bacterium, assembly GCA_036507075.1. GTDB lineage: Bacteria > Acidobacteriota > UBA6911 > JACQSX01 > JACQSX01 > DASXQR01. The sequence goes on along the minus strand of DASXQR010000221.1, from coordinate 27,374 downwards.
AGAACGGCTCTATTATAGGAATCATCTTCACAGAGATCATTGAGAGCCACAAAAACACAGCAAAAGCCTTCGTGCTTAACAAGTTGAGTAATGCGCTGAGCAACAGTCTCAATCTAGAACAAACCAAGAAAGTTCGGATATTCTTGCACCTCTTCCCTGAGGAATGTGATGGGACCTCGCCGTCTGAACCTGACCCAAGCCTGTATCCAGACCTGGTGAGTCGAACCGAGTCCAAGAAATTTTCTCTTCTCATCAAACGAACGGTGGACGTTGCTGGGGCGATTTTGGGCCTGATCATTCTCGCACCTCTCTTTCTCATTATCTCGTTGTTAATCAGGTTGTCTTCCAGGGGCCCGATCCTATTCAGACAGCAGCGAATCGGTCAATTCGGTCGCCGATTCAACTTCTTAAAGTTCAGATCAATGTACCGAGATTGCGAACATGACATCCATCGGGAATATGTCAAACAACTGATTGCCGGCGGCGAAGGTTATGGTTTGAAGAAATTTGAATCAGCTACGAACCTCGGTGTTTACAAGATAACGCATGATCCGAGGATCACACCTATCGGGAGATTTTTACGAAAGACCAGTTTGGACGAACTACCGCAACTTTGGAATGTCTTGAAAGGGGAAATGTCTCTTGTAGGACCAAGGCCTCCCATCCCGTACGAGTTTGACTCCTATGATAATTGGCACAAACGCCGCGTACTGGAGGCAAAGCCGGGGCTCACTGGGTTGTGGCAAGTGAACGGTCGAAGCAGAATTACCTTTGACGAGATGGTGCGGCTGGATCTTAAGTACGTGCGGATGTGGTCTTTGTGGTTGGATTTCAAGATCCTTCTTAAGACGCCCTGGGCTGTCCTCATCGGTGCAGGGGCCTACTAGACGAATCCGGTCCGGACCAGTCAAACAAAAGGAGCGGTCGGCTTCACATTCTCTAAAAGCTCAATATGATTCGGCTTGGTGTTATCGGTTACGGTTACTGGGGGCCCAATGTCGTCAGGAACTTCTACACCCTTAAAGACTCTCAGGTAATTTCAATTTGTGACAAGACGACAGAATCCTTAAGGCGCGCCAAACAAGACTATCCCAGCGTCGCAGTAACCAGTGATCCTGGTGAGATTCTCTCGTCAGCCGATATAGACGCTGTAGCGGTCGTGACCCCCCTCTGTACGCATTTCGACCTCGCAAAAAGAGCCCTTGAAAATGGAAAGCACGTCTTCGTCGAAAAGCCGTTTACCTGCAATACATCCCAAGCCGAGGAACTGATAGATTTGGCTGACCGGAAGCGGCTGAAAATTATGGTGGACCATACTTTCCTCTTCACCGGCGCGGTTAAGAAAATCAAACAGCTTATTGACGAAGATGCAATGGGTGCCTTGTACTACTATGATTCTGTGAGGGTAAATCTTGGCCTCTTCCAACACGATGCAAATGTCATTTGGGACCTGGCACCCCATGACTTATCCATCATGGATTATCTCATCGGCCAGCAACCGGAAGCGGTAGTGGCCACCGGCGAGAAGCATGTCAATGGCAAGGAAGATGTTGCTTATATCACGGTTTACTTTCCGAACAACATCATAGCCCACATCAATGTCAACTGGCTATCTCCGGTTAAAGTTCGGACAACTCTGATTGGTGGCGAGAAAAAGATGCTTGTCTGGAATGACTTGGAGGCCGATGAGAAGATCAAAATCTACGATAAGGGAGTAAAGGTGACTAATCAGGAAGGAGTTTATGACTTACTCGTGAGTTACCGTACTGGAGACATGTGGGCGCCTAAGGTGGAACAGATTGAGGCTCTGAAAAGTGAGGCACAGTACTTTGTGGACTGTATCATGCGCGACGAGACCCCGTTTAATGATGGCAAAGCCGGCTTAAAGGTGGTCAAAGTGCTTGAGGCGGCAGGTAAGTCAGTCAAGCGCCGGGGTGAAATGGTCTATCTATGAGTGATTACGTTTGCATAGCTCCCGATGTCAAGCTTGGCAGGAATGTCAAGCTCTCGAAGTTCATTAATCTTTACGGCTGCGATATTGGTGACGATACCAAGATCGGCGCATTTGTGGAAATTCAGAAGAATGCCAGCGTCGGGCGAAATTGTAAGATTTCCAGCCATACGTTCATCTGCGAAGGAGTGATTATCGAGGACGGCGTGTTTGTAGGTCACAGTGTGACCTTCATCAATGATAGATACCCGCGGGCCACAAATTCCGAAGGTAAATTACAAACTGAAGCGGATTGGAAAGTGGAACCGACACTGGTGAGGTCCGGCGCCTCAATTGGCTCCGGCGCCACTATACTTTCCAGCGTGAGCATAGGGGAAAATGCCATTGTCGGGGCGGGCAGCGTGGTCACTAGAGACGTGGTTGCCAATGCAATAGTCATGGGAAACCCTGCAAGAGTGGTGAGGTTTGTGCAAGACGAAGTAAGCTCACGCCCTGCCGAGGATTCGCAAGGGAGGTATAACAAATATCCAGGCAGGGCGAGGGCGATTTCGGGGATTGGAACAAAAGACGCTAAATGAAACAATTCGCGATCGTCAGGAGTGATGGTGAAATTCCCTTCGTGGACCTCTCGACTCCTCACTTAGAGCTCGAGGACGAACTGCTGTCAGTCTTCAGAGCAGCGGTAAGGTCTGGTGCATTTATTGGGGGCCCTCCCGTGGAAGACTTCGAAAGGGAGTTTGCCGAGTATTGCACCACAAGGTACTGCGTTGGAGTAGGAAGCGGAACAGACGCCTTAAGATTTGCCTTAATAGCCGCCGGAGTTAGACCCAACGACATAGTAGTTACCGTTCCAAACACCTTTATCGCAACAACAGAAGCCATCTCTCAGGCTGGGGCTGTGCCGGAGTTCGTAGATATCGATGAGCGCACCTTCAACATGGACCCAAAGAAATTGCAACACTACCTCGAAAGCCAGTGCGAGAACCATGACGCCTCAGGCCGCACAATCAACCGAAAGAGTCGACAACCTGTCACGGCCGTTATTCCGGTACACCTTTATGGTCAGATGGCCAACATGGATCCCATCCTGGAAATCGCAGCCAGATACAATTTGATTGTCATTGAAGACGCTTGTCAGGCACACGGGGCCGAATATTTTTCCAAAAGTGAAAATCGTTGGACAAGGGCAGGCTCAGTCGGTCGGGTGGCTGCTTTTAGCTTTTACCCCGGCAAAAATCTGGGAGCGTGCGGCGAAGCGGGTGCAGTCACAACAAATGATCCGGACATTGCCCAAAATGTTCGGATGCTTAGGGACCACGGCCAATCGCAGAAGTATTATCACGACACGGAAGGCTACAACGGAAGGCTAGATGCGCTGCAGGCAGGCATTTTGCGAATCAAACTCAGGCATTTACCAGGCTGGAACAGAAAGCGTCGCGAGAATGCCTATTGTTACGACGGACTGTTCGGCTCGGCGGTGGGCAGCATAAGAGTACCGTATGAGCCTCCATGGAGCAGGGCTGCCTACCACTTATATGTGATCCGCACTTTAAAGAGGGACCAGCTAAAGATGCATCTTGCCGGGGCCAATATTTCTACCGGAATCCATTATCCAATACCACTGCATCTTCAGAAGGCTTATCGTACCCTTGGTTACAAAGAAGGAGACTTTCCGGTATCGGAAAAGGCTGCATCGGAGATACTTTCTTTGCCCATGTATCCTCAGCTTGGTTTCGACCGGCAGTGTCGAATCGCCAGGACGGTCACGCAATTTCTTTCCCGAAGCTTCATCACGAAATGTGATGCCCAGCTCTTGCGAGCATAGCAGGAGAGTATCGCGGCTAGCCGTCGAGACGGCCACTAGAGTTAGACTGGCTAGTTGCCACGCCGAGATGACAACATCACACCTACTTAACCTTAGCCCGGTACCAAAATTGAAATGAAAGGTTGCGTGCTCGCCTATACATTCTGTGAGTCCGCATCAGGCGACACGCCGACACTCATGCGAGGAGAGGCGACGAGGTCGATGTCTTAGCCTTGAGGAGAAATCTATGAAATTATCCATAGTGATCATCTGTTGGAACGACCTGACCGTGATCGGTAATTGCCTACATTCCATTTATGCCGGTACACGAACGACCGACTTCGAGGTTATTGTTTCCGACAATGGTTGCACCGACGGATCCATTGAATTCATACGTCAGAATTATCCACAAGTTCACGTCATTGAAAATGGCGCGAACCTTGGGTTTGCCAAGGGAAACAATGTCGGTATCCGTGCAAGCAAAGGCGACCTGGTTCTGATCTTGAATCCCGACACGATTATTCATGATGGCGCTCTGGATAAATGGGTGCAATTCGCCGGACGCCATTCTGAGGCTGGCGGATTTGGCTGCCGGGTTCTGAATCCGGATGGATCCTATCAATATTCTGCCCGCCCATTCCCGACGATCTGGCGTTACTGGATAGCAGCCCTTTACCTGCGACCGCTCGCCTATCTTTCAGACAAATTTATTTCCGACACCTATACGGGATGGAAAGGCGATACCGAACGCCTTATTGACTGGCAGTCCGGTTGCTGCATTATGTTTCGCAGGCGCCTACTTAACCGGCTGGGCGGATTTGACGAGCAATTTTTCTACACCCAGGAGGAAGTCGATCTCTGCTACCGCATCTGGGAATCCGGCAATTCAATAATCTACACACCTGAAGTCGTGATTACTCACATCGGCGGGCAGTCAGTAAACCGTTTTCCAATCAGGTTCGTGTTAGAGACTTATCGAAACCGCTACCGCTACTTTTACAAATATTATGGCATCCCCGGTGCACGTCACTGCCGTTACGTCTCACTGACATCCCTCAGAGTCCGGCAATTTGGTTATGGCCTGCTCCGACTCCTGAAACCAACCCAAGTGCTGAAGAGTCGGATGGACATGTATCGATTGGCTGCTCGATGGAATAAGCGTCTCAACCCCGTTCGATTTATCGAGAATGGGGAAGAACCCAACATCGACTGCAAACTGATTGTCTAGGTGCCCTATCCGTTTGCCACTTAATCTGCGGGAATCCTGAGTGGATTTCCGAAAATGAAAGGACAAATCAAATGCATACTTCGTTAGTCACTGGCGGGGCAGGTTTTATGGGATCTCATGTCACCGCACATCTTCTAAAGATGGGCCATAAGGTAGTAGTCCTGGACGACTTGAGTGGGGGTTTTGCCGATAATGTTCCCCCTGGGGCAATCTTTGTCGAAGGCTCAATCCTCGATCACCCATTGATCGATCACCTGTTCGCGGAACACTCCTTCACCTACCTCTTTCACCTCGCGGCGTATGCAGCCGAAGGGTTAAGCCATTTCATCAAGCGATTTAACTACAATAATAACTTGATTGGGTCAGTTAACCTCATTAATGCGGCAATCAATCATAACGTCAAATGTTTTGTCTTCACATCCTCCATCGCGGTCTACGGCGCCGGTCAGACACCGATGACTGAAGACATGCTTCCTGCTCCGGAGGATTCGTACGGAATTGCGAAGTTGGCCGTCGAGAGGGAGTTGAAAATCAGCCATGACATATTCGGCCTCGATTACATCATCTTTCGTCCCCACAATGTATATGGTGAAGGCCAGAACATTGGCGACCGCTATCGTAATGTCGTGGGAATTTTTATGAACCAGTTGTTGAAAGGTCAGCCGATGACGATATTCGGCGACGGGACTCAGCAACGCGCGTTTACATACATCAAGGACGTGGCGCCGATAATTGCTGCATCGGTGGAGGTTCCGGCCGCACGAAATGAAATATTCAATGTCGGTGCAGATGTGCCTTACACGGTGAATCAATTGGCCCGAGTCGTTGCCCAGTCTCTGGGACGGGAATGCAATGTCAGCTACCTTGATGCGCGGCAGGAAGTAAAAGTGGCTTTCTCGGACCACAGCAGGGCCGAGCAGGTTTTTGGCAGGCAAGAGAAAACATCTCTTGAGATAGGAGTCCGCGTCATGGCGGAATGGGTCACAAAACATGGTGCCCGTGAAAGTAGCATCTTTGAGGCTATCGAAGTTATGAAGAATATGCCCAAGAGCTGGGCCGAACTTACTACTGCCCCAATGGCTGCGATGACGGCATGATCCGCGCTACCGTTGTTGCGCCAGCAGAGCCAATTCCATCAGATTTCACATGAGAGTCTGCATGCTTGCCTATACATTCTATGAGAATGACAACCGCGTGCGGCGGTATGCGGAGACTCTCGCGAAGAGAGGGGACCATGTCGATGTCATAGCCTTGAGGAGACAGGGGCAAGGCCGCTATGAAGTGTTAAAGCAAGTAAACGTTTATCGCATCCAACAGAGAGTGGTCAATGAAAAGCAGGCACTATCCTACCTCATCAGACTACTGCGATTTTTCGTGAACTCTGCTGTATTTCTTGCGAAACAACATTTGATAAGGCCCTATGACCTCATCCACGTCCATTCGGTGCCGGACTTTGAGGTGTTTGCAGCGCTTTTGCCCAAGCTGACACGGTCGAAAGTCATTCTCGATATTCACGATATAGTTCCGGAATTTTACGCCAGCAAGTTTAATGTCAGTAACACTTCGCTTGTTTTTAGACTCCTAATCCTGGTCGAGCGGCTCGCAGCCGCATTTTCAGACCATGTGATCGTCTCAAACCACCTCTGGAAAGAGAGACTGATTACCCGCTCTGTTCCGGAGAACAAGTGCTCGGTCGTGCTGAATTATCCGGATCCTTCCATCTTTCACGGCCGTCAGGCTGGCAAAAAAGGTACGAGCTTCATAATGATCTACCCAGGCACACTCAACTGGCATCAGGGACTCGACATCGCAATCAGGGCCTTTGCGGCGATCAGAGAAGAAATCCCTCAAGCTGAGTTCCACATCTATGGTGAAGGTGCCGAAAAGACATCCTTGATCAACCTCGCTGCGAAATTGGGATTGCAGGACAAGGTGCTTTTTAAGACATTTCTGCCGATAGAGGAAATTGCAGATGTCATGGCTAGCGCGGCCATAGGGGTGGTACCCAAAAGAGCCTCGTCATTCGGTGACGAGGCCTTCAGTACCAAGATACTCGAGTTCATGGCACTCGGTATCCCTGTAATTGTGCCGGCTACAAGAGTGGACAGGTATTATTTCAATGACGCGATCGTGAGGTTTTTTGAGGCGGGCAACGTCGATAGCTTAGCGGAGAGCATGCTTTTGCTGAGCAACGATGGGACGCTGAGACGACAGCTGGTAGACCGCGGTCTGGAGTTCATCCGGCAGAATAACTGGGAAGTCAAGAGGCATGAATATATCTCTCTGATCGATAGGCTTGCCTCTATCGGCGCCGTGCACCCGGTCCGCCGTGCCACTAAAGGTATAACCGAATTGAAGTCGGATTCACGATCAAACACCGGACAATGCAATACCGGAGGTCTGTAATCGCCTTATGATTAGTGTGTTTCGGGACCACCCTCGGTACGGTATCTCCGGAAGAAAGCGGGTCGCAAAGGTCTCTGTGAAACGCCCCACCGACCGCTGCGGGATTTGAATGTCGATGCCGCGTTTTGATCGTTTCGCCACACTCTGGTTTTTCAATCGGCTGATACCGCGGATGGTGCCTAACGGAGTACGGATTCCAATATTGATGTACCACAGCATTTCCCAAGGGAACAGTGACGCCGGCTGCTCATACTACGACGTTGTGACGGCACCTCGCATCTTTCATGCCCACATGAAATTTCTCTTTGACAACGCATACTGCGTCATCAACCTGGCGGATGCCGCGCAGCTGGTTCAGACAGGGACCGATCCAAACAAGAGATACGTCGCCTTAACGTTTGATGATGGTTATCAGGATTTTTACACCGCCGCCGTACCAATTATGGACAGATATGGCTTCACGGCGACCGTTTTTCTGCCGACTCGGTATATCAACAATAGCCGAGCCAAGTTTAAGCAGCGCTGCTGCCTAACGTGGCCTGAAGTGCGTGCATTGACTGACAGAGGTATCCGTTTTGGATCGCACACGGTCAGTCATTCGCGGCTAACCACCTTAACAAGGGATAGTTTGGAATATGAAATCAGGGAGTCTAAGTCCAAGATCGAGGACGAGACCGGCATGGGCGTGCAATCCTTCGCCTATCCCTACGCATATCCTGAGACCAACAAGAAATTTAGAGCGGAGCTGAACGAAATTCTTCGCAGAACTGGTTATACAAATGGCGTGACGACTATCGTGGGGACAGCTAGCGGAAAGGATAATCCGTTTTCGCTTAAACGGCTGCCTGTGAATTCATTTGACGATATCTGTTTCTTTAGGGCTAAACTCGACGGCAGCTATGATTGGATTCATAAACTCCAGTACGGGGAGAAATTCGTGCGAGCAACTTATTCAGCGATGGTAAAGTCACATGGCTAATTGTGAATCGCCTTCCAGGTTTGTGATCGTCTCGCCCGTGAAGGATGAGGGAAGATACATAAGGGACACGATCACTTCTCTAATCCGTCAAACTGTTAAACCTATCTGTTGGGTCATAGTTGATGATGATTCGCAGGACAACACAAGTGAGATTGTCTCCTCGTTCAGCAGAGAGTTTACCTGGATAGAGCTCATAACGACGAGGCGGGGATCCGGCCGTAAACTTGGTTCTGCCGAGGCGCTGGCATTCTATATAGGGTATAACCTGGTTAGAAATCTAGATTTTGATTTCCTCATAAAGCTTGATGGAGATCTGATTTTAGAGGACGAATATTTTGAAAAGATGCTGACAAAATTCAACGAAGATCCGCAGTTGGGGATAGCTTCCGGCATTTACCTGGAGGACCACGGGAAGGGCTGGCAGCCTGTTAATTTGCCCTACTACCATGCCGCAGGTGCGGCCAGGATGGTGAGAAGAAGATGTTTTGAGGACATAGGAGGTTTCTTGACAACACCAGGCTGGGATACTGTTGATGAGATAAGGGCGCAGCATCGTGGATGGAAAACATGTCACTTTAAGGATGTCAGGTTCCTTCATCTTAAAAACGAGGGCTCAGGCATGGGTTATTGTCAGACTAACATTATGCATGGCGAGATATTTTATTTGACGGGCGGGAGCAGATTATTCTTCTGTCTGAAGGCCGCGCATCGGCTGGTGTTTGGGAAGCCAATCTTAATTGGCGGCCTAATGATGATTTTCGGCTTTTTGAAGGCGGCCGCGGGGGGAAAGGCGCTTTTAGTTACTCCTCCGGAGGCCGAATTTTACAGATGGCTGCAGAAGAGAAGGATCTTGAATACGGTCAGAAATCTACTTCTGCTGTCAAGCCATCGATCCGACACAGCGGAGTCGGCATAATGTGCGGCATCTGCGGAATCTATAGTCAGGCGGGCGAGCCAGTCCAGCAGGAACTGCTTTGCCAAATGACGTTGGCAATGACGCATCGTGGTCCGGACGGAAGCGGTACTTATATTGCCGGGCCCATAGGATTGGGGCACAGACGGCTCAGCATTATTGATCTTGAAGGCGGATCGCAACCGATCAGCAATGAGGATAATCGGCTTCAGGTGGTCTTCAACGGTGAGATTTATAATTTCATTGAATTAAGAAACGAGCTTGAGAAGAAGGGACACTGCTTCAAGACCAGGTCAGACACAGAGGTAATCATTCATGGGTATGAGGAGTGGGGCCTGGACTGCGTCAGCCATTTCAATGGAATGTTCGCATTCGCTCTCTGGGACAGTAACCTCGGCCGGCTGGTCCTGGCCCGGGACCACCTGGGAATCAAGCCGTTGTATTATACCTGGCTTGGGACTAAGCTCTTATTTGCTTCAGAAATCAAGTCTCTCCTGGCCGAAAAGGAGTGTCCAAGGGAAGTCGATATCAATGCTCTTGCCGACCTCTTCACCTTCCGCTATGTGCCATCGCCAAATACACTGTTCAAGGGAATTAAGAAGTTGTCCCCGGGACACTTAATGGTGGTGTGCTCCAATGGATGTGAAATTAAGCGATATTGGAACTCGAAGCCTGGCCCTAGGAACGATCAGAGCGAGAGTCAATTCATCGAGACTTACCAATGGTTATTGGAGGACGCGGTGAAATTGCAGCTCCGAAGCGACGTTCCCGTGGGTCTCTTCCTCAGTTCCGGTATCGATTCAGGCGCCCTTCTCGCCATAATGGCGCGATCGGTCCCCAACCCTGTTTACACTTTTACGATCGGTTTTGAGGATGGCAACCAAACCAATGAAACCGACGACGCCCGTGACCTCGCCCGCCGGTTTGGCGCAAATCATACGGAAATGATTGTGAGTCCCAAGGATTATGAACATTACTATCAGCGCTACTTGTGGGACCTTGAAGAACCCGTCGGCAATGAAACCGCTGCGGCCTTCTATTTCGTCAGCATGATTGCAAGTGAAAAGGTGAAAGTTGCACTGACTGGGCAAGGAGCCGATGAGCCCTGGGCAGGATATCACAGGTACATGGGGGTTCAGCTTTCTAACATCTACACTCGGTTGCCGAATTTCCTCACGGACCACATTTTCAAGAAGCTGGTCCAGACCCTGCCCAGAAATGAACGCTTGAAACGTGGAGCCATAGCACTAGGGGAGCGCGACATTTTGACGCGATTCACCAAGATCTATTCCTTTTACAGCCCGGCTATGAAGGAGAAGCTTTTTAAGGGTTGGCTGAAGGACGAGATTTCTCGCAATGGTGTCCACGCCAAGGATACTCTCCGCAGACTACAAAGCGACGTCGAAAACCTCGATGCTTTGGCCCAAATGCTCTATATAGACACACGCGCCAGCCTACCCGACGATTTGTTAATGGTCAACGATAAAACATCGATGACAAATTCGATAGAAGCAAGGGTGCCCTTCCTGGATGTGCGGCTGGTGGAATTCATCGAGACGATTCCTTCCAATCTAAAATTGAAGGGGCTTCAAGGCAAGTATTTGCACAAGAAGGCGATTGAGAAATATCTACCGCGCGCCGTCGTATACAGAAAAAAGAAGGGCTTTGCCAATCCAGTGGGCACCTGGCTTCGCAAGCAGATGCGGCAGTATCTGGGTGATTGCCTGCTGACTGAATCGGCGGCTATAAATAAGTATTTTGATCAAAAGTATATCAGGGAGATTGTGAAGTTGCACGATCAGAACAAGGAAGACTATTTGAGGCACATTTATCTGTTGATCTCTCTTGAGCTGTGGCACCAGCAGTTCCTGTCGCAGCGATCCACACCTGGCCGCTCCATTCCACTTGGCACTGCAGTGGCCGCTGCCGACCGAGTAGCAGGGGGTTGCGCAACTCCCGTGCAGCAGGCCCGGTTATGCGCCCTAGAGTAAGCGGAGGATCCATGATCACCGATGGAACGACCTTCATCTCTCCGCTGGGGCTGTGGTTTACAGTGGCGATGGGAGCCCTTATGCTGCTCCTGCCACGGCGACTGGCGCTCGTCCCTATAGTCGTTATCACCTGTTATATGACGCTGGGGCAACGGGTCCTGGTCGCGGGGCTTGATTTCACGATGATCCGAATAATGATAGTTTTTGGTTGGATCAGATTGATTGTGCGGGGCGAGATATCGGCGATCCGACTGGGTGCAATAGCCAAAGTGGTGATTTGGTGGGTGGTCTCGAGCATCCTTACCTACACTCTCTTGTGGCAGACATCTGAGGCGCTGATCAACCGGCTTGGGCTGGCGTTCAATGCCCTAGGTCTGTATTTCTTATTTCAACTTCTTATTCGAGATTCAAAGGACATCGAACGGGCATTGAAACTCCTTGCCATCTTAATTGTGCCGCTGGCAATTGCGATGCTGATCGAGAAAACGACAGGGACGAATGCGTTCGCTGCATTTGGTGGAGTGTCTGAAACCACTGTGGTGCGCGACGGACGTCTGCGCTGTCAAGGGCCCTTTACACACCCCATCCTGGCCGGGACGTTTGGCGCCACGCTGGCGCCTTTGTTTGTCGGTCTCCTGTGGTCTCGCAGGTTCATTGGAGCAATAGGTATCATTTCGGCGACGATTATCACACTAACCTCATCATCGAGCGGGCCCGTGATGGCATACTTGTTTGGAATGTTGTGCCTGGCCATGTGGCCCCTGCAGCGGCATATGCGCGCTATTCGCTGGGGATTGCTGTTTACGGTCATCGCACTCCACCTGGTTATGAAGGTGCCGGTCTGGTTCTTAATTGCGCGCGTCGGTGCGTTCGCTGCCTCTACGGGCTGGCACCGCGCATTCCTAATCGATCGGGCCATCGCCCATCTTGATGAGTGGTGGTTGATCGGTACGAAATCCACGGCACAGTGGGGCGGGAATCTCTTTGATGTTACAAATCAGTATATCCTTGAAGGCGTGGATGGTGGACTGCCGACGATGATCTTATTTATTGCAATCATTGCGCTTTCTTTTCGAAATCTTGGCCGGGCGCTTGCTGTAATAAAAGACGAATTGATTCATGAGCGGCTATTACTGTGGGCTATGGGAGCTTCGTTATTTGCCCACGTGACCTCGTTTCTGTCCGTATCATATTTTGACCAGATAGTCGTGATTTGGTATCTCCTATTGGCTATTATCTCCATAGCTACCCGGACACTGAGTTTGCAATACTCTTCAGCTCAGGCGACCTCAGCACAATTGCAAACTGCTGCCAAGAGTAGGTCACAATCGACGTTTGCGGGTCATCGACCGCCGAGTTATCCGTATTTCTCATCTCCTCAGAAATACAGGCGAGACGGCCCACCTTACTAGGCCGGCACAAATATTCCGGTAAAAGACAGTACATGCGCAGCGAGGACAACCGGCAGCATCTGAAAGTTTGCCTACTGGGCGCCAGTTTTACTACTGGCAATATGGGTGTCAGTGCCCTGACGGCCGCCACGATCAAATGCATTCTGACTCAATTTCCTACTGCCGTAATTTGCCTGTTGGATTATGGCCTGGTCGGCGCAACTTATACCATTACTGTCGACGGTAGAGCGATACCGATCCGGTTAGTTAATATGAGATTTTCGAAACGTTTCTTTTTGACCAACAATATCGCATTCTTGACTCTACTGGCTTGGCTATTAAGATTTTTGCCTTTCCAGCAGATCAGAAATAAGCTCATAAGCGCGAATCCTTGCCTCAACTTATTAAATGAGGCTGACATCGTGGGCTCTTTGGCAGGAGGCGACAGCTTTAGCGACATCTACGGGCATGGCCGATTTTTCTACGTGGCGCTGCCCCAGGTGCTGGCCCTGCTGCTGGGCAAACAGCTGGTTTTACTGCCGCAGACATTCGGACCGTTTCGCTCCAGGATAGTTAGGGTCCTGGCAAGATATATTTTGAAGCGCAGCAGCGTTGTCTATTCCAGAGATTTTATGGGTGCGACCGAAATTACCAAACTCCTCCGGGATCACAGCGACAAGCTAAGATTTTGCTACGATCTCGGTTTCGTGCTTGATCCTGTACGACCTGCTCTGCTGGAGCTGCAAGATGTCGGTAGAGCCGTCGACCGCAGGCTCCACATCATAGGCCTAAACGTGAGTGGGCTTCTCTTCAACAGCGGCCAGACCGGAGATAATATCTTTGGACTGAGAACTGACTACAGTGACCTGGTGCATGATCTGATCGCGTCATTGCTTCTTGCAAAAAACGTCGCCGTCATCCTCATTCCTCACGTTTTCTCCCCGCCGGCCGGGCCAGAGAGTGATTCCGTGGTTTGTGCCACGATATTCGAGTCCCTTAAACACAGATATCCCGGCCGATTGTTTCTGCCACGGGGATCTTACGACCAGAGTGAAATAAAGTACGTCATCGGTTTGTGCGATTTCTTCATTGGGTCAAGAATGCATGCATGTATTGGTGCCCTGTCACAAAACATTCCCGCCGTCGCGATAGCATACAGCGGGAAATTCCTTGGAGTGATGCAAACCATAGAAATGGAATCTCTGGTGGCAGACCCACGCCGGATGGGAAAGGCGGAGATATTGAACATGGTCGCTGAGGCTTACCAGAACAGGGATCTGTTGCGAAGGCGACTGGAGCAGAGAATACCAGAGGTCAAGGACGCTGTGCTGAATCTTTTTAATGACATCGGCGATTCGGCCGCTTGTGCGACCGCTGGAGCAAGAACAGAGATGCATGCGCTGGCCTGAAGAGTGATACCGTGCCGGACGAGGTTCACCGCACAACAGGAAGTGTCTCCTGAGGCTGAGCTGCTCTCCCCATGTGATTTTTGGCTGACATGAACGCTACGCAGGATAACGGGCCATTCCTGCGTCTCGCATCAGTGACGGTTTGCGAGATAAGGGTCAAACACTGCCGCGCCAATTCATATCCCGTTGTTCTGCCGACAGTAGCCGATAAATTTCCTAGCTAATTCCCAGCCGCACTTGCGCAAGTGTTCCACTGCTATGCCAAATCTTTGTCCTTCATCGCCGATCTGCGGGGGGGCGAAAAATTCAAAAGTTTGTGATCTTAATGAAAGGAGGTAACGAATGAAAGTAGCAATCCTTGCTGGAGGCGTCGGCACGCGTCTCGCGGAGGAGACCGAGATAAGGCCGAAGCCGATGGTGGAAATTGGCGGGCAACCGATTCTATGGCACATCATGATGCATTATTCCCACTATGGTTTCAAGGACTTTGTAATCGCTCTCGGTTATAAGGGCGAAGTGATTAAGAAGTACATTGTCGACTATAGTTCTCTCCATAGCAACCTGACGGTTTGCTTGCGCAATGGTGACGTGAGGGTCCACGATGGCCCTCACCTCGATTGGAATATCGAGTTGATAGACACCGGAATCACCACCCTAACCGGCGGCCGCATTAAACGCCTTGCACCTTATCTGGGGAATGACACGTTTATGCTTACCTGGGGGGACGGTGTTTCGGATCTAAATCTACATGATCTGCTGGCCTTTCATCGCTCTCACGGCAAATTAGCCACTTTGACAGCGGTTCGGCCACCGGCACGCTTTGGCCACCTGCAGATTAATGGTGGGCGAGTACTGGAATTTTCTGAAAAGCCACAAACGAAAGAGGGTTGGATAAACGGCGCTTTCTTCGTCTTAGAACCAGGTGTGTTTGATTTTATCGAGGGTGACGACACGCAATGGGAAAAGGAACCGCTTGAAAGACTGGCGAAGGATGGCCAGTTGATGGCCTATCGACACACTTCTTTCTGGCAGTGTATGGACACGTTGCGCGACAAGCGACTATTGGAAAACTTCTGGCAGGATGGTACTGCACCGTGGAGAATCTGGGGGTAGCCATGCGTATTCTTGTCACAGGGCACACGGGTTATATCGGCACCGTGATGGTACCTATGCTGGTAGCCGAAGGTCATGATGTGGTTGGTTTGGACAGTGATCTTTATGAGCAGTGCACCTTTGGAGACGCAATTGTCAATGTTCCAGCGCTGAAAAAGGATGTGCGGGACGTTCAGGCGGCCGATTTGGATGGCTTTGACGCCATAATTCATCTGGCCGGCCTCTCAAATGATCCACTGGGAGATCTTGATCCGCAGCTGACTTACGAGATTAATTATGCAGCTTCAGTGCGTCTGGCAAGGTTTGCCAAAAGGGCGGGGGTCACACGCTTCCTTTTTTCATCTTCCTGCAGCACGTATGGTGCCTCGGGTGAAAACATGATAAACGAGCAAGCTGAATTCAGGCCTGTTACGCCGTATGGACATTCAAAAGTTCTGGTAGAGCGCGACCTGTCGCGCCTTGCGGACTCCAGATTCAGTCCGACTTTTCTGCGTAATGCAACCGCATACGGATTATCGCCACGTTTACGCTTCGACCTGGTACTTAATAATCTGGTGGCGTGGGCGTTCACTACCGGTCGGGTGCACATTAAGAGCGACGGCACACCTTGGCGCCCAATTGTTCACATTGAGGATATCTCGCGCGCCTTTATCGCAGCACTTCACGCTCCTCGAGACGTGGTGCACAATGAGGCTTTTAACGTGGGCCTTAGCGAAGAGAATTATCAAATCCGAGATCTGGCTGAGATTGTACGGGAAACGGTGACGGGTTGCCACGTGGAGTATGCAAAAGACGCAGGGCCAGACAAACGATGCTATCGAGTTGATTGCAGTAAATTGCCTCGTACCCTTGCCCAATTCAAACCGCAGTGGACCGCCCAAAAGGGGGCGAGACAATTATACGCAGCTTTTCAGAAGGTCGGGTTGCGGCTGGGGGATTTTGAGGGCATTCGGTACAGGCGGCTTGACCATATTAAGCATTTAATCCGTATTGGTCGTTTGGATCCCACTTTGCGGTGGACCGGGAGAGCGGCCGCAGCAACCGGCGCCGCTATTGGAGGGATTTGACGATGACAAATTCAATGTCTAGCTGTCGCTCGTGTGACTATGGAAACCTGCAGCCAATTTTGTCCTTTGGCAATACCCCTTTAGCCGATCGCCTCGTTACTGAGCTGCAATTGGAACAGCAGGAGTTGACCGCTCCGCTGGATCTGGTATTTTGCCCGAATTGCACGTTGGTTCAGATCACGGAAACAGTACCTCCGGAAATCCTATTCTGCGAGGATTATCCCTATTTCTCCTCCGTTTCCAGCGCGCTACTCCAGCACTCACGGGAAAATGCGCTGGAATTGATCCGATCGAGAGGGCTCGATTCAAACAGTATGGTTGTTGAAATTGCCAGCAACGACGGTTACATGCTCAGAAATTTCGTAGGAAGTGGGATCCCGGTTCTGGGAATTGACCCGGCTCAAGCTCCGGTTCAAGCTGCCCAAAAAGAAGGGATTCCGACACTTTGCAGATTCTTCACCCGAGAACTTGCTGCACAACTTCGAAGCGAAGGCCGCGTGGCCGATGTAGTGATCGCCAACAACGTTTTGGCCCATGTTCCAGATCTCAACGGCTTTGTGGAAGGAATCAGGACCATCTTGAAGGATACGGGCGTGGCGGTCATCGAGGTGCCATACCTGATTAATCTGATCGAAAGTTGCGAATTCGACACCATTTATCATCAACATCTTTGCTATTTTTCGGTTACTGCGCTCAACCGGCTCTTCAGAAGCCATTCTCTCTATCTCAATGCGGTTAGGCACGTCCCTATCCATGGAGGTTCCCTCCGGCTGTTTGTCGAGCCCAGGGAGGCGGTGACTGATTCCGTTCGGCTGTTGCTGCAGGAGGAGACCAAAAAAGGGATGGGTCAAATCGATTACTATCGTGATTTCGCCGAACGCGTCCGAGAGATCCGGAGTTCACTGATGGACCTCCTCTGGGACCTCAAACGAACAGGCAAGAGAATCGCCGCATATGGAGCTGCTGCAAAAGCAACCACATTGCTGAGCTACTGCGGAATTAACAAGAGCCTCGTAGATTATGTAGTTGACTTGAATGGCTTTAAACATGGCAGGTATATGGGTGGCAATCATTTACAGATTTCTCCACCAACTCGTCTTCTTGAAGAAATGCCCGATTATGTTTTGCTTCTGGCTTGGAATTTTGCGGATGAGATTTTAAGGCAGCAGGAAATTTATCAGCAGAAGGGCGGTCGATTCATCATCCCAATCCCACAGCCGAGAATTGTGTAAACTGAAATGTACAAAGAATCACTGGCAAAGAACGCGGGAATAGAGACATTAGGCGGCTTAACAGAAAATCCCTGCCCGAGCTGCCGTTCCGGGCGAATGTCCGTTTTTTACGAGGTTCGCAGTGTGCCGGTGCACAGTGTTTTGCTCATGCCAACGCGACAAACAGCCATGAATTATCCACGGGGTGATGTCGTGTTGGGTTTTTGTTCAACCTGTGGCTTTATCTCCAACGTTGCATTTGATTCTGCTGTGCATGAATATTCCGCGAACTATGAAGAAACCCAGGGATTTTCGCCCACCTTCAATACTTTTTCGCAGCGCCTGGCCAAGCATCTGATTGAGCGATACGATTTGCATGAGAAGGTCATCATTGAACTTGGTTGCGGCAAGGGCGAATTTCTGGCGTTACTCTGTGAACTAGGTAGCAATTACGGGATCGGATTCGATCCCGGCTATGTTCCCGAGCGCAACAACAGCCAGGCCAAAGACCGAATGACCTTTATCAAGGATTTTTATTCGACCAAGTACGCAAATTATCGCGGGGATTTCATATGTTGCAAGATGACGCTCGAGCATATCAAGCAGACAGCGGATTTCGTCAGACTTGTGCGGCGGTCGCTCCCAGATCAATCGGATACCGTTGTCTTCTTCCAGGTGCCTGATGTCAGTCGCATTCTTCATGACCTCGCTTTTTGGGACATCTATTATGAGCATTGTTCGTACTTCAGCAGCGGCTCGCTGGCTCGCCTGTTTCGAAACTGTGGATTCGAGGTTATTGACCTTAACAGGGACTATGACGATCAGTACCTGATGATTGAGGGTCGGGCGTGCAACGGGAAAAGTACGCCACGGCCGACACTGGAGGATGACCTGGAAGAGATGGCGTGCAACGTGGCATTCTTTTGTCAGAACTACAGGGAAAAACTGAATGACTGGATGATTAGATTCCAGACAATCAGAAATGATCGCCGCCGGGCTGTGCTGTGGGGAGGAAGTTCGAAAGCAGTCGCATTCTTGACCACACTGAAAATCCAAGAAGAGGTTGAATACGTAGTGGACATAAACCCCTATAAACACGGGACCTATATGCCGGGCACGGGTCAACTGATTGTCGCTCCAGACTTCCTCGTGGAATACAAGCCGGATGCTGTGATCGTGATGAATCCAATCTATCGAGAGGAGATACGACACGATCTAAGGCAGATAGGTTTGGATCCGGAACTCATTCTGGTTTAGTGTCGCTGGTCAACAAAAGCAAGAGATTAAAATGCTGAGCGCTGGAAAGACCCTGGAAGATTCATGTCCGGTCTGTGGCTCGACACAGATGGCGACTCTTATCGATATCGCAGGCGTGCCTGTGCACTGCAATCTGCTTTGGGCGACACGGAATGAGGCCATCCATGCTCCAAGGGGGGACATTCGGCTCGGGTTCTGCGAACGTTGCGGCCATATATCTAATCTTGCGTTCAATCCTGGACTGATGCAATACGCTCAGAAGTATGAGAACTCGCTGCACTTTTCGCCGACATTTCAAAGCTATGCGGCTACAACCGCTAGGCGTTTAATTCAGCGTTATGATCTGTATGGCAAGGATATTGTCGAGATCGGCTGCGGAAAGGGCGATTTCCTCAAATTGCTCTGCGAACTTGGCGAAAACAGCGGCCTCGGTTTTGATCCAAGCTACGCCCCCGTTCCGGCTGCCGACGGTGCGTCAGAGAGGATTACCTTTATCCCAGACTTTTACTCGGAAGGTTATTCCGACCATGGTGCCGATCTTATCTGTTGCCGGCACATGTTAGAGCATATCCCAAATCCGATAGACTTTCTGGGCATGATACGACGTGCGATTGGCGCTCGTCTGGACACGGTCGTGTTCTTTGAAGTTCCTAACGTGCTATTCATCCTGCGCGACCTCTCAATCTGGGACATTATCTATGAGCATTGCTCATATTTCAGCGCCCACTCCCTTCGGCGAGCGTTTACTGATTCAGGGTTTAAAGTTTGCGACGTGGCTGAGGTATTCGAAGGCCAGTTTCTTTGCATCGAAGCGGTCCCGGATGAAGAAACAGCCGGCGCTGCAAATAATGGCTGGGATAACTGCCAGAAAATAGGCCAATATGCAGCGGAATTTGCCGAGAAATATCGCAGCACGATGGAAGCCTGGCGAGGCGAGCTTCAGCGGCTCACCGAAGCTGGCCGGCGACTGGTCCTATGGGGAGCTGGCTCGAAGGGAGTCACCTTCTTAAACACGCTAAAGAGTCAGGACCAGATCGAATATGTAGTGGACATCAATCCCAGAAAGCATGGCAGGTACATCGCTGGAACCGGGCAGGAAATTTTACCGCCGAAGTTTCTCAGAACTTATCGTCCGGATGCGATCATCGCCATGAACGCAATCTATGAGAGTGAAATTCGACAGCTTACAAAGAAGCTTGGCCTGGTAGATCTGGAACTCTTGAGCGTTTCCGGCCGACAAGATGGGCGCGGCCGTAAAACGCAGGAGGCCGGAATCCAGTGAATCGGTGAACTGAAATATGCCCTGTCATCCCCTCAGCTAAGTGGATCCCGAAGTCGTCCCCCCTATTAGCCGCGTAATGCAAAAACTTGACGCAATTGTGGATCGTGTTGCGCCCACCGATCTGAGTGTATTGATCACAGGAGAAAGCGGTGTGGGAAAAGAAGTCGTAGCCCAGCGGATTGCTTCAAAGTCACTCCGGACGGACCAGCCCTTTATCAAAATCAACTCCGCGGCCATCCCCAACAGTCTGTTGGAAAGCGAACTTTTTGGTTATCAACGCGGTGCCTTCACCGGGGCTGGTAACGACAAAAGAGGGCGGATTCAAGAGGCGCACCGAGGGACTCTATTTTTTGATGAAATTGCCGACCTTGATACCAATTCTCAAGGTAAGCTTCTACATATGTTGCAAGAAGGAGAATTCACGCCCCTGGGCACCAACGAGCCGGTTACCGTGGATGTGCGACTCCTGGCAGCTACAAACAAAGACGTTGTAAAAGAAGTGGAAGCGGGCACCTTTCGGAAAGACCTCTTTTATCGATTGAACATTGTCCAAATACATGTTCCGCCTCTCCGGGAACGCAAAGAAGACATTCCGGCATTTATTGACTTTTTTATCACTACGTACGTAAGGAGTTTTAATAAGACCCAATTACCGATAATCAAGAGCAAGGATTACGAACTCTTGATAGACTATGTTTGGCCAGGAAATGTTCGCGAACTTGAAAATTTCTTAAAAAACCTGATTTTATTCGAAGATACTGTGTCTTCCTTCGACGCACTGCGGGAAAAAATCCAAAGGTCCAAAGCGAGAAGTAATCAAAACATCTCCCTTGTGCAAATGGGAAAAATGGCTGAAGAGCTGGTGCAGAGAAAAGTCATTTTGAGAATTCTGAAACAAAATGGCTGGAATCGAAAAAAAACCGCAGCCATGCTACGGATCAGCTATCGCTCACTCTTAAGTAAGATAAAGCAATTGCAGATTGAGTAACTGCAGAAAAGACCAGTTGAAATGATAGAACGATTGGCTCGGTTTTTGAGAATAGCGACGGCGGTCCTTTTTGCGATCGTAGCTGGATCCATGGTCCTGGTGGGGCAAGAAGTCAGGAACGCTTCTGATTTGGCCACTTACGTTATCCAGCCCAATGATATTTTGGAAATCTTTGTCTGGAAGCAGACGGACTTGTCACGTAAGGTTTTAGTTCGACCTGACGGTCGAATTTCCGTCCCCCTCGTCCAGGACATTGAGGCCGGTGGTTCCACTCCTGGTGAGTTGAAAGCCAACTTGGAAGCGCGCCTTAAGGAGTACATTATCTCTCCACACGTAACCGTCATCGTGGATACCATTCAGCATTACAAGATCTACGTGATCGGGAAAGTTCAGAAGCCCGGCAGTTTCCCGTCGGAAAAACCCATCTCTGCACTGCAGGCATTGACGTTAGCAGGTGGCTTTCAGGACTATGCGAACACGTCAGAAATCACAATAATTCGGATCGATGGGAAGGAACATATGGTCTTTCATTTTAACTATAAAGACGTAATCAAAGGAAAGGGGACGGACCAGAATATTCTCCTCAAATCTGGAGACGTAGTGGTCGTCCCCTAGAGATCCGCCATGTCCGTTGATCGTCGGGATCCTGTTAGCCTTTAAAAATCCATGTATGCCCGTAACTTCCTTTTACTTTTGGCTGTTTCGCTGATTTCCACCACTCCCGCCTTCTCCGACCGGATCTATACTGGCCATACGTCGCTCGATGTGGTGGGTGCCCTCGACGACAATCCGCAGTTGAGTGCTTCAAGGTCCCGCGAGCTTGAAGGGAATAGTGTCGAGTTCGTATATGGTCTTTACCACTCAATCATGATGAATTCCACCAGTCCTCATTCAGACCTGCGGCTTTCATACGCCTTTGGGCTCGAAAAGAGTGATACGGGCCTGCGCTTGGGCGCAACGAAGTCTCATGGGTTGGAAGGAAGCTTTAAAGCAAGCCTAAGTCAAAAATTAAGAATGGAATTCTCGGAATCGTACGTCAGTTCTTCAGATTTCGGTACATTCAATTTTATGAGAGGGACTACCTTAACGCCCGGTGATGCGCTTTTCCGCTACAGCACCGTGACGCTGCGGCGAAATGGGTATTTTAATGGTGTCAATGCCGGGTTTAGTTACGCGCTAAATCCCATTTCCAGCCTATCGTGGACCGTCAGCCATATCGTCCGAAATTACGAGAACAGCTTCCCTGAGAATCGGCTTTCAAAGTTGCAGGGTTTAGACGCGAATCTCCGTTTCAATCGAAAGATCAATAAGAGAACGAGCTGGAGCCTCGGATATTCAATGTACCAATATTGGTTTAAGAATTTTGCTGACAGTCGTACTCTCGCAGCAGATTTTGCACTTTTTCATCAAATTAGCCCAGGAATCTCAGTCGAACTCATCGCCGGCCCCTCTAAAACGTCGACAGCTGGGCCTGGAACGAATTACGTTGGTTATAACAGTTCGGTCAATTTGGCGAAATCTATCAAGAAGGATAAATTAACTGTTGCCTTCTATCGCCGGAGCGGCACCAGCATGGGTGTGGGTTCAATTTCCGACAGTCAGGGCGTGGCATTCTACTATTCCCGATTTCTCGGCAGAAAGGCCGCCCTCGAAGGTGCCGCGTCGCTGTACGACGCGCGCGACCGCGTGGACAATCCTCTGAAATTTAAAGGCGCGTTTACCTCCGTCAGTTTGAATTATCTTCTAAAAGCCAACTGGGCTTTGACTTGGGGAGCTAGCTATCAACAACAGAAGGGCACTGATATCCTTGATCTGGGGAGGACGCGGGTATTTGTGTCTTTGAGGTTTCTCCTACCTGAGTTTTTGAGGGTGGCAAAATGAAGAAAATCAGTTTTGGCAACCTACAAGATTTTGGGGCTCTTATGGTCCGAAATAAATGGTGGGCGGCTACCGTGTTCTTACTGTCATTTTACTTCACCGCCCTATTGACTTATCTTCTGCCGGATACTTTTATCTCGGAAGAGCTGATCCTGATAGAGCCACAAGGGATACCAAGCGAGTTTATAAAGAACCTCACTGTCGGTGTCGATGAGCGACTCAAGGCTCTTCAAGAGACTGTTCTCAGTCGGACTAACTTACTTCAGATCATCCACGAATTTCGAAAGGAGTTACCGGACATTAGCGGCTTAACGGAGGAGGACCAAGTAGCCAACTTGAAGAGTCACATCAATGTAGAATTCCAAACCGAGAGTGGAAGGGGATCACCGATTTTTTCCTTTAAACTATTCTCGGAGAATCAGAATCCGAAGGTGGCCCAGAAAATTACTAACCGGCTGAGTTCGTCTTTTATGGAGTTCGACAACCGGAGCCGGAAGGCAAGAGTCTTAGGCACGACTGAATTTCTAGAGGACGAGCTCCGAAAGGTTGCCGAGCAGCTTCAGCAAGCGGAGGGCACTCGCAGAGAATTGAAAGAGCGCTACCGTTATGAACTGCCGGATCAATCGGAAATGAATCTGAGGACTCTCGACCGGCTTCAAGAACAGCTTAAGGCTAATTCCGAGGCGTTTGACCGATATGTCACTTTACGTCTTTCGCTGGAACGACAGATCTCAGAGACTTCTCCCTTTATTGAAGCCATAGAAAGTCGGGGATCCCAGGACAGGACTACGATATCTCCTATACTGGCCGAATACAAAGAAAAGGAACGTGCCTATAAGGACCTGGCAGCTAAATATACAGAAAAATATCCGGACGTTATACGCGCCAAAAGTGAACTGGATCAGCTGAAAAAGGAAATTCCAGCTCAGAGTTTCATTGAGAAGCCCACAACTATGGAGCCCAAGGTGACCACGAAACCTAATCCTGTTTATCAGAAGCTGGTTGCCCAGTTGGAGGATGTTAAGACGGAAATTGGCATTCGTGACCGCCAGCGAGGCCAAATTCAAGCTGAGATCAGCAAATACACTCAACGGCTTGAAAACTCTCCGCAGGCCGAGCAGGCAATCACTACAACTTTCCGGGATTATGAAGCACTGAGTAAGCGGTATGAAGACCTGAAGAGTAAGCTTTCTGAGGCAAAGCTGGCTAAGAATCTGGAGAGCAAGGACGAACGCACGCAGTTTGTGATTTTAGACCCGGCCAATCTTCCTGTCAAGCCTGCCAAACCTAATCGTTTAAAACTGATTCTGATAGGGCTGTTCCTTAGTCTCGGTCTGAGTGTTGTTGTGGTCACTGGAGTGGATTTCTTCGGCCAAAAGCTCTGGACCCAGGCCGAAGTGGAAAAGTTGTTGGGCGTCCCTGTTCTTATTGAAATTCCAGAAATCGTCTCAGACGAGGATCTTCATCGCATCAAACGCCAAACGCTGGTCGCAACTTTGGCGTTGATTATCGTTGTCGCATTCTGTCTTGTTACACTGTATTTCCTGCATACGAACCATCAATTGCGCGGGACGGTGGCGGGATATGTCAAGCCGGTTCTCAAGATGACAGCACCAATTATGTCTAGGTTAGACTAACGAAAATGACAGATGAACATCCATTGATTGAGCAGATTCGCCAAATTGAGGGAACCAGCGCGCAGGGTTCTCTTTGCCTCGGCCATAATGATCACACTGTTCGAATTCACTTTCAGAATGGCTTAATTGAAGCTGTCTCTTCCAACTTGGCCGAATTCCAACTGGGTCAATATCTTTTACGGGACGGATTCATCGACTCGAGTAACCTGAGCAGGTTACTGAAGGAATCTTTCAGACGGAAAATTGCGCTGGGCGAAATTGCCCTCCGCCTTAGCGTCTTGGATTTAGGCGACTTGTATCAACTGGTTCATCGCCAAGCCTTGCAATTGTTTAAGCGGTGCCTTGAAAATGGATTTCAGATACGATCTTTTGAAGCTTCTTCACAGTCTTTTCATGTTGCAGCGCATATGAAGTTGGATTTCCTATTGCTCGAGTTGGCGCGAGACAGATCCGCAACTTTTGAGGTGAGTGAGAACCGGCGATTCATGTTGAAAAAGGAAAGAGATTATTCCGTTTTCCCCTGGGCGCCCCAAGAGATTTTCATGCTGAGTCAACTGAGCTATCCACGAACTCTGGCCGAGCTCGTTTCACAAACGGGTTTTGAAGAATCGCAAGTGAAGCGCATTTTGAATATTCTTCGACAGTTGGAATTAATCGAGATTTCTGGCGATGTTGACAGCAGGAATGCAGCTCTCGGAGACGAGGCGGCATTACCTTTAGAGCTCTTAATACCGGAAGTGACAAATCCAGTCTATGACGACAAGGTTGAAATGACAAAAACCGGTCCATCCTTTGTCAGTGAGCAGTTCAAATGGCTGAAATTCCGTATCAAGGAACTGCAAGGTAATCGACCTGCCCAAGTGATCAACGTTTCCAGTCCGGATATAAACGACGGCAAATCGCTGATAAGCTTGAACCTGGCGCTCTGCTTTGCCAGGGATCCCGGCCGCCGAGTGATTATTCTGGACTGTGACTTTAGGAATCCTAGTCTTCAAAAGTATGTTGCCATTCCTTTAAGACCCGGTATTATAGGATATCTGCAAACTGCTCAGCTTCAACCGTACTGTTATATGCGCCGTCTGGGCAAGCTCTATGTAATGACTGCCGACGGCTTGGCCGACGACGACCCCGTGGGACTCCTATCTGGCAATAAGATGCGAGAATTGATAAGTTATCTGAAAAAGGAATTCGACACAATTATCATGGATTCGCCCCCGCTGCAGCCGATTCCGGATTCTAGTATCCTTTCCAATCTAGCGGACGGAACATTGATAGTAGTACGCAGTGGCAAGACACCATATGGCACCGTTGAAAGAGCTCTCAAATGTGTAGATCCAGGCAAACTACTGGGAGTAGTTTTTAACGCGGTGAAGCCCTTAATGTTCAACACCTATCACGACCACAGATATTATTACTACGGGAAAAACCATTATCCTTACTATGGAAGGAACTACCGCAAACGTCGTTAGCTACCCTCGATTCGGAAGTAGTGTTGAACGAGAAGATGGTGATCAGCAATTCTAAATTCTCCAGTATCTCCTCCTTTCGTCCGTCATTCTGCGGCCTTTCTATTTCCGCTGTTGCATACTTTGGCTAAGGGTTTGCACACCGATTCGCCCGGCGATCCGATTGATTCCTTTATTTAATTGGTATTAGAAACGTTCTCTTGAATGGAGTGATTCTTGCTGAAGAGATCCACGAGGCGGACTCGATTCATGTCAACGGACGAATCTTTACCAGGTTTATAGGGCTAGTAGAATTTGATTAGTCTTCTTGATATGGATGAGGTTTTTGAAATGAAGCAGACTGAGCAAGTAATCGTAAAGTGCCGCGCAAATCGGCAGATTGTTGGGTTTCGGGCATTGATGCTGGTTGCTGCGGCACTGGTACCAGTGTTCCTTGCTCCAAAAGTGGCGGCCTTTGACGGCCGGACTGATGAAGCAGTGGCAGTTTGGCAGCATAACGATGGTCTTGGAGCAACTTTGCCAGGCTGGGATATCTGGTATTCCATTGCCGGAAGAGACGCGCAGGGCAATCTTGGGTGGCACGCCCGGCGGCCTGATGGGACGACAGCCCAGACGGCACCGATTGCTCCGCCTTTCGGGACTCCTCCAGCCGGTGATGACAAAAATCCTCAGGTGGGTGTGACTGCGGCCTATGCGCTGGCGATCTGGCAACATGCCGATGGCGTAGGATCCGCACCGGGACCATGGTCTATCTTCTCATCCAGATTGGACCTTGGCACCGGCGTTTGGACCAGCCCCTCGATTGTTGCCAACGGTACGAATGATGCCGATCACTTCGACCCGGCCGTTGCGGTGGATACCAACAGTGCTCTGGCCGTCTGGGTGCGCCGCAGAAATGTTGGTGGACTGCTTAATAGCGAACTGCCTAGGGAAATCTTCTTCGCGGTCCGCGTCAATAATGCCTGGAGTCTCCCGCTGCCGGTCGGATTCACCGGGGGTCGCGCTTCTCTGCCCGAGGTGACGTTCACGTCCGTTCCCGCCGTCGCAGGCTCACCGTTAGCCCAGCAGGCCGTTGCGGTATGGAGTGACGTCGGTACCAATGGTCTTCAGAGTCCTCACAAGATGTTTTATTCGATTTTCGATGGTATCAACTGGAGCTCACCTGCCGAGATCGGCACGGAAGCTGTTCCCGCAATTCCTGATGTTGCTTTTGCCGTTTACTCGCCATCTGAAGAAATGCCGTTCGGGGCTCACGGAAGAATCGGCCTTTCGGCTGATGCAGTTGGAAAGGTTTACGTGATTTGGAGCGGAGGACCTGAGATCTTCGGGCAGTGTTCACCCCCCGTCTTTGATTCTTGCCCTCAGCCTGCTCCCTCTCCAGGGGTGGCCGGGGCCATTCTGGA
>DASXQR010000220.1:0-4424 GCA_036507075.1 Acidobacteriota bacterium | reverse complement strand
AGCTAGACGAGTCTACCAGGATCCAAAGAGCCGTCGTCATTTGAGAGAGAAAGAACTCCCTCTGTAACACCGAGGCGCTTGCCGGGACAGTGCTGCGAAAAGGTTCGCTCAAGAGCCACTGTTTGGCCATCTCTCGGTCTGTGGCGCCCAATTGACAGAAATGCTCGTGCAGTTGCCCGCAAAGCTGTTCGATAGGCAGGTCCAGTACGCTCTCAAATACAGAAAGATGAGTTTGCTGGATCATCCGATGTACTTCCTCGGCCGCTGCAACTGTCGTCCATCCCTCATGGAGGTATCGTCCGGCGTACGGATCGTGCAATGAAGCAAGGAACACAAGTCGGGCGAGCGGAGTCTGCAGTGAAGTAAGCGCTCGATTCAGTAGAGTATTAAGTCGGCTACCGTATTCCATCATGTATCTTATACTCCAGATTATCCTACCAACGCAAGCCTGTTCAGTCGGCTGAAACCTTTTCACTCCCAACTTCGAGTCATTTGCAAATAGGTAAACTCACGCCGCTTCACTCTCAAGGAGGCAAGCTGATGAAATATCTGCGTTGCAAGATCACCGTGTCGTATCTCGACGATCCGATTCCCCCGCCACCTCCCCCACCGTGGCCGTGGCTTTTAGGGGTGAACTAGCCTAAACACCCAAGGCACTTCCCCCGGAGGCGCCTGTCAGGGCGCCCGGGGGAAGTCCTTTCGTTCGGTATTGTTTTATGGTAAATAGTCCTTATGGTGACGGTCGACGGTTCCGCGATTGGGCTGGGTCTCGCTCTGCAGGCCCTGCTTCTGTGGCAGTGCTTGAAGGTTGGACACTGGCGCAACTATCCCCTTTTCTTCAGCTATCTCGTCTACACATTTCTGCGAACGATTGCGTTGGTCATCTTTAGAGGACTGAAACATCCTGCGTACCCATTAATTTATTGGGACACCAATGTCGGTGCAATCCTGCTCCGGTTCGGTGTTGCTTTTGAGGTCTTTCGTCATATTTTCGTTAGGGAATCAGCACTCGGCAAAATCGCCGGGCGAGCGGTGGTCTTGGTTTTGGTGGTCTTTGCTGCGGCATTCTTTTTGCTCAGCAACCAGCCAGGCACGTTTTTCCCCGACCTGGAGCGAAAGTCTGGCCTTGCGGTCGTCTCCATCCTCGCCGTTATGCTTGTGATGGCCCGTTACTATAGTGTTCCCGTTAGCTTGAACGTTTGGGGCATGGCCGTGGGAATGGGATTGTTTTGTTCGATCTCCGTCGCCAACTTCGCGACGTTCGACTTGATTCGTTCTTCCTTTCCGTTTTGGCGGCTGGTTAGTGCCTTTAGTTTCTCGGCAATGATGTTGATCTGGATCTGGGCCCTCTGGTGCTACGTGCCGGACCCGCAGCCGAAGGTCCTCAGGGAGAGCCTTGCTCAGGATGCGCTGGCCATGTGGAAGCGGTCTTGGGATCATTTCCGTCCGAACATCCGAAGGGCCATAGGCCTATGACAGAGCTAATCCTATTCGGCTTCATTGGGATTGTATTGGTCGTCCTCTTTTCAGTTGCTCTTCTCATAGGACATTCCCATCAGCTTGAGGAAGCGGAGACTACGGCAAGGCTCTTTGAGATTGTTTCTCTCCCTGGTCTCAGATTCAAAAACGCCGCAACGCTTTTTGACAACAGCGATTATCAGATTCTGCGACGCGAGACAGCATTCAAAAGCGTTGCGTGGCACCTTCGTCACGATCGCCGCAAGCTTGTCTTGTTGTGGCTTAGGCTGCTGCGAAAAGATTTGTTATCGCTCTGGCGATTTCGTCGGATGTTAGCGAATTATGGAGTATCCGCTGGTTTCGCTGAAGAACTACAAGTTGCGATAACGGCCATCGCAGGACTCGTGCTTCTATCCTGTCTCCGCGTCATCGTCACGATCGCCGGCCCTTTTGCTCTGACGGGTTTGTTGAGAAGCGCGCGGGCCGACGTCGAAGGGCTTTCCCGCTCATGTGCTTTTCTACTCGGGCGCGTCCCGGAGACGAGGTGGAGCGAAATTCAACACGCTTGGAATGCTGGTCAAAGCTGATAAACCTTCAGCACTTCGTCGCCGTAGTGGTTGATTACCTTGACGGCGATCTTGCCGGTTTTCGGCGGGTCGAACGGGCGGCTCTTGGTCGAGTACAGCGCAGACCAAGCGGCCTCGTCAATCTCGGCACGGAGGGCGCGCTTCAACTTCTCGTAGGGTTCCTCCGCGCCGGTGAAGTAGGCGTGGCGAACGAAGAAGCTCTCGCCGTTGTAGTCGGTATCCACAAACCAACATGCAATATCGTCGGTGGTGTGGCTGCGAATCTGTCCGGTGGTGGGGTCGCTCATTCCGACCGACAAATCGCTGTTCATGAATCTCGCCGACGATGGCCGCAGTTCTTTACTTCCCCTTGCTCCACACACACCACAAACCGTGGAGGCCTCGCGTCTGCTGCGGGCCATACTCATCGTCACCGGCCTCTCGCCGGAAATCGCTCAAACTCTGGTCAGTATTGGTGTAGACTTAGGGAAAATGAACACGGTAGGCGACCTGCAAGGCGGCATCGAGCAGGCCGAGCGTTTGTTGGGTTACAAAGCGGAGCCCAGCCGTCCGCCAGCCTAGTATCCAGCCGAGAAGCGTTGTTCCCCAGCCGAATTCTAAATTAACCAGCCGGCCACAAACTGATTGTGAGAATGCGAAGTGGAAATTCCCATCCTCAATCAGGGCGATGTCTTGAATGCCGCTGTTCGGGCAGCCCTTGGCCAGCGGAGCCACGGCGCGCCGCGGATCGCATTTTGTCCGCGCATCGTAAGGGCACCGACGACGCGCTGTTTCTGGTCGCCCAATTCCTAGGAGAGGGAAATGAAGCAGGCACTGGCCCTGAGTCCGAATGATGTAGAGCGCGGCACCCTGGAAGAATTCTACTCCCGGGCCTTAAACGCCTACCTGGAAGGGCGCGACGAAAATGCTCTGCAATGCGGCTACGAGCTCGGATGCAATGCTCTGGCCGCCGGCGCCGGTCTTCTGGAAATCTTCACTGTACACAACTCCATCTTGCGCACCGTCCTCGCCGGGACCCGCTCCGCGCAAGATCAAATGCAAATCCGGAACTCCGCCAACTCCTTCCTTGCCGAAGTCCTGTCCTCCTATCAACTAGCTCATCTCACTTCTTGCGAAGCCAACGCCGCGCTGCGTCAACTGAACGATAATTTTGAGCAGCAGGCGCGGCGCATCGCGCATGCGCTGCACGATGACGCCGGCCAGCTTCTCACCGTCGTGCATCTGGCGCTGGCGGAAATGGCGCGGGAACTGCCCTCCTCCGCCGAAGGAAAAATTGATCAGATCCGCGAATATCTCGACAAAATCGAAGAACAATTGCGGAGTATTTCGCACGAGCTGCGGCCCACGCTGCTCGATGACCTCGGTCTGCTTCCGGCGCTCGAATTTCTCGCGCGTTCCTGGTCGCAACGCACCCAGATTCCCGTCAGCGTGCAGGGCGGCACGCGCGAACGTCTGTTTCCGGCTATTGAAACCACGATCTATCGCGTCGTACAGGAAGCGCTGAATAACGCGGGAAAACATTCGCACGCGTCCATCGTGCGCGTTCAATTGCAACGCGAACCGCACGCTCTGCGTTGCTCCGTCAAGGACGACGGCGTGGGCATGGACCTCAGCGCGGTCACGGCGGAGACTCCGCGCCGCAGGCTCGGCCTGCTCGGCATGCGCGAGCGTGTGAATGCCGTGGGAGGAAATCTGATGCTCCTGTCCGCCCCGGGAGAAGGAACGGAAGTGGTCATCACCGTTCCATTGGAGGCTTGAGATGCCCATCCGCATCCTGCTGGGAGAAGACGACACCCTCGTGCGGCAAAGCCTGCGCGCTTTGCTCGAACGCGAAGGTTTTCAGGTTGTCGCCGAGGCTGCCGAAGGACAGGAAGCCATTCGTCTCGCGGAAGAAGTTCATCCCGATGTCGGCGTCCTGGACATCAGCATGCCCGTGCTCAACGGTCTGGATGCCGCGCGCGCACTCGCGCAAAACGCGCCGTCCACGAAATCCATCGTGCTCACCCGCCACGACGAAGATCAATATGTACTGGAGGCGCTGCGTGCGGGCGTCAAGGGCTACGTGCTCAAGAGCCAGGCCGCCAACGACCTGGTCCACGCCATTCACCAGGTTTGCCGCGGAGAGGTCTATCTGAGCCCGCGCGTTTCCCGGACCATCATTGACGCTTACCTCTCCAAGACCGAACTTCCTCCCGATCCCTTGACCCCGCGCGAGCGGCAGGTTCTCCAGCTCATCGGCGAAGGCAAATCCACGAAGGAAATCGCCACCATCCTGGGCCTCAGCGCGAAGACGGTGGACTCCCACCGTACGCGCATGATGCAAAAACTCGGCATTCACGAGGTCGCCAGCCTGGTCCGCTACGCGATTCGCCGCGGCCT
>DASXQR010000219.1:0-7435 GCA_036507075.1 Acidobacteriota bacterium | reverse complement strand
GGAGTGCAGACAGATACGCCAAGCATGCGGCTTCTGTGCTGAACCGAGCCTCCAACTCTGGGAGCGTCCGGGGGTAATCTTCGCGCACGGGCAAAATAACTATATGTTGTGGTAGGTGGAGTCAAGTAAATACCCTTAATGACTAATGACTAATGACCAATAATGACCAATGACTGATTATGACTGATGACCGGTGACGGGTTTGGTTGCGGCTCTGCCGCGCTGCGCCTTTGTGGTGGCTTCAGAGGTTACTCAATTCGAAACAAATGCCCCGCCCCCGGCGCCACCCAGTCCATCTCGCGTCCAAAGGGCTCCTCCTGCCCTGAGTAGGGTGAAATATGGATCAGCTTTGCGTACGGCTTCTTCAAATCGATCTGATACCGGAAAGAGTTGCTCAGGTCCTTGTTCACCAGCATCAGATAGGGGCGGCCTTCGCCGTCGCTGAATTCACCGATCAGAAAACGGGCAGCCACGGGCGGCTCCACGTAGCGCTGCGTCATGGCCACGGCTTGCACCAGCCGGCTTTCACTCAGCGGCCGGCATTCTGGCGGAAGGTCGGGGGAATGGAACACGCCGGTGCTGGTCAGCTTCTTTAACGTGGGAGCGAGCGCGTGGATTTCATTATTCACTCGCCGAATCATGTCCCAGGACTGGGTCTTGTTGCCGAACTGGTCGATCGGTCCGAGGCGGTAGTTTCCATTGGACCAGGTGAAATAGCTGAAGTACTGGATCCCCCGGGCGCCGTGGGCCATGGTGGCATAGGCCTGCAGGTGGTAGGTGGCGTCGGTGTTTTCCATGTAATTGAAATGCGCGTTGGAGAGCACGCAGTTCCAGAATGGCACCTTGGTCTCGACCGACAAGCGGCGCACCACTTCCAGGTTGGTATAGAAGGGATCGATCATTTTCCCGTTCACCAGTGAATAGTTGTCGTAGCTCAGAAACGGTTGGTGGATTACATCGACCAGCATGCGCACGTACTTGTCGTAGCTGTCCACCCCCATCCGGTCGGCCGAAACGCGCGCCGGAAACAGGTTCACGTAAGGCCATTTGCCCGGCATTACTTCACGGATAATGCGCGCCACCACGCCAAGGCTGGGCATGGCGCGCGCGTGGGGCTCATCGCGCAGCATGAAGCCGATGACGGCCGGGCTGTCGCCGACCTCTTTTGCGACCGCTTCAATGTTGCGGCGCACCAGGGCCTCGTCCAGCGGCTTTTCAAAGTCATATCCGTTGACTCGAGGATCGGAAATAAAAACCTGCACCCCCGCCTTTTCGAAAGCAGGCAGATCCCTGATTCGCCCGAATCCGGCGATATTGATGCCGGCATCCTTCAACCACTGAAGCTGCTGCGGATCGGCCGTTGTCGATCCCCACGACATAACGGCAAAATCGGCGGGCGGCACGCGTATTTCCCGGAAAACTCTCTGGGACCAGAGAGCCCCGCAGAAAACCCCCACCACAACCAACGGCACGAAAAGGTCTCGTTTCGCCATAACTGATTCCCCAACCTGTCTACCTTCTATGCAAACAACCGATGACGCAAGTGTAACGACCGGTCCTCCCTGGCCGCAAGCGCCGAGTCCCTCACCCAGAGTGGAGAGACGGCCCGATGGCCGTCTCAGGCGAAATCGACGCCAGCGCAATCCCGTGACCTTCCCTGAGACGTCCCTCGGGACGTCTCTCCGCACGGCGAAGCGCAGCCGAGGAAAGACCGCAATCCCGATCGAGACGAGCCCGCCCGCTTTTGGGGCGGGCTGACCTGTAAGCGAACGGAGCCTCGCGGTAGCCATTCTGACTTGCCAACAGACGCCGTCTGAGTAGTGTCACGGACGATGGCGGAGTGGTATCACGTTCCCCGGCCGCTTGCTCCTACGCGCGGCTTTGATCTGAATCATTCAAACCCTTCGCTAAGTGCTAGAAAAAATTCAATTTTTTGGTCGTGCGGAGTGAAAAAATCTATCGTCCTTGGATCAGAAAGCGCGATCGACGCCGAGGGATCGCAGGATGTCTACAATCGGGGACTGGAAAGATCCGTGCCGCGGTATCACATCCCCCATTTTGTGAAGTTGACCTGGATCTATGACCTGCCCGTCGGCCGCGGCAAAGCGTTGAATATTCCCAATAAGTTCGTCGATATGCTGTTTGGCGGTTGGACTCTCACCGGTATTCACAACTGGCGGTCAGGAGATGCGCTCTCGATCTCGACCAGCGGTTTTGAGACCAACGGCATTTTCAACGGAACGTTCCGGCCCGATCTGGTGCCCGGGCAGCCGATCTTCCTGGACAAGAACGCCAAGACCGATTTTGCACAGACAGGAGCGCGTTACCTGAACCCGGCGGCGTTTTCCCAGATACCCCGCTCGTCCCGCGGCGTTCCAACTCGATTTGGGACCGCTCCGCCGATGCTGCCCAACGTTCGCGGACCGGCGCGTTTCACCGACGATCTGGGAATCCGCAAGCGCTTCAATTTCACCGAGGAGCGGAGTTTCGAAGTTCGGGGCGATTTCTTCAACGTCTTGAACAAAGGCGGTCGAGGCAATCCGGTCACCAATATTACCAACACCAATTTCGGCAGAATCACCGGCCCCGCCTACGGCCCTCGCAACATCCAGGTAGAGGCGCGAGTCAACTTCTAGCCTTCGCGGGTCGAATAAAAGTGTGGCCGCCGCCAAGCGGCGGCCGCACAAGACGCTGCACGCAGCATTCAGTACCGCGATCCGTAGGGTCGCGGCGCGGCACAGTGATGAATCACGTTCCCGAGCCGCTGCAGGAGCCATTTCCAAACCCGCCATTCAGGCGCGCCGCGACCTCACGGATCGGGTTACTGAAGGACACGACGGTTGGCTCGCCGCGACCTCACAGATCGCGGTACTCAATGCTGGCTCGATTTTTCCAGGTTCTCCCCCCCGCGGCACGCCGCCAAACAATCCAAGGAAATGGATTATTTAAAACGGGTTAGCTGACAAAATTTTCTTGACAAAAATGTGCACTAGTCAGAAAACCTAAGGTAAGTTTTACCGTAACCACCGATGTGACAGGAACTCCCAGGGGAGGGGGTACTCCATGAAAGGATCTTCTCTTTTTCGTTCTCTCATCGCAGCAGGTTTCTGTTTTGTCTTTTCGTCCTTCTTGCTTAACGCGCAGAGTGGCAGAGGAGCCATCACGGGCATCGTCAAAGATCCGCAAAACGCTATCGCGCCCGGCGTAGATGTGACGGCGACAAACAAGGCAAGCGGCGTTGAATCGAAGACTCTAACGACAGATGCGGGCGTATATCGCATCCCCTACGTAGAACCCGGAAGCTATAAGATCACCGCGTCGCTGCCCGGGTTCAAGACGGCCGTGCATGACAACGTCGACGTCGGCGTGGCGCAGGTCGTGACCGTTGATTTCACTTTAGAAGTGGGGGAAGTGTCCGAGCAGATTACGGTCTCGGCCAAGACGCCTTTGCTGGAAGCTGACACCCCGGAAATCGGTACTGCGGCTTCCGAGAAGGAGGTTCATACCTGGCCCATTCTGGTGGGAGACGGAACGCGTCAGCTCCAGAGCTTCATCTTTCGAGCGATGCCCGGAACAGAGGGTGGCGAGTTTGCCGGCTCGATCAACGGCGGCCAGTCCTACAGCCACGAAATTCTCATCGATGGGATCTCCATCGGACGCTACGACTTGAACGGCGGAAGCAACAATGAATTCACTCCCACAATGGACGCCGTGAGCGAATTCAAACTGCAGACGGGCGCGCTTTCCGCCCAATACGGCAATACGCAGACGGCGCTGACCAATTTCGGCATGAAGTCGGGCAGCAACACCTTCCACGGGTCGGTCTTCTGGTTCCACCGCGACAATTCTCTGAACGCCAATTCCTGGAGCAACAATAGGATCGGATTGCCGAGGCCTCCGTTCAAGGACAACAACGCCGGCGGCACGGTCGGCGGACCCATCATCAAGGACCGGACTCACTTCTTCTTTTCCTATGAAGCAGAGCGCTTCAGCGATCAACGAACGAGCGGATTTGAAAACCTTCCGGTGGCGCCGTTTAAGCAGGGAGACTTCTCGCTTCTGCTGGATCGCAATTTCACCAAGGACGCCCGATCCGGAACGGTCGTCGGAAAGGATGCGCTCGGCCGGGATATAGTTTTTGGCCAGATTTATGATCCCGCCACCACGAGGCAGCTTGCCGATGGGACCTGGATTCGCGATCCGTTCCTGGGAAACATCGTCCCGCAAGGCAGATTCAGCCAGGTCACAAGAAATATTTTGAAGCATGACGTTCCCAATCCTTTCCTGTTCCTGTTTCAGCAAAATCACCCAAAGGTGAACACCTGCTGCCCGATTCTGAACATTGACAACGTGAGTCTGAAAATCGATCACGTGCTGGCAAGCAATCACAAGCTGTCAAGTTCGTTTGTTCAGAACAACCGCATCCGGTTGCGTTATGGCGGAGGAGGAACGCCGCAGATTGCCGGAGTCAAATTGCCCGGTCCATTCATGGCCGGAGATAAGACTCAGAACACGCCGGGACACATCTTTCGCCTCAGTGAAGACTGGACGTTGAGCACCGGAAAACTGAATCACTTCGCGTTCGGCTTCAACCGTTTCAGGAATGCGAACGTGTCGAACTCTTTCCTGGATGGAAGGAACTGGGCCGAAGAGCTCGGGCTGCGCAATGTCGGGGGCTCGACATTCCCGCAGATTCGTTTCAGCGGTTCGAACCCGACGTTGTCGGCAAATTATCCTCGCTTTGGACATCAAGGCACGGGCGACGCGCCGAACGGCAGCACGGTCATGGAGGACGATTTCACCTGGATTCGCGGTAATCACAGCTTTCGCATAGGCGGTGAGCGGCGATGGTATTATCTGAACAGCCGCTCGTCTCCAACGCCGGGCCTGTACACCTTCCACAATGAGAACACAGGACTGCCGGGGAGCTTCTCCACGCAGACCGGCTTCGCGTACGCCAGCTTTTTGCTCGGCGTTACGCAGGCAGCCGGCGTTGGCGTGCAACTGGTGAACCCGGGCTTTCGATCGCAGACGACGGCTTTCTACTTTCAGGATGACTGGAAGTTCAGTTCTAACCTGACGTTGAATTTCGGCCTGCGCTGGGATATTCCCGAACCGTTTACCGAAGCGGCCAATCGCCTGACCAGTTTGAATCCGAAAAAGCCCAACCCCGGCGCGGACAACTTTCCGGGCGCACTGGAGATGCTTGGAAGCTGCAGCGGGTGCACCAACAAGAGCTCGTTTTCAGACACGTACTGGAGGCAGTTTGGACCGCGCGTCGGCTTTGCATGGTCCAATGGCGCCCGCAATTTTGTCGTTCGCGGCGGCTACGGCATCAACTACAGCCCGCCTATCATGGACGGTTTCAACTTTCCTTACACGGCTGGATTCAACGGATCGAATCCCGTTATTGCGCGTTCGGGGCGGTTCCGCGAAGACCCGAGTTACCTGTGGGACAACCCATACCGGGCGTTCACGCAGGTGCTTCCGAATTCTGATCCGGCGCAGCGCAACGGCGACGGCATCGGTTACTACCTGCCTGATACCAACCGCTGGCCCTACGTGCAGAACTGGAACCTGGGTGTGCAACTCGAGGCCCCCTGGGATACCAAGCTCGAGATCAACTACGTAGGCAATAAAGGGACCCGTCTGAACGAGCCGCAATACCTCTTCTCGCTAAACCAAGTCGATCCCAAGTGGCTTTCACTGGGTGATGCGTTGATCGAACCGATCAGCCAGCATCCGGAGATCAAGAAGCCATACCCCAGCTTCAACGGCACGGTGGCGCGCGCGTTGCGGCCGTTCCCGCAGTTCGAAGGGATCAACACGCACCGCTTGAACAGCGGCTGGTCGAAATACAATTCGCTGCAGGTGACCGGCACGAAACGGTCGACTCATGGTCTGAGCTTCCTTGCCGCGTACACCTTCTCAAAGTCTCTGGCGACGGGAGACACAGCCGGGCCGGGCAACTACTATGACTACGGCCAGAACTTCTACAATCGCAGAGCCGACTACTCAGTCACGCAGTTCCATATTCCGCACGATCTTAAGCTGACCTGGATTTACGACCTGCCGTGGGGTCCTGATCGGCGCTGGCTGCGTGAAGGATGGGGAGGGAGGATTCTGGGCGGTTGGACATTGAGCTCTATACAGCGATACCGCTCAGGAACACCGATCTCGATCGGTGTGAGCGGTCTGGAATTCGACGCGTTGTTTAATGGCGGTTTCCGGGCTGATGTACTGTTGCCGAGGGACAAGCAGATCCTCGGAGACAAGCCACAGAATATCGATCCTATCAACGGCTCGGCGTATCTGAATCCGGCAGCTTTTGGAACCCCTCCCAAGACGGCACGGAATGTTCCGCTGCGTCTTGGAAACGCGCCGCGATGGCTGCCGAACCTGAGAGGCTTCGCTCTGTACACGGAGGACCTCTCTTTAATCAAGAAGACATACCTGGGGTTCCGTGAAGGGTCGAATCTGGAAATCCGGTTTGACGCGGTCAATATTTTCAATCGCACCATTATCGGAGGCCCGAATACGGATGTGACCAGCCCCAGGTTTGGCAAGATCTTCGGCAAGGGCAACGCAGGAGGCCCGCGCAACATCCAGCTTGGGCTAAGATTTACGTTCTGATTATCCTGCCCAACCGCAGAGGCACGGAGGACACAGAGTTCTCCGTGCCGTCTGTGTAACCTGTTGACGATTTCCTGTTTTTTTTGCGCAGATTTTTAGGACCGGGCCTGGCGGCTCGAGTCATCGCTTACGACAGTACCGCGGCGCGTTAGCCCGCGCGCGGCGAATCGTCCGGTCTCCTCCCGGTCAGTACCGCGGTGGCGTCAGCCCGCGGCGCACACATCAAAGAGCCTCAGGCTTACGCGTCGCACTGATACGTCCAGGTTACGGTGATGAGCGCGCCGCGGGCTGACGCACCGTGGTACTGACTTAGTAGAGACAGATTGATTTGCCGTGCGTGGGCTGACGCACCGCGGTACTGCAAGAGGCAGAGCTGCCTCAGTTTTTTGGCAGCGGCTTACCTCCGCGCTGTACTGCTGACTGCGAGCTCCACCCGGGGCTACAATTCTGGCGCCGCTGCGCGGCTCTATAAGGAATTCTTTTTCCCAAAGACTCCTCCACTCCCGGCTTTTAAAACCCCGAAAACCGTAACTCCAGAAAATCCAAAATCTTGAAGCGAGATTTCCTCTACCCATTTCTTGACATCGGCGGTAAAGTCATAGTCAAGCAGTTCACTACAATTGAATGCCGTTATGGGACCAGTAGGATCGCGATGTCCTGAGGCACGGCCTTTTTGCACGCTGTTTTCTGGAAAAACCAAATCTGGAGACACCGCTGGAGAGGAAGGTATCCCCATGAAATTCTCATCTCTTAATCGCTGCATCGCACTTTCAGTTTTAATTCTGTCACTGTCCGTTCCCCT
>DASXQR010000218.1:0-7764 GCA_036507075.1 Acidobacteriota bacterium | reverse complement strand
TCCAAGTCGGTCAGAGATTCATCGATGACAATGGGACAAAGCCTGGCAGCTTCATGCCAGCCTGGTGCAGATCTATGGCCACCGCTCTTCCGATTCCACTGCTGGCACCTGTAATCACGGCGACCTGGTCTTTCAAACTTGTCATTTTTTCTCCAGTTGAGCACGAGAGTTGAGCACGAATTACACGAATTACACGAATTTCACGAATCTTTTAATTTAGTTTCGTGAAATTCGTGAAATTCGTGAAATTCGTGCTCAACCTCGTGCTCAAGGAATCGCGCTCAGGCCTGGACCCGTCAGGGCAGAGGTCCGCATGGTACCGTCTTTGATGATGAAAATTCCCGGGAAGCGCGCTTCCCACGGTTTGTTTGCTGCCGGCACAAACTGCCTGGCGTTTGCTTCGATGGCCGCGACTCCCGGCACATGAGATGCTAGTCCGGCCGAATGAATCAGCGAGGCTCCCGGGCAAGTGAGATCCTGCACCGAGCGGAACATGCCGTACTTTTGGGCGGCGGCCGACATCAGAACAGCCTGGGACTGACCTTTGCAGGCCTTCAGGGCCACTCCGGTATATCCCATTTCGCGGCCCAGCATCAGGCTTTCCAAGTCGGTCAGAGATTCATCGATGACAATGGGACAAAGCCTGGCAGCTTCATGCATGGTATTTGAGCGGTGCTTCTTCAAATCTCTCGCCGTCGGTTGTTCGACATACTGAATGCGCTGAAATCCGGCCGGCGTCTTTTCTTTGACCCGGCGCAGCACATCCAGCAACTGCCCCACGCTGGGACAATTTTCGTTGAAATCGAGCAGGTACTTCCATTGCTTTACGTTTTGGCGCGCCAGCGTCTCTGTTACAGTTCGGTCGATTTTGACGATTCTCTCCACATCCAGATCCGCATCGTTGCCGTTCAACTTGATCTTGAAATGCGTCAGGCCGTTGTAACTGATCCATTCGGGAAGGGTTTCCGGCAGGCCGTCATTCAGGCGCGCCTTGATATCTGATTCCACAATCGGGTCCAAAGCTCCAACCGAGTGATAAACGGGCAGAAGGGGCACCGGAACCTTCAGGACATAGCGGTCCGGATACTCGCCGGAAAAGTCCTTTCCCAGATAGCGTGACAGGTCGGAAGACATCAATTCGGGACCGTACGTCTGGTAGCAGCTTCGCCCGTGGATCTTTCCGTAGGCGTCGTGCAAGGAAGCATCAAAAGGACTGGCCGTGACAAGCGTGCACAGTTTGGGAATCGGTTCGGGCAGCTTCAGTTCTTTTCCCACCTCGACGGCGGCTCTCAGGTAAAGCGGCTCCAGGCTAAAGTTCATCTCGATGGGGTGGGCGTATTCCCGGTAAGTTGCCGTGATTCCGGAAATGCGCTCGGCCAGAGCCTTCATTGCGCCAAGCGTCGTGTCGTACGGCATTACTTTGGAGGGAAATGACCAATTGTTTCCCATCGTCATCGAACCAAAACCGCCCGCGCGCCTGCCATCGCGCGTGCTGACGATGCATTTCACATTCAACAGAGTCACCCGGTCTACCGCTCTTCCTCCAAACATGTAAGGAGTTCGATAGAGGTAGTCTTCGTAGGCAAAGGAAATGTCCTCAATGCGAATATCCGTGCGCTTTCGAATCAGGATTGCAGCGGAGCGGGCAAGTGGCGGCGCCAGAATGCTCACGGCGGGCGAAATCGCCAGCGAACGAATCATTTCACGACGGGTCAGTTTCATAAAGAAAGTTTACGGGTTACGGGTTTTCGGGTGGCGGTGCATTCTGAAGTGACCGGACTCTGCCAGCCCCTCGTCCGGCTTTGTGCCCCTTTGCGTCTTTGTGGTGAAAAAGTAACCCGAAAACCCGCTAACCCGCAACTGGATGCCATCTACACCGAAGTCGCCGGCCGCGCCGTCGCGTATGCTTCACGCAATCCTGACCGAAGAAATTGCAAATCGCGAACCGCTGCCGCGAGCGTGTTCTCCTCGATTACTGCATCGGTCGTTCCCGGGACCGGATATTCAATGTGCAACGAAACAGGACCGTGAAAACCGGCCCCGGCAAGCTCTCGGAAGTACGCCTTCCAGTTCACCATTCCCTGCCCGAGCGGGCAATTAATCTGCTGCCATCCCTGTCCCGCCACTTTATCCCAGTAAAAGTCTTTCACCGCGATCATCTTCAACCTTTCGGCAACCAGCTTGGCGGCGATGCGCCATCCCGCGTCTCCCCCTTCCACCACAGCGTGTCGAACGTCAAAGTAGTACCCAGCCCACTTTGGATCCAGAGATTCCATAACGGATGCGATATCCCACACCGGGGCGCCCAGATATCCGGCATGATTGTGATAACCGACTTGAACACCGCATTGCTTCCCGAGGTCCGCGAGTTTTCTGAATTCGTTCCCGGCCCTTTCTAGTTCACGCCTTATATCCTTGAAATCATACTTGTAATAACCAGGTTTGAACATCGGGATAGAGAGCTTGCCGGCGGTAACAAGTATGCGACGCGCGGTCGGATCACCGGCTGAAAGCAACTCGGTAGTGATCATGGGGACTTGGATATCCTGCTCGCGGATTGCGGCAACGGCTTGCGGCAAATCTGCGGCGGCGTTTTCAGGAAGAACGTGCCCACGCTTTCTGACGGTCAGGTCTACGCCGTCAAACCCGGCCTGCCTGACGCTTCGTGCCAGCCGCTTCCAATCCATAGTGGCCAGGTGCTTGGAAAAAAAGCAGAGCGACCCTTTAAATCCCCCGGCCTGCGGTTGCGCGGAAAGCGGAAATGCACTGCTTCCGAATGTAACCGTGCCGGCGGCGGCCGAACTAACCGCCATGAATTCACGCCGCGATAGTTTTTGGCGCATCTTTCCTCCTGGGACTCAGATTTCAATCTTCAAATCTGAACCATCAATCTCCACCCTGTAACTTTTCAAATTTGCTGAATCCGGCGCGCCCGCAAAGTAGGGACCTTCGCTGCGGGCCTTCCCGGTTTGCAGATCAAAGCTGGCCGAGTGCCAGGGGCAAATTACCCTCATCCCTTCGACAAATCCTTCCGACAGCGGACCGCCGCGATGGGAGCAGGTATCTTCAATAGCGTAGAAATTTCCATCCACATTGAAAATAGCGATGCGCTTTCCATTGACGTCAACTGCCTTCGCCTGTCCGGGCTGAATTTCATGCGTCCTTGCAACCACTGGCATATCCGCCCTCCTCGTTGTTCAGACCTGTATTGTATCCCAACCGGCACCCACAGAGCCGCGACCGGAAGGCAGATTCCGGTCACTTTGTGTCCTTTGTGTCTTTGTGGTGAAAGATTGGAACGCGCAATTGCTAGAATAAGCCGATGATCTGCATCGGAACTTCCGGCTACAGCTACCCGGAGTGGAAGGGGAGTTTCTATCCGGCCGACCTGCCTGCGGCAAAGATGCTTTCCTATTATTCTTCGCACTTCCCCACTGTGGAGATCAACAACACCTTCTACCGAATGCCCACCGAGAAAGTGCTGCTGGGATGGGCTGATGTAACGCCGTCACATTTCAAGCTGACGCTGAAATCACCGCGGCGCATCACGCATGATTCCGGCTTGCGCAACTGCGAAGAATATGTTGGCGCTTTTTGCCAGATGGCCGGAACCCTGGGTAATAAACTCGGAGTGTTGCTGTTCCAGTGTCCTCCTTCGTTGAAGAAAGACGTCGGCCTGCTGGAATCGTTCCTTTCGGCGTTGCCGCCGGGAGTGCGGGCAGCGTTTGAATTTCGGCACCCTTCATGGCATGCCGATGATGTTTATGCCGCCCTGAATTTGAAAAACTCCGCACTGTGCATTGCCGACAGCGAAAAGCTGTCGACCCCGGTCACGGCCACGGCGGATTTCGGTTATCTGCGTCTTCGCGACGAGGGTTATACGGAATCAGATATCAAGCGATGGGCGACGATTATCGAAGAAAATCAGGCGCACTGGGGTGACACGTTCGTTTATTTCAAACACGAAGAGGAAGGAAAAGGTCCGGAATTTGCGAAGAAGCTGCAAAAACTTCTGAACGTTTCCTAATGCTCGATTCTAAAAATCCGAGCGAGAATTATTTCACCACCAAGACACAAAGGACACAAAGCCAGGCGACGGGCGGGCAGAGTCCAGTCAGGTCTCAAAGTGAATTGTGGCAGCGTGTCCTGAGGTAACCGGAGTCCGCCTGCCCCTCGGCCAGCTTTGTGTCCTTCGTATCTTTGTGGTGAAAGCTCATACCCGAATCTACTCCATTTTTTGAACTTTTCGCAGAAATTCCAGGTGAACCTTTTTTTCGTTACCAACGTATATAGGGATGGTGGTTGAAGGAGATCGCTTATGATGGACGCCGTGGAAACCCGGGCAGAAAACAGAGAGCAATGGATGGCTGCAATTCTGCGAACCCTTCAGGAACTCTCATCGGCCGAACGGAACGTGTTCACACTGAGCCACTACTATTCCTGGGCTCCGTCCGAAATCAGCCGGAAACTATCCCTGCCGATTCGAGAAATCGAATCCTTGCTGCAATCAGCCAGCGCCAAGCTGGCGCGGAACCTGAATTATTTCCGGGAGAGAGCGATTTAAGGCCGGGCTGTGGTCCG
This sequence comes from Acidobacteriota bacterium, assembly GCA_036507075.1. Lineage (GTDB taxonomy): Bacteria > Acidobacteriota > UBA6911 > JACQSX01 > JACQSX01 > DASXQR01. The sequence continues at coordinate 3,183 of DASXQR010000218.1, read as the reverse complement.
TTGTCGGTGGTCCGTTGTTTGTGGTCCGTTGTCCGTGGTCAGTTGTCAGTTGTCGTACTTCTTTTACCGTACAACTGCCCGGCACCCGATAAGTTGTCACCACCGACAACGGACAACTGACAACGGACCACGGACAACGGACAAATCCTAATTCTTCTTTCGCACTTCCACTTCCAGCTTCGCGCTGTCACCCCCCTGGGCGGGCGGTAGCACTGCGGTAAAGGTCGTCTTACCCTCCGCCTTTCCGGCAACGGCGACCGTCACGGATTTACTCCCGGCCGGGAGCGTGACGGGGCTGGTTATCTCGGCAGCCGTGCTGTTTCCCGTGATGGTAATGCTCACATCCGCAGGGAAGGTTTGACTGGAGAAAAGATTTACCCTGCGGGATTCCCCGACGTCGACCTTCACTCCGTCAGGACGAAAATCAATCTCGGCCTTCTCTTCGTCCTCATCGTCATCCTTCTTTGCCGAGACGGTGACAACCAGCTCCGCTTTCCCCGCACCGAGCGAGGAGGGCAATGCGGCGATCACCGACGCGGTCCCTTCCTGGGAGCCCGACTTGATTGTGACCTTCAGAGCGGCTGCCCCGTTTGAAAAATCATTGGTACCGGCTATGGAAACGAGGTTACTGACGCTACTGATGATAGTGAACTCCACCTTCACACTGGACTTTTGGGGAGGCTTGATCAGCAAAACCACGTCTCGTGTTTCATTCAAGCCCATTCTGATCCGAGGCGGCGCAAATGCAATAGTCGCGGGTCCTGAAGGTTTGTCCGTCTCTTCCTCGGACATCTGACCCACGGTAACGCTGGCAGTGGCTTTCTGATCCAGAGCGCTGGCGGTAATGATTGCCGAGCCCATCTTCAATGCCGTCGCCGAGAAGTCCGCTGTCTTCTCTCCTTTTGGAATCGTCACGGAAGCGGGACTCACAGTCAGCACCGCGGTGTCACTGGAAGACAGGAGAACTGTCACATCCGAGGCTGCATGCTCGCGCAGCTTCACGGTAAAACTCACCTTGTCTCCCACTTTAACTTTCCGCTCATCCGGCTTGATCTCCAGCGCCGGCAGCACACGGACCTCCCGCGCGTTCACCGAGAAATCCGAGTTCAGCGTGCCTTTGACTAAAACCATGGCTCCTACCACAATCTGACCGGTGATTCGTGTGTTCGAATCCAGCAGCACTTTGATTTTGGCAGTAGGGACGCCGTCAACCTCGACTTCCATGGAACTAGGCGGTTGATAAGAACGAACTATTCCTTCAAATTTTACCTGGTCCTTCTTTCGCTGCTCGGACAGGACTTTGATGTCCGTGGCAGTCCATGTATTCCCGGAAATTTTTCCCGATGCCTCGATGAACATACCTGGTTTCAATTCGGAGGCAGGGACTTTCGCGCCTTCCTGCTGGATTTTGGTGTCTGAATTTACAAGCAGCGTGATGCCAAGCAAAGACACCAGCAGGTTGTCGCCCGACTTCTGAACTGCGGTAATGTGCCCGCGCAGGCTGAAGTCATTTTCTGACTTATTGAGCAGCTTCAGATCGGAAGCGAGAATACCACTGGCGGAGAACTTGCCTGTGACTTGTACTGATTGGTCGGCAAGGATGTCATCAAAGAAAATTTCTTCTCCTGCCGTGCCCTGCAGATTCGTCTGTGAATTCACCAGCACGCGCAGGTCCAGGTTATCGAATTTAACGAAGAGGGTTCCTCCGCCTTCTCCATTTTGAACCACCGACGAGATCACACCGGTAAATTCAACCTCATTGTTGTTGAGACCTTCCGCGAAGGCAGGAGTGAAAATGTGAACGATAGAAAGCGTAAGCGTAAGCAAAAAGCAGAATCGGGCACTGGTCCTGAAAAAGCAATTCATAAAATCTCCCTTCAAACCGTCTAGCTGCGTGGCTCACGCGGCTATTATTGCAACTTGTGCCACTCCACCTCGGCGTCCGCCAAGAGGCTTCACTGAACCTCTTGGATTCGGACATGAGGTGTTGTAACCCGGGGCCTTCATAAAGATCCCGCCCCCTTAAAAAAGTTGCTTCCTCAGGGAAGACAGTAATTCTCCTACGGGAGGTTCGCTGTGACAGCCGTCACAGTGTGAGGCCATAGGAGTATCGAATATCAAATTGAGTAGCGACGAGTGGCAGCAATCTGACAGATCAGCAACTTGAGTAATCGGCGATCGCTGTCGATTTTGCACGGTGAAAATTCGGAAGCTTGGTGCCTTGGTGGTCAAAAAAAGAATAACCACCAAGGCACCAAGTCAGACTATCTACCTGCGTGCCGATCACGGCTTTTAACGTGTTGCGGTTCTGAGTGCAGACCAAGTAAGATAGAAGCGTTCTGAAAAATCTTTTAAAGCAACCAAGGCGTTACGCAGCCGAAGCGATCACGCAACACCTGCGGACCCTTACAACCAAGGAGAGATCAGTGCGACACTGCATCAGGTTTATGTTTGTGATTCTGATCATTTCAGTCTTCGGTTGCGTTTCAGCCACAGCGCTGGCGCAGGGCGCGGCGGACACAAAGAGCCCCAGCTCGACGCTCAAGGTCGGTGATAAGGCGCCTGATTTCGAACTTCCGGATCAGAATGGCAAGGCGGTTAAGTTGAGCGAGTTTCAAGGCAAGAAAAATGTCGTCCTGGCGTTCTATGTCTTCGCCTTCACGGGAGGTTGAACGAGGGAAATGAAGGCATATCAGGCTGATATGCCCCACTTCGATCAAAACAATACGCAGGTTCTCGGTATCAGCGTCGACAGTCGACCTTCTCAAAAAGTTTTCGCGGAGAAGGAGGGAATTACTTTTCCGCTGCTGAGCGATTGGAGCAAGAAAACGGCGCGCTCGTACGGCGTGTTGGATGAGGAGAAGGGATACGCCAACCGCGTTACGTTCGTGATCGACAAGCAAGGCATTATTCGACGTATTGATTCCGGCAGGGACGCCCTCGACATCACCGGCGCAAAAACAGCCTGCGGCGATTTGAAATAAGATGAAAAAAACCGTACTTCTTCTTTTGATTGCTTCACTCTTCGCTTTTGAAGGATTTGCCCAAAAGCCGAAGGCTCGCAGGGGTTGGATCGATCTGTTCAACGGCAAGGACCTCTTGGGATGGCATCTGCGAAAAGCCGATGGCCCTAATGGCTGGAAGGTAGTGGAAGGCGGTGTTTATGAAAACACCAAGCCAAGC
>DASXQR010000217.1:0-26219 GCA_036507075.1 Acidobacteriota bacterium | reverse complement strand
TGTAGGCCTCATTTAATTCTTGCGTAAAAAGAGCGGTTAACATGTAGAGTAATTCGCCTCCTCCTGAGAGCAAGTAAACCGAGCGCTATGAGGGCTCGGGTGATGGCGACGCGATCGACATGGGCTGCATCTTTGGGTGCGAGTTCGATCTCGGGTAAGTATCCTAACTCTTTGCGGACCTCGGTTCGATAATCATTTACGGTATGTATAAAACGTAGACGCTCAACCTGCGCCATGGTCGGATGCATTCTCCACTGCTGACTGGGTGTAGGAGAATACAGACCAGCCGGACGTGCTGTTTCATTGGCCATCAGGCGAGCGGACTCTACATCATCGCAGGTCCATTGACCGGGACGGTCATGGCGTGCGGACTGATGATGAGCCCGAGTCTTGATGGAACCAATCCCGGCTTCACAGGCTCCATTGTATTGGGGCAGACCGGGCGGGGAGAGCAGATGCAACACCTGAAACCTTTGGAGAAGCTGCGCAAACTGCGCGCAGATAAAAGGGCTACCGTTATCGGATTTGACCAGAAGCGGGGATCCGTGTTCTCTAAATAAAGCGAGCAAGAGGTCATGAGCAACTTGAGCGGTGCCGTCAGGTGCGGGTAAGGCGGCAAGCTGCATGCCGCTTGCCAGATCTCGCACCACCAGGATCTGCTTGTAGATCCCATCGACAGGCAAGGGAGGCTCGGTAAAATCAAGGGCCCAGACAGAGCCCGTTTTGAGCCAACGCAGAGCATAGACGAGCAGTTGATTGCGTTTGCGGTAGACGTTTCGGTAGCGATACAACAAAGACTCCAGCTCGCGACGCGCGACATCGGGGAAGATCTCCTGCAATGCAGGTAATCCAATGCCAGGGCCCGTCAACTGAAACAAAGCGATAATGGCATTGCGCAACTGGCGGTCAGCCCGCTGCTGGGGTCTGCCGCGAGATGGGCCGGCCAATCGATCCGTCTTCCAACGCAGCTGCCAGCAAAGCAGCGTTCGCAGCGAAAGCCCGAGTTTTTCCGCTGCTGTGGCAATGTTGATGCGGTGGCACAGCAACCAGCGGGCAAACACCAGTACATCACGGCGCACCTGGCGCTCGAGGTGACGGCGCATCTGTTGGTTTTTGAGGCCGCGGCTTTTTTTGTTCTCTTTCTTTTGCATCATTATTGCCCGCCACGCCTGCCCCAACCACGCCACCAGCCGCGCTTGCCGGCGGCAGACGGGGGATCGTCTTGGGATATCTGTTCCGGGAAGTACTGGTTGATTTTCAGTTTCGTTTTTTTTAGTTTCGCTTTTCGATCCTTCAAAAGATGGGGCATGAGCAGAGCGATCTCTTCCCGAATCTGCGAGGCGCGCAGATCGATGCGCAACTGCGTGACCTCTTGTTGCAGCCTGCCAACCTCAGGATCCTGATCAGTCGCCTGGCGTGGTCGGCCCACCGCGGCCGGTTCCAGGCTCTGCAGAGCCGACTGCAAGACCTGTGAGCGCAGCTTATAGAACGCCGCCTCGCCAATGCTCAACTGGCGGCAAGCTTGTGGCACGCTCAGCTGGCCGGCAATGGTTTGCAAAATCGTTTGCAGACGTTGGCGGGCCAGATCTGACCCGGCCATTCGCTCGACCAGATGTGGTCCCAACGGGGGCCTTCCTTTTGTCATCAGCTACCTCCTGGATCACTTATTGCTGCAGCATGGGAGTTTTCTGTTTGCGATTCTGTTTGCAGCCGGCACGCCGCTCTCAATGCCCGCACTGTAGGACGCCGCCGCCGCTTGCCGGTCTTATCGGCCAGCGGTGGCGCCAGGCCCACAGCCTGCCGGGCGGCTCGCAGCAGCGCGCTTTTGCGCGCGCACTCCAGTTTGAGCTTTTCCAGCTGCCTGCTCAGTTGATGAAGCTGCTGGTGTGGCGATTTAGTTCTCCCTTTGGCGCGACTTTGGCAGCCAGTGACAAAAGCTGCCAGAGCGCGGCTCTCGAGATGGTAGTAGTGCATTACCGATATACCTAACGCCTGGGCAGCCTGAGTGGGGGTGCGTTCCCCACCCAGGACCTCCAAAATCGCCGTCGCGATCCGCCGTGCCTGGCTGTCGTCTCCTTGAATCCGAGGACCTGCCGAGCGCTTGGCACCGGCCCTGTCTTTATCTTTGCGGTTTTGGTTTGTCATAGCGGCTCTCCTTTATCGCCGTCAAGCGCAAAGTTCGGATCGGTCTGTTGCTGGCTACCACCATCAGCGGGTTGATCAGCAGGCGCCTGGGCGCTGGAAGGCCAATCAGCAGGTCCCTGTAAATTGATCTCCCGGCGCTGACCCTCTGGGGTGGTCAGGATAACGCGCTCGCCTTCGGTATGCAGGCTGAAGTTTTTGCCCGCCACCTGACCGGTCAGGTAAAACGGCTCTTTGGGGATGCCGTTGGTGGCCAGGCTGAGCGCGTTTTCAGCTACGCGCACCTGCAGCATCTCGCGCACCTGACTGGCGGCGCCAAAGTAACGATCCGCCGGCACCAGTCCATCGATTCCCTGATGCGGGCGTTGAAAGTTGTAGTAGTCGATAAAGTGGCCGATTCTTCGCCGCGCATCCTCCAAGTCAATAAAGACGGCCGACTGCAGGCATTCACGCCACAGTGTGCCCCAGAAGCGTTCAATCTTGCCCAGAGTCTGTGGATGGCGCACACGGGCCACAATCTGGCGCACCCCGCGCGCCTCGCACTCTTTGCCGAAAGCGCTCTTGCCGCGCCAGGTCACGTACTGAGGTCCGTTGTCGGTGAGAATCTCTTCGGGCGCAGTAAAACTGGCAATGGCAGAACGGAAGACTTCAATGACCAGAGCCGTCGAGGCGGTGGCATGCAGACCAAAGCTGACAATGAATCGACTGTGATCGTCCATGAAGGCCACCAGATGCACGCGCCGGTTCTGGCGCTTGAGCACAAAGGTAAAAATATCGGTCTGCCACAGGCTGTTGCACTTGACTCCTTCAAAGCGTCGGACGACCGGTTCGGCATGCGCCCGGGTTGCAATCTCTTCACATTGGTATCCGGCCTCTTTCAGGACATAGGCCACCGAGGCGGCGCTGGCCCCAAGACCGGAGGCGCGAGCCAGCACGTCGCTGATGCGCTGGCATCCCCAGTCGGGATTGTCGGCCTTGAGCATTAGAATGGCCCGCTGCGTGGCCTGCGCCAGACGGCTGGCGCGTCTGCTTTCGCGCTGTCTTGGCATCAGACCGGCCGGTCCGTCCCGCTCAAACCGCTGCTTCCAGGCGTACAGCGTGTGCTTGGAGATGCCCACCAGTGCTTCAAACTCACCCCCGGACAGCCCGCTGCGCCGCCACGTGTCCAACAGCAGCAGGCGCTGCTCCGGACCAAGTGCTTTGCCGCTGATGTTCTGCTCTTTGACCACCAGGCGCCGAGTTCTTGCTCGGCCCCCCGACAGGCATGGAAGTCTCGGCAGCTCGTCGAGCAAATCCACGACCTCGTCGGCGGCCTGCTGCTCAGCTACCGGTTCTGACTGTGGACCGCTGTCCTGCTGGTACGATCCGACCGCCTTGACCGGCGTTGGTTCTGCTGGACCTGCGATACTTTCGGTGGGATCCTGTTGTTGCTTGACCTCTTCGGTCATCGTTCCTCCTTTGGGCTTTTGGCCCGGTTAAGGAGGAGCGATTTACTCTACTAATTTAAGCTCTAAAATGTGCAAGAATTTCGGCGAGGGGAACAACGATCCGAAAGAAGTTGGCAGGAACCGTCACGTTCAACTGCGCCGAAGTCACGTGTGCGGAGTAGACAACTTGGGAGCCGGATTGGCAGACGAGGTTCTTGGGCTGCAGGAAGGGGGTCGTCACGCTGTCCACGTACAGGTAGGTGTACACGACGGGCAAAAACGTCTGTTGGGTATCCTCGTAGGAGATGCTCTGAATCTCGTTGCTGCCAGCCACAAGAAACGACACCACAAGCTTTGGCTGGCGAAATAACGGCGGCTCAACCGACCCGGCCGGAAGAGTCTCGGTAAAACGCAAAATGTTGGTCCCACTCGTTCCCGCCACCAGACTTCGCGCATATGCGGCATCGTTGTAAAAATAGAGCAACGCCAGGACCGGCCCGAGATTCATCCCCGATATATAAAGCGGCGACCGGTCGGCGAAATGACGTTTGGTCCCGGCGCGTGTAGCCTGCGCCAAGTCAGCGTCCCGAACGACCGACAGGCCTTCCGCGCTGGAGAGATCGAACCGGAGTTGGCGATTCTGCAGCGTCAGCGTAAAGCCCGATGCGGCAGTCTGCGGGTAGGTGATCGTTCCGTCTAATTTTGCGTTGACCGCCTGCGTGACCGCCGGCCCGTGCCGGGCTATCACGGAACTATAGACCGAATCGAAGCTCGACGAAGACTGGCCCCGGGAAAGAGGGCACACAAGAGTGGCGAGGAGAAAGGAGAAGAAAACGCGACGCATACAAACCCCCTGACTCTGCAGGATGCTTATTTAATGCTCCGCTGGTAATGCATCCGAGAAGGATTAATAAAAATGTAGCCTGGAAAATCACGGTGTCAAGCGGGGGGCTGCATTTTGGCTATACCAATAAAACTTGGTTCAGCGTCGAGTTTGTGCTTGAAGCGCAGATCTACAACTCGCCACGCAAGGGGGAAGAGACCTGAAGGACTGAGAGATATGGGATTAATATCCCCTCAATCCACTGAATCCCTCCATCCCTCCATCTGGGATCCCCGGCGCTAGTGGTCGGTGCGGATGGAAATGAAATCGCGCGTTGCCAAGTCGCGATAACTGGTGTAGGGGACTTTTTCCTGTTCGCGCAGGAAAGAGCGGATCCGCTGCATCACCGAGGCCATCCAATACGGATCGACCTGCTCGGGATGCGGCACTCCGTAGCTGAAGTAGCTTCGAATGATGATGCTCTGCTCGTCGGCTGGCAACGCACGCACGTTCTCCACCCAGCTCTCAAACACGCCATTGCGGAAAAGGTAAAACTCCACATTGGAAACGTAAAAGGCCCGCACGGTTTTCTGCGTGTCAACCAGATAACGAGCCAGCTTTCTCATGGCGAGCTTGCCGGCCAGGTCGCCGGTAAGCGGCACCAGCCGGTTTTCCTGCTGGAATCTCTTTAACCACTGGAAACCTTCTTCACTGGCCAGGTAATTCCCGTAGGCGCCGCTCAAGTCCCTGGCAAGCACGAGCGCTCGGAAATCGGGATACATGTACTGATGTTCCCTGCCGAAGCTTTTGTAACGGATGTTGAGAGCATTCTCATAAAAATTTCGGTAAATGTAAGCGATCAAATCACGATCCTGCTGCGACAGCGGCAGGCGATACCTGGCAATGCGCGCCTGCAGCGATTCAAGGTTCTTCTGGAAGAGAGACGGATCGTTTTCGACCGCATCCACGCGATCTACGATCTGATCGACCGTCAGGCCCCTGCCCAGATCCGGCGGAAGCTTCACCGGCCGGGAAACCAGCAGCGCAAGATATTCCAGTCGGCTGCGGGCCCGTTCCATCAAGGCTTTGAACATGAGATGCTGCAGCAGGTTCTGTCTGCGGATGTCGATGATGAACGCCTGTTCTGGTCGAACCTGAGTGATGTAGCTGAAATTCTGATCCGGGCCAACCCCGATGTAGACGCCGCTGCGCAACTGCAACTCACGCATGCGATCGAGCACCGTCAGATAGGAGCTCTCATTGGAGACGAAGTTGTCGCTGTCAAAGTAACCGCCCGGCTCGCTGAGCGATTGAACCAGTTCGGCCCATTCCTTGTGGCCGGCCGCGCTTGCCCGAAGCGAAAACAGCAGCAGCGCCACCAGAAGAAAAAAGGGTCTGAGGTATGCGGCTGAACGGGAATGAAGGGTTATGTAGGGGGATGAAGGGTTATGGAGGGGAGTGGAAGGAGGCGGAGCTGAACGGGAATGAAGGGTTATGAGGGGTGATGAAGGGTGATGAAGGGGAGCGGAAGCGGGTGAGTCTTTAAATGGAGTCAAAGAAGCTTTTACTGATCGATTGATGCCATCCTCACGTCTATGACTCCCCTTCATCACTCTTCATTCCCCTTCACTCTTCATTCCCCTTCATCACCCTTCATAACCCTCCGTGAATCACGGCTGGCGCTCAGGGACGGAGTTCTTGCGGGAACCGCTTCGCGCCAGTGTCTTGTAATACTCCTCAACCGCCTTCCGATACTCGAGCGGAACGTCATCGGGATTGAACAGGTGGAAACCTTCTTTGCCGCCCTGTACCCGGAGGCTCATCTTCAGTTCCAGCGACTTGAAGCCCTGGATGATGCCGGCTCGCAGATTGGAGATTTCTGCCGCGTCGTTCAGCAAGCGCTGCCGGTCCAACTGAATCATGCGCTCCAGCAATTGATCGATGTTGCGGCCCAATTCTTTGTCGCCGGACAACTCACGGCGGATGTTGCGAGCCTCGTCGAGACGCTCGTTCCAGAATTCACGCCACGCCCTTTCGTCGGCGCCCAGCCGCTGCCTCGGCCGGATGCCGTTATTCGGGCCGGTGAAGGAACCGGCGTACTCGGTCACGCCACCTTCCGACTGACCCGGCTGCCGGTCATCAGACCCTCGAGTGCCTGACGACGACTGTCTGCCCCCTTGCTGCTGGCCGGCCTGCTGTCCCTGCTGTCCCTGCCCCTTTTGTCCCTGCCCCTGTTGTCTCTGCCTTCCCTGCTGCTGGGCCTGCTGTCCTTGCTGTTGTCCCTGCTGATTCCCCTGCTGCTGCCCGTTCTGGCTTCTGTCGTTCCGTTGATTATCCGAAGCTCTGCCGTTTTGATCTGGGGACTGCTGGTCGCCGGAGCGGTCATTGCCGTCATCACGGGACGCGCGCTGCCTGCCTCCACGTTCGCCCGCTTGTCCGCCGGCCTGCTGCTTTTCCATCTGTTCCAGTTGATCCAGCAGCCGCCCGGTCTGTTCGAGCGCGCGCTGCAGCCGCGAACCGGCGCTCTTGTCATCCCCGGGCCGGCCGGCGCCGGCATCCTGCTGCGCTTTTTCAATCATGCTTTGCACTTCACGCAGTTCCTGTGTGGTGGAGTGCTCGCGCTGCCTGGCCTGGTCGAACAGGCCGCGGCTGAACAGTGAAGTGCCCTGCTCGATCTTGTCGGCAATGCGCCGATCGCGAATCTCATTGGCAGCAGCCTTCAGATCCTGCGAAGCCTTGCGCTCCGTTGACGCCGTGCGACGCGCCGCCTCGTCCAATTCCTTTTCGAGATTCTTCAGCTGGTCGCGAACGGCCTGCTTGTCGGTGAATAAACCGCCCAACAGGCGATTGTTGACGCGTCCCTGCCGCTGCAACTGCTCCTGTATCGAAGAGACACGATCCTCAATTTCCTGCTGCTGCCGCACCAGATTTTCCGCCGTCTGGCTGAGCTGCGAGAACTGCTTCTGCTGCTGCTGATTCTGAAGATTGGAAAGCTGAGACTGTGCGCGACGCAGTTGATCCAGCGCGCGGCTGCTGGAAGGCGAGTTTCCCTGACCCTGGTTGCCGTTCTGCATGCTGCGCGAAGCTTCCCGCAACTGGTTGGCTGTGTCCTCAAGGCGCTGATTCTGGCGCTGGCGCGAGAGGCGCTCCAGTTGCCGCGCTATCTCGTCGGTCTCCTGCTGCAGGCGCTGCTGCTGCGCGGCGTTAAAGTTACGCTGCATCTCCTGCTGGCGGCGCGCCAATTCCTTCAGCTTCTGCAGTGCTTCGTCGACCTTGGGATCTTTCTGCTGGCCCGGCTGGCTTTGCTGCAGGGTCTCGTATTGGTTCTTCATCTGGTCGCGTTCCAGCTCAAACAGGTCCGCCAGCTCTTCTGCGCGACTGTCGCCGCCCGAACCGCCCGCAGATCCCGACGTCCACGACACCTGGATCTCCTTCATCAAGGCCTCTGCGCGAAGCAGTTTCTGCAGCGCCTGCTGCTCATAGGTCATGGCCTCGGATGCCCGCTCCTTGGAAAGACTCTGATGCGCCGGCTCCATCAGCCTGGCCGCTTCCTGCAGGCTTTCCATCATCTGGCGCGCAAGGTCGTCCCTCCCCACATTGCGCCGCGCCAGGCGACCGACGATGGTTTCGGCTTGCTGCTGCAAACGCTGTTGCACCAAAGCGAGGGTGCGGAAGTTTTCAGCCCGCTCCTGCGGATCTGCGCGGCCGTCGCGGTCCGGGTTACGCTTGCTGTTCTGTGAGATCTTCCAGGTTCCGGCGATAATTTCTTTCTGGCGCCGCGAGAGCATCATGTCCTCGCGCTGGCCTCCTGCCCCTCCTGCTCCTGCCTGCTGGTTCTGGTAAAACTCGCGATCAAACGGCTTTACTTCCAGAAAATAAATGTCGGTCTTGGCCAGATTGACGGCATCGCGCGCCTGGCCATAGTAGGAGACGAAGTCTCCGGGCTGCACATTCATTTCTTCCAGGTAGAAAGTGTGGTCTTTGGTGAGCTGCCTGACGCTGCCCGGACCAAAAAGCGTGATGGATTTTTCCTTGCCTCCGTTCACCGAATAATTGAGCTGAACGGAATTGAGGCCATAGTCATCCTCCGCTTCCAGCTGCGTTATCACTTCTTCCAGCCTGGAGACTTTCTGATCCCGGCCCGGCCGGGTAAATCGGATGACCGGCGCCCGGTCGTCAAGGGCGGTAATGTCATAAATGGAGCTGCTGCGGGTTTCGCCCGCCGGCGAGCTGGTGCGCACCCAATAACGATCGTCCTTCCTGACGGTGACCTCGCCGCTGAAGGACTTGTTACCCGCAGCGGTCAGGGCGACGGCTTCACGCTTCCCCTCAAGCAGGATCTCCGGTTTCTGCGGTTCTTCGTTAAACTCCACCTCAACCCGCACGCGCGTCCCCACCAGCGCCTCGATGTCCCCGGTGTCCTCGAACGTTCTTGGCTTCAGGCCGGTGTATGCAGGATAGAAATAATGCAGCGCGATTTTCCGAACGCGGGCCGAATCGGCCACGTCGATGCGATACAGGGGCGAGCGGATTTTTTCCGCCTCCACGTAATACTCCATAGTCTCGCGGATATCCAGCATCAACTTGCTGAAGGCGTTGCCCGAGCGGGCGCGCTCCATCGCCGCCGATTCCCATTGAGTCTGGTTGGCAAATCGGAAGTGAACGTTCACGTGCGCCGAATCAAAACCGCTCAGTTGCGCCTGAATTTCCTGATCCATCCCGGGCGCAATGCGGGCGTTACCGGGAGAAACGGTAATCTCATACAGCGGCCTGGACGCATTGTCGAAGGCAAAAAGCTTTTGCAAGCCATAGCGGAAGAACGACGGTCCGCTGACAAAGATAAGCAATGCGGCAAGCACCGCCACGGCAGCCGCCGTAATCCAGTGGCGCTGAGCGCGCAAAGCGGAAGCGGGCTTGACCGAACGCGCCGATCGGAGCGCGTCCTTTTCAAGAAACGGCCACAGAGGATGCGCCGGATCCCGGCTCACTTGCACGGCGGTAAGAAGCCGCTGCTGCAATTGCGGGTTGCGCTCTTCCAGGTAGCGGGAAACGCGCAGCAACTCAAGGGGCTTTCTCCATGCAAGAATAATGAGCGCTACAGCCGCCAGCAGCGCCAGCACCAGGACGAACCGGGCGGCAGAGAGAAATCGGGACTCGAAATCGACCAGGTACAGGGCCCACGAGGAACCCACCAGGGCGGCGCACAGCACTACAACGGAAAACAGGCCCGCTCTTCCCGCCCTCTGCCTCTGAAGCGCTAAACGGACAGGGTCGAGAAAAGCCTCAATGGCGTTGGAGTATCGGCGCGAGCTTTTCCATTTCATAGTTCACCAATCCCAGTTATCGGGTCACGGGTTATCGGGTTTCGGGTTATCGGGCTTCGGGTTTTCGGGTTACGGGTTTTCGGGTTTCGGGTTATCGGGTTACGGGTTATCGGGTTACGGGTTATCGGGTTACGGGTTATCGGGTTACAGGTTATCGGGTTACGGGTTACCGGGTTACGGGTTATCGGGTTTCGGGTTATCGAGTTACGGGTTATCGAGTTACGGGTTATCGGGTTACGGGTTATCAGGGACGGTGTTTCGGCGAACGAACCTGGAATTTTAAAGTTGACAAGACTCATAAATGGATTAGCGCCAATTCTCATCATTTCGTAACTCGTAACCCGGAACTCTTAACTCGTAACCCGCGAACTCGTAACCCGGAACCCGAGAACCCGGAACCCGAGAACCCGATAAACCCGGAACCCGATAACCCGGGAACCCGACAACCCGGAAACCCGTAACCGATTACCCGGGAACCCGCCAACCCAAGTCCTACCGAGTATACTGCAACACTCTCCAGAAAAACGTGTTCTGAACTAGGAGGCCTTCCTAAGGCGTTGAATCCGCCCGTAATACAGGTCCGCCAGCACCCACTCTCCGAGCAGCAGCAACGCCGCCAACAGCAGTAATACTCTCCACCAGCTCTGGCGGTGCTCTGCAGTCGCGGCCGAGACCTGCGCCACGCTGGCGCGAATGCGGCCTGCCCGTGCCTGAATTTGCTGAACGGGCTCGGAATCGAGAATCGACTCCGATGCGGGAATATTGACGCTCAGAAAATCACTGGTCCGATTAAACCGAATTTCATAGAAACCGGGAAGCTCCACATCCAGCAGGCTGCTGTTGGAAACCGTCTCTACCCTCCGCCCCCTGGGATCAATGGGCGTAACTTCTCCTTCGCCCCACGCGGACAGATCCACGCGCGCTCCCACTCGCGGCGCGCCAAGGGATTTGCGGAGACCCGCCAGGTAGGCTGTTACCTGCTGCACGAAGGGCAAAAATGCCGGGCGCAGCGCAAAGTCATTCCATTCGTTGGACACGCTGCTGGCAAACCAGAGAACCTTACCGCGACCGTAACTTCTTTCAACCAGGACAGGGTTGTCTGAATCAAAGCGTGCCAAAATTTTTGTATCGGGCAGCGCGGAGGCGGCCGTATATCCGTAAAAATGCACCGATGCAAAATATCGCTTCTGCTGATCCGCGAAAGGGGCGAACGCAGGGTGCTGCCATTGCACGTCGTCCAACTGCATGCCTTGATCGCGGCCGCGCCGCGCGATCCGGTTTTCCTGCGGCTTTACGGGCAGCAGATCAGATCTGAGCGAATCTCCTTGCGGGCCTGAAAAAATCAGCAATCCACCCCCGCCTTTAACCCAGCTTGCCACAAACTGCGGAATCTCGATGGGATCGTGCAGGATCAGCGCCTTTGATTTGCGCAGCCACTCCTCTGTCAAGCCTGCTTTCACCGTCCAGGGCAGACCCTCGGAATTGAGCGCCTGGCCGAGAAATGTTGCAGCCGGGCCGCTGGCGGCCAGGATTACGGGAACTTTGTCGCGCCGGCGCATTGTGAAATAAAACCGATTGTCATCCGCAATCGCATCGGCCGCCTCCAGCCGGGCCTCGCATTTGACCACGGATGCGTCTTTTATCTCCGGCGCCTGGAACGAGGCTGTTCTGGACCTGAAGGCAGGAATCGATACCACCTGTGACACCTCGGGCAAATCCTGGATTTTGAGAACCAGACGCAGGGTTTTCGCTTCCGAGGGAGTGTTATTTCGCAACTGCACCTTGATATCTTCGCGCGGCGATTTCTCATACATCTCTCGCGGCGCCTGGACATCTTCGATAAACAGGTTGCCGGCGGATTCCGGGAGCGAATGAGTCCTTAAACCGATTCCTTCAGGGATGTTCCAGGACGACGTGTACAGACCGTTTTTTTGAAAATCGGAAATCAGCACAATCTCGCGTGTGACCATGCGTGATTGTTTCAACATGTCACCCGCGGCGCGGATGCCCTGATCCAGGCGCGTGGCGCGGTAAGATGGCTCGGCCTGGCGCAGCTTGCTCAGCATTGTCTCGACAGGTTCGGGCGGGCCGCCGAGAAACTCGACACGATCAGAAACCAGTGCCAGTGATACTTCACTCCCGGCCGGCGCGGAGCGAACTTCGCGCTCAGCCAGTTGTTTCGCCTGCAACCACCGATTCCCGGCGCGCACGCTGAAGGAATTGTCCAGCAAAACCACTCGGGCCTGCGAACCGGAAGACCAGCCTGCCGACAGTTCAGGCCAGTAAGGGCGCGACAGCGCCAGAACCAGGAGCATAATCAGCAGTAGCCGCAAGAGGCATAGCGGCCATTGCCGCAGTTTCTGGCGGCGCACCTGGCGCATCTCTTTTCGCGGCACATACATCACCGAACTGAAAGGCACGCGCGAGGATTGCTCCCTGCGAATCAGGTGAAACCAAATCGGCACGGCGATCGCTGCCAACCCGGCCAGAAATATCGGCGTCAGAAAATTCATACGAGTGTCGAGTTACGCGTGTCGAGTTACGAGTGTCGGGTTTCGAGTTACGAGTTCCGGATTTGCAATTTTCAATTCGTCATTCGTCATTCGACACTCGTCATTCGTCACTTAATTCTCCGGTGCCTTGCTTTTAAGTAGTGTAAAAGTGTTTCATCGAGCGGCTGATCCGTGCGTACCACCTTGTAATCTATTCCGGCGGTGGCGGCGCCTTCACGCAGCCTCTCCTGATGCTGCTGGAAATTCTCCAGATAAGCCTTGCGCGTGGCCTGGGGAACCACCATCACGCGATCCTCCGTTTCCACGTCCTCGAGCAGCACCGGACCTTCAAACGGGAATTCCAGCTCGTACGGATCCAGCACCTGGAACAGAATCACTTCATTGCCGCGCGACTGAAAGAACCTGGCGCCGCGAAACAGATCTTCCAGGTCACTGTAGAAATCCGACACCATAACGATCATTCCGCGACGCGACGCCAGTTGAGCCACCCTTTCCAGCGGCCGGTTCCATCCGGTGGTTCCCGCCGCCTTGGCAGTCTTCAAAAGCGTCAGGAACTGGTGCATATGCGTGCGCCGGAGGCGAGGCGGCAGAAACTCTCGAATCTGCTGGTCAAAAATGTAAAGGCCGACGGCATCCTTTTGCCGGGAAGCGAAGTAGGCCAGAGATGCAACCAGGAAACGGGCGTAATCCAGCTTGCTTACGCTGCCGGAGCCGTAGCTCATCGATCCGCTCACGTCCAGCAGGAAATGCAGCGCTGTGTTGGTCTCCCCTTCATATTTTTTGACATAGTAGCGGTCGCTGCGGGCGAAGACATTCCAGTCGACCGTTCGCAGATCGTCTCCTTCGCTGTACTCGCGGTACTCGGCAAAGTCAACGCTGAAACCGTGGTAGGGAGAGCGATGCAATCCGGACAGAAACCCTTCCACCACGACTTTGGCAACCAGTTGAAGATTAGAAAGCATCTGCAGCACGGTGGGGTCGATAAAAGATTGTTGGGCGCCTGCGTAGCGGACGCGGCGCGGAGAGGGCTCGACCTTGCCGGCCTGCGGCTGCGGATTCTTTTCGCCGCGGTTGAGAAATTTCAACAAATCCATAACCTTCAAACTCCGTGCCTTTGTGTCTTTGTGGTAAACAGAAACCACTACAAAGGCACAAAGCACACAAAGACCGTCATTAACCCAACCCGGATTTGACCTGGTGAAGATTGGCCAGCAGCTTGTCCACGATCTGGTCTGTGGTTACCTGCTCAGATTCGGCATGGAAGTTCAGCAGGATTCTATGCCGCAGAACCGGAGCCGCCAGAGCTCGGATATCTTCCAGCGCGACATTGTATCTGCCGCGCAAAAGCGCCCGCGCCTTGGCCCCCAGAATCAGATACTGAGCGGCTCTGGGGCTGGCTCCGTAACTTACCCAACGGTTGACGTAGTCGGCCGCCGAATCGCCCGGCCTTGTGCGACGCACCATCTGAACCGCATAACTGACCAGGTCGTCGGCCACCGGGACGAGCCGGGTCAGTTCCTGGATTCGGAGAAGATCTTCCCGATGTAATACAGCTTCCAGGCCCTGCTGCGGAGCGGCAGTTGTGTTTTTGACCACGTCGATTTCCTCTCGCTCGGACGGATAATGAATCAGGATGTTAAACATGAACCGATCGAGCTGCGCTTCCGGCAGCGCATAAGTTCCTTCCAGCTCGATGGGGTTTTGCGTGGCCAGCACAAAGAAGGGAGGTTCCAGATTGTAAGTCTGACCGCGTACCGTTACGTGCCGTTCCTGCATCGCCTCCAGCAGGGCAGCCTGCGTCTTTGGCGGAGTGCGGTTAATCTCGTCGGCTAGCACCAGATGCGCAAAAACCGGTCCGCGCACAAAGCGCATGGCTCTCCGTCCTGTTTCGCGATCTTCTTCCAGAATGTCGGTGCCGGTGATATCGGCAGGCATCAGATCCGGCGTGAACTGAATGCGCTGGAAACGCAGACCGAGCGTCTGGCCCAGGCACTGAATCAACAGCGTTTTTGCCAGTCCCGGCAAGCCGGTGATGATGGAATGTCCCCCGGCCAGCAGCGTGATCAGCACCAGTTCGACCACATCTTCCTGGCCGACGATAATCCGCCCCACTTCACTTCGCACACGGGTGCACGCTTCGTGCGTTTTTTCTACGAACTCTGCAGTTGTCTTTTGATCCATGAATAGGCTCCCCTAAATCAAGTCTGAAGGTCGAAAGTCAAAGGTCGAAAGTCGAAAGTCCAAACCGGAAAGTCAGACCCTTGACCTTAGACTTTCAACTTTCAGACTGTTTTTAATGTGTTAGCGCATACATCACATAGTTAACGCCGAACTTGTAGGCCTCATTAGAAAGATTCAAGGGGACCCACTCGGTGTCGGACCATTCCCAGTACTCGCCTATGTCGTTGTTGAAATTTGCGATCATCTGCAGCCGTCCCTTTTCGTCGCTCATCCCGAGAAAGTGGACTTTTAGAAACTCGTCGTAGGGCGGGACAAAGTCCAAAGTCTTAATGCTGTAGAAGCACTGGAACACCGGGTGATTCAATTCCAGCTCTTGAAAACCGCGGTCGGGGTAAACTTTCCGCATGTTGCGGGTGAAATTATTCCATTCACGCGCGCCGCGAAAATCGTCCACCACAACGAACCCTCCGCGATCCAGATACGCCCGCAGCGTGGCCGCCTCCTTGTCGGTCAAATCCATGTATCCTACCTCGCACATGTAGGCCCACGGATACTTGAAGATTTCATCGTTTTCCAGCGACACCAGCTGGTAGGACTCGCTGTCGCATCGAATCTGTGTGACCTCAGCCAGGATTTTCAGGAAATTGCGATCCGCTCTCGGATAGTCGTGTGCCCATGGAGGCATTTGGGGAAAATAATTCGAGTAATCGAGAGTGCGAAAACGTATCCTCGCAAAATGAAAGTCGCTGGGATGGAAACGGTTCACCCGGTCCGCCCCCGTGTGGATGTGGGGGAAAATCGAGGTCAAAAGAACCAGGACAACGGCCGATATTGTCAGTCGCCCTGTGAGCCGCCCGCAAATTCGTCGCAGCGCGCGCGTCATTGGCGTCCCTCCGCAATCTGCAACAGCAACTGCTGCGCTTTTTCAAAGCTGGGAGCAACATCGAGCGCGGCCAGCACCGCCTTTTTTGCCAGCTCACGCTTTCCCGACAGGAAATACGCTCGCGCCAGCAGATAGTGGCTCTGCGCCGGGTCGGCCGACGAGATTCGAGTAGCGCGCGCAAGCGGAGCAACAGCCCGCTCGGGCTGGTTCCATTTCAACCATGCCTCACCCATAGCGACATTCAGCTCTGAATTCGCGGGATAAATGCACATCAGGCTCTGGTAGGCAGCCGAGGCAACGTCCTGCCTGTTTTGCTGCAGCGCCAGATCAAAAGCCCGCTGGTAGGCTTCTTCGCCCGCTTCTGACAGCCTGCCCGCGTTCATATAGGCTTCCATCGCCTCTTTTTGGCGGCCCAGCTTTTCTTCCGCCTGTGCCAGCCTGAACCAGACGTTAAATGGATAACGCGGTTCCGGATCCAGCTCTGCGGCGCGGCGCAGCAGCGGCGCGGCCTTTCCCCACTCATTATTCTTTAGATGTTCGTCGGCCTCACGCAGCAGTCTGGAATACTCGCTGCTGGAACTTTTGTCCAACTGCCCCGCCACTTTCGAGATCAGCGGCTCGAGATAACTTCTAAACTCGGCATCAAGGTCATCAAGTGATTTTCCGTAAACGGCCTTAAGGGCATCCGTTTCGTTTTTCTCACGGAAGGCCTGCAGCAGTTGCCGGATTTTTTCCCAGCCATAACGCTCCGCCAAAAACTGGCAGACAAACGACGACTGCGTGTAACTGATCAGGATCTGTTCGGGAAATTGCGGATGTAAAAACCCGACGCTGAGCTCCTTCAGCGGCAGCAGCAGTTTCTTTTCCGCCGCCTGGACAAGCATCGGATCTATCTTCCTTCCCCAGCCTGGATGCGCCAGACGTTCCTCGTAAGTGGACAAACCTTCCGTAAGCCAGCGCGGCACCTTCATGTCGGAAAGATTAAGCGTGAAGATGTGCGCCACCTCGTGCCACAGAGTACTTGCCCAGTTGTACTCGCCCCGCTTCCGGGCCATCGGCGAATCAAGCGCCACCACTTTACCAAAGGCCGCCCCCAACGCGCCCAAACCCGGAACCCCCAGCGTGCGCACTGCGAAATCCTCATGATTGGGATAGAACTCAATGCTGGTCTGAAAAGCCGGCGAGAATCCGTAACGCTCTTTGAACGCCTGATAGCTTTGCTCCAGCAGTTCCTCGGCCAGGTCGCGCAGCACTTCCTCCTTGCTGTGAATCAGAAGACGAAAATGGGCCGTCCGGCTTTCGTGGTAGTACTTGAAAGTATCCAGGAGACGCAAAGTGTTGACCGTCCAGACATGAAACGGATCTCCCGCATACGCCTTCTCCAGTGCGTCCTTGCCCTCGCGCTCGGCCCCCAGTCGAAGAAGATTTATCCCCAGATCCGCGTGCGCCTGCCACAGTTCCGGATCCCGGCCAATCGCGTTCCTGAAGAACTCGATCGCCTTGTCAAAGCGCTTGCGCGAAACGCAAAGCTGTCCCAGTTGCAGCCAGGCCTGGCCGTCATGCGGATTTACTTCGTCGATTTTTCTGAAAGAGGCCTGGGGGTCCTGCTGCCGGAAGTAAGCGAGCGCGCCGCGCAAGGCCCAGTTCTTCAAGTCCTGAGCGTCGATCTTTTCCGCCAGGTCCAGTTGGGCGGCCGCGGCGTCGTACCTTTCATCTTCAATGAATCTCCGGGCGCGAATCTGAAAAACATCGATCAGATTGGCGTTCGTCTTCAGCGCGCGGTCCAGCAACTCGTTTACCTTGGGGTCAGAACTGTCGCCGGCACACTGCGCCATACCCGCCAGAGCCTCCGGATGGCCGGAATTTTCTTTCAGAATCTCCTGGTACAGGCCGGCGGCTTCCGAGGCGTTGTACTTTTCCAGGAACAACTCTGCCCAGGCGAGCTTGATATCGATGTCCTGAGGATACTTTTCTTCCAAATCCTGAAACAACGAATTGGAGGCGTGGAAGTCTTTCAGCCGTTGCAGTGATCGAGCCGCCGCCAGCGAGCCGGGCCGCCCGCGCGCCTCGCGGGTCACCAGGCGGTGAAGTTCGACAGCCCGCGCCGCCTCACCGCGCCGGGCGAGCAATTCGGCCAGGGCGAATCGCGCCTCCGGCAGCGACACATCAGCGATTACTTTCTCGGCTTCCGCGTACTTGCCCTGCGAGCGAAGGGCGTATGAGAATTCCAGTTTCAGCTCCGCATTACTGGCGCCTCGGGCGGCGGCTTCGGCGTCCGAGTACCGGCCTGTTTCTCTCAGCAGCCGGCAGTACGCGACGCGGGCGGACAGATCGCCCTTTTGAGAAAGTGACGCGAGCGTTGTCTCGGCGCCCTTGTAGTCACCCTTTTGCCAGATCTGGATCGCCTGAGGGAGACTCTGGGCCTGCGCGCAGGAGATCAAGGGAAAGCTGCACAGAAGTGCAGTGAAAAGATAACCACAAAGACACAAAGGACACGAAGACCTTTGTGTTCTTTGTGTCTTTGTGGTGAATAAGGCAGACCTGCGGCTCAAGGCTTGTCTCCCTTGATCAGCCTGTTGATCTTCGCCAGCTCCAGCACCAGTTTTTCCAGCTCCTTCTGATACTCTTCCTCTTTCATCTCCGATTTACGAAAGCGAAGCTTCTCTATTTCAGCTTCCAATTGCTGTTTGCGGTCGAGTAAATCGCGCCCCACGTTCTGCGCCGCCCCAGCAGGCACCAGAGAGACGATGCGAAGAGAAGCCGCCAGCGCGCCATCTTCGGTGCCCGGGGCCGGATTATCGATTCCCTTCGCGTCACCATTATCGTCCAGCAGCGAATGTTCTGAGGCGAGGCGATTCTGCGACTGGTACCACTCGGCCGTCTGCTTGCGCGCATACTGAAACAGCTCGAGCAGCGAAATCGAACCGTTCTTGTCCGCGTCTGCCCCTCCACGCAACCCTTCGATGAGGAAGCCCGCAAAACGCGGGGGAACCGTTTCCGAGCCGCTGCGGGTGGCCGTTATTACCACCCGGTCTTTGGCGCTCAGAGCTGCCAGCGAAGCGCCGCTGGCCGAAGTGCCGTTAATCACGACTACCGGCGCGGTCACTTTTCGCAGCGCGCCCGCCAGCTCGACATCCGTCATGTCGGGTCCGGGAATGTTGAACCGATAGTTCTTCTGATCGAAGCTTCCATGTCCCAGCAGGAAAACCAGCAACAGGTCCCCTTTGCCGAGGGTCTGATATTTCGAGATTGCCTGCAAAATGTTTTCGCGGTTGATGGAATTGGCGCCTTGAGGAGCAAGCGTGACGAGGCTGTCCCCGTTGGATATCAAGCGCGCGCTCAAGTCGGCGGTCCATTGCGAGAACAATTGCTCGTAGGCCGCATCGCCCCCCAGGCCGCGCAGGATAAGCGCATGCGTGGCCGCCTGCGAGGCGCCCACCGCAAAACAACACGCCGGCAGAAATACTGCGAGGCGAACCACCGAGCGCGAATTGCGGAAAATGGATGAAAACGCAGAGTCTGTTCCAGTTTTGCGTTTCCCCCCGCCGCCGATTCGAACTTCTTTACCGCCAATCATCAGAATCAGGATTCCGCCTCCAGTTATGGCTGCCCCCACTTTCGTCGCAGTCCCCATTCAGCAGCCAACATTCCAACAATCAGAAAATAGAAAACAGGGGCGTCCCATAATTCTTTCACCTGGAGTCTGGACGTCTTCCCCGCCTGATAGATGATTTCCTCGGGCAAATCGTTCGCTTGTTCGGCCGGATAGTAACGCCCGCCGCTCTGCGCCGCGAGCATCTTTAGAAAATCCACATGCTGTCCCGCGTCATGGAACTCAAGATTCGCCGGCGACGTCCTCAAATAGTATTGCTCGCTGACGTTCTGCCCATTGACGTCTGCGGAAACCTGAAACTGATAAATGCCGTCCTTGTCCACCGGCACTGAACTGGAATAAATGCCGTCCTGCACGGCCGTCCATTCCATCGGATAGGTGTGCGGCCTGCCATCCGGGCCGGTAACCTGGAGCAAAGGGCTGGTTTGCGAGACCTTGTCGTAGGCCTTGTCGAAAACTTCCGCGCGCACTACCGCCGTTTCTCCAGTAACGTACTCGGCCTTGTCCGGAGTAATCGAAACCTGGCCCGGCACTTCGTGGACCATCCAGCGCAACAGTTGCCTCCAGAAGTCTTCGTGCGAAGTGTCACGCCGGTCCAAACCCATCTGCCACAGCCAGGAACTTCCGCTGGCAAAAACCAGCGCCTGTCCCCGCCCATAGCGTTGCGTGGCCACCAGCACCGGGGCGCGAACCGCGCCTCCGGCATTGGCCAGCACAGTGGCAGCCGGTTTGATTTCCGTGAGCGCATGAAAGTCTTCCAGCGGTGGCACCGTCGGACGGCCGCTGTGAGCGGGATTCAACGCCGCAGGGAGGGTGAGAATGGACTGACTGCGCGCATAGAGAGTGATCTCCGGCCTGACTGTCCCTTCGCGGTAGTCGGCCGAACCGATGGACAGCAGGTGCACCGGGAGAATCTCCTCCACCGGAGTGTTCTGGTATTTGCCGCCCCCAAACGACCGCTGCCCTCCGGTCATCAGGAAGCCTCCGCCCCTCTTGCCCACAAAGTCGCGGATCATTTCCAACTGGTGGTAAGTGAAGAACGAGGACTCGACGGTACCCAGGATCAGGCCCTGATACTGAAAAAGATCTTCCGCCTGGGAAGGGAATCCGGCAGCCAGCGTGTCTTCGCTTTCCACGCCTTGCCGGTAGAACTTATTGTTGGCGGTGCGCAGCAGCGTTTCCACGCGCAGGAAGTGATCGTCAGCCAGAGCGCGGCGAAGAAACTTATATTCCCAGCGCGGTTCCCCTTCCACGTACAGGATCCTCGGCTGGAAAGCGCGCGCCTCCATGACAGTCTGCGTCCAGTTGTCCTGCGGAAGTACGTCTCCGGGAAGTTCCTCAACTGAGAACTTGAGATTCTTCACTCCTGTGGTGGAAACAGAGAACGGGAACTCCACAGTCTGAGTTCCTTTTTCATACTGCAGTTCCACTTGCCGCGTCTGGATCAGAGACTCACCGTCGCGCGCGTCTATGCGAACTTTCCGGCCGCCAAAGCCGCGGTTGCGCAGCGTCAGAATGGCGGTGCAAACGGATTCCGGCACAATGCGCCGCGGCACGCTCACGTGCACCAGCTCAACATCGCGATCCAGCCGTTCCTGTCCCACCCCCACCGTGTGCACCGGTATCTTTTGGGAGCGCAGCTTGTCGATGGTTTCATTGAGATGGCGCGATCCGTTATCCGCGCCGTCGGAAATGACCACCATTCCCGCCAGCGGCAAGTGTGCCATTTCCTGATCGATCTGCCCCAGGCCGGATTCGAAGTTCGTGCTTTGCCCCTCGGCCCTGCTGGCCAGGACCTGCGACAGGTTCTGCGAGGAAGCGCGGTCCGAAAACAGGTAGTAGTTGACCTCGAACTTATCGGACGCCTTACGCACGAAGCTTCCCTTCGGATCAAGGAGCTGGTGAACGCGTTCGGCCCGGGACCGGGTCGAATCGTCGCGAATCTGCATGCTGCGCGAGTCGTCAATCAAGACGGCAAGCCGGCTCTCACGCGGATTGATTTCCGATACCAGCACGGCAGGGCCGGCCATCATGGTCAGAATCAAAAGCAGTACTGCCATATGCAGCCCCAGCAACATCGCCCGTTTTGCGGCGGCTGCGGGAGTCTGGCGACGGCGAATATGCAGATGGAGGACAAGTAATACGGCTATTGCCGCAACCGAGACGAGATAAAAGACCGGGCCGAGGTTTTGGAAATGGAAATGCCCCTTCTCAAAGACAACCGGCCTGAACTTCAGCAAAAACTCAAATACCGCCTTCATCCTATTTCCGCCAAACCGGTTGTTCCTCAGGGGGCAAGGAAGGGTTCTCGCTTCCCGGGATATTCTAATTGCTGACAATTATACGCTAATCCGGCGGCGTTCGTTGCGAGTGGGAGAGCGGGGAGTGGGAGAGTGGGAATTCTGCGATATCGCAGCCCCCACTCGCTCACTCCCCCACTCTCCCACTCCCCCACTCTCCTGCCCACTCGCACAGGAATCGAGCTGCGAAACGTCACGACTACCACATGCTAGAATAGTTGCGTCGAAAGGGTCTCATGCCGGCTCAAACTGTTCGCCTCTCGCCTGTTCCGCTGCAGATTCCAAATTCAAAAATCCGCGAAATTGCAGCCATGCAGCCGCAGATCAAAGATGCTATCGGTCTCTATTTTGGTGAATCGAATCTTCCTACGCCTCAGTTCATCCGGCAGGCGGCAATCGATGCAATGCGGGAGGGGTACATGTTTTACACGCCCACAGCCGGTTACCTGGAACTGCGCCAGGCCATTGCCATGCAAAGCGAAAGGCTTCACGGGATCCGGCTTGATCCTGAAACGCAGGTAATCGTCACTGATGGCGGCGTGCTGGCGGCGGCGCTGGCGCTGCGGATTTTGCTCGACCCGGGCGACGAGGCGATACTGATTTCGCCTGTCTGGCCGTATCTGCATTCCAACATACTGGCGTGCCGCGCTATTCCACGGGAGATCCCGCTTCTGGAAACGAACTCGGGGTATCGTCTGGACGTCCCGGCAATCGAGAAAGCAGTCAACGAAAAGACGCGTGCGCTGGTTGTCAACAGCCCCAACAATCCCACCGGGTGGGTGATAACGCCCGACGAACAAAAACAGCTCTGGAAGCTTTGCCTGGATCGCAACCTGGTGCTCGTATCCGATGAGGTTTACGAGAGGCTTTACTACCGGGAAGAAGGGAAGACCGCTCCTTCTTTCCTCAATATCGCCGACGACTGGGACCATTTGATCGTTCTGCAAAGCTTTTCGAAGAGTTATTCGATGACGGGCTGGCGACTCGGCTACGCTCTTGCAGGCGCGCGGGCCATGGCCGCCATGGTGCGCCTGTCCGAATTTACCACCACCTGCGCCAGCTCCATTTCGCAGCGCGCCGGGTTGGTGGCTCTGCGCGACGGCGAAAGTTACGTCAAAGAAACCGTGGCTCACTATCGCGCCAATCGGGATCTGTGCTGCGAACTGGCGTCGCGCCTTCCGCATGTCGGATTTCTAAAACCGGAAGGATCGTTTTATCTTCTGCTCAGATTCGCCGGGCTGCGCGATTCCCTGGCTTTCGCAAAGGAGCTGTTCCGTACGACGGGAGTGGGCATGTCGCCGGGCTCCGGCTTCGGCCAGGGAGGCGAGGGCTCGATCCGCCTATGCTTTGCCGCCGAGCCCGATTTACTGAGAGAGGCCTTCCACAGGCTGAAGAGCTACATGCAAACCTACAGACCGGGCAGCTTCTGAATGCCGATGACCGGAATCGAGCAGGCCTTCTACAAGCTCCTCAAAGACGACCGCGAAATGGCGCAGATGCTCATGTACCGCTACGGTTTTGGCGGCTTTCCCAAGAAGCCGGTGCCCTGGATCGCAAAGCATTTCCGAGTGACGTCGCTGGAGCTTCGCGAGCGCACCGACGAAGCAGTGCGCAAGCTCCTGGAAATGCTGCGTCTCAAATCGCTCGATTTTGAATTTCACAGGCTGGAGAAAGCCAATCCTTCCAAGAGCAAAAAGAAAGTCCCGGCAAAAGGCTCATTGCGGCTGGTGAAGAAAAGATAGACCTCATGCCCGTCATCGCCCGCCGGATGAGTCGCATTCTGTTTTTCGCATCCCTTGGCTTGGCAGTGCTTCTTGTGGTGGTCACCGTTGTGGCTTACCGCGAGGCAAAACACCTGGAAACTGCTTCAATCGAGATCGTCCTGCCTCGCTTGCCGCGGGAGTTTGAAGGATTCAGGATTCTGTTTTTGTCGGACCTTCACCTGTTCAACGACAGCGCTTACACACAAAAAGTGCGTGACCACGTAGCCCGTGTGAATGCCGATATCGCGGCGATTGCCGGAGATTTCATGGACATGCATGCCACCGAACGGGAGACTCTCGACCAGCTCCGGATTCTGCTTCCCGCATTCCAACGCTTTCAGAAAATCTATGCTGTGAAGGGGAATCAGGATTCCACACGCCTTATGCTTGAACTGGAAAAGTTGGGAATAAGGGTCCTTCGCGGCGAGCGAGACATTTTGAAGCGAGGGAATGCCACGCTTGGAATCGCCGGCGTCTCCTCTCCATTTTCAGAAACAGCGCTGAATCGAAGCCTGCAGCAAATGCACGCGGGCGCCAAACCTCTTCCGGATTGCCAGATCCTCCTGTCGCACTCGCCCGATGTGGTGCTGCGCGAGAGTTCCCGCAAAGCCGACTTGATCCTGGCCGGCCACACACACGGAGGGCAGATCCGACTCCCGTGGATTGGACCGCTACTGACCAGAACCCGTCTGGGACGCCGTTACGCGTCGGGTTCGTTCACATTTGGCAGCACTCAGCTCTTCATTACGCGAGGCGTCGGGACAACCTATGTCCCGCTGCGGCTGCTTTGCCCGCCGGAAATAGTGATGATCACACTGCGTTCAAAGATTTGAACTCCATATTTGAAGATTTCAAATTTGAAAATTGACGATTTGTTGCGCATGGGCGCATTGGAGGCAATTTATGCCACGGGCGCGGCAAAGTCGGAGGGCTACTCTTCTTCCCGCGGAGCTCCCGAGACAGACATGTTCCCCTCCCAGCGGGGGACGGAGGTCGTCTGGATTTCGAACTGGTCCAGCACTCGCGCCACAGTGTAATCCACTATATCGTCGATACTGCGGGGGTGGTTATAGAAGGCGGGAACAGGCGGGGCGATGATGACGCCCATCCGGCTAAGCTTAAGCATGTTTTCAAGGTGGATCTCATTCAGTGGGGCTTCACGAACAAGCAGCACCAGCCTGCGGCGCTCTTTCAGGATCACATCGGCCGCCCGATGGATCAGATTATCGGCCTGCCCGACGGCGATGGCCGAAAGAGTCCTCATGCTGCAGGGGGCCACAACCATTCCGCTGGTCAGATAAGAACCGCTGGAGATAGGCGCGCTCTGATCGCTGGGGTGATAAACCCGGCAGGCCATTTTTTTTACCTGCTCAAGCGTGTACCGCGTCTCATGTAAGAGCGTGCGCGCTCCCCATTTGCTGACGACCAGATGTGTTTCCACATCGGAACCTTGCAGCGCGTGGAGAATTCTAATGCCGTAAATGCTTCCGGTAGCGCCGGTGATCCCTACAATCAGCTTCTTGCGATTGCTTTCAGTCATTCACGCCACGCCTTACCAGCGGCGAAAGCCGCGCTTGTCCGGGACTGCCTCAAGACGATCCACATCTCCAGAGAAGCCCCATTGGGACGTCTCGTCGCCGGGGAAAATCAGAACACGGGATCAGCCAGAGTGGCCAGCACGGCGGCTGATGCCTTTTCGACGTCTGCGTGCAGGGAGTTTCCGCCGGCATCCATAGTCACGATTGCGGGAAAATCTTTTACCTCGATGTGCCACATGGCTTCAGGAATTCCGAATTCCATCAGGTGCACATCCTTTACCTTCTGGATGCAGCGGGCATAGTACTGCGCCGCCCCGCCTATGGCATTCAAATAGACGGCTCCATGCTGCTGCAGCGCCTGCAGAGTCTTCTTGCCCATTCCACCCTTTCCCATCACCGCGCGCACGCCGAATCTTCCGATTACATCAGCTTCATATGGCTCCTCGCGGATGCTGGTGGTCGGTCCGGCAGCGGTCATCTTCCACCCTCCGTTTTCTTTCATAACGACCGGCCCGCAGTGGTAGAGCACGCTTCCCTTCAAATCCACAGGCGGGGTGTTTTTCATCAGGTAAGAATGAACCGCGTCCCGGCCGGTGAACATTTCGCCTTCGATCAGCACCACCTGCCCCACCTTCAGGTTTCGGATCTTTTGCTCGTCCAGCGGGGGCGTCAATTTCACTTCGCGCCCCGTGATCAGGAAGCCTTCGGAAGTTTGCATCGCCGGGGGCGCAGCATCCCGGTAAAGCCAGCGACGGATTTCGCCGCTAGTTGCGTCCAGAACCACACCCAGCCTGCGAAAGGCCCAGCAGTCGTAAGCGACGGATACAAAAAAACTGGCGGGCAGGCGGTTGTGCGAGCCGATCTTGCAGCCGATCAGCGTGACTCCGCCGCCGAACCCCATCGTGCCGATGCCCAGCGTGTTGGCAACCCGCATAATGTACTGTTCGAGAGCCGCAAGTTGTGCATCCGGATTCGTGTCCTCCAGGGAGCGAAAGAGCTGGTCTTTAGCCAACTGATATCCCGAGGTTCGATCCCCGCCGATGCCGACACCGAGCGCCCCGGCGCTGCAACCCTGGCCCTGTGCCTGCCACACCGCATGAAGGATGCACTTTCGCACTCCATCCAGGTTTCGGTCGGCGCGACCCAGGTGAGGAAGTTCGGCGGGAAGCGAGTACTGGATGTTCTTGTTCTCGCACCCGCCTCCTTTCAGCAGCAGCCGTATTTCGATTTCTTCCGGTTTTTCCCATTGGTGAAAATGCATTACCGGAGTGCCGGGTCCCAGATTGTCACCGCTGTTCTTACCCGTTATGGAATCAACCGAATTGGGGCGAAGCTTTCCCTGCCTGCTGGCCTCCGCAATGGCAGACCGGATCTGCCTCTCCAGAACCAACTGGTTGAATCCCACCGGAGTATGGATCTCAAAGGTTGGCATCCCCGTGTCCTGGCAGATGGGCCCTTCTTTCTTTTCGGCCAAATCAATATTGTTGGCAATAATCGCCAGTGCCTGGGATGACTGTGTCCCCGGGTTCTCACGGCCCATCGCCGCAGACATCGCGGCCCGGACGTCGGCCGGCAAATTCGACGAAGTTTCTGTGATCAGGCTGAGTAAGCTTGCTTCAAAGGCTTTCATCAGGACCTCCAGCGTACATTATATGGGATAACGCAGTCGTCCGAGCCGCGCGCACAAGCCGGGATTCAAAAACATGAACCGC
>DASXQR010000216.1:0-48736 GCA_036507075.1 Acidobacteriota bacterium | reverse complement strand
AGTGCAGACAGATACGCCAAGCATGCGGCTTCTGTGCTGAACCGAGCCTCCAACTCTGGGAGCGTCCGGGGGTAATCTTCGCGCACGGGCAAAATAACTATATGTTGTGGTAGGTGGAGTCAAGTAAATACCCTTATTGGTTATTAGTCATGAGTCATTGGTCATTAGTTAAAGAATCTCGCCAAAAAACAAGAATGGAGCCTGGCTTGGTACCTTGGTGGTTCAGGTACAAGGACACCAAGCTCCTGAACTTTCATACTGCATGACCACGGGACCACGGACCACGGACCAATGACCGATTACCAATGCCGCTCTTCGCCTTTCCTTGCCATTGCTTCTACAATAGAGATACGACTGGAGGCAACCATGTTAGGCAAATTCAAAGCATCTCGAGTTTTTGGCAGACTTTCACTTTCCCTGCTTCTGTGTGCGGGCGTATCAGCGGGCACGCTGAGAGCGGACTTGAAAGATGACACCGAGCGGGCTCAAAAGGCAGCCGAAGTGCTGTCCGATGTTATGCGCACTCCCGACAGAGGGATACCCAAAGAGATTCTGGATCGGGCACAGGCGATCGCGGTAATTCCCCATGTTGTCAAAGGAGCGTTTGGAATAGGTGGCCGCTGGGGGAAAGGCCTGATTGCAAAACGAAATGCCAATGGCACGTGGGGAACTCCTTCCTATGTCGAGATCGGCGGCGCCAGTGTTGGATTCCAGTTGGGCGTGACGGCAACCGACCTGATTCTGGTATTTACGGAATCGAGCGCCCTGAAGCACCTGATGGGTGACAGACTTAAGCTGGGAGCAGATGCGGCAGTCGCGGCCGGGCCGGTGGGTCGCTCGGCGGAAGCGGGTGTTTCCGGCAGCCTGAAATCGCCGATTTATTCCTATTCAAGAACCAAGGGCTTGTTTGCCGGTGTTTCCCTGGACGGGGCGGGTCTGAGCATCGATGACAGCGCCAATCACAATGTGTACGGCAAAAATGTCACCGGCCGGGACATCCTGGATGGGAAAGTAAAGGCGCAACCGGCAGTCATGCCGTTTGTGAACGCGCTGCAGCGAAATGTTCCTCGGAAAATTTCGTAAAAAGTCCGAAGCGCGAAAACGCGAAAACCGGTTTGCGAGTTTCGGGTTCCGAGTTGCGGGTTGTTGAAGCTCGGATCTGCGGAATTACCTGCAGGACATTCGAAAACTTAAAACCCGTAACTCGAAACAAGCAAACCTGATTTTGCGAATTTATTCGATTATGCTCAGTTTCAGGTACTTTTTTACATGATCGAGCATCCCGTTCAAGGCCTCCTGCTCTGAAGCGACGTTGAAGCGGACTGCGGTCCCCAGTTTTTCCTCATGCGTCAGAATTGGGTCAGACCTGGGCCGGGGCAGCATGTACATCTGCGCTTCCCATCCGCCGTTGACCGGGCGAGCTCGGATTTCTACCTCACGGATCTCGTCCTTCATGGCTGTTTTCATTTTGAATCTCTTCACCTGTGACATCGGCGGAAACTCCTCCCGTTGAAGACAAGTTAGGGGTTTCGAGTTTTCGGGTTACCGGGTTCCCGGGTTTCGAGTTCCGGGTTTCGGGTTACCGGTTGGGGGTTACCGGGTTTCGAGTTCCGGGTTTCGGGCTGGAATTTGCACGTCGGTGAATTTTCAATTTTGGATTTTCTAACTTGCTAACCCGTAACTCGACAACCCGTAACCCGACAACCCGCAACTCGTCAACCCGACAACCCGCAACTCGTCAACCCGCAACTCGTCAACCCGACAACCCGTAACCCGACAACCCATTGCCTAGGACTCCGAATCTGCCGGCTCTTCCTGTTGCTTTATCAGCAAACCGGTCTCATGTACGGCCTGTTGCAGCAGAGCCGCTTCATCATTACCCTTCAGCCGCAGCAGGGCGTGAGCGCTTTCCCGCCGGAAATATCCGTCGCGTGGCTCGAGACAGAACACTCTCACTTCAAAGCCCCCGCCGGCGGGGAACGTTTCGGCGGCGTAAAGGTGGTCTCTAATCCGAAAGCGGCGCCTCATCGCTCTTGAAGGTTAACATCGCGAGAGAAGATTTTCGACAGTCTCGGCAAACGAGGCGTGTGTTATCGTTGCTACGAAGATTTAACAATGAAAAAACTGCTCCTGATTCTTATTTTTTTCTGCCCTGTCACGGCACACGCTGCAGTTTTACCGGACTCGGCGCAAAAGGTTGTCGAGGGCTTCCGCGGGAAAATGTACTTCTATGCCAAGAATCTGAAATCCGGGCAGGTTATTGAGTATCGCTCCGGAGAGAAGGTTCAAACGGCCAGCGTGATCAAGGTGCCCGTTATGGTTGAAGTATTCGCGCAAGCCAGGGAGAGCCGCTTTACGCTCCAGGATGTGATCGCATCTACCGAAGAGAACAAGGCTCAGGGAAGTGGAGTGCTGCAGGACCTCGGTCCCGGTCTGCATCTGACGGTCCGGGACGCCGTGGTACTGATGATCATTTTGAGCGACAACACCGCAACAAACATGCTGATTGACCGCGTGGGCGTGAAGGCCGTCAATGATCGCATGCGCCAGTTGGGGCTGGCCGACACAACCTTATACAAGAAGGTGTTTCGGCCGCCGCCGGAGTCTTTGCCGGAAGAAGAAAAGAAGTGGGGCCTGGGAGCGACCACCGCAAAAGACATGGCGTTGCTGATGGAAAAGATTTATCGCAAAGAAGTCGTGGATAGTCCCAGTTCAGAAGCGATGATCGGCATCCTGAAAAAACAGCGGGATCGCGACCAGATACCGCGCTATTTTTTTGGCGAGAAGTGGGCCAAAGTCGACGTCGCCCACAAAACGGGGGCCCTGGACCGCGTGCGGAACGATGTGGGGCTGGTGTTTACTCCTGAGGGCGACTTCGTGCTCAGCCTGTTTGCCCAGGAATCGGAAGACCGTAAATGGACACCCGACAATGAGGCCACTCTGGCGCTGGCTCGCCTCTCCGAAGCGCTGGTAACCTATTTCCGTTGGAAACCCTGACATCGTCTCCTTGCCACGATGACACGAAGGCACGAAGGATCAAGATTTATTCTGCAATGACACTCCACATACCAATCCTACATTTATGCAGGAGTGACACTTCCAATTGAATTGCTACATCTTCGTGCCTTCGTGTCTTCGTGGCAGAAAATGATCCAATGATTAATGACCTACAGCCCAGGCGGTGGCACCACCGGGGGCACCGGTGGGAAAGGCGGTTGAGGCGGCGGGGGTAATGTTCCGCCGTTTTTGCGTTTTTCAAATGCGGCCGCGCCGATGATCCCGCCCAGAGTTGCAAAAATCAAGCCGATGATCAACCACGCGAAAAACTGAAAGATAAGCCCGATGACCGACAGCCCGCCGCTGGCGATCATTTTCAGCACAAAACTACGGACTTCTTCAGGCATATTGACGCTTTCCAGGCGATCCCGGATCATTGAGGCTTTTCCCGGCATCATCAGCTTGAAAGGAATCGAGAGCAGCGTGCCAAAGAGGCTGCCTGCCAGGGCCGCATAGGCGCCCAGTATCGCTCCGTCGCCCAGCGTAACTCTCTGAGGAGATTCCCGTATGTACATGTAAGACGCAACCATCCCTCCGAGCACCACCCACGCACAGCAGAAGCAGTTAAGAAAGTTCAGAAACGGTATCGAAGAACCGCCGGCGATGACGATTCCACCCACAACAGCAGGGGTCAGCATTCTGTCTCTCATGAAAACTAAACCTCCTTTCGAGTGAAATTGAACGGAGAAAGGCCCGGATTCGCCGAGGCCGGGCGGAGATTCAACAGCGCTTCCTCCAGGCCCCGGACTGCGAAAGGCGTCAGTACGATCGAAAACAGAAGCGCGCTTGCGAAACGAAACAGCGCAGATTCAGGAATCAAGCCGATAGAAGCGTTAATAGCGTCGCACAGGATCAAAACAAGCAGCCAGCGCAGCATCGGGCGATGCAGAGGGATTTGCCGGATTGCGTGAACCAGCAAACCCGTCAGAGCGCCCAGATAAAAGCCGCTGCACCGCACGCATACTGCCAGCGGTCTGCCATTCACCCACAGGGATCGCTCCGGAATTTGATGGCAGATGGGCGCAAACAGCACGCGAAACCAGTCTGCCGCGGGCAAAACAGCCGGAATCACGATGGCGAAACAGCAGAGCCCGGCTCCGATTGAACAAAGGAGATGAATTCGGCGCATTCGAATTGGCCGGATAGTATCACGAATCTTGCTTGGCTTTTTGCCACTTTATTCTTGGAATTGGCAAAGTCGATCCGCTATACTGAAATTCCGTGATGAATTGTGTTGGCGTCATCCCGGCTCGCTACCATTCACAAAGGCTCCCCAAAAAAGCGCTGCTGTCGATCGGCGAAAGGCCGATGATCTACTGGGTGTACCAGCAGGCCCTCCATGCCGGCCTGGACGCCTTGTACGTTGCCACCGATCATTCTGAAATCTTCAACGCGGTGCGTAAATTCAAAGGGGAAGCAATTCTCACCAGCGCCGACCATAATTCAGGCACTGAGCGCGTAGCTGAAGTAGCGCGCCGAATTCAGGCGCGTTTTTTTTTGAATATCCAGGGTGATGAGCCGCTGATGGACGGCTCTGTAGTCCGTCAGGTGGCTGATACGCTCGAGCGCAGTAACGCGCCGGTGGCCTCTGCTATGGTCCGGATGGACAATGCGGAGGCTTATCAGAATCCGGCCGTCGTCAAAGTGACAGTGGATCGAACCGGCAAGGCTCTTTATTTTTCAAGATCGCCCATTCCGCACTACCGCGATAAAGACCGCGGTCCTTATTACAAGCATCTTGGGATTTACGGCTACACGCGCCAATTTTTGCTGCAGCTGAGCTCTTTGCCGCAGAGCGGTCTGGAGCAGGCCGAAAAACTGGAGCAGCTTCGTTTTCTGGAGAGCGGAATTCCGATTCAAATGGTAGAAGTGCAGCACGACTCGATTGGCGTGGATACGGCTGAGGACCTGGAAACGGTGCGCCGGCTTTTCGAAGAGCGCTTGAAAATTGGGTCGAAAGTCTGAATGTGCCTGATCGTCATATGCTGATGTGGAAAGTCACATTCCTTCACCGCAGAGGCGCAGAGAACACAGAGGTCGCGCAGAGACATGCAAACGAAACTCTGCGCATTCTCTGCGTCCTCTGCGCCTCTGCGGTGAAGAAATGCAGGCGCCAGACAAAACTTTGTTAAAAAAAGCGAGAAGTTGCCAACTTTGTGGTGAAGGCTCTTAACTAGAATACCTATAGCTTGGGAGGGATAATGGCAAAGTTTATTTTCACGACCGGAGGTGTTCTTTCGTCGCTGGGGAAAGGCCTGGCTTCGGCTTCCATCGGATGCCTGCTGGAAGCGCGCGGCTTCAAGGTTAGCCTGCTGAAGCTGGATCCCTATATCAACGTGGATCCCGGAACGATGAGCCCGTTCCAGCATGGAGAAGTCTTCGTCACGGACGACGGAGCTGAGACCGATCTGGATCTTGGCCATTATGAGCGCTTCACCAACGCCCACCTGACTCGTGACAACAACTCCACTACCGGAAAGATCTACCAGACCGTCATCAACAAGGAGCGAAAGGGCGAATTCCTTGGGAAGACCGTGCAGGTTATCCCTCACATTACCAACGAAATCAAAAGTACCATCAAGCGCGTTGCCGAAGGGGTGGATGTCGCCATCGTCGAGGTGGGCGGAACGGTGGGAGACATTGAAAGCTTGCCGTTCCTGGAGGCCATCCGCCAGATGAGGCACGAACTTGGCAGGGAGGAAACGCTGTTTGTGCACCTCACCCTCGTGCCATATATCGGAACCGCACGTGAGTTGAAGACCAAACCGACACAGCACAGCGTCAAGGAACTGCGAGAGATCGGTATTCAGCCAGACATCCTGCTGTGCCGTACGGACCGGTATCTGTCACGCGATCTGAAAGAAAAAATCGCGCTGTTCTGCAACGTCCCGGTGGACGCCGTAATCACCGCCAAGGACATCAGTTCGATTTACGACGTCCCACTCGTTTACAGCCAGGAAGGTCTGGATCAAATCATTGTCAAGAATCTGAATCTTCCCGCCGTGGAGCCCAATCTGCAACCCTGGCGCGACTTGGTGCACAAGATTCACCATCCGGAGGGTGTCATTTCAGTCGGTGTGGTGGGGAAATATGTTGAGTATGAAGACTCTTACAAGAGTCTGAATGAGGCCCTGGTGCACGGTGGGCTGGCAAATGACGTGCGGGTGGATGTCCATTGGATCGAGTCGGAGAGCATCGTGGGCGAAGAACTACCGGAAAAACTCACACGCGAGATGGATTGCGTTCTGGTCCCGGGAGGTTTCGGAAAACGTGGAATCGAAGGCATGATTCGGGTCATTCAGTACGCCCGCGAGAACAAAGTTCCGTATTTTGGAATTTGCCTGGGCATGCAAACCGCGGTAATCGAATTTGCACGCAACGTGTGCGGGCTGGATGCGAACAGTTCGGAATTTGATCCGGCCACGCCGCACCGGGTGATCTACAAGCTGCGGGAGCTTCTTGGCATTGAAGAAATGGGGGGCACCATGAGGCTGGGAGCCTATCCCTGCATCCTGGAAGAAGGCTCGCTGGCAGCCCGCATTTACAGGGAGAAGGAAATCTCCGAGCGCCATCGCCACCGCTATGAATTCAATCGTGAGTACGAAGAACTGATGGTTTCTTACGGCCTCAGGATAAGCGGGAATTCTCCGGATCGGAACTTTGTGGAAATTGTTGAATTGGAAGATCATCCATGGTTTCTCGGCTGTCAGTTTCATCCCGAATTCAAATCCCAGCCTCTCAGCCCGCACCCACTGTTTGCCAGCTTTATTGGAGCGGCCAAGAATTATCGGGATGCGAAGTTGACAAGCACGCTTTCGGTGGAGGCTGCATCGCTAAGAGTCGAGAGTCTAAAGTCCGAGTGAGAATCGTTTCACCACAAAGTCACAAAGGCCACAAAGTCAGACGAAGGGCTGGCAGAGTCCGGTCAGGAGCGGAGAGACGGCCTGAGGGCCTTCTCAGCTTTGCAGGGGCGCCGCAGAGCCCTCAGGCCGTCTCTCCTTGATTTTTGGTTGCGGCTTCGCCGCGCTAAGTCTTTGTGGTGAAAAAATTCATATTCAAACCTGAGATGCATGAACTTAGTCCCGGCCATATCAGAATCGAGCCGGCAGGGCCGCTGTTCTTCATCGCCGGACCATGCGTCATTGAAAATCGCGATCACTGTCTGAAGATCGCAGAACAACTGGCCGCGGCTCGAGATCGGCTCAACCTTCCACTGATTTTCAAAGCTTCTTACGACAAAGCGAACCGTACATCACAGCAGTCATTTCGAGGACCGGGCGAGGGGGAGGGACTGAAAGTCCTGAACGAAGTCCAACGGCGGTTCAACCTGCCCGTGCTGACCGATGTGCACGAAACCAGCCAGGTTCCCGCGGCTGCCGATGTAGTCGATGTCCTCCAGATTCCCGCTTTTCTGTGCCGTCAGACAGATCTGATTGCGGCCTGCGCACGAACAGGAAAGACCGTGAACATCAAGAAAGGTCAGTTCCTGGCGCCTTGGGATATGAAGAACGTGGTTGAGAAATTCATTTCATCCGGAAACCGTAAGCTGTGGCTCACCGAGCGCGGCTCGTCGTTTGGTTACAACCAGTTGGTTGTCGATTATCGCGCCTTGCTGATCATGCGCGGATTACAAGTGCCGGTTGTCTTCGATGCCACCCACAGTGTCCAGATCCCGGGCGGCGCGGGGACATCCTCGTCGGGAAACTCTGAGTTTATTGAGCCGCTCGCCCGCGCCGCCGTGGCAGTGGGTGTAAATGGGATCTTTATGGAAGTGCACGACGATCCGGCACGAGCCCTTTCGGACGGTCCCAACGCGCTTCCGCTGGAAAAGTTTGAAACGGTGGTAAAAAAGTTGGTTGAATTGGATCAAATGGTGAAGCGGTAAATCAAAAAATAGACAAACGCGAAGGCGCGAAAGCGCGAAAGGTTGTACTCAGAACCCAGTTTCGCGCTTTCGCGCCTTCGCGGTTTGCTTTCCGGACCCCTACTTGGAAAATAGAGAACTCGCGCGCCAGGTACTGGAAATCGAAGCGGAAGCGATTCGTGCGCTTGCCAACCGGCTGGGGGATGAATTCGACCAGGCGGTCGATTTGATCTTGAAGTGTCGCGGGCGCGTTGTGCTGACCGGAATGGGCAAGTCGGGCATCGTCTGCAAGAAAATCGCCGCCACGCTTTCCAGCACCGGGACCCCGGCTCTGTTTCTGCATCCGGCCGAGGCAATCCATGGGGATCTGGGAATGGTCGCTGATGGCGACCTGGTACTGGCCCTTTCCAACAGCGGTCGAACACCGGAGATTATTTCACTACTGGAAAGAATCAAACGCCTTGGCGTTCCGTTGGTCACGTTTACTGGAGATCGGAATTCAGTCCTGGCACGCAGCAGCGACGTAGTGTTGGATGTGAGCGTCGACAAGGAAGCCTGCCCACTTAATCTTGCCCCCACGGCAAGCACCACGGCGGCGCTGGCGCTGGGCGATGCTCTGGCAATTGCTGTTTACAGCCGGAAGGGTTTTCGTCCTGAAGATTTCGCCCATCTGCACCCGGGCGGGGTGCTGGGAAAAAAGCTGATGCGCGTCGCCGATCTAATGCACACCGGCAGCCAGATTCCGCGGGTTCAACCCGCCACAGCGATGTCGGACGTCATTTATGAAATGTCCCGCAAAGGGTTGGGCATCGCGGCGGTAGTTGATCACGACGGAAAACTCAAAGGGGTAATCTCCGACGGCGATCTGCGGCGGCTGCTGGAAAAGCGCAGGGATATTTTTGATCTACAGGCGGAGTCATGTATGACGCGCAATCCGGTGACCGTGAGCGCTCCCGAACTCGCCGTTGAAGCTCTGAGCATCCTCGAAGCAAAGAAAATCACATCTTTAATGGTTGTTACCGCCGAAGGCGTATTGGAAGGCGTGATTCACCTTCATGATCTGTGGAGAACCGAGCTCGTCTAAGTGTCGAATGACGAGTGTCAAGTGATGAGTTGGAATGCGGATTTCGGAATGCGGAATGCGGAATAGTGAGTGTTTCATTTCGGCGTAAGAAACTTGAATAGATTCCGCATTCCGCATTCTACATTCCCAACCCGACACCCGTCACTCATCACTG
Organism: Acidobacteriota bacterium; assembly: GCA_036507075.1. Taxonomy (GTDB): domain Bacteria; phylum Acidobacteriota; class UBA6911; order JACQSX01; family JACQSX01; genus DASXQR01. The sequence goes on along the minus strand of DASXQR010000216.1, from coordinate 39,577 downwards.
CTACGGCGCGTTCAGATAGCGCCGCATCGCTTCTTGCCAGCGTCCCTGGGCCTTGAGTATCAGGTCGATCACTTCGCGCACGGCGCCCTGGCCCCCTCGACGTCTGGTAACGTAATCGGCGCGCAACTGGATCCAGTCTTCAGCGCCGGGTACGGTCGCGGAAAAACCGCAGCGACACATTACCGGCAGGTCGACTACGTCGTCTCCCATGTAGGCCGCTTCCTCGTTCTTGAAGCCATTCTGCTTGAGGATTGTTTCGTAATCGATTTCCTTTTGATGAGAGCGCTGGACCACAATCTTGATATCCAAATCCTCGGCGCGCCGGGTGACTCCCTGGGAAATTCGTCCGGTGAGGAAACCGACCTGGATTCCGGCGCGCTGGACCATGCGAATCCCGTGTCCATCCAGAGACGAGTAACCTTTGCGCTCGTCTCCTTCACCGGTCAGATAAATCCGGTTGTCAGTCATGACACCGTCGACATCAAGGAGGAGCAGTCGGATGGGTTTCAGTTTGTCGATCAGTTCAGAGTAGGTAAGCATGGATTCCTGGTTCGATCGAGTATTCTAACGCGGTGGACTTGGGGGGAACGTGAGAAAAAGTCAGTACCGCGCCCGTTAGGGCGTGCGCGGAGGGTGTTTGTCGGCTCCTCGATGCCCGACAGTGTTATGAACTGGCAGCAACTCAGACTTCTTCGCAGAGTCTCGTTAGATTCTCCCTGCGCGCCCTGACGGGACGCGGTACTGATTTTTTCTAAAGTTCCGGGGACGAAGGATCATGAAGGGGAAGAAACGTTGTAGACGAAAAAAACTGGAGCGGGGTACGGGAATCGAACCCGCAATCAAGGCTTGGGAAGCCTTTTTGATACCATTTCAACAACCCCGCTCTATCGCGTTTGCCCCCATATTAAAGATTCATTCCGCTTGATTCAAGAGAGTTGCCGCTTTCACGATTAGCGCGCCAGTTTTCCTGGTTAATCACAAAAAGCTCCACCGCGACGCCCCCAAGAACGTCAAGAGCGCCAAGCATGGGGGCTCTTCTTAGCGCTCTTAGCGTTCTCGGCGGTGAAAGCAATGTGCCGAGTCAAGCCACCCGCAGATCGGAAAACGATTGAAACTCCATGGCCCGGTCGCTAACATCACGAATAGTTGGAGAATATGAAAATGAAATTTGCTTATTGTGCCGTTTTCACCCTGATGACCATGGTCCCGCTCTGGGGCCAGCAGACAAGACAGGTCACCGTCGACAGCCTGATCTATGATCTCAAAAATCCTGATCCGGCCCGGCGCAAGGAAGCGGCGCGTGCCATCGCCAGCAACAAGCTTCGCAGCGCTGTCCCGGCTTTAATAGATGCGTCCAAGGACCAGGACGACGGCGTGCGACTCGAGATCTACCGGGCCCTGATCGCGCTCAATGATCCCCGAGCCGTCAATACTTACATTGAAGGTTCGCGCGACCGAAGGGTTGAAGTGCGGGAGAAAAGCATTGCAGGCATGGTCAACCTGTACGTCGCCGAAGAGGGAGGCTTGATTACCCAGACCCGAAAAATTATCGACGCGCTGAACCCTTTCGACGTGGATTACGACACTCTGGTGGTAGAACCTTACGTGATCGTTAATCCCGATGTTGTCAAGGCGCTGGCGGCGCTGTTGACAGATCAGGATCCGGGGATCCGAAAAAAGTCGGCGCAGGCGCTGGGGGTGTTGCGCGGCAGGGAAGCCACGGCGGCTGTGGCGGAAAGTTTGAAGAAAGAATCTGATTCGGGCGCGCGGCGGCAGATGATTCGCGCGCTGTACAAAATCGGTGACCGGGAATACGGAGCTGTGGTGATTCCTTTTATACAGGACGAAAACAAAGGCGTGCATGACGAGGCTATCCGTACGGCAGGCTTTCTCAAAGTGAAAGAAGCGCGCGAGCCGCTGACAAAACTTTATGAGACCGAACCGGAAGAGCGACGCAGGGTGCTCAAGATTATTCCCGCCAGCGGAAAGGATGATCTTCAATTCAAATTACTCGACGCGCTGGCCTACATCGGCGCTCCCGAATCGGTTCCCATCTTTGTAAAGAACCTGCAGAACCGGGACCAGAGTTTTCGCCGCGCCGGCGCCGAGGGCCTGGCGCGCGCCGGAGTGAAGGACGCCGTGACCGCCTTGCTGGAGCAGAAGAAAGAAGAGAAGACCAGCGAGGCGCTGCTGGCAATCAACTTCGCACTGTACCGCCTGGGCAATGATCTGCTGCTGGCCGAGCTGATCAACGGCCTGGACGGCGCCCGTTATGATCAGGCGCTCTCTTATCTTTTGGAATTCTCACCCGAGGAGACGCGCAAGCTTTATCCCTTCCTTCGGCTGGACCGCAAGAAAGTGCAAATGGGACTGCTTGAAGTTTTGGGGCGTTCCGGAGGCGCGGATGCTTTGCCCCAGCTTCAGGAGCTAAGTCAGGCCAGGGATTCGGCAGTCGCATCGTCGGCCAACCAGGCGATCCGGCGCCTCCAGGCACGAGTAAAATAATGCCGTATTCCGACCTGCGCGAATTCATTCGCCGCCTGGAAAAAGAAAAAGAGCTGGTACGAATTCGCCAAACGGTCGATCCGGTGCTCGAAATTGCCGAGATCACCGACCGCGTCAGTAAACGGACCGGGCCGGCGCTCCTGTTTGAGAATGTCAAGGGCCACGACGTTCCGGTTCTAATCAACGCGCTCGGATCGCCAAAACGCATGGCGCTGGCGCTGGACGTGGATTCGATCGATGAAGTTGCAGAGCGTGTTCACGACCTTCTCGATTTCAAATCTCCGGAAGGCCTGCTCGACAAAATCAAGCTGCTTCCCAGGCTGGCGGATCTGGGCCGCTTTTTCCCCAAGACCGTTCGCTCCGGACCGTGCAAGGAAGTGATTCGCAAAGACGACTTCTCTTTGAATTACTTTCCTGTTCTGCAGTGCTGGCCTGGCGACGGCGGCCGCTACATAACCTTTCCGCTTGTTTTTTCAAAAAACTCGGTCACCGGAAAGCGAAACTGCGGAATTTACCGCATGCAGGTGTTCAGCGATACCACGGCCGCAATGCACTGGCAGATTCACAAGCACGGAGCTGCGCATTTTCGCGAGCACTCGGAAAGAACGTCCGAAAGGATGCCGGTGGCGGTGGCGATCGGCGCCGATCCGGTGGTTTGCTTTTCGGCATGCATGCCCCTGCCGGACGATTTTGACGAGATGATGTTTGCAGGATTCCTGCGCGGCCATCCGGTGGAAATGGTCAAAGCCGAAACGGTAGACGTGGAAGTTCCCGCCACCGCTGAAATTGTCCTGGAAGGATATGTAGATCCGAGGGAACTTAAAACCGAAGGGCCGTTTGGGGATCACACCGGCTTTTATTCTCTGGAGGACGAGTATCCGGTATTTCATGTCACCTGCATAACACATCGCAAAAAACCGATTTATCACACCACTATTGTCGGCATTCCACCGATGGAAGACTGCCACATGGGAAAGGCCATCGAGCGCATTACGCTGCCCGTGATTCGCAAACAGTTGCCCGAGATTGTCGACATGCACATGCCGTTTGAAGGAATTTTCCACAACTTGATGATCCTCTCCATCCGGAAGGCCTATCCCGGACACGCGCGCAAAATCATGAACGCGATCTGGGGTCTGGGGCAGGCAATGTTGAGCAAGTGCATCGTGGTCGTCGACCATGACACAAACATTCAGGACGTGCGTGAGGTCGTATGGAAGGTTCTAAACAACATCGATCCCGAACGGGATATTCAATTCATGATGGGACCGATCGATGTGCTGGATCACGCCTCGAGAATGCCGCAATACGGCTCGAAAATGGGGATCGATGCGACGCGGAAATGGCAGAACGAAGGCTTTACGCGGCCGTGGCCGAAGCCGATTCGCATGTCCGAAGACGTGAAGCGGCGGGTGGATGAGATTTGGAAGAAATTGGAGATTGATTGAAAAGGATTAGCCACGAAGGCACGAAGGCACGAAGATTTCTGATGCACTGAGAATTGAGACTTCAGAGAAACCGATGGAGATCCAGGAGAATTGGCATGTAAGGCTAAATAGCGGCCTTCGTGTCTTCGTGTCTTCGTGGCATCTTTAGTTTGGCACCGATGCCCCGCAGTTCTTTCCCCCGTCCCCTGCCAAGGAAATTTTTCAATCGCAACGCGCTGGAAGTCACCCGCGAGCTGATGGGAAAGACCCTGGTACGGTTTCTTGATCACGATGTGCTGACAGGAAGGATCGTGGAAGCGGAAGCTTACATCGGCGAAGATGACCCTGCCTGCCATGCCTTCCGGGGTCTCACGCCCAGAACCCGGGTGATGTACGGCCCTCCCGGCTTCAGCTATGTCTATTTCACCTACGGCATGTACTTCATGTTGAACGTCGTATGCGAGCGTGAAGGCTTTCCGGCCGCCGTCCTGTTACGGGCGGTGGAACCGCTCGAGGGTCTCGACAAAATGCTGGAACTGCGAAAAACGGCAGAGCCTTCAAAAGTGGCCAACGGCCCGGGAAAATTGTGCGTCGCATTCGATATCAAGTCGGAACTCAACGCAATCGACCTCACGAGCAAGGTGAGCAACTTGCAGATTTGCGCAGGCCAGGAGGTGCCAACAGTGAAATGGAGTTCCCGCGTCGGCATCCGCGAGGGAACCGACAAAAAGTGGCGCTGTTATATCCCGGGGAACCGGTTTGTGAGCCCGGGAAAAACCGTGTTGAGCCAGTAAAGCGAGAATAGTGCCTTGGTGCCTTTGTGGTAAAAAAATTTAAACCACCAAGACACCAAGCCAGGCGGCAAGATAGTTCATATCCGCTTTCCCAGTGCTTTCCGGAGCCTTTCCAAATTCATCAGGTCTGCGTCCGGAGGCTCTTCCTTGGGAGTTTCCAGGATTTTTGGCACGGACGCAAAGTCGGGATCGCGCATCAGCATGCGAAAGGCCTCAAAACCGATCTCTCCCTCCCCAATGTGCGCGTGACGATCCACGCGACTCCCCAGGCCTTTGCGGGAATCGTTCACGTGTATGATCTTTATTCTCTTCAATCCGAGCAGGCTCTTGATTTCCTCAAAAGTGCGGGCGTAGGTTTTGCGTGAGCGGAAATCGTACCCCGCTGCGAATAGATGACACGTGTCCAGGCAAAAGCCCAGTCTTTCCGGCTGACCGGTTCGCTGCATAATCTCGACCAGATGCTCGATCCGGTAACCGAGATTGGTTCCCTGGCCCGCGGTTGCTTCCAGGCATATTTGCGCCTTGTAGCCGCTGGTAACCGAATGCAGGTGATTTAGTGCTTCTGCGATTCGCCGAATCCCTGTCGACTCGCCATCGCCCACATGCGAGCCGGGATGGGCGACAAGGCAGCCGACGCCGAGCTGTTCGGCGCGCTCGAGTTCATCGCGCAGCGCTTCGATTGATTTGTCGCGAATCAGCGAAGCGGGGGCCGCCAGATTGATCAGATAACTGTCATGGGCGCTGACAAAGAGTATCCCTGAATTTTTCCAGTTTTCCTTAAACGTCCGGATCGTGGCTTCATCATAGGGCCTTGCTTTCCACTGGCTGGCATTCTTGAGGAAGATCTGAATGGCAGTGGCGCCGATTTTCAAACCCCGCTCAAACGCGTTCTGCACTCCGCCCCCAATGGAAACGTGGGCGCCAATGAGCGGTTCGGATTTCATCGAGGTATTTTCTTTGTGCCCTTTGTGTCTTTGTGGTTCAAAAGCTCTTTAACCACAAAGGCACGAAGAACATAAAGAGGGACTCAGCTTATTCTGACGGGCACGAGAATAAACGTGAGGATCAGAATCAACAGTGAAAACAGCGCCAGCAGCCACCGGCCGGACCCTAGCTTATCCCCTTCGGCCATCGGTTGAGGGTGTCTGAAACCGATCAGCAACAGAAGTATTCCGAACAGCAGATAGCCGGGCAATGGAAGCGAAGCAAGGCTGACAGCGGAAAGCAAGAGCAGCCCCGCAATGGAAACCAGCCGGTGGGTTCTGGGACCGAAAAGCGCATAGATAATATGGCCGCCATCCAATTGCCCTATTGGGAGCAGGTTCAGGCTGGTGGCGAGCATGCCGAACCAGGCTGCCCAGCCCACCGGATGAAGGTTAATCGAAGGCTCAGGGCTGGAAAAAAGCAAATCCGATAGCAGTTTGAACAGCAACGGCTCACCAAATTCTATACCTCCGGCAGGAGCCTCCACAAAAACCTGTGACCGGCTCAAACCATACAGCAGCGCGGGGATCAACACCACAAATCCGGCAATCGGCCCGGCAATTCCCACGTCGAAAACCTGGCGGGCGCTTCCAAAAGGGGACTTAATTCGAATCACCGCCCCAAATGTACCGAAGGGAAGTGGAGGTGGAGCAGGCAACAGATGCGGGTAAGTTGCTGTGATTCCGTAATAGCGGCACATGACAAAGTGCCCCAACTCATGCGCCATCAGGATGGACAAGAGCGTGAAGGAAAACGGAACTCCGAGAAGCCAGGTGCGTGGCTCGGTCAGCGGCGGGATTGCGGTTTGCTCAAGAAATCCAATCTGCATCCGAATTCCCGCCAGCAGCGTCGTCAAGACCGTGGCGGCAAACAGGATAGCTGGAAGAAGGACTTTGGGGCGTTCCGACGCTTCGGGAAGCAAGGCAGGGCTTTGGAACGGAGGGCTCGACGGCGGCCAGTCCGGGACGTTATGAAACCCATTATTACCCAAGTTGAAGCCAGCCTACGTTTGCGGTTCTTCTTCTTGGTGGAATCGGATTTCTTTTCCGGGCTTAAAACGTACTGTTTTGCCGGGCGGAATTGGAACTTCGTCGCCGGTTCGGGGATTCCTCCCTATGCCGCTTTTTCGAGGCTTCACCATAAAGACACCGAAACCCCTTAACTCTATCCGGTCGCCGCGTTGCATAGCCGCCTTCAGTGAGTCAAAGACGGATTCAACCGCTTGCTCAGCCTTCACTTTCGCGATTCCAAGTTCCCGCGACACTCGGTTCACGATGTCTTGCTTGATCACTATCCCTCCATCAAACCGACAAGCCGAAGGAATTTTATTTTGGGCCGGGCGGGGTGTCAACCTAAAATTATGTAAAACAAGGCCTTACGGCACGCTTTTTTGATTTTCCTGCAAAAATTGACGCTTCGCGGTGAATTTTTCCCGGATCCTTCATTCAAGATTCTAATGACTGATGTCCAATGACGACAGTACCGCGGGGCATCAGCCCGCGCACGGCGAATCGCCCCGCTGCTCCCGGTCAGTATCTCGGTGGCGTCAGCCCGCGGCGCGGATACCAAAGGGCCTGAGGCTTTACGCGTCGCACTGCTGGGTGAGATTACGGTGATGAGCGCGCCGCGGGCTGACGCCCCGCGGTACTGTCGTAGTGCAGATAGATTGATTCGCCCTACGCTGGCTGACGCACCGCGGTACTGCAAGAGGCAGAGCTGACTCGGCTTTTTGGTTGCGGCCTACCGCCAGGCTGTATCTCTGTAATAAAGTCGTTGTCCCGATGGTAGCCAAACCAAGCTGCTACTTCCTCTTTACAAGCCTCGTGATATGGTTGAAATTCTGGTTACAATACGATCTTCCCCGTTAAAGGACCCGAAAATATGGCAATCCAGCCCGATCATTGGATTCGCAGAATGGCGCGCGAACACCGCATGATCGAGCCATTTTCAGAGGATCTCGTAAGAACCGGGATCTCCTTTGGAACCGCGTCTTACGGCTATGACATGCGCATCTCAAACGAGTTTCGCATTTTAAGGCTGCAGGCGCCCGGTGTGATTGATCCGAAGAACCTGGACGCGGAGCTTTTCGATCATGTCGTGCGTGAGGTGCTGGAGCTGCAACCCCACTCGATGGTCATCGGAAGGTCGGTGGAATATTTTCGCATTCCGCGCCAGATTCTCACCATCTGTTTTGGCAAGAGCACCTACGCCCGTTGCGGGCTTCTGGTCAACGTGACACCTTTTGAGCCTGAATGGGAAGGCTTTGTGACCGTCAGTATATTGAACGCCTCGCCCCTGCCAGTTCGTATTTACGCCAATGAGGGCATCGCCCAGGTGATTTTTCTGGAGGCACGCAGCGAGTGCGAGACTTCATATCGTGATCGGAAGGGCAAATATCAGGCGCAGCAGGGAATCGTTTACTCGAAGGTGGAAAAAGAGGAGTGAGAGACGCGTACGACTTTAAGACGATCGAGCAAAAGTGGCAGAAGAAATGGCTGAGCGGCCGGGACTTCGAAGTCTGCGAGAATGCCGAGAAGCAAAAATACTACGCGCTTGAAATGCTCCCCTATCCGAGCGGCAAATTGCACATGGGACACGTGCGCAATTACAGCCTGGGAGACGCGGTTGCCCGCTACAAGTGGATGCACGGATACAACGTGATCCACCCGATCGGCTGGGATTCCTTCGGCCTGCCGGCGGAAAACGCCGCCATCAGGAACAACAGCCATCCTGAGAAGTGGACGCTGGAGAACATAGCCAACATGAAGGCGCAGTGCATGCGCCTTGGAATTTCGTACGACTGGCATCGCGAAATCACAACCTGCCTTCCCGAGTATTACCGCTGGAACCAGTGGTTCTTTCTGCGCATGTTCGAGCGAGGACTGGCCTATCGCAAAAAGGGGACGGTCAACTGGTGCAACAAGTGCCAGACAGTTTTGGCCAATGAGCAGGTAATCGAAGGCAGGTGCTGGCGCGATGAGAGCGAAGTAGAAAAGCGCGAGCTGGAGCAGTGGTATTTTCGAATAACCGACTACGCCGATGCGTTGCTGCAGGACCTCGATCAATTGAAATCCTGGCCGGAAAAGGTCCTGATCATGCAGCGAAACTGGATCGGAAAATCCGAGGGCGCGCGCGTTCGCTTTCTCGTGGAAGGCCTTGCCGGAGGGATTGAAGTTTTCACAACCCGCCTGGACACAATCTACGGATCCACATTCCTGGTTGTGGCCCCGGAACACCCGGCGGTTCCCGACCTGCTCAGGAGTCATCCTTCACCGGATCAGGCCCGCACAGAGATCCAGCGGTATCGGTCCCAGCAGCAGACGATCCGTGAAGGGTCGGAAGCCGAGAAACTGGGAATATTTACAGGAGCCTGGGCGCTTAATCCATTCACGCAGGAACGCATACCCGTCTGGATTGCGAACTTTGTGCTCATGGAGTACGGCACCGGCGCCATTATGGCGGTTCCGGCGCACGACGAGCGCGATTACGAATTTGCCAAGAAATACGGGCTGGAGATTCGCCGTGTAATCGAGCCCGTGGAGACGCAATCGGCCGACCTGCCTTTCTGCGGTTACGGCAGGCTGGTGAACTCCGGCCAGTTCTCGGGGATGGAATCGGAGACCGCCCTCCGCAAGATGTTTGCTTTCATCAGGGAGAAGGGCATCGGAGAGCAGACGGCAACTTACCGGCTCAAGGATTGGGGAATCTCGCGCCAGCGTTATTGGGGAACGCCCATTCCGATTATTTATTGCGCGCAATGCGGCGTCGTTCCCGTGCCGGATGACCAGCTCCCGGTGAAGCTGCCTCGTGTGGAAACGATCAGGCTGGGGGTTTCTCCCCTCGCGACGGTTCCTGAATTTGCCAATGTAGCTTGTCCCAGGTGCGGAAAACCGGGCCGCCGGGAGGCAGACACGATGGACACGTTTGTCGATTCTTCCTGGTACTTCTACCGTTATTGCGATCCGCAGAATTCGCATATGCCCTACGATCCGGACAAGGTGAAGTACTGGTTCCCGGTAGACCAGTACATCGGCGGGGTGGAACACGCCATTCTTCATTTGATTTACATGCGCTTTTTCACCAAAGTGATGCGCGATCTGGGCCTGGTGCAGTGGGACGAGCCGGTTATGAACCTGTTTACCCAGGGCATGGTGACCAAAGACGGCGCGAAAATGGCCAAGTCGAAGGGCAATGTCGTCGACCCCGATCACTTTATTGATCTGTTCGGAGCCGACACGCTGCGCTTGTTCATCTTGTTTGCAGCGCCGCCCGAGAAGGACCTCGATTGGAGCGAGTCGGGCGTGGAGGGCTGCTTTCGTTTTTTGAATCGAATCTGGCGCCTGTTTGTCCGCCATGAGGAATCGATTGCGCAGCCGTCGGAGAAAATCGACGCCGCCGATGAAGACCAAAAGTTAATGCGAAAACTGCATCAAACCCTGCACCGTGTCGGCAATGACCTGGAACGCTTTCACATGAACACGGCCATTGCCGCCGTGATGGAGTTTCTCAATTCGCTCTATGACTATGAAGATTCCGCGGCGAACAAAAACCGGTTTTTACTGCGGGACGTTTTTGAAAAGATGGCCCTGATGCTGTCTCCGTTCGCGCCCCATTTCGCGGAAGAAATGTGGGAGAGACTGGGACATCACGGAAATATCAGCTTCCAGCCCTGGCCGAAGCCGGATCCGGCGTGGCTGGTTGAAGAGCAAGTGGAGATTGTGATCCAGGTCAACGGCCGAGTGCGCGGAAAGCTTTTCGTTCCGGCTGGCATTGACGAACAGGGTTGTATGGATCTGGCAATGAGGGACAAGAAAGTCCAGGGATACCTGGAAGGTAAGACCGTGAGGAAAGTAGTGTATGTACAGGACCGGCTGTTGAATATCGTCGTAACGTAGCCTTTTGAACCACCAAGACACCAAGGCACCAACTTACCGAATGCGCGCATCACAAACGAGAGCCTGCTGCTTCAACACTTGGTGTCTTGGTGCCTTGGTGGTTATTACCGCTTGTGGATACCATGTGAAATCTCCAGCCGCCGGCGCCACGGGAATCCGCACCCTCGCCATTCCTGCGCTGCAAAATCGGACCACGTCTTTTCAGGTTGAGCAGCGCCTCACCCGGGCATTGATCGAGGAATTTTCCCGCCGCAGCCCGTACAAAATCACATCGCAGGAATCCGGAGCGGACGCGGTTCTGCGGGGAGACGTGATAGGCGTCGGAGCGTTGCCAGTTATTATCGGAAATGAATCCGTGGGAAACACGTTTCTGGTGACGCTGGTGACCAACGTCAAACTCGTGGATTTGAAGACAAACAAGACCCTGTTTCGAAAGGACGCTTTTGTTTTTCACGAAGAGTACGTAATCAACTTCAATGTAAAGCAGTTCTTCTCCGAACAGAATCCGGCTGTCGACCGCATGGCGCAGGACTTTGCGCGCAGCGTCGCGGCAACGGTTCTGGCAGGCAATTGAGCTGAAAAGCAACTCGAAATGATCGCGGCGCTGAAACTTTCCAAACAGCTCAAAGAGCAAGTGCTGCCCTGTTACCTTCTGCTCGGATCAGATCTTTATTTGCAGAGGGCGGCGCTGGATGCATTTGCCGCGCTTGCCGATCCCGGATGGCGTCAATTCAATCTTCAGACCTTCAGCCAGCCCGAAAAAAAAGGCCAGACGAAAAGAGAATCAGAGCAGGAAGGCCCGGCGCCGCCGATGTTATCCATGGGCCAGGGCGCCCCGCGCGGCAGAGAACAGACGGCACTGCAGCGGGCGCTGGAAGCGGCTCAAACACTTCCGATGATGTCGCCCCGCCGAATCGTCATTATGGAGAATCTTTCCGGGCTCAAAGACGACCAATGGGATGAGCTCTACGCCTACTTGGCGAATCCGAACCCGCGCACCGTATTCGTGATGGTCGCTGCCAAGCTGCATGCCGGCCGTGTGAACAAGATTTCCAAAAGCGCCGCCGTCGTTTCCGCGAATGAGCCCGAACCTGCCGAGGCACGATCCATTATCGAACGCTCGTTCCAGAAGGATGGTTACCGGTTGGGCGAGGGCGTAGTGGACGAACTGGTGGACCAGGCGGGCACCAATATGCAGGCTCTCTCGCAGCAGGTTGAAAAGTTAAAGCTGTTCCGGCTGCAGGAGAAAGTCATTTCGATCGAAGATGTAACCATGCTGTCCAACCGAACGCGCAGCCATGAAATCTGGGATCTGGTCAACTTGATTGCAACCAGGGACCGCAGGCAGCTTCTTGTTTTACTGCAGCGGCTTTTTGAAGATGGAGCTGTTCCGCTGGTGCTCCTGAAAAGCATTTACAGCCATTTTGCCGGTTTATTGGCAGTGAAGGAACTGGCGGGAAAACCGGACAGCGCCATCGCCAGAATAACTGGAATGAATCCTTATTACGTCGGGAAGCTAAGCGATCAGGCGCGCCGCTTTCGGCTCTCAGACCTTAAAGCCGCTCTGCGGGAGCTGCACAGGACCGACAGCGCGCTGAAGGGAAGCGGTTTGTCTGACCGTCTTCTACTGGAAACTTTGTTGATCCGAATCGTGGGCACCTGACCCTTTGTGCTCTTTGTGCCTTTGTGGTGAATTCCCTTTTAACCACAAAGGCACAAAGGACACAAAGATGGCACCGCAATTGATGCCCGTCCGGAAATCAGGTACAATCTCTTCTTTTTTCGAATAGGAATCTTATGGCCAATATCAAATCGGCTGCCAAGCGCGCCAAACGGAGCGTGGTGCAGCGCGAAGTCAACCGTCGCAACAAGAGTAATTTGAAAGCCGCGATCAAACGGGCGCGAGGTTTGAAGGGCGGCAGTGAGGCGGATATCAGAAAAGGCATCGCTCGTTTGTCGTCCGATCTGGATCGGGCAGTCTACAAGGGAGTGCTCCACAAAAACGCCGCTGCGCGCCACAAGCAGCGGATCAGCAACGCTCTTCGCCCCCAGGGAAAGGGCTAATCCCGCCAATTTCTTGCCACGAAGACACGAAGACACGAAGATTTTACAATTCATTTAGAAGTGTCACTTCCCGGGAGCAACCGTTGACTGGAGAAGTGTCACTGCAAGATAAATTCCGATCCTTCGTGTCTTCGTGCCTTCGTGGCAAAATGGGGCAGCAGTCTGTTATCATGATGACAGCCAAAAAGGACTGGAGGTCCGCAAACTCAGCCTTTAGATGAAGAAACTTATCCTGCCTGATCGAGCAGCGGAACTGCTGTTTGACGTCAACGACCAGAACCTGCGTTATCTGGAGTCGCTGTTTGACGTTGAAATCAGCGCCCGCGGCTCCAATCTCCTGCTGGAAGGTGAGACGCATAATGTGGAGGCTCTCACCACGCTTCTAACCGACTTTTCAAATCTGGTCACACGGGGCGAGAAATTTCAAAATGGAGACCTTCGCACTGCTTTCAAGCAGATTGCGGAAAACTCCAGCCTGACGCTGCACGATTTCTTTCCCAGACCCAAAATCCTGGCGACGGGAAGTCGTCAGGTTTCTCCGAAGAGTCCCAACCAGAGGCGATACATCGACGCCATCGAAGACCACGACATCGTGTTCGCCATCGGCCCGGCGGGAACGGGCAAGACCTATCTGGCCGTGGCCATGGCGGTCTCCTACCTGCTGAACAAGAGGGTGGAACGCATCGTGCTGGCGCGGCCGGCCGTGGAGGCAGGCGAGCGCCTGGGATTTCTGCCGGGGGATATGCAGGAGAAAGTGAATCCGTACCTTCGCCCTCTGTACGACGCCCTTTATCACCTGCTCGATCCGGAAAAGGTGATGAAGCTGATGGAGCGCCAGGTTATTGAAATTGCCCCGCTGGCCTTCATGCGCGGACGGACTCTGGGCGACGCCTTCATCATTCTCGACGAGGCTCAAAATACGAGCCCCGAGCAGATGAAAATGTTTCTGACGCGCATTGGCTTCAAGTCGAAAGCGGTTATTACCGGCGATGTGACCCAGGTCGATTTGCCTGTGGGCAAGCGTTCCGGCCTGGTGGACGCCGCCCACGTGCTCAAGCGCGTGCCGGGGCTGTCGTTCTGTTATTTCAACGAGCGGGACGTGGTGCGACACGAGCTGGTTCAGTTGATCATTAAGGCTTACGAAACAAAAAGTCAGGAAAGCGTCGAACCGGAGCCGGAAAGCCTTTCCCCGGAAACGCCGGACCGCAGTTACGAGCAGCACCGCCCGAATATTTCATCCGCCTCCAAGAAAACCAATTCATGACCGACAGGAAGCTCCGCGTTGCGCTTTTCATGGGGGGCCAGTCCGAAGAACGGGAAGTCTCGCTGAACACAGGAAAGATGATCGCCCGGCACCTGGACAAAATGAAGTATGAAGTGTTGCCGCTGGAGATTGCCCGGGATGGAAGGTGGCTTCTCGATAGCGCCGCCCTGCGCGAGATCGAAGAAGCTGGGCAAGGCAGCATCGATCGGGCGCTGATTCGTTCGATTTCTCCGGCCTCGACTGTTCTGGATCGCCGAGTCGACGTGGTTTTCCTTGCGCTGCACGGCCCCCACGGGGAGGATGGCACAATTCAGGGGATGCTGGAGCTTCTGGGAATCCCTTACACCTGCTCGGGAGTACTGGCTTCGGCTCTGGCGATGGATAAATTTCGGATGAAGGCATTTGCGCGCGGATTAGGTGTTCGGGTACCGGCCGATATGCTCGTAACCAAGGCGCGTTATCAAACAGATCGGGAGGAGGTGCTGCGGCAAATCTCCGAGCTTGGGAACAGGGCCGTGATCAAACCAAACCAGTTGGGTTCATCGGTCGCCACGTTCATTATCGACGATGCGGGCCAATTTGAAGGCGCACTGATGTCTGTATTCGAGCTGGGCCAGGATGCCTTGGCCGAACAGTTTGTCAAGGGAACTGAAATCACGGCTCCGGTGCTGGGGAATGCCAATCCTGAAGCCCTCCCGCTGATTGAAATTATTCCCAACAGGGGGGCTTTCTACGATTACGAGTCCAAGTACGCCGAAGGCGGTTCAGACCATATCATTCCGGCTGGAATACCGGAGGACCTGGCCCGGCAGATTCAGCAGCAGGCTGTTGAAATCCATTTGAAGCTCGGCTGCCGTGGCATTAGCCGGTCCGACTTTATCTTGAACGGGCCGGACGCTTATTTCTTGGAAATCAATACGATACCGGGAATGACGGCCACATCACTGGCGCCGCAGTCGGCTCAGGTAGCCGGTTACAGCTTTTCGGAGTTTCTTGACCGCCTGATCGAACTGGCCCTGGAATAGTTGGGCACGCTAAAATGATTCGTGAAATTCGTGTAAATTCGTGAAAATTCGTGCTCAAGGTTAACTTGTCGCCTGAAGTTTGGTAGCATGTAGAGTAGTGGATATATTTAAGGCAAACTCATTTCCCAAGCCATAAGGAGGCCCAACATGGGGGATGCTGAAATCAAGGATCACCTTCTCAGTACTGATGATGAGTTCCGCAGGCTGGCGGAGCGACATCATTCGTATGACGAACAATTGGACAAACTCACCCACAAACCGTTTCTCTCCGAAGAGGAGAGAGTCCAGGAAACGGTCCTCAAGAAAAAGAAACTGGCTCTAAAAGATCAGATGCAGGCCCGAATTATCCGGGCGCAATCAACGGCAAAGGCTAATTGATTGCAAATTGGCGCCCTTATCGAGCCCTCCGCCTGAACGGAGGGCTTTTTTATTTGTGAGAATCGTTCCCGACGCTTATCGCTTTTTCATTCCCCTGGCGCTCCTGGCGGCTGTCGCATCTTATTTTGGATGGCACTGGTGGGGCGGCATTGTTGCGCTGCTCGCCCTATTCGTACTTTTCTTTTTCCGCGACCCTGACCGTAACATTCCCGCTGATGAAGGCACGTTTGTTTCTCCTGCAGACGGCCGGGTGGTTCGCATCCATAATCCGGAAGGCGAGTTTCCAACGCAGGTCAGCATTTTCCTTTCCTTGTTCGATGTTCATGTAAGCCGCGCGCCCATCGAGGGCAAGGTGGTCAGCATGCGCTACCAGAAGGGAAAATTCAAAGCGGCATTGTACGAAGCGGCATCGATCGACAACGAGCAGAGTGTGGTCGAGCTGGAGAATGCGCGTTATCGTGTAAGAGTGGTGTTGATCGCGGGGCTGATCGCCAGAAGGATAATTACCTGGATCGACCAGGGCGACAGCGTGCAAAGGGGACAGCGGATCGGCCTGATCCGATTCGGATCGCGGGTCGACTTGTTTCTTCCTCCCGCCGCCGAAGTAGTGGTTAAAAAAGGCGACCATGTGCGGGGCGGTGCGAGTATCATAGCGAGGATCAGGAAAGCGTAATCTGACACCGGTCGGGTGACATCATGGAACAGCGAGAACTCAACATCAATCTGCCCCGGAAGAGGCCGCGGCGGACTGTTTATATTCTTCCCAGCCTGTTTACCGTGGCAAACATCTTCTGCGGATTCTTCGCTGTGATTTCTTCAATGCATGGACGGTATGACGAAGCGGCGGGAGCCCTGGGTCTGGCGATTGTTCTGGACGGTCTGGATGGCCGCATGGCTCGGCTGGCGAATGCGACCAGCGAATTCGGTTTGCAGCTTGATTCGCTCGCCGATGTGATCAGCTTCGGATTGGCTCCGGCTGTTTTGGTGGCATCGTGGGGGTTCGTGCCGTTGGGAGATTTCGGAATCTTTTCCTCCTTTGTGTTTTTGATTTGCGGCACGATGCGATTGGCGCGATTCAACGTTCAGGCCCAGAACCTGAAGCAGTTCGTGGGGATGCCCATTCCGGCGGCCGCCGGCATGATTGCGGCCATTGTCCATTTCTTTCGACAGCCCATCACCGACCCGATGCACGCCCATCTGATGGCGGTGTTGACGCTGCTGCTGGCATTTCTGATGATCAGCCGCATTCGCTATTTCAGCCTGAAGCAGCTTCACCTGGGCAGAGGAAAATCGCATCTGAACATTCTTCTCTTGTCCGTCCTGATTGCCCTGATTTATTTCTACTCGCGGTTCGTGCTGCTGGCTTTCGCATGCGCCTATGCGGGCAGCGGTTTGCTGGTTCGCCTGATCCAGTTGTTGCGCCCCCGGCCCCGCCCGGAAACCCCGCCGCAACTCACGCCGTTCTGAATTGTGGATTTCGGAATGCGGAATGCGGAATAGGGAGTGTTTCGGCGTCGAAGTCTTAACCGGGTTTTATTCCACATTCCGCATTCCGAAATCCGCATTTGGAACTACCCTGGGAAACCCTGTGGTGTCCGTCCATGTCCCTGAAGACCACTGAAGCCATTACGCTGCGCACCTACCCGTACGCCGAAGCGGATCGGATCGTCGTATTCCTCTCGCGCGGATACGGTAAGGTGCGCGGTATTGCAAGAGGCGCCCGGCGAATGAAAAGTCGGTTCGGCAGTTCGCTGGAGCCGCTCAGCCACGTTCGCCTCATTTTCTTCGCGCGTGAGAACCAGGAACTTGCTTCGATAAACAGTTGCGATCTGCTCGCCAGCCACGCCGGTCTGCGCGAAAGCCTTGAAGGAAGTTACTACTGCGCCTATTTTGCCGAGCTCCTGGGTGAATTCTCACAGGAGGGGGAAGGGAACGAAAGGCTCTTCCGCCTGGCCCTCTCAGTTTTGGAAACGCAGGCAGCTTCCCTTGAGGCGAGAGCGCGTTATCTGGAAAGCTGGCTGCTGCGCCTGGAAGGGGTCTTTCCTCCGTTCTCGGAATGCGGTCGCTGCGGCCACTCGTTTGAAGATGGCGCTGTATTCATACCGAGCGGCGGCCATGAAGCTCTGTGCCGGAAGTGCGCCGGACCCAGAGACCTGCGCGTCGGCCCCGAGGAGCGGGCGGCGTTCGCATCTATTTTCTCCCGCAACATTTCACGGGTCGACTGGAGCAGTTGGGGTGCCGCGACGCTGAAAAACATCGGGAGGCTGAATTCGGGCCTGATACAATACCACCTGGAAAAGAGCTTGAAATCCGATCGATTCATAAGGGAACTGAACCAGTGTTGAACTTTCAGCAGGTGATTATAGAACTGCAGCAGTTTTGGATGAAGAAGGGGTGTATCCTGCAGCAGCCCTACGATCTGGAAATGGGCGCGGGAACGATGCACCCGGAAACATTTCTGCGCGTTCTCGGTCCGGAGCCTTACTCAGTTGCCTACGTGCAGCCCTCGCGCCGGCCCACTGACGGTCGCTACGGGGAGAATCCCAACCGGCTGCAGCGCTATTTTCAATTTCAAGTGATTTTGAAACCCTCGCCTCTGGCGGCTCAGGCTTGGTACCTGGAGAGCCTGGAGGCGCTGGGAATCAAATTGCGCGAGCACGATATACGGTTCGAAGAAGACAACTGGGAATCTCCCACTCTGGGAGCCTGGGGAATCGGCTGGCAGGTGCTTCTTGACGGCCTGGAGATCACGCAGTTTACTTACTTCCAGCAGGCAGGAGGGATTGATCTGAATCCCATCTCGGCCGAAATCACGTACGGCCTGGAGCGCATCGCCACTTTCATCGCCGGTGTCGATGACGTTTATTCGCTGCCATGGAATGATGAATTGAGCTATGGAGAAGTGAGACGGCGGGAGGAGTACGAATTCTCTGCCTACAATTTCGAAAAATCAGACCCGCAGATGCTTTTCGACCAGTTCCGGCAATTTGAAAAAGAATGCAGCCGGCTCACCGATGAGGGGTGGATCCTGCCTGCCTACGATTATTGTCTGAAGTGTTCTCACACCTTCAACCAGCTCGATGCCCGCGGCGCAATTTCTGTCACGGAGCGCGTCGGCTTGATGAATCGAGTTCGCGCGATGGCCTGCCGCATCGCAGCCAGCTACATCGAATCGCGAGAACGGCTTGGTTATCCGCTGTTGAAGACCACCGCCAAGACTGCCTGACCGCGTTCTGCGCGATAAGCTCTCATGAACGTCGCCGTTGAAAGGAAAAACCGAAGCCCGCTGGCTGAGCCTCTGCCTGAGTCCGAGCCTCTGGGGTTGATCAAGAAAACGGAATTCCTGCTCGAGGTGGGCACCGAGGAAATCCCCGCGACCATGGTAAGCGGCGCGCTGGAAGCCCTGAAGCAGCGCTTCATCGACGCAATGCGCAACGCGCGCCTCGACTACGGTCCGGTGCGGATGTTTTCCACGCCCAGGCGTTTTATCCTGCATTGCGCGGCAGTCCCGGAGCGCCAGGACGATATTGTTGAACAGGTGATGGGGCCTTCGCGCAAAGTGGCCTTTGACGCGCAGAACAAACCCACGCGCGCCCTTCAGGGCTTTCTACAAAAGAATCAGATCACCGCGGACAGTGTGGAAATCGTATCCACGCCGAAAGGAGAGTACGTCGCCTGCCGCAGGTATGTCGCCGGCCTTCCGGCAATGTCCGTGCTTTCCGATCTGTTGCCGCCCCTGATTCTCTCCATTCCGTTCCCAAAGTCGATGTACTGGAGAATGCCCGAAGAGCGCTTCGTGCGTCCCATCCATTACGTGGTGGCGCTGCTGGGGCGCGAAGTCGTTCCCTTTGTGGTTGCCGGAGTCAAGAGCGGCCGATCCACCGCCGGCCATCCGATTATGGCGCCGTTGGTTTTTCCGGTTCATTCTTTTGTGGAACTCAAGAATAAACTGGCCGACCACTTTGTTTTGATCGATGCGGATGAGCGAAGGGAAATTATTCAGGCCGGGCTTCACAGCGAGGTTCCGTCCGGTCTCATGGTCGTCCAGGATGCTGCGCTGCTGGAAGAAGTGATTCATTTGATTGAGTACCCCCAGGTGATGCTGGGAAACTTCGAGCGTGAATTTCTGCAGCTCCCCGAGGAAGTTTTGACAACGGTTTTGAGAAAGCATCAGAAATATTTCGCCGTCTCGGACGCGCAGGGAAAAATACAGCCGCATTTTCTTACGGTGTTGAATACGGCTTCCACGGATCGCGAGAAGATCAGAGTAGGTCACCAAAGAGTGCTGCGAGCCAGGCTGCAGGACGCCGGGTTCTACCGGGATTTCGACCGCCGCCGGAAACTTGAAGAGCGTGTTGCCCTGCTCGAGCACGTGGTGTTCCAAAAGAAGCTCGGCAGCTATGCAGACAAAATCCGAAGGCTGGACAAGCTGGCGCAGCGGCTGGCGAGCCTGGTCTCTTTTGATGCCGAGGCGGACTTAAAGGCAGCGGCTCGTCTCTGCAAAACGGACCTGACCACGGAAATGGTGAAAGAATTTACCGAGCTTCAGGGGATAGTGGGCGGCCTTTATGCCCGCGACGAAGGTTATCCCGAAGCGGTGTGGAAGGGAATCTATGAGCACTACATGCCGGTGTCCTCCGACGGCCCGATTCCAAAGACAGCGGCCGGCCGGCTGCTGTCGATTGCCGACAAGGTTGACACCCTTTGCGGATTTTTCGGGCTTGGCATCATTCCGACCGGCTCGAGCGATCCGTTTTCACTGCGCCGGCAATGCCAGGCAATAGTGCGCATCGCCGTTGAAGCAAATATTTCCTTCTCGCTCCGGGAATTGTTCCGTCACAGCTTTGGTCTGCTTGCAGACCGGCTTGATAACGGTAAATACGAAGAGGTGGAGAAACATCTGTTTGAGTTCATGGATGCGCGCGTGCGTCATCTCTTCTCAGAGGAGGGACTGCAGTACGACGTGATCAATTCCGTCGTGGAAGCCGGGTACGATGACCTGGTCGATCTTCATACCCGGGCGCGGGCGATTCAGGGAATTCGCAAGGAGCCGGACTTCGAGGCGATCGCCACTTCCTTCAAACGCATCAACAATATTCTGGCCGGGAATGTTCCAGACGATGGGAACGTCAGCAGCGAGATTTTCGTGGAGGAGGCTGAGAAGGAGTTGTACAGGGAACTGAAGACCCGGGAACCTCAGATCGCATCCGCCATGGATGCGCGCAATTATTATGATGCCCTCAAGGGCATGGCGCAGATGCGTCCGCGGCTGGACACTTTTTTCGACAAGGTTCTGGTGATGGCGGATGATCCCAAGCTGCGCAACAACCGCCTCCGCCTGCTCCGGCGCATATCCGGCCTTTTCAGCAAAGTCGGCGATCTTTCGCAGATCGTGGTGGAGTAAGAGCTCACCGCGAAAGCGCGAAAGCGCGAAAAGTTTTCCTGTTTGTTCTTTGTGTCTTTGTGGTTGTTTGTCTTCGCGCTTTCGCGCCTTCGCGGTTCAAGCTTTTATGATTTTTTGACTCCGATCACCCCGCTTTGGGTTAAGATGCCCGTTTTTCTAAAGTTCAGGAGACTAAATGACAGCTAAGGGACGAACTATTGAACCGGCTCGCGGACGTCTGGGCGTTCTGCTGGTGGGACTGGGCGCCGTCAGCACCACGTTTATTGCGGGCGTCGAAGCAATTCGAAAAGGATTGGCGAAGCCATTCGGATCTCTCGCGCAAATGGGTACGATCCGTCTGGGGAAGAGGACCGACCGGCAGATCCCCGCAATCAGGGACTTTGTCCCTCTGGCCGAACTGGACGACCTTTACTTCGGCGCGTGGGACCCGATTGCGGACAACGCGTATGACGCCGCCGTAAACGCAGGCGTGCTGGAGCGTTCGCTGCTCGACCCACTCAGGAAAGAGCTTTCTCAGATTCAACCGTGGAAAGCCGTCTTTGATTCAAAATACGTCACTCGCATCACAGGACCCAACGTCAAGAAGGGGAAGAACAAACTGGATCTGGCGGAACAATTGAAGGATGACATGGAGTCGTTCCGGAAAAAGAACAAATTGGACCGAATGGTGATGATCTGGTGCGGCAGCACGGAAATCTACATTACGCCGCAGGCGGTACACTCCACTCCCGAGAAGCTGGAAAGAGCGATGAAGCAAAACCACGAAGCGATCCCTTCCAGCATGGTCTACGCCTGGGCTGCCATAACGTCGGGAATTCCCTTCGCCAACGGCGCGCCGAACCTGACGGTAGATGTTCCCGCAATGGTGGCTCTGGCAAAGAAGCACGGCTCGCCGATCTGCGGCAAGGATTTTAAAACCGGCCAGACATTAATGAAGACAATCGTGGCGCCGGGCCTAAAAGCGCGGCTGCTGGGGTTACACGGATGGTTTTCCACCAATATTCTCGGCAATCGCGACGGAGAAGTACTGGATGATCCGATGTCATTCAAGACGAAGGAGGAGAGCAAGCTCTCCGTGCTGGATCAGATCCTTCAACCGGAGCTTTATCCGGATCTGTACAAGGATTTCTACCATAAAGTCCGAATTAACTATTACCCGCCCCGCGGAGACAACAAAGAAGGCTGGGACAATCTGGATATCTTCGGATGGCTCGGTTATCCGATGCAGATTAAGATTGATTTTCTCTGTCGCGACAGCATTCTGGCGGCGCCGCTGGTTCTCGACCTGGTTCTGTTCCTGGACCTGGCGCGCCGCGCGGGAATGTCGGGAATCCAGGAGTGGCTGTCGTTTTACTTTAAGAGTCCGATGTGCGCTCCCGAGCTTTATCCCGAACACGACCTGTTCATCCAGTTGATGAAGTTAAAGAACACGCTGCGATATCTTCGCGGCAAGGAGCAGATTACGCACCTCGGGTTGGAGTATTATGAATGAGCGTCGGGCAAAAAAGTGAACCGCCAAGGACGCCAAGAGCGCCAAGGTTTAAAGTGGATCTAACAACATAGGTCAGTGAAATAATTCAAATTTCAGACAATTGCAACATCGACCGAGGTACAGGGAAGTGATTCTTTTATTCTTGGCGTTCTTGGCGGTTCCGTCTTTTTAGTAGTTCCCCCACGCGAATTGAAGTTTGTATGCGATGGTCTTTTGCAGCTCGATCAGAAATTCCCGGGTCGCTTTTCTCGCCTTCCACCAGGAGTGCGGTTCGAAGGAATCAAAACGGCTGTAACGGCAGCAGATCTGGAAGTCCTTTTCAAACAACTGGTGGAATACCAGGCAGGTGCGCCGGCTGTGCAGTTTTGAAGTCACCAGAATGACGCGCGAGACGTGCTGTTTTTTCAGAAACTCGCCCGCGTAGCGCGCCTCCTGCAGCGTGTTGTCCGAACTGGCCTCCATGCGCCAGATGCTCGCTCGCGGGACACCCAGCCCTTCCAGGATTTGCTGGGCCATGTCGATGTTCTCCGGCAGCAAGATGCCTTTCTTCCGGAGCTCGTAAAATCCCTCTTCCGGTTGGTCGCGGGTCACAAGCACGCGCGGGCTCCAACCTTCGCGGTAAAGCGCGGCCGCCTCCGGGGCGCGCACAACGGCGTTCCCGGATAAAACGACGATCACGTCGGACTTTTTCAACGGGTCGGACTGGAGCAGATATTCTGCCGGCAAAGGCAAAACCCAGGCTCGGAACAGGTAGAGAAGAGCGGCAAAGAGAACCGCTGCCAGAGTCAAGCCGAGGCAACCGCAGCCGCAGGGACGCTTCATGGCAGCAGGAAGAGGAAGACACGCAGCCCGCGCACTACTTTTTCTCCAGCTTCTTTTTCAATTCTTCGACAGTTTTTTCCAATTCCCTGATGCGCTTTTGCATTTCGGGAAGCTTGGGAAAAACGACGCTTGCTTTGCGCCACAACGTGTTGTCAATCGCGGGATAGCCGGACACGATGGCGCCGTCATCCACCGAGCCGGGAATGCCGGTCTGCGCGGTGGCCCGGGCGTTGTCTCCGATATGGAGGTGGCCCGCGGCGCCCACTTGTCCCGCCAGAATAACGTTCTTGCCAACCGATGTGCTTCCGGCCAGGCCCACCTGGGCCGCCAGAACGGAATTCTCTCCCACCCCGCAGCCATGTCCGATCTGCACCAGGTTGTCAATCTTTGCGCCTGCCCGGATATGAGTTTCACCGACCGTGGCGCGATCAATGGTGGTGTTGGCTCCGATCTCGACATCATCTTCCAGCACGACGATGCCGGACTGGACTATTTTGTGATAAGTGCCGTCACCCGCCGGAGCAAAGCCAAATCCATCGCCGCCGATGATGGCGCCGTTTTGAATCACGCATCGTTTGCCGATTCGCACGTATTCCCGCACCACGGCATTGGAATGGATGATTGTGCCGTCTCCTATCTGCGCGTAGGGATAAACGGTGCAACTGGGGTAGAGAGTGACCCCGGCGCCGATGCGCGCGCCCCGCTGGATCACCACGTGTGCCCCGATCCGCGCCCGTTCTCCCACCGATGCTTCCGGGTGGATAATGGCGCTGGAATGAATCCCGGGTTCCGGTTCCGGGAACTTGTAAAAGAACTCGATGGCGCGGGCAAAAGCGAGATAAGGGTTGGAGGTGCGAAGACTGGGCATGGGCACCGGGGGAATTTCAGGCGCCAGAATTACCGCCGAAGCCCGGGTCGTTTTAAGGTGTGGGAAGTATTTCTTGTTGGAAATAAACGTGAGATCGCCGTCGCCGGCTTTCTCAATGCCGATTACGCGGGTGATTTCGATCTCGCCGTTGCCGTGGAGTTCGCATTCCAAACGGCGCGCTATTTCAGACAGCTTCATGATAGATTTTTGGACGGTTTTGTGCTGCTGTGTTAGCATCCGCCTTCAAATGCGGAATGGGGAATGCGGAATGTATCCAAATGCGGATTTCGGAATGTGGAATGCGGAATGTGAAATCCGGAATGGGGTATACGGAATGCGGAATCAGAAAAGACTCGGCCATAGTTTACGGGACTTAATTCGGCCGTATTCCGCATTCCCCATTGCGCATTCCGCATTTCATTCCGCATTCCACATTCCGCATTCCGCATTTCATTCCGCATTTCCCGTGAGCCTGCATTATAGACCGATAACAGAGATCCGCTGTTCAATCTTCGCAGAGGGCCGGTTCCTCTCATGATCCGCATTCTGCGCCGGGGTCCCGATGGATCGCTGGACCGTGATGACCGCCCCGACTCAAAGGCACTGGAGTTCGCCGCGGATGACAGGATTTGGGTCGATATGCTGCGCCCCAACGAAGCGGAGCAGCAGGTCCTCACACGGGTATTCCATTTCCATCCGCTGGCGGTCGAAGACGCGCTGGTCGACACCCATCATCCCAAGATTGACGAGTACCCGGACTATCTTTATATCGTCATCCACTCTGTAAATTATCTGGAAAGCGACGAGTGCTTTGTTACCGCGGAAGTAGACGTTTTTCTCGGAAAAAACTTCCTGGTTACCATTCACGACGAGCACAAGC
The DNA here is from genome assembly GCA_036507075.1 of Acidobacteriota bacterium. Taxonomy (GTDB): domain Bacteria; phylum Acidobacteriota; class UBA6911; order JACQSX01; family JACQSX01; genus DASXQR01. The sequence goes on along the minus strand of DASXQR010000216.1, from coordinate 14,775 downwards.
GCAGCATCGATTACGCCTACCAGCGCATCTGCGAGGAACCCCGCCTGATGGACTGTCCGGACAGGCTGCTGCACGCCATTCTGGACAGGATGGTGGATAATTTTTTTCCGGAGCTGGAAAAACTGGACGACCGCATTGACCGGCTGGAGACGGCAACCATTCAAAGGCCGGATCGGCAGTTACTGAACGACATCTTCCAAATCAAACGCGACGTCTCACATTTGAAAAGGATCGTCGCGCCCCAGCGTGAAGTGTTCAACCGTCTCAGCCGCGATGAGACGCAGTTCATCGCGCCGGCGACGCGGCTGTATTTCCGTGACATCTACGACAATCTCTTTCGCATGACCGACATTGCCGATTCATATCGTGACCTGCTTACCGGCATGCTGGATGCGTATCTGTCGTCAGTTTCCAATAACCTCAACGAGGTAATGAAGGTGCTGACCATCCTCACCACCGTTTTCATTCCTTTTACCGCTGTCAGTGGAATCTTTGGAATGAACTTTCCCTACATCCCGGGCGCGGCAAGTAAGTGGGGGTTTTATGGCGCCATCGTGTTCATGGTCGTGTTGTCATCGGCGATGCTTTACTGGTTTCGGAAACGCCGCTGGTTCTAAATGAGCACGAATTTTCGTGCTCAACTATGTGGTGATTTCTTTTGTAGTGAACGGGAGAGAGCCTCTTTGACCATTCCCAGTTCCTGCACTCCCAGCAGACTGCACAACGCGTAAAGCACACCGACTCCCGCAGGAATCGCGACCGCCAGGGAAGCCAGGTAAGCAAAGAAAGTACTCGCGCCCAGCCGGTTGAGGATCATCCCGGAAAGCAGCCAGCACACCAGGGCCATTCCGCCGGTCGCCGCTGAAATCCTCAGCAGGGAAGAGAGCAGCCGGCGGCCTTCGATCCTGTGGACCCGTCGCCGCATGAATACCAGCAACAACAGACAATTCAGCAGCGCCACCAGCGATGTGGAAAGCGCCAGACCGCGATGACCGAAGCCAAGCACCCGCACCAATGTCCAGTTCAATGCAAAATTGATTGCAATTGACCCGACGCTGATCAACATTGGAGTGCGCGCGTCATCCATGGCGTAAAATGCGGGCGCCAGAACCTTGATGGCGGCGTATCCGGCCAGCCCGATCGAGTAGAATGCGAGCGCGGCGGCTGCCTGACTCGTGTCTGAAGCGTTAAACTTTCCATGCTGATAAATGGCGCCTATGATCGGACGACCCAGGATCGCCAGACCCGCGGCAGAAGGAATACAAAGCAGGAAAACCAGGCCCAGCGAGCGTGACAGGGTGTCGCGAAACTCGGGGATATTCTTCCTTGCGATGCTGCGCGAAATGGCGGGCAGCGTCACAGTTCCGATTGCCACGCCAAAAACGCCGATCGGAAACTGCATCAGACGGAAAGCGTAATTTAACCATGACACAGGACCATCGATGGGGTTTCCCGCCGCATCGCGGATGCTGGATGCAAAGTTGCTGTTTACAAGCACGTTGATCTGGACGGCCGCCGTTCCGATCAGCGCCGGTCCCATCAGTCTCATGATCTGCCGCACACCGGGGTCGGAGAAGCTCAACATCGGCCGGTATCGAAAACCTGCCTTGTGCAGGCTGGGCCACTGGACGACAAACTGCAGCATGCCGCCGAGCAAGGTTCCGATAGCCATTCCCACAATGGGTCGGAAGCCGAGCGCCGGCCCGAGCACAAAACCGCAGAGCAGGCCGCCCAGGATAGCGCCGAGATTGAAAAAAGCGGAAGCCAGCGCCGGAATGCCGAAGTAGCCGCGCGCGTTCAGAATACCCATTGCCTGGGCCGCAAGGGCCACCAGCAGGATGAAGGGCATCATAATGCGCGTCATTTCCACGGTAAGTTCTTTCTTGCCGGGTATTTCGGAAAAGCCGTACGCCGTTATGTCCACCAGCCACGGCGCAAAGATAATCCCCAGAACCGTGAAGATTCCCAGCAGCAGCATCAGCGCCGTTGCAACCAGATTGGAAAGCCGAATTGCTTCTTTCTCTCCCTTGATTGTCAGATACTGAGAAAAGGTGGTGACAAAAGCCGAGGAGAGCGCGCCTTCTGCAAACAGATCTCGCAGCAGGTTGGGAATACGAAACGCTGTAACAAACGCGTCGTATTCCTTTCCTGCTCCAAAGAAGCCGGCAAACACCTGTTCGCGGACCAGTCCCAGAACGCGGCTCGCCATTACCGAAAGACTGACAACTCCGGCAGAGCGCACAATGCCGGGTGAGGCGGCCCTGGCCGCCTCGGCGGGTTCGCTGGAACCCTCGTTTTCCGGGGAAACAGGATCTTGCTCAGTCGGGCTGGACACGCAAATTAGTATAGAAGATTGAATAGGCGGAGACGAAACGCCGAGGCTTACAAATGCGGAATGGGGAATGCGGAATTCGGAATATAGTCAACTCAATGCCGACAAAATTCTTACGCTATTCCGCATTCCGCATTCCGAAATCCGCATTTGAGTAGCTTATGAACCTGGCCTTGCTGGATCAGTTCTGCTCCTACTTGAAAGTGGAGAAGGGACTGCGCCCTAACAGCATCCTCGCTTACCGGCGTGACCTTGAAAAGTTGCATGCTTTCCTCATCTCAAGAGGTTGGGACGCCCTCGAACTGCGGCATCCGGATTTGGTGGAGTTTTTGTCCGCGTCACATCACTCGCTTGGTCCGCGCTCGATTGCGCGTCTCACCGTGAGTATTCGCGCGTTTTACCGCTTCCTGATTCTGGATGGAAAGGTCGCTAAGGATCCCACAGAGCATCTGGAGAGTCCAAAATCGTGGAGCAAGCTGCCAAGGTATCTTTCCGAAAGCCAGGTTGAATCGATTCTCAGCGCCCCTGACGTTTCGACGCGCCACGGCCTGCGGGACAAGGCAATGATCGAGTTGTTGTACGCGACGGGACTGCGCGTGAGCGAGCTGGTCAATTTGAAGATAGAAGACGTCAATATCGATGTTGGCTATCTCCAGTGCGTGGGCAAGGGGGATAAAGAGCGTGTCGTTCCAATCGGGGAATCGGCTCAGCGCTGGGTCCTCCGATACGTTCGCGAGGGCCGCCCTCAATTCATCCGCGGAAGCCGACGCAAAACAAGGACGGCAACACATTTGCAGACACAGAAGCCTGGGACTTCAGACTTCCTGTTTTTGACACAGCAGGGATCTCGAATGACCCGACAAGGCTTCTGGGACCTGCTCAGGAAGTACGGTCGAGGCGCAGGGGTGAGAGCACGATTGTCTCCCCACACGTTGCGCCATAGCTTTGCCACCCACCTGCTGGAACATGGAGCCGACCTGCGATCGGTGCAATTAATGCTGGGCCACGCGGATATCTCCACCACCCAGATCTACACCCACGTGACCCGCGAACGAATGCGCCGCATCTACGACCAGTTCCACCCCCGGGCCTGACCGAAATTTGCCACGAAGCCACGAAGACACAAAGTTCTGATGTTTGTTAAAAATGACACTTCTGGCAATAACGATGAAGATTGATGAAAAGTGTCACTTCGCACTAAATCACGTCCTTCGTGTCTTCGTGTCTTCGTGGCAAAGAGGGTTTCTGGATGGATCACAGACGGGGCCGTTTTAAATTGACCAAAATGCAGGGCCTATGCTACTTTGCCCATTTTGGATGGACTCGGAGCAGTTCGTATCTTTGCTCGCCCAGCCGGCCTGTTCTCGTGCAACAGCCACAAGATATTTAGGAGAAAAGACAAAACCATGGCGATTCAGCGGAAGCATTTGTTTACATCCGAATCGGTCACGGAAGGACACCCGGACAAAATTGCAGATCAGATTTCTGATTCGATCCTGGACGCCATACTGGCTGAGGATCCCACAGGCCGGGTTGCCTGTGAAACGCTGATAACGACCGGATTGGCCATCATCGCCGGCGAGATCACCACAAAGGCCTCCATCGACTATGCGTCCGTGGTGCGGGGCACTATCCGCGACATCGGCTACACGCGCGCTGAATATGGTTTTGACGCGGCAACCTGCGCGGTTATCTGCTCCATTGACAAACAGTCTCCCGACATCGCGATGGGAGTGAACACGGGCGGAGCAGGTGATCAGGGGTTGATGTTTGGTTTTGCCTGCAACGATACGCCCGAGTTGATGCCTCTGCCCATCACGCTGGCGCACCGGCTGACACGCCGGCTTTCGGAATCCCGCCGCCAGGGTATTCTTCCCTGGCTTCGTCCTGACGGGAAATCTCAGGTGAGCGTCGAGTATGAAGGCAACAAGCCGATTCGAATTGATACCGTGGTTGTCTCCACGCAGCACAGTCCTGATATTTCCACCGCGGATTTGAGAAGGGAAGTGGAAGCCAGAGTGATTCGCGAAGCGCTTCCTTCCAACTTCCTCGATTCCAGAACCAAGATACACATCAACCCTACCGGCCGGTTTGTCACGGGCGGTCCCCAGGGCGACTGCGGCGTCACCGGCCGCAAGATCATTGTCGACACCTACGGCGGGATGGCGTGCCACGGCGGGGGCGCTTTCTCAGGAAAGGATCCCACCAAGGTCGATCGCTCCGCCTGCTACATGGCTCGCTATGTGGCCAAGAACATCGTGGCCGCCGGCTTGGCCGATCGCTGCGAGGTACAGCTTGCCTATGCCATCGGCGTGGCGGATCCGGTTTCAATCCTGGTGGATACCAAGGGAACCGGCCAGGTCAGTGAGGAGAAGCTGGAGTCGATCGTGCGGGAGAATTTCCGCCTTACTCCGCTGGGGATCATCGAAAGCCTGAATTTACGCCGGCCGATCTTCAGGATGACGGCTGCGTTTGGACATTTCGGACGAACGGAGCCGGAATTTTCCTGGGAAGCGCTCGATAAAACAGCCGCCTTGCAGAGCGCGTTCGGCGTAAAAGACAACCTGAAGGTCGCCGCATCCTAAAATCAAAACCTTTAACCGCCAAGAACGCCAAGAGCGCCAAGAGAAATTAATCACACTCTTTGCAGAACCGTGAGGTTGATTACGCCCCGTAAGCTGAAAATCATTTAATGCTTGGCGTTCTTTGCGTTCTTGGCGGTTCACTTTTTTCGAAGGAGCATCAGTGCCAGAAACCAAGCAATCCGACGTCAAAGATATTCATTTAAGCGAGAAGGGAAAAAACCGGATCGAATGGGCCGACAATTCCATGCCGGTGCTGCAGCAAATCCGGCAGCGCTTCGCTAAAGAAAGACCGCTGCAGGGCGTTCGTGTTTCCGCCTGCCTGCATGTCACCACCGAGACGGCCAATCTTGCCCGCACACTCAAAGACGGCGGCGCGGATCTGTGCCTGTGCGCGTCAAATCCGCTCAGCACCCAGGATGATGTCGCCGCTTCGCTGGTGGCCGATTATGGAATGGCCGTTTACGCGATCAAAGGTGAAGACAACAGCACTTACTACAGCCACATCAAAGCCGCCCTCGAGCACAAGCCCAACGTCACCATGGACGACGGAGCCGATCTTGTGACGCAAATTCTCAGCGACCGCAAGGATCTGATTCCAGGCATCCTGGGCGGCACCGAAGAAACCACCACCGGAGTGATCCGTCTTCGCAGCATGGCCAAGAACGGCGTGCTCGCGTTTCCGGTTATTTCCGTCAACGACGCGGAAACCAAACACTTGTTTGACAACCGCTACGGGACCGGACAGTCGACAATCGATGGCATCATCCGCGCCACTAATCTTCTGCTTGCCGGCACAAATGTCGTGGTCGCCGGCTATGGCTGGTGCGGGCGAGGCGTGGCCATGCGCGCGCGCGGGATGGGCGCAAACGTGATCATTACCGAGGTGGACGCAGTCAAGGCCCTGGAGGCGGTGATGGACGGCTTCCGCGTGATGCCCATTTCCGAGGCCGCCAGGGTCGGGAAAGTTTTCATCACGCTGACGGGCAACAAGAGTGTCATTCGCCGGGAGCACTTCGAGCGGATGCAGGATGGAGCCGTGGTTTGCAACTCGGGGCATTTCAACGTAGAGCTGGATATTCCCGCGCTGGAGTCGCTTTCGACCGGGAAGCGAACAACCCGCGAGTTTGTTGAAGAGTATCTGCTGCGTGACGGCCGGAGAATTTATCTGCTGGGTGAAGGCCGGCTGATCAATCTTACCAGTGCCGAAGGCCATCCTGCCTCGGTGATGGACATGTCATTTGCAAATCAGGCCCTGGCTGTCGAATATCTGGTGAAAAACCGGGGCACGCTGCACAATCAGGTCTACCCGGTGCCGGTGGAGATCGACAGGGAAATCGCGCGCCTGAAGCTTTCCAGCATGGGAGTTGCCATCGACACTCTCACTCCTGAACAGAAGCAATACCTGGACAGTTGGCAGGAAGGGACATAAATCCGGAAAAGTTGCTGGTTACCGGCCCGGGATCGATTCTCAACCGCCGACTACGATGCCGTTCACGTCACACGAATGCGACAACGTGCCTACAGCCCGCAAAGCGGGCGCGAAGAATTGTAGCCGGGGCGCGTAAGCCCCCGGATAGTGAGATTACGATGACAGAAGCCGCGAAGCGGCGACAGAGCTTTGAGTCGGATCAGATACTGCTGTCTTGAATGGATTATTTGCGATGTAAAAGATCATGGGCCGCCCGCATTCTGGCGCCGCTACGCGGCTTGCGATAACTGAATCCGACTTTCCGGGGGCTTACGCGCCCCGGCTACAATTCTTTTCACCCGCTTTGCAGGTTATCTTTAAGTGTCCAATCTTCAGTGCGCTGCAAAGCGCCAGATTCGCCAACTCTGTCAACCCGGAACGCCCCCTGATACAATCTAAGGACCATGTCCCGTTACCCTGGTGGAACTCAGTTTTCGATCGGGCCGGTGGCCACTCCGGCGGTTAAATTCCTGATCATCAGTTGCGTGGCCGCCTTCATCCTGCAGTTTTTGACCGCGGGCGCCATGCTGCCCATCTTCGGACTGGTTCCTTACCTGGTCACGCATAATTTTTTCGTTTGGCAGTTGGCGACCTATATTTTCCTGCACGGCGGCCTGATGCATTTGATCGTCAACATGTTTGGCCTCTGGATGTTTGGTTCGCCGATGGAGCGCCGCTGGGGAACCCCGTTCTTTGCGCGCTATTTCTTCATTACGGGAATCGGAGCGGGGCTTCTGTCCGTCCTGGTCGAGCCCGGCGCTACCGGACCCACCATTGGCGCATCGGGCGCCATCTATGGGGTTCTGCTGGCCTACGGGATCACCTTTCCAAATGAAACCCTGCTGCTTTATTTTGTCCTCCCGGTAAAGGCCAAATACGTTGTCGCAGGCCTGGGAATTTGGTCTTTTCTGTCGGCATTGGCCTCTCCCGGCAGTCCGATCGCGCACATGGCCCACCTGGGAGGAATGGTGATCGGCTTTCTTTACTTGAAGGGCTGGATGTCGCCTTTGTCTTTACGCCAGCGCTATCTGAAGTGGCGGATGAGGCGGTTGCGTCAGAAATTCGAGGTCTACTCCCGGCGTCGAAGGCCGGACGATTACTCTGTACACTAAGTTGCGTAGTGTGCTACGGTATCCCTGAATTTCATATTGTTTTCTTCAACTTAGCGCGATTTTCCCTATGGCTTGGAGTCACCTGCGCAACCGCTTGCACTTGCTCAAGACATACCTGCTAAGACAGTCCGATGTCGGGAAAGCCGCCCCTATCAACTTAATTATCGAGAATACTTCCAAGTGCAACCTGTATTGTCCGATGTGTCCCCGCGAACTCGGGTATCTGCCACCGCAGGATCTGGATCTCGATCTTTTCAAGCGAACGGTCGATCGGCTGGCGGGAAAGACGGAACTGGTTGTGCCCTGGGGAGCCGGAGAGCCGCTGCTCAGCTCCGATCTTTACGAAATGATCCGGTACGCCAAATCAAAAGGGATGCATTCGATTGTTTCCACAAACGCGACTCTGCTGAATGACGAGAGGTCCAATCAGATTATCGACTCGGGACTGGATATTCTGATCATCGCCTTTGACGGTACCACGCCGGAAGTCTACGAGAAGTACCGGAAGGGCGCAGATTTTCACAAGGTGAGAAAGAACATCCTCAACTTTCTTGAGATCAAGCTGCGACGGAACGCAAATGTGTTCACCATCATGCAACTGGTCCGGATGAAGGAAAACTACCACCAGGTGAAGGATTACCAAAGAATGTGGCGCATTCCCGGCGTGGATGAAATCCGCATCAAGGAAGAAGAAATCGGGTTCCCCGAAATGTCGGTCCCCGGCCAGGAGAACCGGCCCAGACTGCGCAGGAATCCCTGCCACCTGTTGTGGCAAGGCCCGCCCGCGGTCACGGTCGACGGCAATATGTTTCCCTGCTGTCACACCTGGAGGACGCCGCCGCTGGGGAACATCAACCGCGAAAGCGTAGAAGAAATTTGGAACAGTGAAGCCATGCAGCGATGGCGGCGGGCGCACCTGAGCGGCGATCTGAAGGATTTTCCCGATTGCCAGCGATGCCTGGCGCCCAATCCCCGGTTGCCTCTTATTATTGGAAGTTTTCTGGTCAACAGCGCGCGGGTGAAAAAGTGGGTTCCCCGGTTCGAGAAATGGTCCTTGTTTAACAAACTGCCCATATTCGAAGACAAGAGGACGAACCGTTTAGAGGAAACCGCATGAAGATTCTTTTCGTCCGCGCCAAGCCGACGTTCATGGACATGATCCTCGGGATTCCCATTGGCCTTGCCTACTGCGGGGCAGTGGCGGAAAAAGCCGGTCATGAGGTCGACATTCTGGATCTGGCGCTGGAAAAGGACGTGCCGTCTTCCTACGACAGGCTTAGAGAAGTGCTGCGGCGCAAAAAGTACGACCTGGCGGGTTTGACCTGCATGACGGTCGAATACGAGGGGGCGCGCCAGGCAGCTGCCCGCATCAAAGAAATCGATCCGGGTCTGAAAATTGTCTTCGGTGGACAGCACCCCACCATTGAATCCGATAACGTCATTGCCAGCGGGGTCTGCGATTTCGTGGTCATCGGGGAGGGGGAAGATACGCTGCTGGAGCTGGCCGATACGCTTGACAAAGGCGGGGATCTAACACGGGTGGAAGGAATTCTTTTTAATCGAAACGGAATTCCGTTCCGCACTCCTCCCCGTTCGCGCTCCGTCGACATTGAAGCGCTGCCGTGGCCGGCCTACCATTTGCTGGAAATCGAGCGGTATTTCCAGATGGAGTCCGCCCGCTACGCTCCCAGAAGCAAGCGCGCCATTCAGATTTTCACCAGCCGGGGCTGCCCCTGGCGCTGCACTTACTGCCACGATCTGTTTGGCAAGAAATTCCGCGGCCGCTCGGCCGAGAACGTTTACGGCGAGATGGTAATGCTCTACCGGCAGTACGGCGCCCGCGAATTCATGGTCGAGGATGACATCTTCAACCTGGACATTCCTCGAGCCAAGAAAATCTGCGACATGATTGTCGCGGGCGAGATGCACGGCAAGATTTATCTGCAGTTCGGAAACGGCCTGCGACTGGAATGCTTTGACGAGGAACTGGTGCAAAAACTCGCCCAGGCTGGAACGCATCACATCGCGGTGGCAATCGAGTCAGCCAGCCCCAGAATCCAGAAACTGATCAAGAAGAATCTTCATCTGAACAAGACGCGTGAAGTGTTCAGTTGGACGCGAAAGCACGGCATCGGAACGCTCGGATTTTTCATGATCGGCTTTCCCACCGAAACCGTGGCCGAAATCAAGGAGACGATCAATTTCGCCTGCAAAACGGAGCTCGACGAGGCCCTCTTCAGCATTGTGATCCCCTACGCAGGAACGGAAATCCACAAGATGGTCTACGAGCAGGGTCTGTACGACCCCGATGAAGTCTCGCAGCACGGCAGCAGGGTGGTGACTATCAAGAGCGAGCACTTCGATTATTTCACGCTGAAGAAGCTGCAGAAGCGAGCCTATCTCTCCTTTTTTCTCAGTAAGGGGCGCTTTATTCGAAATCTGCCGAAGCTGACCAATCTGGCGTACGCCAAGAAGTATTTGAAGGCCATTGAGAGAAATTTCCTCTCCTACGGCGGCGACGCTCATTCGAGGGTGAACTGAGGCCCGGCATGTATCCCGTCCCTGATTTTCCGGATCAGATCTACATTGAACTGACCAACGCCTGCAACGCGCGTTGTACCACCTGCGCCACGCCGCAGATGCAGCGCCCGCGCAAGGTGATGTCTTTCGATCTTTTCAAGAAGATCGTGGATCAATGCGCGGAGCATCGGGCCAGGCGAATTCTGCCGTTCCTGCATGGAGAAAGCTTTCTGGTGCCTGAAGTTCTGGATTACTTTGCGTATGTGCGAAAGGTATCGCCCGCGTCGCACTTGAATGTGACTACCAACGGATCGAAGCTGTCGCCCGAAATAACGGAAAAGATCCTGGCCGATGATCTGCTTGATTCCATGATTGTAAGCATCGACGGCGGAAACAAGGAAACCTTCGAGAAAATCCGCCTTGGCCTCAGCTATGATCAGGTGCGGGGCAACGTGCTGCATTTCATCAAGCGCCGCAAAGAGCTGAAAAAGACCCGGCCGCAGGTGAGCATCGCCATGGTAACCACGCCGCAGAACAAGCACACCCGCGCGGAGCTCCAGGACGCCTGGAGGGAAGCCGACGCGGTGCGTTTTTCGCTCTGGTTCAATTGGGCCGGGCAAATTCCCAAGAGTACGGACTATTCAGGGAAACAGAATTTTTGCGAGCGCCTGTTTCACTACATGACCATCCTGGCGGACGGAAGAATCGCTCTCTGCTGTTTTGATTCCGAGGGCGAGCACACCATCGGCGATGCCAACGTAACCCCGCTGGTCCAGATCTGGAAGAGTCCAGAGTTTCAGCGCCTGCGATCCTTGATGTACGAAAAGCAGTTTCAGGAATTGCCTCTTTGCTCCAAATGCGATTTCATCAATCAGCCGGCATGGGCGCAGAAAGCGATTCGATATCATCCCTATATGCAGCAGAATTTCCCGCGCGTCACTTATCATCTGGAGAACATGTACAAGCGATGGCTGATGCGATAGCTGTGACCAAAAAGACGACAGAACAGGGTGCGGGAGCGGCCGCCTGCGGCCGAACTTCCAGGAAGAACATCGTTTTGGTTTACCCGACCACGGGCATGGATCTTTTCGGCGTGAATGTCGGGCTGCCGCTGGCGACCCTTTACCTGGGGACCGTGCTGGATCAGCACGGGTTTGAAGTTCGCATCGTGGATCAACGCATCACCAACCGCTTTGAAACCGAGCTGCAACGCGCCATCAATGGTGACACGCTGATGGTGGGAATCTCCAGCATGACGGGAACCCAGATCCGCGGCGGCCTGCTGGCAGCGCGCGTAACGCGTGAGTTCAGCCCGCATATCCCCATTGTGTGGGGAGGCGTGCATCCTTCGCTTTGCCCGGAATCCACACTGCGCGATCCCAACTGCGACATTGTGGTCAAGGGAGAGGGAGAAGAGACAATCGTCGCATTGGCCCGGTGTCTTGAGGGCGGCGGGGACCTGGACGCGGTTGCCGGGATCGGCTACAAGCAGCAGGGAAAGCTTCGCTTTACGGCTCCCCGTCCCATGATCAAGCCGCTCGACAGCATTGCTTCGCCCAATTACGACCTGCTGGACATGACTCCTTATTTCACCAGTGCTCCCACCACCGGACAGCGGCAGCTTCAGATGGTCACCAGCCGCGGCTGCCCGTATAACTGCGAGTTCTGCTACAACCTGGAATTCAATGAGCGCAAGTACCGCTTCCAGAGCGCCGGCCGTGTGGTCCAGGAAATTGAGACGCTGATCAACCGGTTTGGCGTGGAGGCGATATTCATCGAAGACGACTACTTTTTCGGCAGCAAACGGCGCGTGGAAGAAATCTGCGACCTGCTGATCGAGCGGGGGATCAATTTGTTGATTCAGGCTCCGTGCCGCATTGATTTTCTCGATCGGGCAGACGAATCGTTGATGGCCAAAATGAAGCAGGCAGGCTTCCGCGAGCTGTGGATCGGAATTGAGACCGGATCGGCCAAGCGCATGCAGGAGATCATGAAGCAGAACACGCTTGAGCAGGTGCTGTCGGCCAACCGCAAGCTGGCCCGTTCCGAGATTTACTCAAAGTACGGTTTCATGTCGGGCTTTCCGGGAGAGGACCGTGAGGAGACTCTGGAAACGGTGGACTTTATATTCAAGCTGCTGGGCGAAAACCCGCACGCGGGGGTCGCGCCCATCGCTATCTTCACTCCGTATCCGGGGACGGATCTCTATTACAAGGCCGTAAACCAGTTCGGCTTCACTGCGCCTGAGACCTTGGAGGAATGGAGCAATTTTCATTTCGGAATGAATAACAACAATTTCCTGGATGACGATCAGCGTACTTTTTTGACCAAGCTGAACGTGATGTCAAAGTTTTTTGAGCGCAAGGCTTTTGAGCGCTTCTGCAACAACCGCTGGAAGGGCGCGATGATGGCGATTTACGACCTGTATTTCAAAGTGTTGAAGTTTCGCCTCAAAACGAAGTTCTTCGATTTCATGCCCGAAGTTCCTCTGATCCAGAGACTGGAGCGGTTGTATCTGCAGACCATGCACCAGGCGGAGCTGTCCAAGGTGAAACGGGGCTAAGATTCGCCACAGCGCCATTCACCGCGAAGGCGCATGATGTTCGGAATCAGCCGAACCGCGCGGGTAAGCAAGCGGACCCTCCGGAGAAAGTTCGCGCGCAGGAGCGGGCTAATATGGCCACCCGATTCGGAATGCGGGTTGGCGCCAAACCATGAGGGCACCCATATCAGACCGCGCCTGCGCGAACTTACTCTGGAGGGTCCGCTTGCTTACGCGCGCGGTTCGGCTGATTCGCATTCCCAATTCCGCATTCCCCATTCCGCATTCCGAAATCCAGCCTGCATCGCGCGTGACCTCGGAATTTTGAGCCTGCTGGTAATCTGCAGCCACGTGCCGTTCCTCTGGCGGCCTTTTCACATTGACGACAGAATATACTGGGAAATTTCAAGACAGGCGGCAAAGACCCCGCTCTACCCGCAGGACTATGCGCCCATGCAGGAAGGCAAGGGAGGGCCCGATGCGGCGTCCCATTCGCACCCGCCGCTGATCTCTTACATTCTGGCCGGACTGCGGGCTATCGGAGGGGGAGAGAAGGAGCCTCTGGCGCATTCGGTTTTTCTGATCTTCCCGTTGTTCCTGGCCGCAGGAGTTTATCTGCTGGCGCTCGATCGTATCCGCTTTCCCATTGCGGCGGCTCTTCTGAGCGTGTGGAACCCGGCTGTGTACGTGCTCTCCCAGTCGGTGATGACCGACGTGCCTTTTCTTGCGCTGCTTACTTTCGGAATTGCTCTTTATCTTTTCGGCGAGAATCGGGGTGTTGACCTGCGATGGTTTGCGGCCCTGTCGCTTACCTTGGCGGCCATGGCAAACTACGTCGCCCTGGCCGCGGTCCCGTTGCTGCTGGTGGTGCAGTGGCGCAGACGCGCTTCAATATGGAGACTGTGGCCGGTGATACTGATGCCCCTGGCCACGGTGGCGGGTTGGTTGCTGCTGCAGTCGGTTCACTATCGCCGTTTTATTCTGACCGCGACGGTGCAGTTTCTCACCAGGGAAGGGCACTCGAAATGGTGGCTGTTCGGCCAGAAGACACTCAGCGGTGTTCTCAACCTCGGCGGGCTGGCGCTGGTGCTGGTGCTGTTCTCACTTCGAACATGGAAACTCAAAGCTGTGTGGCTTGCCATCGCAACGCCGGGCGCCGTTATGATCGCCGCGCTGGCGCATTGGCACTGGTTGCACTGCATTCTCTTTGGCGCATTCCTGGCCTCCGGGATACTCGCGTTGTGGAAGGGATTTGAAAAACCGCTCGATCCAACTCTCCACCTTTGGCTGCTCGGCTTTCTGATTTCTTTGCCGCTCATTTATTACCACGGGTCGGTTCGTTACGTTTTGCCGCTGCTGGTCCCCGTTGTCCTTTTGCTCCTGCGCGGAGAAGGCTGGACCCGGCAGCGGATTAAGTATTGCGTGGCCGCGACCTGGCTGCATGCGGCCCTCATCGCCCATGCCGATTATCAGTTTGCGTCGATTTATCCCGAGATTGCCGATCTTGCATTTGAAAGTTACCCGGTGCAGCGCGTGTGGACCGCTGGTGAATGGGGATTTCGCTACTACATGGAAAGACAGGGAGCAAAGACGCTCTCGCGCGAAGACCAGCGCCCTGGCCGCGGAGACATCATCGTCAAACCGTATCTGGCGATGCCCTACTTGACCGGATATGACGATGACGCTCATCTCGATCTGCTGCGCCGCGAGTTCGTGTATCTGTCAAATCCGATAAGAATCCTGGATTTTGAAAGCCATGCCGGCTTTTACAGCACCGGATGGGGGATTCTTCCCTGGTCGGTGGCCGTTCGCAGGAAAGAAGTAGAGATTTTTAATTTCTTCGGCGTGAAGAAGCAGTTTGAGGGGTATAAGCAGAAGCTGAAAGAAGATTATTATCAATTGTTTCGATAGCAGAAAGTGGAACTAATGCGGATTTCGGAATGCGGAATGCGGAATAGCGAACTAATCCGGTTTAGCTTCGATGACTTAGCCTGAGCATTATTCCGCATTCCGCATTCCGAAATCCGCATTTAGATTGTTGACCACAAAAACATAAAGGGCACAAAAACTACGTCGAAATCGTAAACAACAGATACAAGCCCCCGATTCCAAACAGCAGATTGGGGGCCCAGGCGGCCAGCAGGGGAGCCAGCAGGCCGCTGCCGCCCATGACCTCGAACACACCAAAAGCTCCCCAGTAGATCATTCCGATCAGA
>DASXQR010000215.1:0-10661 GCA_036507075.1 Acidobacteriota bacterium | reverse complement strand
GCGGCCTTGATGCCGCTTCAAAAAACGCTCCATGGCTCTTGTGCGCATCGCTTTTCCTTGCAGAAAAATAATGCGTTGCAGATTACCATGGAGCGTTTAATTTTTGGTTGCGGCCTTTGGCCGCATCAGGTCTTTGTGGTGCGAAAACCATGTACCACAAAGACACAAAGGACACAAAACCAGTCCGGCTTTCATCCCTGATTCCATTCATGATATAGATCAGATCAATCACCTTTCCCGGGAGTAATCAACATGAGCATGGATCGTCGAGACTTTATGAAGATAGGCGCCGGCGGCCTCGCGTTTGCCGCCGGTTCCAGGATTGGGATCAGCGCTTCAGACAAGGTGCAGGTCGGCGTTATCGGTTATGGCCGCCAGGGCAGTTGGAATACGCGCGATTTCATGAAGCAGCCGGAAGTTTCTATTGCGGCGGTCTGCGATGTTTACCAGCCGCACCTGGACAAAGCGCTCGCGGACGCCAAAGAAAAAGGCCACACTCCGGATGTCTATAAAGACTTCCGCCGCATACTGGACCGCAAGGACATCGACGCGGTCATCATTTCCACCCCGGATCATTGGCACGCTTATCAAACAGTTGCCGCCTGCGATTCGGGCAAGGATGTGTATGTGGAAAAGCCGATCGCTACCTCCATCGTGGAAGGCCGAAAGATGGTCGATGCCGCGCGCAGGAATAATCGAATGGTTCAGGTTGGTACGCAGCAGCGATCTGCCGATCACTTCCAGAAGGTGGTTGAGTTGGTGCGCAGCGGCGCGATCGGAAAAATCAGCGAGGTGCGTACCTGGAATGTGGGAAATCAATATCCGCAGGGGATTGGTAATCCCCCCGATGCCGACCCTCCCGCGGATCTGGACTGGGAAATGTGGCTCGGACCCGCGCCCAGGCACCAATTCAATGCCAATCGTTTCGGCGTGAGCCCGAAGTGGTTTTCCACGTTCCGGTGGTTCTGGGATTATGCCGGCGGAATGATGTGCGACTGGGGAGTGCACTGGATAGACATCGTGCAGTGGGCAATGAACGTTGACGGGCCTGCGCGCGTTTCTGCCGTGGGCGGCAAATTCGGGCTGCAAGACAACCGGGAGACCCCAGACACGCTGGATGTGATCTACCAGTATCCCGATTGGGTGATGATGTATTCAAATCGCGAGCTCAACGGACGCGGTCCGATCATCAGCGAAACTACCGGGCACAAAGGCGGCGGTATTACTTTCCACGGCACTAACGGCACACTTTTTGTAGACCGCAGCGGCTTTGAAATAATTCCGGAACGCAGAAGGAAATCTCCCGACAGCCAGCCGGAAGCGCTGATGGAAGGCATGGTGGTCAAGGGAGTGGAACGGCATCCCGAGCACGTTCGCAACTTCCTGGACTGTATGAAATCGCGCCAGAGGCCGATCAGTGACATTGAAACGGGTCATACCTCAACCACCGCGTGCCACCTGGGAAACATCGCCTATCGTACCGGGCATGCCATTCAGTGGGATCCTAAGTCGGAAAGGATTCAGGGAGACGGCGAGGCCGGCCGGTTTCTAAACCGGGAGTATCGTAAGCCGTGGAAGATCTGAGCCATCGCGTTGCGGGTTTTCGGGTTTCGGGTTTCTGGGTTTCGGGTTTTCGAGTTCCGGGTTTTCGGCTTACGAGTTGTCGAATTAGAAAAATTGAAAATTGAAGGCTGATTTAACTCGCCAACCCACAACTCGTAACCTGAAAACTCGCAACTCGAAAACCCGAAACCCAAAAACCCGGAACTCGAAAACCCGTAACCCGCCAACCCGGAACCCGAAAACCCGCGCGCCAACCCGAAAACCCGCAACACGACAACCCGGAACGTTTACTTACACCGGCTTTTCCCCAGCCAGGAATCGATTCAGCCGTCCGACCACATCTTTCAGATACGACGCGTCGCCTCCGTTGATCTCTGTGGTCATGTAGCCGCCGTAACCGATTTCGTGCAGCGCCTTGCGAACATCCAGCCAGTCGATGTCACCCTCACCGATGTTTCGAAACTGAAATGTTCTGCTTCTACGGTCGAGGGAGAAATCCTTCAAATGCAGCTTTACGATGCGCTTGCCCAGCGTGCGTATCCAGTCCTGCGGGAAGCCGTAGAAAACCACGTTCCCCACATCAAAGTAAGCCCGAACCCAGGGCGACTGAAACTCATCGACATAACGCGCGAACTCTAAGGGACTGAGCAGGAATTTGTTCCACACTTCCTCGACCGCCACAATCACCTTCATCTCTTCAGCTACGGGAAGAATCTGCTTCTGAATTACCTTACGCGAGCGCGTGTAGGCTTCCGAGTAAGGCGTCTTCGCGTCCACAACGGCCGGAACCAGCAGCACCGTGTCGGCGCGCCACAAGCGGGCGTTCTGCAGCGACGTCTTCATCCCCGCCACGCTCTTGCCGACGACTTCGGGATCGCCGCTGGAGAGCGGATACTTCCAGTGGTCCATGTTCATTACCGAGTGGATGCGCAGGCCGGACTTCAAAGAAGCATCTTTGATCTCATCGGCCTCCTTCGAGTTTTCAATCGTTTGCATTTCAATGCCTTCAAAACCTGTGTCCAGGGCCATCCGGAATCGATCCAGGTAAGAGAGCTCCTTGGGAAGCATTGATATAAGAACGGCCTTTTTTGGCGAGCCGGCGGCAGAAAGCCGCGCCGATGCGCTCGCCAGCGCGGAAAGCATGGCGGTGGATTTCAGGAATTCTCTTCGGTGCATGGATGCCTCCTTCTTTGTGCCCTTTGTGTCTTTGTGGTTGATCAGCGTTTCAACCACAAAGGCACAAAGGACACAAAGGTTATTGCGAGTAGCGTTTGATTTTCACCAGCGCCTGGGTTCCATTTTCTCCCAGATTCTGCTGCAGCGCTTCTGTAAAAAGAGCCAGGGCGTTCCGCAAGCCCGGCAGGTCGAGCCCGACGCGTTCGGCCTGTTCTACCGCAATTCTCAGATCCTTGTGCTGCCAGCGCATGGCAAAACCGGGCGCGTAATCCTGTTTGAGAATCAGCGGGCCAAGATTGGCAATCATCCATGAGGCCGCGGCTCCGCCGCCGACTGCAGCCAGCGTCTTTTCAACGTCAAGTCCCGACTTGCGGGCCAGACAAATGGCTTCGCTCAGCGCCACAATGTGCTGCCCGCAGAGAAGCTGATTGACGGCCTTGCATTTTTGCCCGCTGCCCGCGGGTCCGAAATGAATCACATTCTTTCCCAGCGCGGAAAAAATCGGCATGCAGGAATCAAACAGCTCCTTCTTGCCGCCCACCATTATGGTAAGAGTCCTGGCGATGGCCCCTTTCTGACCGCCGGTGACCGGCGCATCCAGGAACCCGCAGGACAGGCCTTCAATTTCCCGGGCCATTTTTTCCGTGGCCTCCGGCGATATGGTGCTCATATCAATGACGGTGGTCCCGGCTGAAAGCGATTTGACTACTCCATTTTGCCCCAGAAGGAAGGACCTCACATCTTCTGTTCCGCCCAGCATGGTAATCAGGACCTGCGAGCGTTGGGCCAGATCTGAAGGAGTGTCTGCGATCCGGTCCTTGGGAAAAGAGGCTGTCTTTTCGCGAGTACGGTTGTAAACGGTGACGGAAAACCCGGCATCGATGAGATTCTGCGCCATGGGTCTGCCCATCACCCCCATGCCCGCAAATCCGATCTTCTTTTCAAATTGATTCATGATTGCTCGGACTCATTGAACCACAGAGGCACAGGGAACACAGGTTTCAAATGCGGATTTCGGAATGCGGAATGCGGAATAGCTAGGCGAGCTGCTCTCAGCTACATAAATTTGATTTCAAAGATATTCCGCATTCCGCATTCCACATTCCACATTCCGCATTCCGCATTTGGAACCTCTGTGTCTCTGTGGTGAATAAGTGTGCTTTACCGAAAGCGAACATTGCCGCCTGCGACGCGGGACGCCCTGACAGTCCAATCCCAGTCCGCCGCTTTGGCATGCGTGAGCATCACTTGTCGCGGCAGCATCATTGCCACCAGTTGCGGCAGATCGAAAAACTTCAGCGCATTCGGGTACGACCCGGCTTCAGCCAGCGTCAGCGGTGCGCTGTCGATCTCCACACCGGCCACCGATTCATCGACCAGGACCGCTAACAGCCCGACTACTCCCATTGCGCCCGAAGCCTGCAGCGTAGCGGGGAGCCGTCGAAATTCAGGTACGGTTCTCAAGGCCGCCAGCGCCATCTGCGCATCTCGCACCTGCATTACTTCGAGACTCTGCCCGAGCAACAGAAAGCGACGCCGAAACTGAACGTCCTTCTGGGCTTGCCAGGCCGTCGGCCCGATTCCGCGCGGAGCAAGCAGCGCCACGGCAGACCCCTGCCCCAGCTTTCTGAGCAACTCCGGCTCGTTGATGCCTCGCCTCGCGCCGCTGGGAGGCACCAGAGGCTTGAAGTAAATATCACCGGTCACGGCCCATTTTTCCCAGTCAGCGGGATCCATCAGACGCAACTGAAGCTCGGAGGGCTTCCGCCTCGCGTCGCTCAGTACGTAAAGCTGCAGCCGGTAAACGTCGTCGGAATTGAATTCATACAGGCGCAAGCGCACCGTGTTGCTGATGCTGTCGGCCACCAGTGCGGGAGTTTTCTCCTTTGGCGCCGGCGGCCAGTTATTCAACACTCTGCCCCGGAGCGCTTCCATCCACCTGCGTTTCAGACTCGTCCATTCTGCGGCGGTGGCCGGAACAGAGCTGCCGGCAGCCGGAACAAACCGATCATGAATCGTGGTATTGCCCTGATCGGTGGGAATCTTCGCAAACACTTTCAGGTCTTTGGATGTGAAGCGTTTTTCCGCAGGCTCTGAGATGACCGACTCTTGTCCCTTCAGCCATCGATCCATCCAGCGAAACGTGGGCACCTGAAGGTCCTGCGTATCCTTGTGCGGGCCGTCCGTAATCAAAAGTCCCAGTTTGTCTTCAGCACCATAGAGTCGATAGATTTTCTTCAGCTGCTGGTGCACGCGCTGCACGCCGTCCAGAGGAAAAATTTTGTCTTTGTCGCTGTTGGCAAGGAGCAAGGGTCGCGGCGCTGACAGGGCCGCCAGCAAGGGAAAATCCCAGGCGTAAGTGTTCAACGGATACATGCAGTCGCAGTGACCTTCGACCGCGCCATCCACAACATGATTGGTCAGGTCGGTAATGCCCGCGACCGGCACGACAACGGCGGGGCGATCATCAACTCCCGCCAGAAACCACGTGTAGGCTCCGCCTCCGCTGCGGCCGGTGACACCGACGCGCTTCATGTCCACTTCGGCGCGGGTTTCCAGATAGTCCAGAGCCCGTATGGCGTTCCACGTCTCCACTCCCGCCGGCGTGTAACCGCGCGTCGGCCACCACCACCAGCCCCGCCGGTAAGTGCCGTGGTGTTCTCCATTGATTTCTCCCAGATCGAGCGTGTCGATGATCAATGCAACGTACCCGTGTTCGGCGAACCAGGCAGGATGGTGTTGGTAGCTGACCTTGTTGCCGTAGGAAATCCCATCCTCGACAACACGTGAATGGCCGCAAAGATAAAGAATGGCCGGCGCTTTCTCTTTCAGGTCTTTAGGGACATAGAGATTGGCTGTCACATACAAGCCGGGCATTGACTGAAAATGGAACTTCTCAACCGTGAACTTTTCCGTCTCCAGACGCCCGGTGGGCGAAACTTTAAGGTCCGTTTTGGCAGGAAGCGGATCCAATCCGAGCATTTCCAGGAGCTGGCGCCGATAAACAGGCTTCTTTGCCTGCCAGTCTTCCAGCGAGCGAATATCGGCCAGGCAGCGCTGCGCGATGCGCCCGGTTTCTCTGCGGAAGTATTCCGAAGCTTTCTGATCGCCGCTGGATTGTGCACAGACGGTGGCGCCAAGAAATAAGAAGAAAAGGGTCTTTTTCATAGATAGATAGGAAAATTTACCACAAAGGCACAGCCCGGCCAAACGTAGCGTCGAATGGGTAGTGGGGTCATTGCAATGACTCCACTACCGTCGAATGCGGATTTCGGAATGCGGAATGCGGAATATACCCAAAGATAGGCGTTTCAAGGCTGCGATTCTGAAACTCCCTTATTCCGCATTCCGCATTCCACATTCGCATTCCGCATTCCGCATTCGGCATTCCGCATTCCGAGGTAGAGAAAGATGTCATATAATTCCGACTTCCTCTTCCCCCTAAGGAGCCTTGCCATGAAAATACAATTCATACTTTTCCTGTCGCTGGCGATTGCAGCGGCCTTTGCCGCGCCCAGGAAGGTGCGCGTGCTGCTCTGGTCTGAACAAACCGAGCCGCGCGAGGTTTACCCCAACGGCATCAGCGGTACCCTGGCCGACTATCTTTCAAAAGATTCCGGAATGGAACCCAGAACTGCGCAGTTGAGCGATCCCGATTCCGGCGTCAGCGATGCAACACTCGACAGCACGGACGTTCTGGTCTGGTTCGGGCATCGCAAACACCGGGAAGTCCCCGACGAAGCAGTCGAACGGGTCGTGCAGCATGTGAGAGAGAAGGGAATGGGGTTTATCGCGCTTCATTCGTCGCACTTTTCCAAACCCTTGAAAAAGCTCCTCAACGCGACCGGCGCCTGGAGCTCCTACGTCAATCAGGGGAAGCCAGAGCAGATGTGGGTGGTTCTGCCGGAGCATCCGATCGCCAGGGGACTCTCTGATTTCACCATTCCAAAAGAGGAAATCTACACAGAGCCCTTCGAGGTTCCCGAACCCGACGCGGTGGTCCTGGAAGGGACCTGGGAGTCGGGCCACCGCAATCGCGAAGTTCTGACATGGAACATCGGCAAAGGCCGGCTGGTTTATATACGGGCCGGTCATGAACAGTACCCGATTTACCACCAGCCTGAAATGCAAAAACTAATCACCAACAGCGTTCTGTGGGCGGCAGGCATAACAAACGCCGGATATAATCTGGAGCGCCGCCAGGCAGGGCCTCCGGCCAGCGCGCGCGGACCCTTGCGTCCCTGAAGGAATGGGCCGCTGGTTTACACGGGTTAACACGGGCCGCTGATTTACGCGAATTGATACGGATTCAGCGTATTTCGTGTAAATCGGCGGCCAATTTCTATCCGTTTCGGCCTGCGTAAATCAGCGGCTAACCCGGGGCTACTGCAGTGGCGCGATGTAGCGAACTTCCTTTAACTGCGCCAGGGCGGAAAGTTTTTCAACCGCGATCCGGCCCAGCACGAGACCATGAGATTTCGGCTGGGCGATTACTTCAAAGCCGAGCTGCTTGAGGAGTGCCAGTACGTCCCCGGACGCTGCCGTCAGCCAGACCTGAAGTTCTGCCTTGCCTCGTCTTACAAATCTTGACTCCGCTGCCGTGGGCTGGGCGTTTCCTTTTTCGATCCTTGCAATCACCGCCGCCACAGCCGGGTGCAGCTTTGAAGCGAGTTGCTGCTGGCGCTCTTCATCACGGAATCTCTTGTCGTTGGAACCCCGCTCTTGTGCTTCACCACCCGATGTGCGTTCAGATTGGGGCCGGCCAATCACTCCGCCCACAATTCCGACGCCGCTCCCGGCGATTCCCGGTGTAGCTATCGCGCGATTGTAAGAGGTCTTAGACATAGGCATTGCAGCCGGCTGAATGAAGTCCGAGCGGCCGAACACGCCTTCGCGACTGACGCCTTCCGGCATTTCCACCGGCACTTCGATGCGGCGCGGCTGGCCGCCATCGGTGACCACCATCTCTTCGACCGCGACAAACGAGGTAAACTGCGTCATCAGACGGTACTGCAGGCCCAGTTGCGTAATCTCTTCACGGATGTCGGGTCTGGCGTTCCCCTGCTGGATGCCTTCGTAGTCATTTCCCATCAGGTCATCAATTTTCTCTCGCGCCCAGAGTGTTGCCAGTACATCCGCCCCGGCATCAATCTGGGGCAGCGTAACGGGTATGCGCCGTGTGAATCTGCGTCCGGCCATCATGCCCTCCACTTCCACCGTTCCGTATCCGCCGCGATAAAAGCGGCCGCAGAGCACCAGCGGTTTTGCGCTGAATAAATCGGGAGTGCGTCGCGGATAAACATCCTCCACCTGCACTCCGTTCCAGCGCACTGAAATGTCGGTGAGAAGCGGATTTCTCACTCTCTCATGGAAACGGCGCGCGGCAGCAGAACCATCGTCCTGCAGGGAAACATACTCCACTTCACCACGGCCGTAGTCGGACATCTTGTCCAGCAGAAACCGATTCACAGAGCTGCCGATGCCAAATGCAAACACCCTGGCGTTGGGATGCCTCTGTACTTCGGCAATGATTTCCATATCATTGCCCACGTAACCATCCGTCATGAAGCAGACGATCCGCATATGGTTCTGCCGGTCGGAAGGATCGAGAGCGGCGCGGATGGCTTTCATCATTTCTGTTCCGCCGCTGCCGCTTCGCGATGCCAGAAACTCCTGCGCCTTTCGAAGGTTCTCGCGAGTCGCGGGAACCGGCTCTGGAAACAGAATGTGGGTGTCTCCCGCAAATGTGATCAGATTGAACGTATCCTGCGGGTAGAGGCTGTTCAGCGCCAGACTCATCGTCTCCTTGGCCTTTTCGATGGGGAAACCTTGCATGGAACCGGAGGTGTCCAGCACAAAGACCAGTTCTTTAGACGTGACTTCGGCCACTGTCACGCGCTCGGGAGGCTGCAGGATCATGGTGAAGAAACCGCCCAGCTTGCTCGAGTAGTGTGTCAGAAGCGCCTCCTCGATATTGCGCCCTGCGACGTCATACTCGAACACAAAATCCTTGTTGGGAATAACCGCCTTGTCTCGCAGCACCAGGGCAGCCGTTGAGTTTGTGGCGCGCTTCACATCGACATCGTGCTGCATTGACCGCAATGCGTCGATCGGAACCCCGGCGTCGAGCTTCACTAGGATGGAAACGTCGTGACCGGCTCGGGTGTTCTCCGGAGTCACAGGGGGAGTGATGCGGGATGCATCAGGGACGCGGTCCGTATCGGGCGCCCAACCGCCGCCCGTCTTCCCTGCCGGATTGCCGGGAATGTAGCGCGGGCCCACGACCAGGGGAAACACAAACTTGTAGGAGCCGTCGTTGTATTTCAATATTTCCACGTAGCTGATCTTTACCTTGATCTTCTCGCCCGGCAGAATGTTGGCGATTGACTGAGTAAAGATATTGGGGCGCTCCTGATCGAGAAGCGCGGCAACATGGCCCGACGACTTTGCCGCCTCATAAATGGCGCGCGCTTCTTCCCGCCGTTTAATCGTGCCTCGAACAGTGCGCTTACCGACATAAATGGTCATGTCGTCCACCGCCGAGTTCTGCGAGAGCGGAAAGGTATAAACAGCTTCAATCTTTTCGGGCGAGACATTTTCAAATTCCTGCGTGACGTCGACGCGGGCTAGAAACCCGCCGATGGTCGCCTTCACATCGGTGTGTTTCAAGGGGCACGAACCGACCGGGCGCCGCGCGTCATCCAGGATCTCAAGACTGCCGGCCGTGGCCCGGGAATAACCGGCAGCGGATTGCGCCGCCTGCCTTTTTCTCTGCGCGTCGGAGTTTTCAGCTCCCCAGACTGTGAGCAGAAAACTGAGAGTTAGAATACCTGCGAGTACACTTGAGACCTTCAAACGCTGCATCATAATTGACTCCCTGTCCAAGCCCATATCCACCGTCCTGAAGCGATAACGGCTATGTCTGGGATTTCTTAGACCCCGGGGAGTTCTTTTTGTGCCCTTTGTGCCTTTGTGGTCAAAAAGCGGGTTCACCACAAAGGCACAAAGGTCACAAAGACTTAAAGGCATGGACCAGCATATTTTTTCCGGCTAACCTCTGGCTTTACCCATCGTCTAAGGAGATGAATGGAAGGGAGCGATGCGACGGTTGTCGCACAGGCGCGCAGCGGCGATTCAGACGCTTTTCGTCTGCTCGTTGAACGCCACAGTCCCCACATTTTCCGACTGGGATTTCGGATCACTGGGAATGAAGAGGACGCGGAAGACGTGGTTCAGAAAACCTTCCTTCGAGCCTACCGGCAGCTTGACCGGTTTGAATCGCGTTCCAACTTCGGTACCTGGCTCTACCGGATTGCCGTGAACTGCGCGCTGGCCAGCCCGAGAAACTGCGCGAACGAGCGACATTCTGGCTCGGTGCGGCCGGCGTGGATTTGAAATATTGCGAACACTGGTGCGCAATGATGCGAGCGAACACATCCGCGACAAGGCGGTCTTCGCGCTTTATGTCAGCAAGGAGCCGGAGGGGGTAGGGGAAATCATCAATGCGGCGCGTCATGACTCAAGCCCCAAGGTGCGGGGCCAGGCCCTGTTCTGGCTGGCGCAGAAAGCGGGAAAGAAGGCGCAGGAGGCCATTACCAGCGCCATCCGGGACGATCCGGAAACCGAAGTAAAGCGCCGGGCGGTATTCGCCCTCAGCCAACTGCCCAAGGACGAAGGAGTGCCGCTTTTGATTCAGGTGGCCTGCACTAACAACAACCCAGAAGTAAGAAAGCAGGCGATGTTCTGGCTGGGCCAGTCAAAAGATCCACGGGCACTGACCTTTTTCGAAGAGATCTTTTCCAGGTAGGCGCGGCCGAAAGGACTTCACCACAGAGGCTTAGCGCGGCGAAGCCGCAACCAAGGGAGAGACGGCCTGAGGGCCGTCTCAGCTTGGCAGGGCACCGCAGAGAGACGGCCCTCAG
>DASXQR010000214.1:0-7947 GCA_036507075.1 Acidobacteriota bacterium | reverse complement strand
AGCCGCAAAAAACGCGCCTTCCCACTTTCCCACAGGCCCTACTACTGGTACGGTCTTCATTTCTTTGTTGTTAAAAACCAAAAAAAGTGTCAACGATGTTGTGAGGTCAAAGTGTCAACGATGTCCTGAGGTGTTCACAGTACTTTGTGCTCTTTGTGCCTTTGTGGTCAAAAAAGCTTTGAACCACAAAGACACAAAGGACACAAACTACGGACAACGGACTACTGACAACGGACTACGGACCAAGGGAGGTATTATGCAAATACACCGATGGGAGGAAATGCCGGCAGAACGTGTGAATGATTTTCTCTCGCGCAAACTGGTGACGGGAAAGAATGTGATGATGGCTTACCTGTACCTTAACAAAGGAGCTGTAGTCCCGGAACACCACCACGAAAGCGAGCAGATCAGTTATATCATTTCAGGCGCCCTTCGCTTCAAGGTGGGGGAAGAGGACTTTGTTCTCAATGCGGGCGAAACTATCGTGATTCCCTCCAATGTACCGCATTCCGCGTATGCGGTCGCAGATATGGTGGGCATCGACGTTTTCAGCCCCATCAGAGCAGATTGGCTGGACGGCTCTGATCATTACCTGAGGCAACAGAAGTGAACAAATTATTCCTAAGCGCAACTGTTTTGTTAATTACCCTCCTTCCTGCCTGCGGTCAGAAACAGGGGCCCGAGCCTCCAGGCAGCACGGATGCGCCTGCCCCAGCGTCTCCGCAACCGGCCAGCGCACCGTTCGCACAATCACAGCCCGCCGGTCCGGTAGAAGAAGGGAACGTGCTGCCTCTAAAGCTCACCGGCCTTGCCAGTGTCGAAGACATGAACAAGGGATTGGCCAAACTGCCGGATAGCGAATCCAGGCAGCTTTTTGAAGAGGCTTATCGCCTCACCTTCACAGTCCAGGCCTCCGGGCGTAATTACGCCCAGGCCGAAGCGAAATTCAGACAGGTTCTGCAGAAGCACAAGAAATCTGTGGAGAGCTATCGCGGTCTTGGTTATGCCCTCTTCAACCAGGGTCAAATGGAGGAAGCTCTGCAGAGTTATCAGCGGGCCATTGACATCGAAGATACCTACGGGGAAGCGCATTACGCGCTGGCGTTCCTGTATGCCATGGCTGACCCGGCACGAGGAAAAAAGCACTACGAAAAAGCCATGAAGCTCGGCGTCCCTGACGAGCGAAAGCTGGGCGAGCGCTTTTATAGTAAATAAGCCGGAGAATCAAACTGATGATTTCAGCGGATCGGCACTGTTGTAATTCGCTTTGCCGATTTGAAATGCCTGGCTTGGTGCCTTGGTGGTTAACGACTTCGGAGGTTTTCAGGCGTAGAGACGCGGCATGCCGCGTCTTAGCTCGGACGCGACATGTCGCGTCTCTACGGCTCATTTTTTGACATGCTTCACCTGCCTGAAAAGCCTTTTGGATTGCTGTGCAGTGGCGGCATCGAATCATGCGCGCTGGCGTTTCTCGGTAGCCGCCGGGCGCGGATCACCCCGATCTATGTGCGGTTCGGCCTGATCTGGGAAGAAGCAGAACTTTACTGGCTGCGTAAGTTTTTGAGCCTTACGGCACTTGCTGATCTCCACTCGCTGGTTGTCCTGGAGATGCCCGTAGCTGAAATCTACCGCAATCACTGGAGCCGGGGCGGCAGCGAAATACCTGACGACAACAGTGCAGATGAATCTGTGTATCTCCCAGGGCGCAACCTGTTGCTGCTCTCCAAGGGCGCCGTTTACTGCAATCTTCACGGATTGAGCGCACTGGCAGTAGGGACATTGCGCGGCAACCCTTTTCCGGATGCGCGCCTGGAGTTTTTCAGCAACATGGCCCGGGCCATCTCGTTTACCTTTGATCAACCGTTTGAAATCCACGCACCCTTCCGCGACCTGGGCAAAGAGCAGGTGATCACGTTGGCGGCCGCCGCTCCGCTCCATCTTTCCTTTTCGTGCATCAATCCGCAGCAGTACACGCATTGTGGCCGCTGCAACAAGTGCGCGGAACGACGTCGTTATTTCAAAGCCGCCGGCGTTCCGGATGCCACAGTGTACGCCGCGGAGAAAATCCGATCCTGATTCGGAGCCATTGAACTGTCGATGCAAATTCAAGACAAATGCATTCTGGTCACAGGCGCGGCGCGGCGAGTGGGGCGGGTCATCGCGCTGCACCTGGCGGCGGCAGGCGCGGAGATCGCCTTGCATTACAATCTGTCGCGCGTGGAAGCGGAAACCACGGCCCGGGACATCGAAAAACTCGGTGGCCGCGCTGAAACGTTTCAATGCAATTTACGCGAGGTATCATCGATTCAAAACATGGTCGATCAGGTGTACTCGCGCTTCGGCCAGATCGACGTGCTGGTAAACAATGCAGCGGTATTCTTCAAGACTCCTTTTGACACTGTCAGCGAGCCGGACTGGGATTTGACTATTGAGTCTAATTTGAAGGGTCCTTTCTTCCTCTCTCTTTTCGTCGGCCGCCGCATGCTGCAATCGGGACATGAAGGAAGAATCATCAATATCGCAGACTGGGCCGGGGAGCGTCCGTATGTAAACTACATTCCTTACTGTATTTCCAAGGCGGGAGTGATCGCCCTGACAAAAGGTCTGGCAAAGACACTGGCACCGCGTATCAACGTGATGGCCATAGCTCCCGGCCCCGTGCTGTGGCCGGATGATCTGAGCGAACAAGAGCTCCAGAGCGTACTGCAGAAAACGCCGCTGCGGCGGCTGGGAACACCGGAGGACGTCGCCAGGGCGGTCGCCTTTATTATCGAAGGCGGCGATTACATGACCGGAACACTGATTTACGTCGACGGGGGGAGATTGGTCTACTGATGTCTCAAATATATCGTGTAACCAAGGTAATTGATTTCTGCTACGGGCACCGGCTGCTTAATTATCAGGGCGAGTGCAAGAATCTGCACGGCCACAACGGACGCGTGGAAATCGAACTGCAAAGTGCGGCCCTTGATGACCGTGGCATGGTTGTTGACTTTGAAGAAATCAAGCAGCAGATCAAAAGCTGGATTAATTCCGAGTTGGATCACAAGATGATCCTTTGCCGCGAAGATCCGATCATCCCGCTGCTCAGGGAGCGCAAGGAGCCTTATGTGGAAATCAATTCAAATCCCACAGCGGAGAACATCGCAAGAATGATCTACGAGCACGCCGTCTCAAAGAACTTTCCCGTCCGCTGCGTGCGCCTCTGGGAAACCATCAGCTCGTTTGCGGAATACGGGGACCGATAGAAGAAAGTCAAAAAGCTTGAACCGCGAAGAACGCGAAGAACGCGAAGCTCATCATGGGTCCCAACAACCGGCTGACTGCACACAATTGAAAGTTCCCGAGAACTGTCACGTAAAGCGCAGTAACATTTAAACTGCCGGACTGAAAAGGAGTTCTTAGCGTTCTTCGCGTTCTTCGCGGTTCAAGCTTTTTCCAACCGCGCTATTCCACTGTCGTCGGCTCCTTCAGCTCCGCCTCTGGCGCCAGGAGTTCCACTTCCCTGGGAACCAGAAAAACTGAAATGAAGGATACCAGGCTCAATACAAAGATGATCAGAAAGACCTGCTGAAGCCCGGAAGCCATGATTTCGCGGAACCGGGCCAGATGTGCGGGATCCACTGTATGGCTTGAGTACATCACCGCTTCCGGATTCTGGAACAACTTTGCCACGGCGGCTGGTTCCTGCCTCAAGGCGGCCGACACGTGAGTGTGAAACGCCGAGCCCACAATGGCAACACCAAAAGCCCCACCGATGCTGCGAAAGAACTGAGTAGCTGACGTCGCGATTCCGAGCAACTCCGGCGGCATGACGCTCTGCACCGCCATGAGCATCGGCAGCGCATTCATCCCCATTCCCGCGCCCAGCAGAGTCATCGATAAGATAACCGTATGATGGGAAGGTCCCCGGTCGCTGAGAGCCATCATCCCTGTGCCGATAATCAGCAGTAACATTCCGTAAAGTGCCGGTTTACGAAATCCTGTGCGGCGCAGCAGCCGGCCCAGAATGACGGAAGCAGCCACCCACGTTAACAACAGAGGCGTCACTGCGCGACCCGCCTCGGTGGCTGAGCCTCTCAGGACCACCTGAACAAACAGAGGCAGAAATGCCAGCAGGCCGAAAAGGATCATCCCGATACAAAGGCCGTTGGCAGAAGCCGCCACGAACATCCTGTATCTGAAGAGTTGAGGCGGGATGAATGGATGCTCCGAACGTCGTTCGAGATTGAGATAGAGTACAAACAAGAAAACGGCGGTCAGCAGCAGTGGAAAAACCTTCCAATGCAGCCACTGGTTGGCTTCCCCTGCCTCCATCAGGTAGAGCAGGAACAACGCCAGCGATATTGCCATCAGCATTCCGCGACGCAACCCGGACCGGCGCTCCGCCTCGATGGACACATGATCGGAGAAAAAAAGACCGACCATGATCGACGCAGCCAGGCCGATGGGAAGGTTGATAAAAAAAACCCAACGCCAGGAAAAATGATCGGCGATGAAACCGCCCAGGATCGGCCCGGTAATGCTGGCAAACCCCCAGATACTGCTGAACACGGCCTGCATTCGACCCCGCTCGTCGAAGGTGTAAATCTCTCCAATGATGGTAAGCGCGATAGGAACCAGCGCCCCGGCGCCGATTCCTTGAACGGCGCGGAATAAAACCAATTGAAACATGCTGGCTGAAAGCCCGCACAACAGCGATCCGAAAAGGAATACCCCGATTCCCACCAGGTAGAGCCGGCGCCGGCCGTGCATGTCCGAGAGTCTTCCCCACACCGGAATGGACACAGTGGCGGTGAGGAGATAAATCGAAAAGACCCAACTGTAAATTTCCAATCCGCCCAGCTTGGCAACCACCGTGGGCATGGCGGTCGTGACGACGGTGTTTTCCATAGCCGCCAGATACATGCCGGCCAGGATTCCAGCCGTGACCAGTTTGCGGCGCTGTCTTAACAGAGAGAGTCCATCTGCAGGCAAGGGATACCCCGGTCAAAAACCGACAGTATACCGCAGGGGAGGAGAGGGGCAGAACTTGTGAAAGGATTCATCACCACAAAGACACAAAGAATACAAAGAGATCTGTCTTTGTGTTCTTTGTGTCTTTGTGGTGATTTTTTTTGGCTTACGGCCGGCGACCCAGAATCTGGTCCCAGACCGAGCCACGGCGGTTTGAACCGCGATAATTCCCGATATTGTCGTAGTAACCCTGTTCGAAACCCTGCCGGTAGCCGGCCTGGTAATCGCGCTTGCTGCCGTAGCTGGAACGGTAATTGTGATCGGCGTTGCGGTACCAGTCGTGACGATTCACATCAGGGCTGCGATTCTTATCGTAATCCGAGCGTCCCTTTTCCACACCGTCCTCGTAACCCTGACGGAGTCCCATGTCGAATGCAGTGTTGTTTCGGGAATCCGGGTAGCGCGAATTCGATGGATATTGGCTGCCGGGGTAACGGGTATCCGGATAGCGGGAATTCGGATATTGACCGCCGGGATAACGGGTATCCGGGTAGCGCGAGTTATCCGGGTAGCGCGAGTCTGGATAGCGGCCCCGGTTGTTCGCCCCGCGTCTTTCGTAGCCCTCCCGGTAACCGGACAGATAACCCTCGCGGTATCCCTTCTTGTAGTCACCTTTATGGTCAATCTTGCGTCCGGTGTTTGTTTTCTTCAGTTCCTGGCTGCTTGGGTCATATCCGACGCCTCTGCGGTAGTCGTCCTCACCGTGAAGAAGCCCGTCGCGGTAACCGTCGTCGTAGCCTGTTCGGTAAGAAGCCTCCTTGCTTCCCGAACCTTTGTTGTCATGGGCATATGCCGTCACGCTCAATCCAAGCACCAGCGCGGCGGCCATAAATAATTTCCCTGCAATAGCTTTCATAGAGCCTCCAGAGCTCAAAACACAATTCTGTCTAATTAGATGGTAGCAGGGCTGCAATGTTTCGAAATTTCGACGCTTTGTGATTTACTCACGGCGATGAAGGTCGCACTCATCCAGCCGCCCGTGGAAGATTTCTACCAGACGTCTATCCGCACCCAGCCCGTGGGCCTGCTCTATCTGGCGGGAATGCTCGAATCGGCAGGGCATCACGTCAAGATCTTTGATTTTCTCTCCTGGCGCGAAAAGCATGCCGCACCCTGTCCTGACGCGATGAGTTACCTGAAAGCCCACTTTTTGCTGCGCGACCAGAGTCCGCTGCGCGCCTTCAAGCATTACTATCATTTCGGTTGTCGCTGGCAGGAAGTCGAGAGCATTTTGTCGGGGGCAGACTTCGATGCTTACGGCGTCTCCTGCATGTTTACGCCCTTTTTCTCCCAGTCGAATCATGTGGCGGCCATCATCCGCCGACATCACCCGGGCAAACCGATAGCGGCGGGAGGAACACATGCCACGGCAGTTCCCCACCGCGTGCTCGGCCAGGGAAATTTCGACGTTGTATTCCAAGGCGAGGGTGAGTACTCGTTCTTGAAATGGATTGCCTCGACAACAGATCGGTCTTCCCTGCGTCAAGGCGCCGTCTGTGCCGGGCAGGCCATTCAGAATTTGGACGAACTTCCTTTCCCGGCGCGGCACCTGATCGATTTGGATCGCTACCGGATCAACGGGGTCAGAAGCACCATGCTGATCACCAGCCGCGGCTGCCCGTACCGCTGCACATTCTGTTCGGTTCAGCAAACAATGGGACATGCTTTCCGGGTCCGGTCTGTGGAGAACGTAGTGCGGGAAATTGAAGAATGTCTGGAGCGATACGACATCCGCCACTTCGATATCGAAGACGACAACTTCACCTTTGATCAGGCGCGCGCCGAAGAAATCATGACGGCGGTGCTGGATCGTTTCGGCGAAGCAACGCTTCGTTTCTCGGCCATGAATGGATTGACCGCCAGCCACCTCCGGCCCTCTTTGCTGAAGAGAATGAAACAGGCGGGCTTCTCGCAAATCAACCTTTCGCTGGTGACATCGCAGCCGGACAAAATCCGCGAATTGAAGCGCCCGGTCTCGTTTGCGGGATTCCGCCGAACGGTGCGCGCCACCCGCGAAGCGCAACTGGAATGTATTTCTTATTTCATTCTGGGGCTCCCCGGTGATGACCGAAGCCGCATGCTGGAAACTCTGTTTGCGCTGGCGGCAGAACCGGTGCTGGTAGGACCTTCAGTTTTTTATGTTTCTCCAGGCACGGAACTGTTTGACGAACTTGCCGCTTATGTTCCGGAAAACTGGGATTTATTGCGTTCCAGCACATTTTTCATGGAAACCGGGGCATCGACCCGGCTGGAAAGAATCACGGTTTTTCGACTCACGCGCCTGGTTAATTTTCTCAAAGAGAGACTGGACCGCGGCGATTGGGAGTCGGAGCTTCGACATACCCTTACCCTGCTGCAAAACGATTTCAGTGTGCAGGCAGCCGGCCAGAGTCAAATCAACAGCAGCACGATGGCCGGGTGGGCCGTTGCCGTGCTGCTGTACACGACCGGAAAGTTTCATGCGGCATGCCGCCCGAACCGGCATGCTCGAACATACCGGTTTGAACCTCTGCCGACCTGCGAACGCACGGTCGAACTATTCTGGAAGATGGCCCCACAAGCCGAATTGGCAGGCATAAGGACAAGCGCCCGCGTGATGCTTTCAGATGTAATGCGCCTTTTGGCGCTCAAAAAACACAGTTCACCACAGAGGTATGGAGAAGTACCCACAAAAGTCGATCACGTCAACGTCGACGTTTAGCGTCTACGACCACGTGCACGCCTGTCCAAATTAGTTCTTGGGATTGCGAGAAGGCGATTAGTTAAATAGCCGTGGATCACCAGCCCGCTGCCTTTTGGCGGGCGCCAGCCTGTAGCCCACGGCGCAGCGAAGCGCAGCCGTGGGAATTGCGGCTCTCTGATAAGATAAAGCCCGCCCGCTTTTTCAGGCGGGCGACAGCCGCCGCACCGACAATTCGTTTAATCCTTGTC